>NZ_JBITJZ010000010.1:0-221207 GCF_044460595.1 Streptomyces sp. NPDC050085 | reverse complement strand
GAGCACGCACCAGACGCCGCGCGGCCGCCCTGCGGGCGTGGGGGTCCCCCCGGCCGAAGGCTGGGGGAGGGAGTTTGAAGACACGCCCTAGGGCTTGCGGGCGAGGAGTTGGACCTCCTGGAACTGCCGCTTGTCCGTGGGCTTGGGCTCGGTCACCGTGCGGGCCGTCTCGGTCAGGCCGTGGTCGCGCAGGAGTGCGGCGAGGTGGTCGGGGGACCAGCGGTAGGCCGTGGTCACCACATGGTCGTACGACTGCGTCTCGTGCTCGGGGCCCTCGGTGGCGGGGAAGCCGATGAGCAGGTGCCCGCCGGGGGCCAGGACCCGGGCGAACTCGGCCAGGATCGGGGGCACTTCCTGCGGCGGGGTGTGGATGAGGGACCAGCGGGAGAGCACCCCGCCCAGCGAGCCGTCCGCGATGTCGAGGGCGGCCATCGACCCGACCTCGAAACGCAGCGCGGGGTGCGCCTGTCGGGCCAGTTCGATCATCGCGGGGGACGCGTCGACGCCGAAGGCGTTCAGGCCGAGGCCGTGCAGATGGGCGGTGACGTACCCCGGCCCGCACCCGAGATCCGCAACCGGGCCGCCGCCCCCGCCGTCCGTCCGCACGATCTCCGCGAAGGCGCTCAGGTGCGCGCGCTCCAGGGGACGGTCGCGCAGCGAGTCGTGGAACTGCTCCGCGTAGGTGGTGGCGACGGCGTCGTAGGCGTCACGGGTGACGTGCAGGGTCTGGGGTTCGGTCATCCGGAGACCCTAGTGGGTGGCGGAGACACGGCCGTCGAAAACCCCTTCGGCGGCATCTGCCAGGCTCAACACCGTGCACGTACTCGACACCTTGGCCCGCATGGCGAAGACGAGCCGGTGGCCCGGCCGTCACCCGGGCCCGCGTCGCCCCTTGCGGACCCGTCCCCGCCCCACCTGCGTGCGCACCGCCCCCATGCTCGCCGTGATCACAAGGCCGATCGCCAGCGCCTGCACCCAGGACAGTGCCTGGCTCAGGATGAGGAAGCCGGCCAGGGCCGCGATGGCGGGTTCCAGGCTCATCATCACGGCGAACGTGGACGCGGGCAGGCGCCGCAGGGCGATGAGTTCGAGGGTGTAGGGCAGGACCGAGGAGAGGACGGCGACGGCCGCGCCGAGTGCGAGTGTCACGGGGTCGAGGAGCCGGCCGCCCGCCTCCACCACCCCGAGCGGCAGGCAGAGGACCGCCGCCACCGTCATCGCGAGGGCCAGTCCGTCCGCCTGCGGGAAGCGGCGTCCCGTGCGGGCGCTGAAGATGATGTACGCCGCCCACATGGCGCCCGCCGCGACGGCGAAGGCCACGCCCACCAGGTCGAGGCCGCCGAGCCCGTCGCCCCCGCCGCCGAGCAGGAACACGCCGCACAGGGCGAGGCCCGCCCAGAGGAAGTTGACCGCGCGGCGCGAGGCGATGACGGAGAGGGTCAGCGGGCCCAGGACCTCGAAGGTGACGGCGAGGCCGAGCGGGATGCGGGCCGCGGCCTGGTAGAAGAGCAGGTTCATCGCACCCATGGCGATGCCGAACACCACGACCGTGCCCCAGTCGGTGCGGGAGTGGCCGCGCAGCCGGGGGCGGCAGACCACGAGCAGGACGAGGGCCGCGACCAGCAGGCGGAGCGACACCACGCCGATCGCGCCGACGCGCGGCATCAGGCTCACCGCGAGCGCCCCGCCGAACTGCACCGAGACGCACCCGGTGAGCACCAGGCCGACCGGGCCGAGCGAACCGCGTCGCGCCTCCGGCACGGCCACCGCCGATGCCGATACCGATACCGATGCCGATGCCGATGCCGATGCCGTGACGGGTGTCGCCGTTGCCGCCGCCTCGGTTCTCGGGCCGTTCACGGGCCACCCCCCACATCACTCAAGTTCAATGAAATGCACTTAGCGGCACAGCTTAGTGAACTGCGCGCACTTCAGGAACCTCCACGCTAGAACCCCTGGCGCGGCATGTGAAATGCCTTCTGCGCTCCCGTTATGCTCCGCGAACATGGCCATCGAACTGCGCCACCTGCGCTGCTTCCTCGCGATCGCCGAAGAGAACAGCGTCACCGGCGCCGCCGCCCGGCTCGGTCTCACCCAGCCCGCCGTCTCCCGGACGCTCGCCGCCCTGGAGGCCGGGCTCGGGGTGCGGCTCGTGGACCGGTCCACGCACCACTTGGCGCTGACCCCGGAGGGCCGCTCGTTCCGCGAGAAGGCGGCTGTCGCCGTCGCCGCGTTCGAGGACGCGCTGGCCGCCGCCCGCAGCGCGCACCGGCCGCTGCGCCTCGGGCACGCCTGGTCGGCCGCCGGTGACTTCACCACTCCCCTGCTGCGCCGCTGGCGGCAGGCCCACCCTGACGTACCGCTCGAGCTGCTGCGCATCGACGACCGTACGGCCGGGCTCACCCGCGGCGCCGTCGACCTGGCGCTGCTGCGCGGCCCCGTCGACGCCCCCGGCCTCGTCGTCGAGCTCCTGCACCGCGAGGCCCGCGTGGCGGCGGTCCCCTCGGACAGCCCGCTCGCCCACCGCCCCGAGCTCACCCTCGCCGACCTGCGGGACCAGGTCATCGCCCTGAACACGGTCTCCGGTTCGACCGCCCTCGACCTGTGGCCGGCCGCCGGGCGGCCCGTCGCCACGCTGCCCGTGGCCAACACGGACGACTGGCTCGCCGCGATCGCCGCGGACCGGGCGGTCGGCGTCACCTCGACCGCCACGGTCGGCATGCACCCGCACCCCGGCGTCCGCTACGTCCCCCTCACCGACGCCCCGCCCCTGCCCGTGTACCTGGCCCGCCGCGAGGGCCCGGGGCACCCGGCGGCAGCCGATCTGATCGCCCTCGCCCATGAGGTGGCCCGGGGGTAGACCCCAGAATCCGCCCCCTAATCCGCCCCCTGATCCGCCCCGTCCAGGCCCTCGGCCAGCACCTCCGCCAGGTGCCTGCCCCGCACCCCGGCCAGCTGCTCCAACTGCGTACGGCACGAGAACCCGTCGGCCAGGACCACGGACCCGTCCCGCGCACCCCGCACCGCGGGCAGCAGCGCCTCCTCCGCGCAGGCCGCCGACACCTCGTAATGCCCCTTCTCGAAGCCGAAGTTGCCCGCGAGCCCGCAGCAGCCGCCGCTCAACTCGCCGTCCAGACCTGCCCGTTCGCGCAGCCTCCGCTCTGCCGCGTCGCCGAGGACCGCGTGCTGGTGGCAGTGCGTCTGGCCCACGGCCGGGCGGTCGACGCGCGGCGGCGTCCAGTCGGGCGCGTACCGTTCCAGCGCCTCGGCGAACGTCAGCACGCGGTCGGCCAGGCGCCGCGCCCGCGGGTCGTCGGGGAGCAGCTCGGGCAGGTCGGAGCGGAGCGCCGCCGCACAGGACGGCTCCAGGACGATCACCGGCGGCTCGCCCTCAAGGGCGGACGGCATCAGGTCGAGGGTGTGCTTCAACACCGTTCGCGCGCGGTCGAGTTGGCCCGTTGACGTGTACGTGAGTCCGCAGCAGACCCGGCGGCGCCGCGGGTCCAGCGCATGGCCGGACACCCGGTCGGGGCCGAACGTGAACGTCATCCGCGGCGGCAGCAGCACGGTCATCCCGGCCGCCTCGAGCACCCGTACCGCGGCCCGTCCGACCTCGGGCGCGAGGTGCTCGGTGAACGTGTCCGGCCACAGCACCACCACCTCGCTGCCCCGCGCACCGAAGCGCCGCTCCCGCATCCGCTGCCGGAAGTCCCGCCGCCACCGGGCGCTGAACGTCTCCCGCGCCACCCGCGGGACGCGCCGCTCCTGCGCGACCCCCGCGATCCGTTTCCCGATCCGCACCAACACCCCTACCGAGGAAAGGGCGTTGACGAGGGGCGCCGTCCGCGTCACCTCCACCAGGCGCAGCCAGCGCGGCAGCCACCCCATCGCGTAGTGCGCCATCGGCCGGCGCCTGCCCTCGTAGTGGTGGTGCAGGAACTCCGCCTTGTACGTGGCCATGTCGACGCCCACCGGACAGTCGCTGCGGCACCCCTTGCAGGACAGGCACAGGTCGAGCGCGTCCCGCACCTCCTCCGAGCGCCAGCCGTCCGTGACGACCTCACCGGCCAGCATCTCGTGCAGCAGCCGGGCCCGTCCGCGCGTGGAGTGCGTCTCGTCGCCGCCGGTGGCCCGGAAGGAGGGGCACATCACCGATGTACTCGAACTCGGCTGTTCCGTACGGCACTTGGCGACGCCGACGCACCGGCGCACCGCCGCGCCGAAGTCCCCGCCGTCGTGCGGGTACCCGAACACGACGTCCACCGGCCTGCGCGGCAGCACCTCGAACCGCAGGTTCTCGTCGAGCCGCGCGGGCCGCACAAGCATCCCCGGATTGAGCACGTCCGCCGGGTCCCACACCCCCTTGACCCGCTCGAAGAGCCCGACCAGGTCATCGCCGTACATCGCCGGCAGCAGTTCGGCGCGCGCCTGCCCGTCGCCGTGCTCGCCCGACAGCGATCCGCCGTGCGCGACGACGAGCCCGGCGAGATCCTCGGAGAAGCGCCGGAAGCGCGCGATGCCGTCCCGCGTCAGCAGATCGAAGTCGATACGGACATGGATGCAGCCGTCGCCGAAGTGCCCGTACGGCGTGCCGCGCAGCCCGTGCTCGCGCAGCAGCCCCCTGAACTCCCGCAGATACCCGCCCAGTTGGGCGGGCGGCACCGCGCAGTCCTCCCAGCCGGGCCACGCCTCGCTGCCGTCCCGCATCCGCGTCGCCGTGCCGCTCGCGTCCTCCCGGACCCGCCACAGCGCCCGCTGCCCCGCCGGGTCGTCGACGACGAGCGCGTCCACGACGTCCGCCGCCCGCACGATCCGCTCGGCGGCGGCCCGCGCCTCCCCTGGCGTCCCGCCGCCTGTCTCCACGAACAGCCACGCCCCGCCCCTGGGCAGCCCCGCATCGCCCGGTACGAGGTCGGCGGCCATGCCCTCCACCGTCAGCGGCCCGTACGGCAGCAGGCCCGCGGCGGCGTCCGCGGCCGCGCTCTCGTCCGCGTACGCAAGCACGGCGAGGGCCGTCGCGCGCGGCGCCTCGACCAGCTTGACCGTCGCCTCGGTGACCAGCCCGAGGGTGCCCTCGGTGCCGCAGAAGAAGCGGGCGAGGTCGGTGCCGTTCTCCGGCAGCAGCGCGTCCAGGGCGTACCCGGAGATCCGGCGCGGCAGCCCGGCGTACGGCGCGAACCCGGTCCTGATCGTCGCCAACTCCCGCTCCACCAGGGCCCGTAGCCCCTCGGGCGCGCCGTCCCAGCCCTGCCCGAGCCGGTACGTGTCGCCGCCCGCGGCCACCACGTCGAGCGCGGCCACGCTGTCGGCCGTCGTCCCCCAGGCCACCGAGTGCGAGCCGCACGAGTTGTTGCCGATCATGCCGCCGAGGGTGCAGCGGCTGTGCGTGGAGGGGTCGGGCCCGAACCGCAGCGGGGCCGCCTCCGCCTGCAGCCGGTCCAGGACCAGGCCGGGCTGTACCCGGGCCGTACGCGTCCCCGAGTCGACGTCGAGGATGCGGTTCATGTGGCGGGTGAAATCGACGACGACGCCCGTCCCCGTGGCCTGCCCGGCGATGGAGGTGCCGCCGCCGCGCCCGACGACCGGCACGTTCCGTTCCGCGCACAGGGCGAGGACCGCCCGGACGTCGTCGGCGTCGCGCGGCGCGACGACGCCGAGCGGGACTCTTCGGTAGTTGGACGCGTCCATGGTGTTCAGGGCGCGTGCCGTGGTGCCGAAGTCGACGTCGCCCCGGACGACGTCACGCAGTGCCTTGCCGATGTCGTCAGCCATGTCTTCAGCATGCCCGGGATCCCGTGTTCGATGGGGGCCGTGCGGCGCGTGTGGCGAGCGTCCGGCCCCCATCGAACACGGGACCCGGCAGCAGGAAGCGGTCCCGCAGGCAAGATGCCGTATCTCACCCGGCGGACGGATTGCGGCCCGGCACACCCCACCGACTACGCTCCACGACGTGGCTGAGATCCAGATTCCCGCTGACATCAAGCCCGCCGACGGACGTTTCGGCGCGGGCCCCTCCAAGGTGCGGACGGAAGCGCTGGACGCGCTGGCCGCCACCGGTACCTCCCTGCTTGGCACGTCCCACCGCCAGGCCCCGGTCAAGAACCTGGTCGGCCGTGTGCGCGAGGGCGTGCAGGACCTCTTCTCCCTCCCCGAGGGCTACGAGGTCATCCTCGGCAACGGCGGCTCCACCGCCTTCTGGGACGTGGCGACGCACGGCCTGATCGAGAACAAGTCGCAGCACCTGAACTTCGGCGAGTTCTCCTCCAAGTTCGCGAAGGCCTCGAAGCTCGCTCCCTGGCTGGCCGAGCCCACCGTGATCTCCTCCGACCCGGGCACGCACCCCGAGGCGAAGGCCGAGGCCGGCGTCGACGTCTACGGCCTCACCCACAACGAGACCTCGACCGGTGTCGCGGCCCCCATCAAGCGCGTCGCGGGCGCCGACGCCGGGTCCCTCGTCCTGGTCGACGCCACGTCCGGCGCGGGCGGCCTCCCGGTCGACATCGCCGAGACCGACGTCTACTACTTCGCCCCGCAGAAGTCCTTCGCCTCCGACGGCGGCCTGTGGCTCGGCGTGTTCTCGCCCGCCGCGATCGAGCGCGCCGAGCGCATCCACGCGTCGGGCCGCCACGTCCCGGAGTTCTTCTCGCTGCCGACGGCGATCGACAACTCCCGCAAGAACCAGACGTACAACACCCCGGCCCTGTCCACGCTCTTCCTGCTCGCCGAGCAGCTGGACTGGATCAACGGGCAGGGCGGTCTGGCCTGGTCGACGGCCCGTACGAAGGACAGCTCGAGCCGTCTGTACTCGTGGGCCGAGGACTCGAAGTACGCGACGCCGTTCGTCACGGACGCCGCGCAGCGCTCGCAGGTCATCGGCACGATCGACTTCTCGGACGAGATCGACGCCGCCGCCGTCGCGAAGGTGCTCCGCGCCAACGGGATCGTCGACACGGAGCCCTACCGCAAGCTCGGCCGCAACCAGCTGCGCATCGCGATGTTCCCGGCGATCGACCCGGCGGACGTCCAGGCGCTGACGGCCTGCATCGACTACGTCATCGGGCAGCTCTGATCCCACGCCCTGCTCGCCGCAGGGTTTGATCTCTCGCGGGGAACTGCGGACCGGCCGTGGCTGGTCGCGCAGTTCCCCGCGCCCCTTTCGGGACACGGGGGCGCGGCCCAGTGGCTGCTCCAGGTCAACCAGGCGCGTCCGGTGCTCGGCCCCGGCGCCATGGCCGGCATGGAGAAGATGATGGGCCGGCTGCGGCCGATGGGGCTCAGCGACCCCGAGCTGCTGTCCGTCCTCGTCCTGGTCGAGGGCATGACGGACGCCGCGTTCTGGGAGGCCCAGCGCCCGACCCTGGAGGCGGTCATGGACACCGGGAACTACCCGGTGATGATGTCGCTGTCCGACGACACGTTCTCGGACGCCTTCGACCACTTCGGATTCGGCCTGCAGCGCATCCTGGACGGCCTCGACGTACTCGTTGCAGCCCGCAGCAGAAGGTGACAGCGCGCCGGGGCAGTGCATTCATGGACGTATGACCACTCGACCGAGCCCGGAACTCGCACCGCTGGTCAAGCAGTACGCCGTCCTGCTCACCACGCACAAGAAGGACGGCACCGGCGTCGGCACGCCCGTCAACATCGTCATCGAGGGCGACCACGCCTACTTCCGCACCTACGGCAAGGCGTGGAAGGTCCGGCGGATGCGCAACAACCCCGAAGTGGAGATCGCCCCCTCCACCCTGCGCGGCAGGCCCACCGGGCCGGCCCTCAAGGCCCGCGTCCGCCTCCTCGACCACGGCAGCGCGGAGGAGAAGCACGCGGCGCACCTGATCCGCCGCAAGCACCCGGTCATGCAGGGCCTCGGGGTGCCGCTCGCACACCGCATGAAGCGCGACCGCACGCTGCACTACGAGGTCCGCGTCCTCGGCACGTAGCCCCCGGGTCAGCCCTTCTTGGGCCGCCGCAGCAGTCGCCCGATCCCGATCACGGCGATGAGCACGACGGCGGCCCCCACGGCACCCGCCTTGCCCGTGAAGCCACCGCCGTCCCCATCCACCGAACTCCCGCCGGAACCACCGGAGTTGCCGGACCCGTCGCTGCCCTCGACCTCAACAGCCTTCACCGAACTCCCCTGCCCCTCACTGCCGTACAGCAGGGTCTTGCCGTCGACGGTGTACGTGACGGACTCGCCCTGCGCCTGCATCGGCACGCTCAACTGCCCCTGGCGCTTGGGCTTTCCGTCGTTCCAGGAGTACGCGACGCCGCCGAAGTAGCCGCGCAGCGCAAGCTGTTTCCCGTCGGGCGAGAACGCGCCGTCGGTGACCCACAGGTCGATGTCGGCAACACGGCGGAAGGTATTGGTGGCGGAGGGGTTCAGCGGGTCGGGGCCCTCGTACAGGCCGCCGCCGTCCTCGTCCTTCTCCACGATGTAGACCCGGCCGGTCTTGGGGTGGACCATCATCGCCTCGGCGTTGCGCGGCCCGTCCGCGTACTTCACGACGTACTGCTTGGCCCGCACCGTCTGGTCGTGCAGGTTCTTGGGCTCGGGCAGCTTGTAGATCCACACGTGGTCCCACTTGCCGCCGAGGTTGTCACCGATGTCCCCGACGTACAGGTCGCCGTCGGGCCCGATCGAGACGGCCTCGACGTCGCGCGGGGCGCCGACGCCGGTGAGGGTGAGCCGCGCGACGGTCTTCCCCGTCCGCCCGTCGACCGCGTACAGGTACGCGCCGTCGTCGCTGTCGTTGTGCGTCCAGTAGATGCCCGGGTGAAGGCGGGAGGCGGCGAGGCCGCTGGACTCGGTGATCCGCGGGTCCTCGATCGTGAACCCGTCCGAGCCCGCCGGCCGTGAGTCGGCCGCGGCCGGCCCGGCCCCCGCGCCGAGCAGCACAACGGCAACGGCCGCAGCCGCCGCACCCAGCCTCGCCTTGTTCGCACGCATGCCCCCAGCTTGCCAGGCGTGTTCGGTCTCACACGCACGCGGTCCGAGTGATCGACGATGATGAGCGGATGCTCAGGTTCATGCCGGTCGGCGACTCGATGACCATCGGAAGCGCCGGTGAACACACCTGGCGCCACCGGTTCTGGCAGCACCTGCGCGCCACGGGCACCCCGGCGACCCTGGTCGGCCCGCGCACCGCCCTGCACGGCGACACCCACGACTACGCCGACCCCGGCTTCCCCCAGCACCACCTGGCCGGCTGGGGCGAGGGCTGGCTGCACATGGCCCCGGCGATCGCGGACGCGCTCACCGGGACCCGCGCCGACGTCCTGCTGATCTCCCTGGGCCTGATCGACCTCGGCTTCTACACGAACGCCGAGCAGACCGCGGACAACACGCGCCGCTTCGTCACCGCGGCCCGCACCGCGAACCCGGCCGTCCGCATGGTCGTGCTCCCCGTCATCCCGAACGTCAGGGCCGAGACCGACGCCCCCTTCGCCGCCCAGGTCGCCCACTTCAACACCCTGCTGGCGAAGGCCGTCGCAGACCTGGACGAACCCCGCTCACCGCTGCTGCTCGCGTCGGTCCCACCGTCGTACGACATCCACCGGGACACGTACGACGGTACGCATCCGAACGCGTCCGGCGAACACAAACTGGCCGCGGCGTTCGCGGACGCGCTGCACCAGGCGTGGAGGCTGGGCGGGCCCTATCGCGCGGCCCGCCCCTAGGGCGTGTCTTCAAACTCCCTCCCCCAGCCTTCGGCCGGGGGAGTGCCGGGTGCCGACCCTCGTACTGGATGTACTTGGGTCTGCGCCCGGTGCGGCGAGAGTGCGTGCCAGGCGTCGTGAGGCTGGGGGCACCTCCCAGCGTTAGCTGGGGGAGGGAGTTTGAAGACACGCCCTAGTAGTCCACCGTCCCGCACCAGGTCTCGGCCCACGCGGAGGGCCCGTACGTGTTGGCCGCGCGCACCGAGACGCAGATCTGGTCACCGGAGAACGGGCCGTTGATGACGTAGCTGAGGTTGCCGGTGGAGTACACGGTGTCGACGTTCTTCTTGCCGAACTGACTGCCCTTGTTGGTGTAGTGGATGTCGTAGCGCGTCGCCCGGGCCACCTTCGACCAGCTCACCTTGATCGGCATGTCGCACGCTCCGGCGCAGCCGTGCACGTAGTCGATCCGGTAGCTCGTCAGCGCGGCCGGCTTGGAGCCGGTCGACGAGCCGCCGGACGAGGACGACCCGCCACTGCTCGAACCGCCCGAGGAACTCGATCCGCCCGACGAACCTCCCGAGCCCGACGTCGAGCCGCCCGAGCTCGACGTCGAGCCGCCCGACGACGACGAGCCGCCCGAGCCGGAGGAACCGGTGGAGCCCGAGGACGTGCCGCCGATGTCGGCCGCACCGCCCCCGCCCGTCGCCGAACTCCCGCCGTCCGGCTGCTCCTTGGGCCGGTCGGCGCCGCCCTTGCCGTCGTCCTTCTTCTTCGGCTTGCCCGACGCCTTGCCTCCCTTGGAGGGCGAACTGCTGGGCGTATCGGGCGAGTTGCTGCCGTCGGGGGACGGGCTCACCGTGCTGGGCGCCTCGGCGTGCACGCCGTTGCCGCCGCTCCACGGCTGGAGCACGGCCACCGTGCCGCCGCCGACGCCGAGGACGACGACCACGGGCAGGGCTATGAGCGTGCGGCGCCTGCGCGGGCGGCGCTCCCGCTCCTCCGGCCTGGTGTCGCCCGCGCCCACGACGACGGGCGGCTGCTCGGGCTCGGCGGCCTGCGGGCGCAGCCCCACCGTCGACCGGTCCACGGGCTCCTCGCGCAGCGGCTGCACCTCGGCGTCGAGCAGCCGGGCGGCCTGCTGCGCGAGATGCGTGACCAGGTCGGCGGGCAGCCAGGCCTGACCAGCGGCCACGGGAACGACCCGCTCGGGGTCCGCGAGCAGCTCGTCCACGCCCGGACGCCGATCGGCGTCCTTGGTCAGGCACCGCTCGATGAGCGAGCGCAGCGCGGGATCGTCGATGCCCTCCAGGTCGGGCTCGTCCTGCACGATCTGGAACATGACGGCGTGCTGGTTGCTGGCCCCGTGCCCGAAGGGCAGCCGTCCCGTCGCCGCGTACGTGAGCACGCACCCGACGGTGAACACGTCGCTGCCGGGCCCCGCGCTCTGCCCGCGGATCTGCTCGGGCGACATGAAGCCGGGCGACCCGACGACCATCCCCGTACTCGTGAGCAGCGACTCGACGGAGGTCTCCAGGGCGCGCGCGATCCCGAAGTCGATGACCTTGGCCCCGTCCACGGTCAGCATCACGTTCGACGGCTTCAGGTCGCGGTGCACGATCCCCGCGTCATGGATGTCCTTGAGCGCGCGCAGCAGCCCGTCGGCGAGGGTGTGCACCGAATCGACGGGCAGCGGCCCGTGCCGCCGTACGACCTGCTCGAGCGAGAGCCCCGGCACGTAGCCGGTCGCCACCCACGGGGGATCGTCGTCGGCGCCGGAGTCGAGCACCGGAGCGGTGTACCGGTCGTCGACCCGGCTCGCCGCCTCGATCTCCCGCCGGAACCGCGCCCGGAACCGGGCGTCGGACACGTGCTCCTCGTGCACCACCTTCACGGCGACGGTGCGCCCGCTGTCCGACCGGGCGAGGAACACCCGCCCCATGCCACCGGCCCCGAGCCGCCCGAGCAGCAGATACGGCCCGATGCGGGCCGGGTCGAAGACGGTGAGCGGCTTGATGCCGCCGTCGACGTAGTCGTCCTCGCTCATGATGGTGTGGCTCCCCCGAACTCCGCCGCCTGGCAATCAACGCAACGCCGTTGAGAATAGAGGTTGTTGATGTTCCCGGTGCAGGCGAGGACGCGCCACGGAGCGGGTTCGGTTCTGATGAGACGTCAGCTCCCGTACGAAAGGGCCGAATCCGTCGTTCGGGGGATCTTGTGACAATCACGCGTGTATTGACCCGTCCGGGGCGCGGCCCGCTCCCACCATGGGCTCATGCCAGCCGACAAAGATCTGACAGCACCACCGCTCCGGGCGGCTCGCGCCCTCCTGGCCGGATCGGCCGCCCTCGCCCTCGCCGTCCTGCCCGCGACGTCCGCCGGCGCGGCCACGGGGGACGGCGAGTACGGCCACTGGGAAGTCACCGGCCGGGGCCAGGGGGTGGTGCACATGGACCAGGTGTCGGGCTTCCCCGAGGGGAGGTTCACCACGGACAGCACCTCGCACCCCGTCCAGTCCGGGAACTCCGCGTTCCTCGGCGCGAGCACGCCCGTGGGCGCCAAGTACGGCAGCTCCCAGGGCAAGCCGTACGTCAACCTGCGCACCGCCACGGGCGGCAGGACGTCGACCACGACCCTGAGCTACGCCCACTCGCCGGTCCCCGGCACCTGGGCCCTGACCCTGGGCGACGTGGACGCCGACCGCGTCCACGTCAGCGGCGTCGGCGCCGACGGCAGCCCGCTCACCGCCGCCCAGCTCGGCTTCAAGGGCGCCTTCAACTACTGCCAGAA
This sequence comes from Streptomyces sp. NPDC050085, assembly GCF_044460595.1. Taxonomy (NCBI): domain Bacteria; kingdom Bacillati; phylum Actinomycetota; class Actinomycetes; order Kitasatosporales; family Streptomycetaceae; genus Streptomyces; species Streptomyces sp. NPDC050085. The sequence goes on along the minus strand of NZ_JBITJZ010000010.1, from coordinate 208,760 downwards.
CTCCCCCAAGCCCTCCACCTGCGCCGGTTCCGGTCCCTTCACCGACATGCCCGTCTGGGACCCGGCCACCGCCACGCTGAGCGGCAACGGCCTGGACACCCTCGGCGCCTCCGGCTGGTTCGAGCCGACCGTGGAGATCCGCAGCATCACCCTGAGGTTCAGCGTCCAGACCGGCATCCCGATCTACCAGCTGTGGACGTCCACCCTGGACCAGAAGATCAGCGGCAAGGTCAGCTCGGACTGCGGCGTCCCCGTCGGTGACAAGGTCACGCTCCTGCACGACGGCAAGCAGGTGCTCGACGGCAGGGGCAACCCCGCGACCACCACGGTCGGCGCCGACGGCACGTACTCCTTCAAGGACGTGGCCCCCGGCACGTACGACGTGAAGGTCGGCCCCGCCGAGGGCTACACCCCCTCCGTGGTCACCAAGCCGGTCGACGCGACCGACGCCCAGGACAAGACCAACGTGAACGTCGCCCTGACCTGCACGGTCATCGAGGACCCGGTCCCCGAGGACGTCGACACCGGCGTGGACGAGCCCGTCGTCATCCCGGTCCCGCCGGGCCCCGGGCCCACCCAGGACAGCAGGCCCAGGACCATCCGCTGGCCCGAGCACGGCACGGTGACGGTCGTCCCCGGCAAGAACCAGCTGATCTACACGCCGGACGAGGGTTACGTCGGCCCTGACTCGTTCACCTACTCCAGCCTCAACAAGCGCGGCCAGACCGTCGTCAAGACGGTGGAGCTGCACATCAAGCGCTCGCTGGCCAACTCCGGCTCCCCCGGCACGTACGCGCTGGCCGGTTTCAGCGTGCTGCTGGTGGGCGCGGGCGTCTTCGCGATGCGCTTCGCGGGCGGGCGACGCCGCCGCTCCTGACCGCACCAACTCGCCTACCCTGCAGGGCTGTTCGCACCACGCGGACAGCCCTGCACCCGTCTGCGGGCGCCGGTCACTGCCACCGGCTGACCGCGAACCCGCTCCCCTCGCGCCGGATCTCCGCCGCCACGGGCCCGGGAAAGTGCGCCGGGATCACCAGCTCCCGCTCGTCGGCCGCCCGCCGCAGCACCCGCACCCGGCTGGCCGCGGACTCCGCCCGGTCCACGCACATCGCGCTGCTGCACGTGGGCGCCGCGAACTGGGCCGGGCTGTGCAGCAGGTCCCCGACGAAGACGGCCCGGTCGGCGCCGGAGGCGAGCCGCAGGACCGAGGAGCCCGGGGTGTGTCCTGGCGCCGGCTCCAGCACGAGACCCTCGTCGATGCGGTACGCGTCGCCCTCCCAGAGCACAGCCTGCCCGGCCTCGACGACGGGCGCGATGCTGTCGGCGAAGAGGAAGCGGTGGTTGTCGTGCGGGGTACGGGCGGCGCCATCGGGCCCGTAGTAGTCGTGGTCGGCGCGCGGTACGAGATAGGTGGCGTTCGGAAAGGTGGGCACCCAACTCCCGTCCTGTGCGCGGGTGTTCCACCCCACGTGATCCCCGTGCACATGCGTGTTGACGACGACGTCGACGTCCTCGGGCCGCACCCCGGCCCGCGCGAGCCGTTGCGGGAAGTCCGTGTCGAGGCCCGAGAAGTGCGGGGTGCCGGGGCGCTCGCGCCCGTTGCCGACGCCCGGGTCGACGACGATCGTGCGGCCCCCGACGCGCAGCACCCACGCCTGTACGGCGGCCAGCACCTGCCCGCTGTCGGGGTCCTGGAAGTCGGGCGCGAGCCACTCCTCGTGGGCCCGCCAGGCGTCGTCGATGCCGGGGAACAGCTCCCCGGGCTGCCCGAAGGGCCCGCGAACCTCCTCGACCTTGAGGATCTCGATGTCACCCAGGGTGATACGTGCGAAGTCGGTGTCCATGACGACCACGGTAGGAAGGAGCGGTCGAGCGTCTCAATGCTCACTCGGCTCGGTGCGATACGCGATCGGCTCACGGGCGGCGCCGTCGTCGGCCTACTCTTCCCTCATGGACGTGGTCAGCGATGCGATAGCCGCCGTACGGACGGGCAGCCCTTCCGCCAATCGCCTGCAAGTGAACGGGAGTTGGTGCGTCCGCCTGGCCCCGTACGAGGGTGCGGGCTTCCACGTCGCCCTGACCGGCACGTGCTGGCTGCTGCCCGACGGCGGGCCGCCGCTCACCCTGCGCCGCGGCGACGCGGTCCTGCTGCCGCACGGCGCGGGCCACGTCCTGGCCGACTCCCCCGCCGCCCCGGCCGCACTCGCCCGCGCGGTCCCCTTCGAGCAACTCCCCGCGCTTCCCCCGGCATCGGGGCCCGGCACCGTGGAGCTGCTGTGCGGCAAGTACCGCCTCGACCGCAGCCACACGCACCCGCTGCTCACCGAGCTGCCCGACGTGATCCACCTGCCGTACGACGACGAGCGCCACCCCGAACTCCGGTCGGCCATCGGCCTGTTGAGCCAGGAGGCCGCCACCGCGCGCCCCGGCTCCTGCGCGGCCGTGCCGAGCCTGCTCGACCTGCTGCTCGTCTACATGATCCGGGCCTGGACGACCGGCCCGGCGGGCCGCACCACCGCCCGCTGGCCGGCCGCGCTCGCCGATCCGGTGGTGACCGAGGCCCTGCGCCTGCTGCACAGCGACCCCGCGCACCCCTGGACCGCCGACCGCCTCGCGACCCGTACGGGCGTCTCCCGCGCCACCCTCAACCGCCGCTTCACCGCCCTGGTGGGACGCGCCCCGATGACGTACCTGACGTGGTGGCGGATGACCCGCGCGGCGACCCTGCTGCGCACGGCGACCACGCCGCTGGACGGCGTGGCCCGCGAGGTCGGCTACGGCTCGCCGTACGCCCTGTCGCACGCGTTCCGCCGGGAGTTCGGGGTGACGCCCGGGCGGTACCGCGTACGGCACGCGGCGGCGCGCGCCGGTCACACCCTCAACTCCCTTGCCTAGAGCGCACTCCAGCACATTGGCTAGGGACTCATGAAGTACACGCAGCTCGGACGCACAGGACTCAAGGTCAGCCGGCTCGTCCTCGGCACCATGAACTTCGGTCCGCAGACCGACGAAGCCGACAGTCACGCCCTCATGGACGCGGCGCTGGCCGGCGGAATCAACTACTTCGACACCGCCAACGTGTACGGCCGGGGCGAGGCCTCATCCATTAACCGCAGGGGCCGTACCGAGGAGATCATCGGCAACTGGTTCGCCCAGGGCGGCGACCGGCGCGACAAGACGGTGCTCGCCACCAAGGTGTACGGGAACATGACGGCCGGCGATGACGTCTGGCCCAACCACGACCGGCTCAGCGCGCTCAACATCCGCCGCGCCGTCGAGGCCAGCCTCAAGCGCCTGCAGACCGACTACATCGACATCTACCAGTTCCACCACATCGACCGCCGCACCCCCTTCGAGGAGATCTGGCAGGCGATCGACGTCCTGATCCAGCAGGGCAAGATCCTCTACGCCGGTTCCTCGAACTTCTCCGGCTACAAGATCGCCCAGGCCAACGAGACCGCGGCCCGCCTCGGCCACGTCGGCCTCGTCAGCGAGCAGTGCCTGTACAACCTGGCCGAGCGCCGCGCCGAGATGGAGGTCATCCCGGCCGCGCAGGACTACGGCCTCGGCGTCATCCCGTGGTCCCCGCTGCACGGCGGCCTGCTCGGCGGCGTGCTCAAGAAGGAGTCCGAGGGCAAGCGCCGCAAGGACGGCCGCAGCGCGAGCGCCCTGGAGAACACCGAGGTGCGCGAGCAGGTCCAGCGGTACGAGGACCTGCTCGACAAGCACGGCATCGAGCCCGGCGAGGCGGCCCTGGCGTGGCTGCTGACCCGGCCGGGGATCACGGGCCCGATCGTCGGCCCGCGCACCCGGGAGCAGCTGGACTCGGCGCTGCGCGCCCTCGAGCTCGAACTGAGCGAGGAGCTGCTGACCGGCCTCGACGAGATCTTCCCGGGCCCTGGCCCGTCCCCGGAGGCCTTCGCCTGGTAGTCACGCGGGTACCGGGAGCGGCGGCCGCCGGGCAGGAGTCACTGGCCGACGGCCGCCGCCACTGCCACCACGACGAACATCAGCACCAGCACACCGGCCATGATCCGGTTACGCGTTTTCGGGTCCACGCCTTCGAGACTAACGCGTGGCCGTCAGCGGCCACCCCTCGACCTTCTCGTACCGCGGCCGCTCTCCCGGAACCCCGGAGTCCGGCAGATTGCTGCGTACGAGGGCCAGCTCGCCCACGGTCCAGGCGGTGCCCGCGAAGCTGTCGAGCGCCTCGACGTACGGCCCGAAGTCGACGTCGTCGCCCCGGCTGCGCGCCAGCGTCAGGTGCGGCCGGTAGCGGCGGTGCTCCCCGGGCAGCCCGGCCCTGCGGCCCGCCGCCTCGGCCCGCTCGGCGAGCCGCCGCATCGCCGCCACGTCACCGTCGCCCCCCGCCCACAGAGCCCGGCCTCCGAAGTGCCCGCCGCCGCGCAGCGCGAGCTCGAACTCCTGCGTGTGCCCGGCCGCCCGCGCGAGCCGCTCCGCCAGCTCCGGCACGATCGCCTCCGGCACGTCCCCGTAGAAGGCGAGGGTGAGGTGCCAGCCGTCGCGGCCGGTCCAGCGCAGCCCCTCCCGGGCGGTCAACCGGTCGACGGCGCGGCCGAGTTCGGCGAGAACGGGGGCGGGCGGAAGCACGGCGGCGAAGAGTCTCATGGGGCCAGTTTCCCGGGAACGTCGTCGGCGGCGGGCCGGTGGGGGCTGGTCGCGCAGTTCCGCGAGAAGCCCCACCGGCCGTCAGGCCACCGCGGCCAGTTCCCGCGGAGCCCGCGGCACGAACTGCAGGTGCCGCTCGCCGCGCCGCAGATCCACCTTGAGCCGCAGGTTCGCCGCGCGGGCCAGCATCAGGCCGACGCCGACCGCGGCGGCGGCGCAGATCAGGCCGCCGAGCATGAAGCTGACGCGGACCCCGTACTGGTCGGCGAGCCAGCCGAAGAGCGGTCCGCCCAGCGGGGTGCCGCCGGTGAACACCATCATGAACAGGGACATGACGCGGCCGCGCATCTCGGGGTCCGTGCCCATCTGGACCGTGGAGTTGGCCGTCACGTTGACCGTGAGGCCGAGGATGCCGAGCAGCACGATCAGCGGCGCGAACGCCCACACGCCCGGGGCCCACGCGGCCAGGACCTCCAGCGTGCCGAAGCCGATCGCGGCGCCGACCAGGACCCTGAGGCGGGTCGAACGGCGCCGGGCCGCGAGCAGCGCACCGGCCAGGGAGCCGAGCGCCATCAGCGTGTTGAAGACGCCATACATGCCGACGCCGCCGTGGAAGACGTCGTCGGCGTACGCGCTCAGCCAGATCGGGAAGTTGAACCCGAAGGTGCCCACGAAGCCGACGAGCACGATCGGCCAGATCAGCTCGGGGTGCCGGGACACGTACCGCAGACCGTCCTTCAACTGGCCCTTGCCGCGCGGCGCGAGCTTCGTCTTGTGCAGCTCGGCGGTGCGCATCAGCGTCAGGCAGGTGAGCGGCGCGAGGAAGGACAGACCGTTGGCGAGGAACGCCCAGCCTGGGCCGACGGCGGCGGTCAGCGCGGAGGCGACGGCCGGGCCGATGAGGCGCGCGGACTGGAAGTTCGCGGAGTTCAGCGAGACGGCGTTGCGGACCTGGTCCGGGCCGACCATCTCGGAGACGAAGGACTGCCGCGTCGGGTTGTCGACGACCGTGACGAGACCCGTGAAGAAGGCGGCGACGTAGACGTGCCAGACCTGCACGTGACCGCTGAGCGTGAGTGCGGCCAGGAACAGACCCGACAGGCTCATCGCGCCCTGGGTGCAGAAGAGCAGGCTCCGCTTGGCGAACCGGTCGGCGATCACGCCGCCGTAGAGGCCGAAGAGCAGCATCGGCAGGAACTGCATCGCCGTGGTGATGCCGACGGCGGCGGAGGATCCGGTGATGGAGAGCACCAGCCAGTCCTGGGTGATGCGGGCCATCCAGGTGCCGGTGTTGGAGATGACGGCCCCGGTCGCGAACAGGCGGTAGTTCCGCACCTTCAGGCTCGCGAACATCGAGGGCTTGCGCCCTGCGCCGGGGGAAGTAGGGGTAGGTGCGGGGGCGGAGTCTGCTCCGGATCCCGTACTCAAAGTGGGTTCGCCTCCTCGGCGGTCGTCGTTCCCCCGAAGGGGCTCAGAGGTGGGCGAGCTTCTCGAGGACGGGTGCGGCCGCGCGCAGCTTGGCCCACTCGTCCTCGTCCAGACCGTCGGCCAGGGTGGCCAGCCACGCGTTCCGCTTGCGGCGGGACTCCAGGAGCATGGCCTCGGCCTGCTCGGTGGACGTGACGACCTTCTGACGGCGGTCCTCGGGGTGAGGCTCCAGCCTGACCAGTCCCTTGGCCTCCAGGAGTGCGACGATGCGGGTCATCGACGGCGGCTGCACGTGCTCCTTGCGGGCCAGTTCACCCGGGGTCGCGGTGCCGCATCGTACGAGGGTGCCGAGCACCGACATCTCGGTCGGGCTCAGCGATTCGTCGACCCGCTGGTGCTTGAGTCGACGCGACAGGCGCATCACTGCGGAGCGCAGGGAGTTCACGGCGGCGGCGTCGTCGCCATGGGAAAGGTCCGGCATGTTCGTTAGCGTAACTCATTACTATGCCTAACGACCACCGGAAATCCGCTCCAGGCCCGTGATCCACGCCACCGCACCCGCCCCACCGGCCCCTCCGCAGAAACCTCACGTCACCCATATGAGTGAGCCGAATCCGGAAAGTGACGCACGCGCACACGCCGCCCCGCGACCCTGTTCCGCATGGGATCGACAGTGCTCAGCCTGCGGATAGACGGTGAGCTGCTCGACCGGCTCAAGGGGCATGCCGCGAAAAGAGGAATGAGCGTCCAGGACTATGTGGTCCGGACGCTCATTCGGGACGACTTCGACGAACGCTTCAAGACGGCCGTCGAGGAGACGGAGAAGTTCTACGGGGCCGCCTGAGGGTCGCCTCAGGTCTCACCTCACGTGAGGCCGAGTGCGGGCATCAGGTAGTAGAAGGCGAAGACGGCCGACACGGCGTACATCGCGACCGGCACCTCCTTGGCCCGGCCGGCCGCGACGCGCAGCACGGTGAAGGCGATGAAGCCCATGCCGATGCCGTTCGTGATCGAGTACGTGAACGGCATCATCAGCATCGTCACGAACGCCGGGATGGCGATCGTCCAGTCGTCCCAGTCGATGGCGCGGATGCCGCCCGACAGGATCAGGAAGCCGACCGCGAGCAGGGCCGGGGTGGCCGCCTGGGACGGGACCATCGTGGCGATCGGCGTGAGGAACAGCGCGACCGCGAAGAGGCCACCGGTGACGACGTTCGCGAAGCCGGTGCGGGCACCCTCGCCGACACCGGCCGTGGACTCCACGAAGCAGGTGGTGGCGGAGGACGACGAGGCACCACCGGCGGCGACGGCGATGCCGTCGATGAACAGGACCTTGTTCATGCCGGGCATCTGACCCTTGTCATCGGTCAGATGCGCCTCGTCGCTGATGCCCATGATCGTGCCCATGGCGTCGAAGAAGCACGACAGCAGCACGGTGAAGACGAAGAGGACGCCGGTCAGGACGCCGACCTTCGAGAAGCCGCCGAACAGGCTGACATCGCCGACCAGGCCGAAGTCCGGCGTGGAGACGGGGTTGCCGGGCCACTTCGGGATGGTCAGCCCCCAGTTCGCGGCCGGCACCTTGGCGACGGCGTCGATGATCATCGCGACGACCGTCATGGCGACGATGGAGATCAGGATCGCGCCGGGCACCTTGCGCACCATCAGCGCCAGGGTCAGCAGCACGCCGAGCACGAAGACGAGCACGGGCCAGCCGTTGAGGTGGCCGTCGGCGCCGAGCTGCAGCGGCACGGTGGTGTGCGCGGCGTCGGGGATGCGCGAGACGAAACCGGAGTCGACGAGACCGATCAGCATGATGAACAGGCCGATGCCGATCGCGATGCCCTTGCGCAGGCTCAGCGGCACGGCGTTCATCACGCGCTCCCGCAGACCGGTGGCGACCAGCAGCATCACGACGAAGCCCGCGAGGACGACCATGCCCATCGCGTCCGGCCACGACATGCGCGGCGCGAGCTGCAGGGCGACGACGGTGTTCACGCCGAGGCCCGCGGCGAGCGCGATCGGCACGTTGCCGATGACACCCATCAGGAGCGTGGTGAACGCGGCGGTCAGCGCGGTCGCGGTGACCAGCTGACCGTTGTCGAGCTGGTGCCCGTACATGTCCTTCGCGCTGCCGAGAATGATCGGGTTCAGCACGATGATGTAGGCCATCGCGAAGAACGTGGCGAATCCGCCGCGGACCTCACGGGCGACGGTCGAGCCGCGCTCGGAGATCTTGAAGTACCGGTCGAAGCCGTTCTTCGGGGCCGATGGCGGCTGCGCGTTGACATCGACCGGGGCGGTGGCCGAAGTGGACATGGGTGACCTCAGCGGTATTCAGCAGTGATTCTGCGGGCGGGAAGTTCAGGAGCATGCGGCGGGACAGCATGATCGGGAGGTGATCAAGACCTGATCGAGTCTGGTCCGTACGCGATCACCAACAGGTTTCCCCGATGTTTCCGTTGGCATTTCGTACGAACAGAAGTGGCCAGACTCAGGCTGTTTCAGTATGAACATCTGAGGTCGAAATCGCTATCTCCGCGCGTAGACCCGTGCGGCACAGGGCCTGTGACACAGCTGATGGCGGCCTCGTAAGCTGTGCACATGGCTGTGTTTTCTTCGGGATCCGCGAAGCACGAGGCACCGGAACCCCTGGAGGGGCCCGTCGTCGCCACCATCACCGGCGGCACGATCCTCTGGTTCGTCCTCTTCCTCGTACAGCTGCCGTTCTACGGCTGGTTCGACGACCACGGACACACGTGGTGGATCTGGACGTGTCTGGCCGGAGCCGGGCTCGGCCTGATCGGCATCTGGTACGTGCGGGGGCGCGACGCGGCGATCAAGCGAGCGGCGGCTACGACCGAGGGTGCATAAGGGGTAGTCCCCGGTCCTCCCCAGGTCGGATCTTTCGCCCGCCCGACGGGTGAACGCCCCAAATCGCCCGTACTGTCGTTCCCATGACCCACATCGACGCGGGCGCGGAACTGGATCCTGTCCACCCGGTTCCCGTGCCGGACCGGGCCACGGGGCTGACCGGTGCCGAGGTCGCGGAGCGGGTGGCCCGGGGCGAGGTCAACGACGTCCCCGTGCGCAGCTCCCGTTCCCTGCGGGAGATCGTCCACGCGAACGTCTTCACCCGGTTCAACGCGATCATCGGCGTGCTCTGGCTGATCATGCTGTTCGTCGCGCCGATCCAGGACAGCCTCTTCGGCTTCGTGATCCTCGCCAACACCGGCATCGGCATCGTCCAGGAGTGGCGGGCCAAGCAGACCCTCGACTCGCTCGCGGTGATCGGCGAGGCCAAGCCCACGGTGCGGCGCGACGGGGTCGCGACCGAGGTCTCCACCTCCGAGATCGTGCTCGGGGACCTGATCGAGATCGGGCCCGGCGACAAGATCGTCGTGGACGGCACGTGCGCCGAGGCCGACGGCCTGGAGATCGACGAGTCGCTGCTGACGGGTGAGGCCGACCCGGTCGTCAAGCACCCCGGCGACGAGGTCATGTCGGGGTCGTTCGTGGTCGCGGGCGGCGGCGCGTTCACCGCGACGAAGGTGGGGCGCGAGGCGTACGCGGCCCAACTCGCCGAGGAGGCGAGCCGGTTCACCCTCGTCCACTCCGAGCTGCGCTCCGGCATCTCCACGATCCTCAAGTACGTGCAGTGGATGATGATCCCGACCGCGATCGGCCTGGTCATCAGCCAACTCGTGGTCAAGAAGCACAACTTCAAGGACTCCATCGCGCGCACGGTGGGCGGCATCGTGCCCATGGTCCCCGAAGGGCTCGTCCTGCTCACCTCCGTCGCCTTCGCCATCGGCGTCATCCGGCTCGGCCGCAAGCAGTGCCTGGTGCAGGAGCTCCCGGCGATCGAGGGCCTCGCCCGCATCGACACGGTCTGCCTCGACAAGACGGGCACGCTCACCGAGGGCGGCATGGACGTCGCCGACCTGCGCCCCCTTGGCGACTCGGACGAGGCGTACGTACGCAAGGTGCTCGGCGCGCTGGGCGAGTCCGACCCGCGGCCGAACGCCTCGCTCCAGGCGATCATCGACGCCTACCCGGACAGCGAGGACTGGCGCTGCACGCAGGCCCTTCCCTTCTCCTCCGCCCGCAAGTACAGCGGCGCCGCGTTCAGCGAGGGCGACGGGACCAGCAGCGCATGGCTGCTCGGGGCCCCTGACGTGCTGCTGCCCGCAGGTGACCCGGCCCTCGCCGAGATCGACGCGCTGAACGAGCAGGGCCTGCGCGTGCTGCTGCTCGCCCGGGTGACGAAGGACCTGGAGGACCCGGGCGTCAAGACGGACGCCGAGCCGGCCGCCCTCGTCGTACTGGAGCAGCGGCTGCGCCCCGACGCCGCCGACACCCTGCGGTACTTCTCCGAGCAGGACGTCAAGGCCAAGGTCATCTCCGGGGACAACGCGGTGTCGGTCGGCGCGGTCGCCGCCAAGCTCGGCCTGGCCGGCGCGGAGAACACCGTCGACGCCCGCACCCTGCCCAAGGACCGGGCGGAGATGGCCGACGCGCTCGACGAGGGCACGGTCTTCGGCCGCGTGACGCCGCAGCAGAAGCGCGACATGGTCGGCGCCCTCCAGTCGCACGGGCACACGGTCGCGATGACCGGCGACGGCGTGAACGACGTACTGGCCCTGAAGGACGCCGACATCGGGGTGTCGATGGGGTCGGGCTCGGAGGCGACACGGGCGGTCGCCCAGATCGTCCTGCTCAACAACTCCTTCGCGACGCTGCCTTCGGTCGTCGCCGAGGGGCGCCGCGTCATCGGCAACATCACGCGCGTGGCGACCCTGTTCCTGGTGAAGACCGTCTACTCGGTGCTGCTCGCGCTGCTCGTGGTCTGCTTCCAGGTCGAATACCCGTTCCTGCCACGGCACTTGACCCTGCTGTCGACCCTGACGATCGGCATCCCGGCGTTCTTCCTGGCCCTCGCCCCGAACAAGGAGCGGGCGAAGCCGCACTTCGTGAGGCGCGTGATGCGGTACGCGATTCCGGGCGGCGCGGTGGCCGGACTCGCCACCTTCGTGATGTACATGATCGCCCGGCACTTCTACACGGGCTCGGGCTCGCTCGACGCGGAGACGAGCTCGGCGACGCTGACGCTGTTCCTGATCTCGATGTGGGTGCTCGCCATCATCGCCCGCCCGTACACGTGGTGGCGGATCTGCCTGGTCCTGGCGATGGCCTTCGCGTTCCTGCTGGTCCTGGTCGTGCCGTGGCTGCAGGACTTCTTCGCGCTGAAGCTGGTGGGCACCGCGATGCCGTGGACCGCGGTGGGTGTGGCGGTGGTGGCGGCGGCCGTCCTCGAACTCACGTGGAAGTGGGTCGACCGCCGCTTCCCCGCCTAGGAGAAGGCCCCGGCGAAGGGCCTGGCGAGTAGGGACGTCACTCGGTGAAGACCTTCACCGAGTCGGCGCTCCCGCCGTTTCGGTTGACGCCGATGAAGAAGTCGCCCCCGATGTGGGTGATGTCTTCGATCTCGTCGGCCAGGTCGTTCCCCGGAATTCCGATGTCGCTCTCCACGTCACCTCCGGACCAGTTGTACTGGTACACCCAGTTCCACCCGGTGGTGGGCGTTGACTTGTTGATGGACTTGGTGTTCCAGATGTAGTTCTCGGAGCAGTCGGTGCCCTGGTCGGAACGATTGTCGTGACTCGTCAGGCTGGTCTCCACCCGCGTCCATCCGCTCGTCAGCGAACCGGCACCGGGATGGGTCCACAGGCTGCCCGCGCGGCGAGCGGCGTATTTGCCGGCCCCGCCGGCCGCCGTCGCGCTGTAGCAGAGGCCGCTGATATCGCCGGTGGGCAGATGGACCACCTCGCTCGCGCCAACGGCTCCCGACGAGTTCAGGTGAATGACCGTCACATCGTCGCTCGGGTACTCCGATTGACTTCCCTGAGTGGCGATCAGGGCGGCGCCCTGGCCCTGGTAGTTCGGGTGGTAGGCGAGGTCGTTGCCGTGGCCGAGTGCGGGGATGGAGGTCGGCGCCCCGGCACAGGTCCAGCTGGCCCCGTCCCAGGTCGAGCCGTCGCGCAACCATCGGGACAGGACCGGCTCCGCCCCGCCCGCCTTGGTGAAGATGATGTAGAGCTGGCCGCCCGCCCCCGCGACCATGCCCTGCATGACGGTGCGGCCTGCCTTGCATGCACTGCTGTCAGGGATGTTCAGCCGTTCCGCCCCGCTCCTGTCCGTAGCGGCGTGGGCGGACGTTGTCGAAGCAAGGGCGATTCCGGTCACGGCTGCCACTACGGACGCGAATCTCAGCAGTTTCTTCATTCGGTGCCTCCCCGTTGCGGACAAGGGGAGGAGGCTAGCATTTGACGTGTATCTCGCATCCGATTGGCATCAACTCGCTTCCAAATCAATGCCTGTGACAGTCAGTCAGCACCTCAGAGCCAGCCCTTCTTGCGGACGAAGCCGAAGGTGGCGAGCGCGGTGAGCGCCACCGTGCCGATCAGGATCGGCAGGGCGTAGAAGTTGTCGAAGCCGTATTCGTCGAGGTGGACGAAGTTGGCTCCGGGGATGGCCGCGAAGGTCGACGGGATGACGAACATGAGCGTCATCGCGGTCAGCCTGCGGTTCTCGACCGTGGACGTCACCTGCTCCTCGGTCAGCGCGTTGAGCTTGTCCATGTCCCGGTTGAAGTCCCGCAGTTCGTCGCGGATCTCGGTGAGCAGGGCAATGGCCTCGGGGGTCTCGGCGGCGCCGTTCAGCGCCCGGTCGAGCGTGCGGGGGTCGATGTTCGTGGTCATGGTGATGCTCCGTTTTCTGTACGTCGCTGTACGTAACCGCATGCCGTCGTACGGGAGTTGGCGCGGGCCGCGCCGCGGCACGGGGACATGGCGATGGGACGCGTACCGGTGAGTTCAGGGGTACGCGACAGGGGGGTTACCAGGGGCGACGCGACGGCGTACGGCTAAGCGCTCGGAACCGGGTTCAGGTTCAGGTTCAGGTTCAGAGCGTGCCGGAGGTCGAGGCGACGCGGTGCTGCGGGGAAGGGCAACTCGGACTGTGGTCCATGGCGGTTCGCCTCCTCTCGGTCGGTCGTGCGGTGTGCGGATCGCGGTGTGCGGATCGCACGTCCCACGCTAACAGCGACCTTGGACCCGCAGAGGGGCAGAAAGCCCCCGGCCGCCCGGGACCAAGGTCCTGAGCGGCCGGGGGTGCGTGCGGTCAGTCGAACCAGCGGTCGCGGGCCAACTCCGCGGTGCGCGACGGGTCTTCGAGCAGCGCCGCCACTTCGAAGCGGCGCGGCCACTGCCCTGCCGCCCAGGCGAGGCCCGCGGCGACGCCCTCCAGGGTCGCGGCGTGCACGGTGCCGTCGGGGGTGCGCCGCCAGTCGAGTTCGGTGCCGGAGACGAACAGTTCCTCGTGTTCGACGTACGTCGCCGGGGTCGCGGCCCCGAGGAGCGTGCGCACGGAGTCGGGCACGGGGTGCTCGGCGCCCTCCTCGGTGACCTCCGCGTCCACGGCCTCGCTGAGGCGGCGCACCTGGAAGAGCTCGGCGAGCTGCGCGGCCCGGGCCGGGGCGACGGGCAGCAGCGCACGTCCGGCGGCGAGCGGGATGAGGTCGGGCGCGTCGGCGACCAGCGCGTCGGCGGCATCGACCACGACCACGTCCCCGTCGCGCACGGCCCGCAACTCGTCGGGCAGCGTGACCTGTTCGGGGTCGAGGTCGGCCAACATGCCGTAAATGGCGTGGAGTTGAGCGGCATCGACCGGGCGGTCCGGGTCGGCGAGGCGGTCCAGGAGCTCGGCGGCGCCGCCCGGCTCGTCGAGCAGTGCGGCGACCGAGGTGCGGACCCCGAGGGCGCGCAGCACCTGCTCGTCGTCGAACCCGGAGGCGTCCACGGCCTCGTACAGGCCGGTCAGCAGCGGGTCACCGCTCTCGGCGCGCAGCCCTGCGGGGCGGCGGCCGTCGAGGACCGGGTTCCCGCGCAGCCACCACGCGGTGTACGAGCGGACCAGCTCGTGCGTGCCGTCGGGCAGCAGGATGCGGACGGGCTGGGTGAGCGCGTCGCGCAGCGGCGGCCGCGAGAGCAGGGCGAGCGCCTGCGGCCAGCGGTCCTCGTCGACCAGGTCGAGATCCCGGACGGCGACGAGCTCGGTGACGACGGGCGGCACGGGGGTGTCGGGCAGCCGGTCGAGGACGTCCTCGCACCACACGTCGACGGCGTCGAGCAGCCCCGGGTCGTCGGGCTCGGGGAAGTCGCTGTCGCGCGGGTCGAGTTCGTCGGGGTCGAGGACGACGTCGGTGGCGCGGACGAGGGCGAAGGTGGCGAGGACCCCGCAGGCCGCAAGGGGCTGCTCGCCCCAGCGCTCGGCCAACTCCTCGTCCACGTACGGGAGTTCACCCTCGCGCGCGACGGAGGCGATGGCGCTGCCGGGCAGGACGAGTTCGGCGGCGGGGGCGAGTTCGCCCTCGTCGTCGAGGAGGGCGAGGGCGCCGAGCCACGGCTCGTCGCCGGGGTCGAGGTGGGCGTCGCGCACGAGCGTGAGCACGAGGTCGGTCAACTCGTCGGTGCTCAGGGTGCCTTCGTCGTCCCAGGAGGGTTCGTCGTCGAGGGACGCGGCGACCGCGGCCCGCACCTGGGGCGTCGTCAGGATCGCGCGGGCCGTGGCGGGCAGCGCGCCCAGCTTCTCCAGGAGGGGGTGCGCGGCGTCGGCGTGGGCGACCTTGAGGCCGAGCCTGGCCAGGGCCTCGCCGGGTACGGCCGACGCCTCGGCGGTGGGCAGCAGCACCTGGCGCGGCCCGATCGTGGTGCGGCCCCCGGCGAGCGGCACGGGAAGCCCGCTGAGCCGGTCGGGGTCGACGCCGGCCAGGGAGTCGTAGAGCCGCCGCCACCAGCCCGGCTCCTTCTCGAGCCCGGCGAGCCGGTCGATCGCCTCGGTCAGCGGAAGCCGGGCGACGCCCAACGTCCGCAGTTCCACCCGGCGTTCGAGCCCGGCGGGCAGCAGGCTGGGCAGGACGTCGGCGAGGACGCGCACGGTGTCGGCACCGGCACCCTCGACGACCTCGGCGTCCCGCGGCTTGAGCGCGACGGGCCGGTCGTCGTCCTCGCCGTCGGGCGCGAGAGCGGGCGGCAGGAAGGCGACCCGTGGCAGCCGCTCCAGGATCGCCGCCCGCAGCGCCCCGTCGAGCTCGCTCTTGCCGAGCGGCCCCGGCACCAGGTCAAGGATCGCGGGGCCCACCGGCCGCCAGTCGCCGAGGAGTTCGGCGTAGGCGTCGGCGGCGCGCTGCACGAGGTGATCGGTGAGCGGCCCGGGCGCGACGTGCCGCCGCGCGGTGTCCAGCGGGAACGAGGCGATGAGCAGCGCGGGCACGCCGAGGGCCTCGTCGCTGGGCGTCGGCGCGTACAGGACGGGCTCGCTGCGCGGCGGCTGCGGGGCCCCGTTCCCGTCGGCGGGCACGGCCCAGGTGACGGACCAGTGGGGGCGCAGGCGCTCCTCGACGGGCCGGTCGGCGAGCAGCTCGGCGTCGAGGCCACCGGAGCGGGTGACGGTGCGCCAGCGCAGCTCTGCGGGCTCGCGGGCGTCGTCGCTGATGACGGTGTACGGGTCCTCGTCCGACGCGGCGCGCCGGCGCAGCGTGCGCGTACCGGCGTCGGTGGTCACCGTGACCTCGGCGAGGCCGGGCAGGGCGAGCAGCAGCGTGTCGTCGACGGCGTCGAGCAGCCGGGCGGCGAGCGCCTGTGCCGCCGGGTCCCGCAGCGGCAGGATCACGACGGTGTCGTAGCCGTCGGGGGCCGACCCCTCGGCCGCGAACGGCAGCCGCAGCAGCGGCACATGGCCGTCCCGGCGGCGCAGTTCGTCCCCGAGGGCCGGGCTGTGCCGGGCCGTGTCGGCGGCCTCGACGCGCGCCTCGCGCAGCGACCACCGCACGCCTCCGGTACGCCCCACGACGGCGGGCTCGTCGCTCACGGCGAGCACGGCGGCGAACCCGACGCCGAACCGCCCCACGGCCGACTCGGTGTCCTCCCGCTTCGCCGAAGCGCGCAGCGTGGACAGCGACTCGACCCCGGCGGCGTCCAGCGGGGCCCCGGTGTTCGCGGCGGCCAGCACGCCGTCGCGCAGGGTCAGCGCGAGGCGCCCCTCGGCTCCGGCGCGGCCCGCGGCATCGGCGGCGTTCTGGGCGAGCTCCACGACGAGCCGGTCCCGGTACCCGCCGAGCGCCAGATCCTCCTCGGCGTTCGCGTCCTCCCGGAACCGGGCCCCACTGGCGGCCCACGCGTCCAGCACCCCGCGCCGCAGTCTGGCGGTACCGAACGGGTCGATGCCCTCCGGCGCCGGACGCGCGATCTTGCTGACGCTCACGGGTGTCTCCTCTGGGGCCGGTGAATCGATCGGGCCGAACGGTATCGCGGCTACCCAGGCTGCCTCGGATCGTGCGTCCCCGAGTGCGGGTGGTGCGTGGCTGGTCGCGCAGTTCCCCGCGCCCCTGAAGGGGCGCGGAGCAACCACGACGGCGCAGCAGTCGCTACGAAACAGAAGCCCCTACGGCGCGAAGGCGCCTAAGAGTGGCCGAGGTCCTCGACGCCCTCGGGGACAGCCCCGACAGACCCCGCGTCCGCGGCAGGCCGCAGCGGAAGCTCGTCCACGATCGTCTCGTCGATCACCGGCCCCGCGGGACGCACCGGCTTCGGCATGACCGCGGCCTCCGAATGCCCCCCGCACCCGTACGCGAGAGAGACGACGCGCCCGTCCGCCGGCGAGAACTCATTGGCACAGACGCCGAACGCCTGCCCGAGCGAGCCCCCGATCGGCGAGAGGAACCCGCACGAGACGCACGTCGCCGGCGCGGCCTGCGCCATCGGGGTCTTCGCGCCGAAGGACTCCTCCCAGCGGTCGGCCGCGACATGCAGCCCGTAGCGGGACAGAACGCGCGCCCGGCGCAGCCCCAGCTCCTCCGCGACCGCCGCGATCGAGCCACGGGTCGGGACGACCGGCAGGTCGGAGACGGGGCCCGCGATCACCTCGGCGTCCTCGGTGTCCGCGATGTACTCGGCCTCGACCAGCTCGGCCATCTCCTCGGACACCGGGGAGTTCGGCGGCGGCGCGTCCTCGCCGGTGAAACCGGGCTCCAGACGCAGATCGTCGGCCTCGGTGGGGAGCAGGTCGCCAGGACCGAGGTCCCCGGGACGAAGCCGCTCGCTCCACGGCACCCATTCGGGGGCGAGCAGGGCGTCGGGCCCGGGCAGCAGCACCGTCTCGTCGAGCGTGACGAACTTCGCACGCGAGGCCCGGGCGACGGTCACCGCCCAGCGCCAGCCGCGGTAGCCGAACTCCTTGCACTCGAAGAGGTGCGTGACGACCCGGTCGCCCTCGACGACCGTCTCGACGTGCTCGCCGACCACGCCGGGCGCGGCGGCCTCCTCGGCGGCCGTGCGGGCGAGATCGACCGCCTCGGCGCACAGGCGGTCAGGGGTGCGGCTTCGCGTTGTCGCTGCGCTCACAGGTATCGCTTCTCTCCTACGCCGTCTCACGAGTGCGCCGTCCTGTGTGCGGGAGCGCGGACGGAGCGGACCGGAGGGCCGCGTCGACGTCCGCGCCCGACGTTCCGGGCGCACCTACGCCACCCATTCTGCGGGATGGCCAAGAGGCGCGCGGCCGAGAACAACCGCCGCGGGCGCGCTACGCACGCTACCTCCTCCTGCGCCCTGCGCCCACACCGACGTACGAGCGGCACTCGACCCGAAACCCGACCCGCGTGCCCATATCGGCACTAGTACGCCCGTTCAAGGGGCACTATGACTGGGTGGCTACCGCAAGGTCGTCGTCCCGTCCGTCGTCGCGCACGACGGGTGCGACGGCGTACGGACACGGCGGCTCGGGCCCGGTGCGCGGGGCCGTCCGCGCGATCGGGCGCGCCCTCCACCTGCCGTTCACCGGCACCGCGCGCGGCATCCGCAAGGCGACGCACGCGCACGGGGCGGGCGAGTCGGGCCTCGGAAAACTGATCGAACTGCACGCGGTGAACGGCGCGGGCGACGTCATGATCACGGTCGCGCTCGCCTCGACGGTCTTCTTCTCGGTCCCCACGGACGAGGCACGCGGCCGCGTCGCGCTCTACCTCGCCATCACCATGGCGCCCTTCACGCTCCTCGCGCCGGTCATCGGCCCGCTCCTGGACCGGCTGCCGCACGGGCGGCGGGCCGCGATGGCCGGTGCCATGTTCGCGCGGGCGCTGCTCGCCCTGGTCCTGTCGGGCGCGGTGGTCACCGGCGGCATCGAGCTGTACCCGGCCGCGCTCGGCGTCCTCGTCTCGTCCAAGGCGTACGGGGTCGTGCGCTCGGCGGTGGTGCCACGGCTGCTGCCGCCCCGCTTCTCCCTGGTCAAGGCCAATTCCCGGGTCACGCTCGGCGGGCTGCTCGCCACCGGGATCGCCGCTCCCATCGGGGCGGGGCTGCAGATGCTCGGGCCGCGCTGGCCCCTGTACGGCGCCTTCGTGATCTTCATGACCGGGATGTTCCTGTCCTTCTCGCTGCCGCCCAAGGTCGACTCGTCCAAGGGCGAGAGCAAGGCGCTGCTCGCCGCCGACGAGGACCATCTGCGCGGGCCCGGCAAGCGGCAGCGCCGCCCCGGCCTGCGCACGGTGGGCACCTCCGTCACGCACGCCCTCGCCGCGAACGCCGCGCTGCGCTGTCTGTCCGGGTTCCTGATCTTCTTCCTGGCGTTCCTGCTGCGCGAGCATCCGCTGACCGGACAGAGCGCGGCCATGTCGCTCGGCCTGGTGGGCGTCTCGGCGGGCGCGGGGAACGCGCTGGGCACGGCCGTCGGGGCATGGCTCAAATCGCGCGGCCCGGAGATCATCATCGTAACGGTCGTCGCGGTGGTGCTCGGCGCGGCGATCGTCTCCGCGGTCTTCTTCGGGGCGTTCATGACGGCGTGCCTCGCGGCGGTCGCCGGGTTCGCCCAGGCCCTGGCGAAGCTGTCCCTGGACGCGACGATCCAGCGGGACGTGCCCGAAGGCGTCCGCACCTCCGCGTTCGCACGCTCGGAGACGTTGTTGCAGGTGGCGTGGGTGATCGGGGGTGCGATCGGGATCGCGCTCCCGTTGAACGGGGCCCTCGGCCTGTCGGTCGCTGCGGCCATCGTGGCGGTGGGCTGGCTGTCGACGGTGCGGGGTCTTCTTTCGGCGGCCCGCCACGGCGGGCCGGCGCGGGCCCGGGTGACCTAGGGCGTGTCTCTCAGATCCCTCCTGCCCCGGCCACAACGAAAGCCGCACTCGGCAACGAACCGCACAGGGCGCACGGCACGCCGTACCCGCCTAGCAGACGCAGCGGACCCGCCAGATAGCCTTCCGCCATGACCTCCCAGCGTTTCGTTGTGCGCCACAGGCGCACCGTGGCCGCCGTCGGTGCCGTAGGCGCCGGACTGCTCGTCCTCTCCGCCTGCGACAAGCCGACCCCGCTGGCCACCGTCACGGTGGGCCGCAACACGGTGAACTCCGAGGCCTCCTGCTACAAGGACGGCAAGGCGCTCGAGCCGACGTCGCTCGAGGGCTGCCTCAAGGACAAGGACATCAAGTCCATCAAGATCGACCCCGATGAGACGGTCCGCTTTGGTGTCGACCCGGACATCGCGGACAAGGGCTGGACGATCCTGATGAACGGTCAGCCGCTCACGGACGCCAGCAAGAAGACGTACCGCACGGTCCCGGGCAGCGTGTTCTTCAACCAGCAGTACGGCGCCACCGGCACCGCCACCACCGTGACGATCCTGGAGGGCAGCGACTCCAAGGCGTACGGCCTGTGGTCGTTCAAGCTCAAGAAGGACTCCTGACCACGGACACCGCACGCGTCCTCGTCGCCACCGCCGTCCCGGCCGAACGGGACGCGGTGGCGCGCGGCCTGCACGACCACCCGGCGGGCGACACCGGCACGATCGATGTCATCGCCGTAGGGGTGGGTCCGGCCGCCGCGGCAGCCGGCACCGCCACCGCGCTCACCACCGCCGCGCTGTCCGGCCGCCGGTACACGCTCGTCGTCTCGGCCGGCATCGGCGGCGCCTTCGCCGCCCCGCCCGGCGCGATCCTGGTCGCCGACGCGATCACCGCGGCCGACCTCGGCGCCGAGACCCCCGAGGGTTTCCTCCCGGTCACCGAACTCGGCTTCGGCACCGTCACCCACCGTCCGCCGGCGTCCCTCGTACGAGACCTCGCCGCGGCCACCCGTGCCACCGTCGGCACCGTGCTCACCGTCTCCACGGTGACGGGCACGGCGGCCCGCGCCGCGCTCCTCAGGGACCGTCATCCCACTGCCGTCGCCGAGGCGATGGAGGGGTTCGGGGTCGCCGAGGCCGCCGCCGCGCACGGCGTCCCCGTGGCCGAGATACGCACCGTCTCCAACGCCGTCGGGCCCCGAGACCGCGCCGCCTGGCGCATCGGTGACGCGCTGGCCGCGCTCACCGACGCGTTCGGGAAGTCGGCGCCCGTACTGGAGAGTTGGAACCAGACATGACGCAATCCACGGCATCCACGGCACCCGGGACCCCCGCGGCACCCACGCGCATCGCGTACTCGCCCTGCCCGAACGACACCTTCGTCTTCGACGCCTGGGCCCACGGCCGCGTCCCCGGCGCCCCCGCGCTCGACGTGACCTTCGCCGACATCGACATCACCAACGGCGTCGCCGAGCGCCGCGACCCCGCGTACGACGTCCTGAAGGTGTCGTACGCGGTCCTGCCGTACGTCCTCGACGACTACGCGCTGCTGCCGTGCGGCGGCGCGCTCGGCCGCGGCTGCGGGCCGCTCGTCCTCACCCGCGAGCCGGACGTGGACCTCAGCGACAAGCGGGTCGCCGTGCCGAGCGAGACCTCGACCGCGTATCTGCTGTTCCGGCTGTGGGCCGCCGACGTCGTGCCCGGGGGCGGGGTCGGCGAGATCGTCGTCATGCCGTTCCACGAGATCATGCCCGCCGTGCGCGACGGGAAGATCGACGCCGGGCTCGTCATCCACGAGGCCCGCTTCACGTACCAGAACTACGGCCTGCACAAGCTCGCCGACATGGGCGAGCACTGGGAGGCCACGACGGGCCTGCCGATCCCGCTGGGCGCGATCATCGCGCGGCGTTCGCTGGGCGCCGAGACGCTGCGCTCGTACGCGGACGCGGTCCGCACCTCGGTCCGGATGGCCTGGGACGACCCCGAGGCGTCGCGGCCGTACGTCATGGAGCACGCCCAGGAGATGGACCCGGCGGTCGCCGACCAGCACATCGGGCTGTACGTGAACGAGTTCACCGCGGATCTCGGCGAGGACGGCTACGCGGCGATCCGGGGGCTGCTGACCCGGGCCGCTGTGGAGGGCCTGGTTCCGGCGCTCGCCCCGGACGCGCTCGCGTTCCCCTGACCCGATCCGACTCGACCCGATCGAGAATTGACCCGCCGTTCCCGGGTTCAAATGCACCCGGCGGCGGGTCTTTCCGCACCGTAGATTCGACGTCGTAAGCAGCACAGAACGCCGTCGAAGTCGTAGAAGAAGGTGCGGACATGAGCAGAATCGCTGTCGCGGGTGCCACGGGAACGGTCGGCGCGAAGATCGCCTCCCGGCTCACCGCGGCCGGTCACACCGTGGTGCCGATCTCCCGCTCGACCGGGGTCGACCTGCACACCGGCGAGGGCCTGACAGCAGCCCTCGCCGGGGCCGACGCGGTCATCGACGCGTCGAACGCGTTCCCCGCGGATCCGGCCGGCGATGTCGTCGAGGCCGTGGCCGGGGCGACGCGGCGGCTGCTCGGGGCGGCGCGCGAGCAGGGGGTCCAGCGGTTCGTCCTGGTCTCCATCTGCACGGTCGAGGACCCGGTCTTCGACGAGTTCCCGTACTACGTGGCCAAGCGGGAGCAGGAGAAGGCGGTGCTCGGCAGCGGGCTGCGGGCGACGGTGGTGAAGACGACGCAGTGGCACGAGTTCGCCGAGAACCCGGGGGCCGTGGCCTTCGCGGACGACTCCGTCACGGTCGGGGACTGGCTGGTGCAGCCCGTCGCGGCGGACGCGGTGGCCGGGGCCGTGGCCGAACTCGCCCTGGACCTCGACCCTGACCGTGCCGCCCCCGAGCGGGTCGAACTCTCCGGCCCCGAGCCGATCCGGCTCCCGGAACTGACGCAGCGCCTGCTGACGGCGCGGGGCGACACCCGCCCGGTGAAGACGACCCCGCCGACCCTCCCCGAACTGGCCGACGGCCTGCTGCTGGCCCCCGAGGGGGCGCGCATCATCGGCCCGACGGTGACGGAGTGGCTCCGCGAACAGGGGCGCTAGGGCGTGTCTTCAAACTCCCGTCGTCGCCCGCAGGGCGGCCGCGCGGCGTCTGGTGCGTGCTCTCGGCGTGCCGGGTGCAAGGCCTCGTACTGGATGTACTTGGCCTTACGCCCGGTGCGGCGAGAGTGCGTGCCAGGCGTCGTGAGGCAGACGGGAGTTTGAAGACACGCCCTAGCACCCGGAGTTGAGGAAACCCCGGGGTTGCCGGTGCCGGTCAGACGTCCAGTTGGTCGGCGACCGCCCTGAGGAGGCCGGCGATCTTCTTGCCCGCGGCCTTGTCGGGGTAGCGGCCGCGCTCCAGCATCGGCGTGATGTTCTCGAGCAGCGTCGTCAAGTCCTGGACGATGGACGCCAGTTCGTCCGGCTTGCGGCGCTGGGCCGCGGCCACGGACGGGGTCGGGTCGAGGATCGTGACGGAGAGCGCCTGGTCACCGCGCTGGCCGGCGACCACCCCGAACTCGACGCGCTGGCCGGGCTTGAGGGCGTCGACACCGTCGGGCAGTACAGAGGAGTGCACGAAGACGTCGCCGCCGTCGTCGCGGGAGAGGAAGCCGAAGCCCTTCTCGCTGTTGAACCACTTGACCTTGCCGGTAGGCACCTGGAGTCCTCGTCCTCGTACTAGAAAGAAAGCGCTCTGGATAGCAGTACAGCGGGTCGTGGTAGTACGACCCGCCCGCCACCAAGACTATGGGTCCCGGGGTCGGTGACAAGACGTCTGTGCTTGTCCCTCTGCGCTGGGAACTACCCTGGCTGGGTGCGTGACAAAACCCAAGTCAATTCCCGGGCGGCCGCGGCCGGTCCCGGCGACGGCCTCGTGAAAGCGGGCGGCATCGTCTTCATCGTGGGGGCGGTCGCCACCCTCGTCACGGTGGCCCCGCTGTTCCTCCACACCGACACGTTCCCGCCCGTCGCCTACGCGGTGTGCATGCTGATGGGCGTCGGCTTCCTGCTGGCCGCGGCCGGCGTGCTGCGCGGTGTCGCGGCTCAGCGCCGCTCGGCGCGCTCCGTGCGCCCGACGTAACTCTCCAGCCAGGCGGGGAACTCGGTGAGGTCGGCGAGGATCACGTCCGCGCCCGCCGAGCGCAGCTCGTCCGCGTCGCAGGGCCCCGTCGTGACGGCCACCGAGTGCGCCTCGGCCGCCCGCGCTCCCCGTACGTCGCCGACGTGGTCGCCCACGTAGACGCTCGCGCCGTACTCGCGCAGCGCCTGCGCCTTGCCCTCGGCCCACAGGTCGCCGACGAGGACGTCCGCGTCGATGCCCAGGTGCGCGAGGTGCAGCTTGGCGCTCGGCTCGAACTTGGCGGTGACGACCATCGTGCGGCCGCCCGCCGCGTGCACCGCGGCCATCGCCTCGTGGACGCCCGGCATCGGCAGCGTCGGCGCGATGGCGTATGTGGGATACATCTCACGGTAGAGCGCGGTCATCGCCGGGATCCGCTCCGCCGGGAACCACTGCGCGAGCTCCTCGACCAGCGGCGGGCCGAGACGGCTGACGGCCAGGTCCGCGTCCACGTACGTACCGGTCTGCTCGGACAGGGCCACCCAGGTCGCCCGGATGCCGGGGCGCGAGTCGATCAGGGTCATGTCGAGGTCGAAGCCGACGGTCGGACCGGAGCCGGAGCCGGGGACGTGGGCGGATTCCGGGTCTGTGAGGGCAGCCATGGGGTTCATTCTGCCCCGGCATACGATGGGCCCTCACAGCCCATACTTAGCTAAGCCTTACCAAGCCCGACCCGACCGGAGTTGTGCATGCCTGTCAGACACGGTGCCGCCAAGGTCCTCGCGATCGTGGCGGCGGCCGTGGCGCTGGCCCTCGCGGTGCTGCTCAGCCTCGCGGTGGGCGCCCGCGCGATCGCACCGTCCGCCGTGTTCGACGCCCTGCTGCACGGCGGCCACAGCAACGCCGCCGAGGTGATCAGGGGCCTGCGTCTGCCGCGTACGGTCATCGGCCTGATGGTCGGCGCGGCCCTCGCGCTGGCCGGCACCGTCCTGCAGGGCATCACCCGCAACCCCATCGCCGACCCGGGCATCCTCGGCATCAGCCAGGGCGCGTCGGTCGGCGTCGTGCTCGCCATCGCCTATCTCGGCATCCACACGCTCACCGGGTACGTGTGGTTCGCGTTCGCCGGAGCGGGCATCGCATCGGTCGCCGTGTACGCGATCGCGTCGAGCGGCCGGGGCGGCGCGACGCCGGTGAAACTCGCGCTCGGCGGCGCCGCGATCAACGCGCTGCTCGTCTCCGTCACCACCGCGGTCCTCACCACCAAGGCGTCGGCGCTCGACGAGTTCCGGTTCTGGCAGGTGGGTTCGCTCTCCGGCCGGGACTCCGAACTGATCGGCCAGATCTGGCCGTTCCTCGTCGTGGGCGTCGTGCTCGTCCTCTCGGTCGCGCGCGGCCTCGACGCGCTCGCGCTCGGCGAGGACGTGGCGAAGGGGCTCGGGCAGCGGGTGGCGACGGTCCGCATCGTCGGCGGGCTCGGCGCGACGATCCTCACCGGGGTGGGCGTGGCCGCGGCCGGACCCATCGCGTTCATCGGCCTGGCCGTCCCGCACATCGCCCGCGCCCTCGTCGGCTCCGACCACCGCTGGCTGCTGCCGATGGCGGCGCTGACAGGACCGGTGATGCTGCTGGTCTCCGACACGGTCGGCCGGATCGTGTTCCCGCCGAGCGAGGTGCCCGCGGGCGTGATGACGGCCCTGATCGGCGTCCCGTTCCTGGTCACCCTGGTCCGCAGGAAGGCGGTCCCCGCATGAGCGCCACGACGGCCGGGGTGCGCCCCGCCGGTTACGCGGTGGTGCGGGCCGGTCGCGCCCGCTTCCTGGTGCACCGCCGGGCGACGGTCGTCGCCGCCGCCCTCACCGTCGCCCTCGGCTTGAGCTGTCTCGCGTACCTCTGCGTCGGCGAGACGTTCACGAGCCCCGCCGAGGTCCTCAAGGTCCTCACCGGGCAGCCGTCCCCCGACGAGCTGGTGGTGGGCACGCTGCGCGAACCCCGCATGGTGGTCGGCCTGCTGGTCGGCGCCGCGTTCGGGATCGCGGGCGCCCTCATCCAGACCGTCGCCCGCAACCCGCTGGCCAGCCCCGACATCATCGGCATCAGCCAGGGCGCGAGCGCGGTCACCGTGGCCGCGATGACGTTCGGCCTGACCTCGTACGCCGTCCTGCCGTACGTGTCCGTGGCCGGCGGCATCGTCGCCGCCGCCCTCGTCTACCTCTTCGCCTGGCGCGGCGGCCTGCACGCCACCCGCTTCGTGCTGATCGGCATCGGCTTCGCGATCGCCCTGCGCTCGATCACCACCCTGTTCATGACGAAGGGCGACTACCTCGTCGCGCAGCAGGCCCAGATCTGGATGACGGGCTCGCTCAACGGCCGCGGCTGGCCCGAGGCCCGCCCGCTGGCCTGGATCCTGCTCCTCCTGGTCCCGTGCATCGCGTGGGCGGCCCGCGCGCAGCGCACCGTCAGCCTGGACGACGACACGGCGACGGCACTCGGGGTGCGCCTGGGCCGCGTACGCCTGGGACTCGTCGCACTCGGCGTCGTCCTCGCGTCCGTCGCGACCGGCGCCGCGGGCCCGGTCGACTTCGTGGCGCTGCTCGCCCCGCAGATCGCCCGCCGGCTGACCCGGACCGCGCAGATCCCGCTGCTCTGCTCGGCGCTGCTCGGCGCGGTGATCGTGGTCGTCTCCGATCTGCTCGCCCGCCGCCTGTTCTCCCCCACCGAACTGCCGGTCGGCGTCCTGACCGCGGCCGTCGGTGCCCCGTACCTGATCTGGCTGCTCGTGAGAAGTCACAGTGTCCGCAGCCGCTCCGCCCGCTCCACCTCCGGAGGCACCGCATGAGCCGGCTCACGGCCCGCGACCTGACGCTCGCCTACGAGGACCGCACCGTCGTGCACGACCTCGACCTCGCCGTCCCCGACGGCGAGGTGACGGTGATCGTCGGCCCGAACGCCTGCGGCAAGTCGACGACCCTGCGCGCCCTCGGCCGACTCCTCAAGCCCGCGGCCGGTTCGGTCCTCCTCGACGGCAAGGCGCTGGCCGGCCTGCCCACCAAGAAGATCGCCCAGCAGATCGGCCTGCTGCCGCAGAGCCCGGTCGCGCCCGAGGCGATCACCGTCGCCGACCTCGTCTCGCGCGGGCGCCAGCCGCACCAGAGCTGGTGGCAGCAGTGGTCCGACGCCGACGAGAAGGCCGTCACGGAGGCGATGGAGCGCACCGATGTCGCCGCCCTCGCCGACCGCAACGTCGACGAGCTCTCCGGCGGCCAGCGCCAGCGCGTGTGGATCGCGATGGCCCTCGCCCAGGAGACGGACATCCTCCTCCTCGACGAGCCCACGACGTACCTGGACATCTCGCACCAGGTCGAAGTCCTTGATCTGGTACGCCAGTTGAACCATGACAAGGGCCGTACGATCGCCCTCGTCCTGCACGACCTCAACCAGGCGGCCCGCTACGCCGACCACCTCGTCGCCATGAAGGAGGGCCGCATCGTCGCCGAGGGCGCCCCCGCGAAGATCGTCACGGCGGACCTGGTGCGCGAGGTCTTCGGCCTGGAGTGCGTGGTCGTCCCCGACCCGGTGACCGGCTCCCCGCTGGTGGTACCGGGGATGCCATGGAGCGCCCCGTAAGGGGCGCGGGGAACTGCGCGACCAGCCACGACGGACCGGCACACGGCAACGCACGAGCACCCGGCAGACGAGACACCGAAAGGCACCCATGCACAAGCACCGCGGCACTGTCATCGGAACCCTCGCCCTCACCACGGCCCTCTCCCTATCGGCCTGTAGCTCCGACGACGCCGCGAAGGACAAGCCCGGCCCGCCCGCGGCCGACGGCACTCACACGGTCAAGACCGCCATGGGCGACGTCAAGGTCAAGAACAACCCCCAGCGCGTCGTCGTCCTCGACACCGCGGAACTCGACTCCGCGATCACCCTCGGCGTGAAGCCCGTCGGCGCCACGCGCGCAGGCGCCGAGCAGGCCTTCCTCTCGTACCTGCCGCAGTCGCAGACCACCGGCATCACGGAGGTCGGCGAGATCGCGAACCCGAACCTGGAGAAGATCGCCGGGCTCAAGCCCGACCTGATCCTGTCCAGCAAGATCCGCGACGGCCAGCGCTACCAGCAGCTCAGCGCCATCGCCCCGACCGTGCTCACCGAGTCGACCGGCTACCCCTGGAAGCAGAACTTCCGCACGCACGCCGACGCCCTCGGCAAGAAGCCCCGGGCCGAGCAGGCGATCAAGCGGTACGAGACCCATGTCGCCGCCGTCACCAAGGCTCTCGGCGGCAAGGCGAAGGCGGCCGGGACGCAGGTCAACGTCGTCCGGTTCGTCGAGGGCGCCGACATCCGCATCTACGGCAAGCAGAACTACATCGGCACGATCCTCGCCGACGTCGGCGTCGGCCGCCCCGCGGTCACCGACAAGGCCAAGGACGGGTTCTCGTACGACGTCAGCCCGGAGCAGATCGACAAGGCCGACGCGGACGTCATCTTCACGTCCACGTACGGGAGTCCGGGCAAGGCCAAGGTCACCGAGACCACCACGAGCGGCCTGTGGCGGGGCCTGAAGGCGGTCAGGGACGACCGCGTGTTCCAGGTCGACGACGAGCTGTGGATCCAGGGCATCGGCTACAGCGCGGCGGACCAGATCCTGGACGAGCTGCAGTCCGACCTCACGCGCTGACCCGGCGCGCTCAGCGGGCCCGCTGCGAACGCCACACCAGGTACAGCGCGGACGCGATCGCCGCACACCGCAGCACCCACGGCCAGGTCTCGCCGAGCGCGCCGCTCATCCGCCCGTCGGGGATCGGCGCGCCCCACCGCCCGTCCGTACGCCCCCACAGCCAGACGATGCCGCCGACCGCGGCGAGCCCGGGCAGCCCGAAGACCGCCCACTTCTTCTGGCCCAGGGTCAGGTTCCGGGAGAGGTAGACGACGGCCCAGCCGATGAGCAGCGCGAGGATGTTGCCGAGGACGGCGCCGACGACGAGCGCGGCGGCCGCGAGCAGCAGCAGCGGGTTCGTGAGGCCGCCGGCCGGGGCGAAGCGGGGGCGGGCGAACCGCCGTACGCGGCGCCCGGTCTCCGCCGCGTCCTCGTACGCCTCCTCGTCGTCGGCGGCGTACTCCGCGTACTCCTCGTCCTCTTCGGGCTCCGCCCGCGGCACCGGCCTCTTGCGCAGCTCGGGCCCGGGCCCGGGCCGCCTGAGGATCTCCGGGATCTCCACCCCGCCGACGAACCCCGGCACGGAGTCCGTGTCCGCGAGCGATCCGGTGCCACCCGCCCCTATGCGCCACCAGTCGGTCTCGTCGCCGGACGCGCCGAGTTCGTCGGTGCCCGCCAGGTGCGGGGGCGAGGGCACGTCGGCGGGCTCTTCGCGTACGTCCTCGCGCTCGCGCCGGGGCCGCGGCACGACCCGTCGTCGGCGACGCTCCGGGGCGGGCTGCTCGGGCAGCGGCCGGAGCAGCGGCGCCGCCGGGTCGGCCCCGGGCCCCGCCTCTGTGGCGCCGCTGACTATCCCCTCCGGGGTACCGAGCCGGTCCAGGATGCGGCGCACCGCGGCCGGGCTGTCCACGGTGGCCTTGGCGCGGCGCCGGTCGATCTCGCCCCGCAACTCCGTGACCAGGCGCATCCTGGTGCCCGACGGCAGCTGCCGCTGCTGGGCCAGGTCGCCGACGCGGCTCAGATAGTCGTAGACGAGTTGATCACTCTCGATCCCCACGAAGTCCCCTCCGGGGCTGCACAGTTGACCCCCCGACGGTACAGCGCCCCGCAGGGGCACGGGACCCTGTCCATATGCGGCTCCGCCGCGGGGCGCGACCAGCCACGACGAAAGCCGCACCCGGCAACCAACAGCCGTGGCAGGACGGAAGCCCGCTACCGTGGGTCAGATGAGCCCCAACGAGCAGCCCCCGGCGGCCCCCCGCTCCCTCGCGGAAGCCCTGCGGACCCGTGACGACGCGTCGTTGGCCCGTCTGCTGCGGGCCCGTCCCGACCTGCTCGGCCCGGTCCCGAACGACCTCACCCAGCTCGCGACGCGCGCAGGCACCCGCGCCAGCGTCATCCGTGCCCTGGACCGCCTCGACCGGTTCACACAGCAGGTGGCGCAGGCGCTGGCCGTGGCCCCGGAACCGGCGACGTACGAGAAGCTGCTCGCCCTGCTGCCGGGTGAGCACACCGCCGACGCGCTGCCCGGCGCCGTGGCGACCCTGCGCGAACAGGCCCTGCTGTGGGGCGGCGACGAGCAGATCCGGCTCGTGCGCACCGTCCGTGAACTGCTCGCGCCGGCCCCGCAGCACCCCTCGCCCACCGGCCTCGGCCCGACGGTCGCCGAGGCCACGTCGGGCATGTCGCCGACCCGGCTGCAGGAGATCGTGGCGGCGGCCGGGCTGCCGTCGACGCACGACGGGGTGTCGGCGGTGGCGGGGCTCACCGAGCTGTTCACCACGCCCGAGCGGATGTCGGCGCTGCTCGACGAGGCCCCGGCCGAGTCCGTCGACGTACTGAACCGCCTGGTGTGGGGGCCGCCGTACGGTCAGGTGACCGCCCAGCCCGCGGCACACCTGCGCTGGCTCCTGGACCGCGGCCTGCTGCTGCCCACCACGCCCGGCACGGTCGTGCTGCCCCGGGAGGCGGCGCTGCACCTGCGCGGCGGCCGTGCGCACCGCGAGCTGGAGCCGCTGCCGCCCGAGGTGCGGGAGAAGGCGGCGCACCGTCCACAGGTTGTGGACGCGGCGGCGGCCGCGCAGGCGTACACGGCGCTCGACACGGTCGAGGAGCTGCTGAAGGACTGGGACGAGGGCGGCCCCACCGTCCTGCGCGCGGGCGGGCTGAGCGTGCGGGACCTCAAGCGCACGGCGACGGCCCTGGACACGACGGAGCAAACAGCCGCGTTCTGGGTCGAACTGGCTTATGGAGCCGGCCTGTTGGCGTCGGACGGCGAGGCCGACGAGCA
This sequence comes from Streptomyces sp. NPDC050085, assembly GCF_044460595.1. Classification (NCBI taxonomy): domain Bacteria; kingdom Bacillati; phylum Actinomycetota; class Actinomycetes; order Kitasatosporales; family Streptomycetaceae; genus Streptomyces; species Streptomyces sp. NPDC050085. Next base: position 178,490 of record NZ_JBITJZ010000010.1, on the reverse strand, counting down.
GTACGCGGCGACGCCCGCGTACGACGAGTGGCTGGAGCGGCCGCCCGCCGAGCGGTGGGCGCGGCTCGCGGCGCCCTGGCTGGCGGCGACGCGCACCTCCGGCGTGGTCGGCGGGCGCGACAGCAAGGACCGCACGCTGTCCGCGCTCGGCCCGCACCTGGACCGCTCGGCGGCGCCTGAGGTACGCCACCGGGTCCTGACCCTGCTCGCCGCCCTGCCCGAGGGCGCGTCCCCCGACCCGGAGTCGCTGCTCGCCAGGCTCACGTGGGAGCGGCCCTCGCCCAGCACGCGCGACCTGCGCACGCGCCTGGCCCAATGGACGCTGGCCGAGGCCGAGTTGCTCGGCGTGACGGGCCGCGGCGCGCTCTCCGCGCACGGCCGCGCGCTGCTCGCCGACCAGAACCTGACCTCCAGTTCAGGACCGGTACACGCCACGGCGACCGCCCGCGCCGAGAAGCTCCTGGCCCCGATGCTGCCCGAGCCCCTCGACCACGTCCTGCTCCAGGCGGACCTGACGGCGGTCGCGCCGGGACCGCTGGAGCGCCCCCTCGCCGAGGCGCTCGCCGTGCTCGCGGACGTCGAGTCGAAGGGCGGCGCGACGGTCTACCGGTTCACGCCGGGTTCGGTGCGCCGCGCGCTCGACGCGGGCCGCACGGCCTCCGACCTGCACGCGTTCCTGGCCGCCCACGCCCGTACGCCGGTCCCCCAGCCGCTCGCCTACCTGATCGACGACGTGGCCCGCCGCCACGGCCACCTGCGCATCGGCGCGGCCTCCGCCTACGTCCGCTGCGACGACGACGCCGTCCTCGGCGAGATCCTCGCCGACAAGCGGGCCGCCGCCCTGCGCCTGCGCCGCCTCGCCCCGACCGTCCTCGCGGCCCAGGCCGACCCCGGCACGCTCCTGGACGGCCTGCGCTCGATGGGCTTCGCGCCGGCCGCGGAGACCCCCGACGGCGACGTCCTCATCACCCGCGCCCACGCCCACCGCACCCCGCCGCGCACGGCCCCCGAGCCGGTCCCCGACGGCCCGCCGCTGCCCGACGGGACGCTCCTGGACGCCGCGATCCGGGCCATCAGGGCGGGCGACCTGGCGGCCACGACCCCGCGCAAGGAGACCCCCGCCCACCCCGGCGACGGCGCACTCCCCCGCACCACGGCCGCCGAGACCCTCGCCACGATGCAGGCCGCGGTCATGACGGGCGACACCCTGTGGATCGGCTACGTGAACGCGGAGGGCGCCGCCAGCCAGCGCGTCATCGCCCCGATCCGCGTCGAGGGCGGCTTCGTGACGGCGTACGACCACACGGCCGACGAGGTGCGCACGTATCCGCTGCACCGGGTGACGGGGGTCGCGGAACTCTCCGAGCAGTAGGGACGCCGGACGCGACCTGCGTCACTCCGCTCACCGCGCGGCATGCGGCACACTGGACGTTTGGCCACTCCGGCCAGGCCCATGCAGAAAGGGTGCCGCGCGTGAACGGTCCACTCATCGTCCAGTCGGACAAGACCCTGCTTCTTGAGGTCGACCACGAGCAGGCCGACGCGTGCCGCCGGGCGATCGCCCCGTTCGCCGAGCTGGAGCGGGCCCCCGAGCACATCCACACCTACCGGCTCACGCCGCTGGGGCTGTGGAACGCGCGGGCCGCCGGGCACGACGCGGAGCAGGTCGTGGACGCGCTCGTCGAGTTCAGCCGGTACCCGGTGCCGCACGCGCTGCTCGTCGACATCGCCGAGACGATGGACCGCTACGGCCGCCTCACGCTGTCCAAGCACCCGGCCCACGGGCTGGTGCTCACGACCACCGACCGGCCCGTGCTCGAGGAGATCCTGCGGTCCAAGAAGGTCGCCCCGCTGGTGGGCGCCCGGATCGACGCCGACACCGTGGCCGTGCACCCCTCCGAGCGCGGGCAGGTCAAGCAGACGCTCCTGAAGCTGGGCTGGCCGGCCGAGGACCTCGCCGGGTACGTCGACGGCGAGGCGCACCCCATCGAGCTCGCCGAGGACGGCTGGGCCCTTCGCCCGTACCAGAAGCAGGCCGTCGAGGGCTTCTGGCACGGCGGCAGCGGTGTCGTCGTGCTGCCGTGCGGGGCGGGCAAGACGCTCGTCGGCGCCGGGGCCATGGCGCAGGCCAAGGCGACCACCCTCATCCTCGTCACGAACACTGTCTCCGCCCGGCAGTGGAAGCACGAGCTGGTGAAGCGGACCTCGCTGACCGAGGACGAGATCGGCGAGTACAGCGGTACGAAGAAGGAGATCCGGCCGGTCACCATCGCCACGTACCAGGTCCTGACGACGAAGCGGAAGGGTGTCTACCCGCACCTGGAGCTCTTCGATTCGCGCGACTGGGGACTCGTCGTCTACGACGAGGTGCACCTGCTGCCCGCGCCCGTCTTCAAGTTCACCGCCGACCTCCAGGCCCGGCGCCGGCTGGGGCTCACCGCGACGCTCGTGCGCGAGGACGGGCGGGAGTCGGACGTCTTCTCGCTCATCGGGCCGAAGCGGTTCGACGCGCCGTGGAAGGAGATCGAGGCGCAGGGGTACATCGCGCCCGCCGACTGTGTCGAGGTGCGGGTCAATCTGACGGACTCCGAGCGGCTCGCGTACGCCACCGCCGAGGCCGAGGAGAAGTACCGGTTCTGCGCGACGACCGCCACCAAGCGCAAGGTCACCGAGGCGCTCGTGCGCAAGCACGCGGGTGAGCAGACCCTCGTCATCGGGCAGTACATCGACCAACTCGACGAGCTGGGCGCCCACTTGGACGCGCCGGTCATCAAGGGCGAGACGACGAACGCGGTCCGCGAGAAGCTCTTCGAGGCGTTCCGGCAGGGCGAGATCAGCGTGCTGGTCGTGTCGAAGGTCGCGAACTTCTCCATCGACCTGCCCGAGGCGACCGTCGCCATCCAGGTGTCCGGCACGTTCGGGTCGCGGCAGGAGGAGGCGCAGCGCCTCGGCCGTGTGCTGCGCCCGAAGGCGGACGGGCACGAGGCCCGCTTCTACTCGGTCGTCGCCCGCGACACCATCGACCAGGACTTCGCCGCCCACCGGCAGCGCTTCCTGGCGGAACAGGGCTACGCGTACCGGATCGTCGACGCGGACGAACTCCTCGCGGGCGGCAACTGACCGACCGCCGCACCCAGCAGGGCGAGCCCCACGAGGGGGTACGGGGCGGCCAACGGCTGCTGCCACCAAGGGAGTTGCAGGTCCAGGTCGCCCTGGTGGGGCAGCAGCCACATCGTGCGGGCCGTGAAGACGACCGCCGCGGCGACCGCCGTACGGTGATGGCCCCGCGCCCACAGCAGCGCGAGCAGCGGTACGCACCACACCCAGTGGTGGGACCAGCTGATCGGGCAGACCAGGAGCATCGTCAGGGCGGTCAGGGCGATGCCCTCGGCGTCCGTCCTGGCCCGGCGCGTGGCCGCGTAGAGCCCGAGGACGGCGGTGAGCGCCGCCGGGAGCGCCCACCACGGGCCGGGTTCGCCCGCGTGCATCGCCCGTGCCACCAGGCCTTGCAGCGACTGGTTGTCGACGATCCACGCCTTGCCGACCCGGCCGGTCTCGAACAGCCTGCGCGTCCAGAACTCCCAGCTGGCGTACGGGAGTACGGCCGCGCCGAGCAGGACGGTCGCCGCCGCCCCCGCCGCCGCCCACCCGGCCTCGCGGCGCCTGCCCCGCAGCAGCAGCCAGAGGATGAAGAGCGCCGGGGTGAGTTTGACGCCTGCCGCGACACCGAGGGCGAGCCCCTTGGCGCGGGCGCCCTCCGGCCGTGTCAGGTCCCACAGGATCAGGCAGGCGAGCGCGAGGTTGACCTGGCCGAACAGGACGGTCTGGAAGACCGGTTCGAGCCAGAGGGCTCCGCCGGCGAGCAGGCACAGGGTGGCCCGCGTGGGGCGCAGGCCCGCCAGGCGGCAGGACAGGTGGATCAGGGCCGCGGTGAGGGCGATGTTGGCGAGGAGGAAGACGGCCTTGAGGGCGGGGAGCGGGAGCCAGGTCGTCGGGATGAAGAGGAGTGCGGCGAACGGGGGGTAGGTGGCGGGGAGTTGCCACGCGGTGACCGTGAATCCGTAGAGGTCCGCGCCGCCTGCTGCCGCGGCGGCGCCTTCTGCTCTGTAGACCAGGGCGTCGGCCATCGGGGTCTTTTGGATGACGCAGAGGGCGAGGAGCGCCGCCGCGGAGGTGGCGAACGGGAGGTAGGTGATCGCTGCTGTGCGTGTGCGGGGGGTCACGGTGGGCGAGCCTATGCGTCGTGGCTCCGCCGGTGCGATCGCGACCACCGGCCGGTGGGGGCCGGTCGCGCAGTTCCCCGCGCCCCCGAAGGGGCGCGGGGAACTGGGCGAGAAGTCCACCGGCGGTTGGTCGAATACCGGGCCGGCGGAGCCACGGCGCTCTAGAAACCCGCCCGGAACCGGCGGAGCCGCAAGCTGTTGCCGACCACGAAGACCGAGGAGAAGGCCATGGCCGCCCCGGCGATCATGGGGTTCAGCAGACCCGCCGCGGCGAGCGGCAGTGCCGCCACGTTGTAGGCGAAGGCCCAGAACAGGTTCGAGCGGATCGTGCCCAGGGTGCGGCGGGAGAGCCGGATCGCGTCGGCCGCCGAGCGCAGGTCACCCCGTACCAGAGTGAGGTCACCCGCCTCGATCGCCGCGTCCGTGCCCGTGCCCATCGCCAGGCCCAGGTCGGCCTGGGCGAGTGCGGCCGCGTCGTTGACGCCGTCGCCGACCATGGCCACCGAACGGCCCTCCGCCTGGAGGCGCTTGACGACGTCGACCTTGTCCTGCGGCAGGACCTCGGCGATGACGTCGGACTCCGCGATGCCGACCTCGGCGGCGACCGAGCGGGCCACGGCCTCGTTGTCGCCGGTCAACAGGACCGGGCGCAGGCCCAGTTCACGGAATCGGCGGATGGCCTCCGCGCTGGTCTCCTTCACCGCGTCGGCGACTTCGAGGACCGCGCGGGCCTCGCCGTCCCAGGCCACTGCGATCGCCGTACGGCCCGCCGCTTCCGCCTCGGCCTTGGCGCGGGCGAGCTCCACCGGGAGGTGGATCTCCCACTCCGCGAGCAGCTGCTCGCGGCCGACGAGGACGGCGTGGCCCTCGACGACGCCCTGGACGCCGAGTCCGGCGATGTTGGCGAAGTCCTCGGGGGCGGGCAGCGCGCCGGCCTCCGCGGTGGCGCCCGCCGCCACGGCCTGCGCGATGGGGTGCTCGGACGCGTGCTCCAACGCGCCTGCCAGGCGCAGGACTTCGGCCTTCGAACCGCCCTCCACGACGTGCGTGGCGAGCAGCGTCATCCGGCCCGTCGTCACCGTTCCGGTCTTGTCGAGGACGATCGTGTCGACCTTGCGGGTGGACTCGAGGACCTCGGGGCCCTTGATGAGGATGCCGAGCTGGGCGCCGCGTCCGGTGCCGACCATCAGGGCCGTGGGCGTGGCGAGGCCGAGGGCGCACGGGCAGGCGATGATCAGGACCGCGACCGCGGCCGTGAACGCGGCGGTCAGGCCCGCGCCGTTGCCGAGCCAGAAGCCGAGGGTGGCGACGGCCAGGGCGATGACGACCGGCACGAAGACGGCGGAGATCTTGTCGGCGAGGCGCTGGGCCGCCGCCTTGCCGTTCTGCGCGTCCTCGACGAGCTTGGCCATGCGGGCGAGCTGGGTGTCGGCGCCGACCCGGGTCGCCTCGACGACGAGCCGGCCGCCGACGTTGAGCGTGGCGCCGGTGACCGCGTCGCCGGTGGCGACCTCGACGGGCACGGACTCGCCGGTGAGCATGGAAGCATCCACGGCGGATGAGCCCTCGACGACGGTGCCGTCCGTGGCGATCTTCTCCCCGGGGCGGACGAGGAAACGGTCACCGGCCTTCAACTCACTGACCGGGATGGTCATTTCGTGGCCGCCGTCGTGGAGGACGGTGACGTCCTTGGCGCCAAGTTCGAGCAGGGCCTTGAGCGCGGCGCCCGCCTTGCGCTTGGAGCGCGCCTCGAAGTAGCGGCCCGCGAGGATGAACGCGGTGACTCCGGCCGCGGCCTCCAGGTAGATGTTGCCCGCGCCGTCGCTGCGCCCGATGGTCAGCTCGAAGGGGTGCGTCATGCCGGGCGTGCCGGCCGTGCCGAAGAACAGCGCCCACAGCGACCACAGGAACGCCGCCGACGTGCCGACCGAGATCAGCGTGTCCATCGTCGCGGCGCCGTGCCGCGCGTTCGTGAACGCCGCCTTGTGGAAGGGCCAGGCCGCGTACGTGACGACGGGCGCGGCGAGCGTGAGGGACAGCCACTGCCAGTACTCGAACTGCAGGGCCGGGACCATCGCCATCGCGATGACCGGGAGCGCGAGCGCGACCGCGGTGATCAGGCGCTGGCGCAGAGGGCGAAGCCCGTCGTCCTCGGCGTCGGCCCCGGACTCCTCGTCCCGCGCCGCCGGGGGCGTGGGCTCCTGCGCCGTGTACCCGGTCGCCTCGACGGTGGCGATGAGGTCCGCGACCCCGACGCCGTCCGCGAAGGTGACCTTCGCCTTCTCGGTCGCGTAGTTGACGGTCGCCTCGACGCCGTCCATCCGGTTCAGCTTCTTCTCGATGCGGGCGGCGCACGACGCGCAGGTCATGCCGCCGATGGCGAGTTCCACCTGTGCGGGCGGGGCGACGGTGTGCGCCGACATGATGCCTCCTGGTGAACGGGTACCCGGGGCGGGTACCCCGTGATGTGATCCAGTTATACCCCTGGGGGGTACCAATCGCAAGGCTGACCCCTGCTTGACTTCATACCCCCTGGGGGTATCTTCGTATCCATCAGGACCATCCATCAGGACCGAGGCACCACACCCCAAGGAGTCGCCATGCGTACCGGACTGAAGATCACCGCCTTCGCCGCCGCCGTCGCCGCCACGTTCGGGACCGCATACGGGGTGGGCAGCGGGGTGTCCCCGGTGACCGCCGCGGACGAGCGGCCCTCAAACGAACACGGCGGGCACGGCCAGAACACAGAGGAGGGTGCGGTGGCGGCCACGGACGTCGTGCCCGGCGGGCTGCAGGTGTCCGAGCGCGGGTACACGCTCGCCCTGGCGAAGGACCGGCTGCCGGGGACCAGCGGCGAGCTGCGCTTCACGATCCGCAAGGACGCCACCGGAAAGCCCGTGACCTCGTACGAGACGGAGCACGGCAAGGAGCTGCACCTCATCGTCGCCTCGCGCGACCTGACCGCGTACCGGCATCTGCACCCGGTGCGGGCGGCCGACGGGACCTGGTCGACACCGGTCTCGCTGCCGAAGGCCGGCGACTACCGGGTCTTCGCGGACTTCACGCCGAGCGGCGAGAAGGAGGGGCTGACGCTCGGTGCGGGGCTCGGCGTCGCCGGGCAGTACGCGCCCGCGCGGCTGCCGGAGCATGCCGCACGGGCCGAGGTCGAGGGCGGCTACGAGGTGCGGATCGAGGGCGCGCTGCGGCCCGGCGCCGCGAGCGAGCTGGCGCTGAGCGTGTACAAGGACGGGCGGCCCGTCACCGATCTGGAGCCGTACCTCGGGGCGTACGGGCACCTGGTCGCGCTGCGCTCGGGCGACCTCGCGTACCTTCACGTTCACCCGCACGACGGCAGGCCGGGCCCGGAGGTTTCCTTCACCGCGACCGCGCCCAGCACCGGGACGTACCGCCTCTTCCTGGATTTCAAGCACGACGGGGAGGTCAGGACGGCTGCGTTCACCGTGCACGCGGCGTAGGCTGGGCGGGACATTGGACTAGACCAGACTAGACCTATCTGTGGCCTCCGACCGGGCCCTGCCGGGTCTTCGCGACAGGAGCGTCATGAGCAAGCGTGCAGTCCTGGAGGTGATCGCCCTCGACGCGGAGGACGCCATCGCCGCCCAGGCCGGGGGTGCGGACCGCCTGGAGCTGGTCACCGACATGGCGGCGGACGGACTGACGCCGTCGGTGGAGACCTTCGCGGCGATCCGCTCGGCCGTGGACATCCGGCTGCGCGTGATGCTGCGCCTCGCGGACGGCTTCGACGCGGGGGACGTCGCGTCGCTCGTGCGGGCCGCGCGGGAGATGCGGGACGCGGGGGCGGACGAGTTCGTGCTCGGGTTCCTGGACGCGCACGGGGGCCCCGACATGGCCGCCGTCGAGCGGGTCGTCGAGGAGCTCGACGGATGCCGGTGGACGTTCCACCGGGCCATCGACCGTGCCGCCGACCGGGACGCGCTGCGCAAGCAACTGGCCGATCTGCCGGGCCTGGACACGTATTTGACCGCCGGGTCGGCGGACGGCGTGGACGCGGGGCTCGACGTCCTGGTGGCCGAGGCGGCCCGGGCGGCCTCCGGCGAGCCGGGGTACGAGCAGGAGATCCTCGTCGGCGGCGGCCTCCGGCTCGAGCACGTCGCGGGGCTGCGGGAGGCCGGGATCTCGGCGTTCCACATCGGCGGGGCGTCCCGGCCCGACGGCTGGAACGGGCCGGTCTCCGCCGACGCGGTACGGGTGTGGCGCGAGGCGCTGGACGCGTAACTCGCCTATGCGGAAGGCGAGTTGAGCCCTGCCGGATATGCCAGATATGCCAGATACTCGTCGAGGCGGCCCGCGGCGCGCAGCATCAGGCGCGTGCGGGCGGTGAGCGCGCGGTCCCGTTCGTCGAGCGCCGCGCGCAGCGCCTCGCCGCCGCCGCTCGCGCGCAGCTCGTCGAGGACCGGGCGGATCTGCCGGAACAGGTAGTGGCTCGCCCGCAGGGTGTGGATGATGCGGGCGTCACGGATGTCCTCCGGGCCGAACAGGCGGTAGCCCGTGCCCCGTTCGCGCCGCGGGGCGAGCAGGCCCGCGGCTTCCCACACGCGCAGCGCCGACGCCCGTACGCCGATCAGCCGGGCCAGCTCGCCGACCCTCAAGTCCCCTGTCACGGGCGGCAGTTCACCACCACCCGCAAGCGCCTCCCACGCCTGCCGGGTCGCCGCGAGCGCGCACCGCTGCTCGTGCGCGGCCGCGTGCGCCGCGTCGACCGCCGCCAGCGCCCCCGCCTCGTCACCCGCACGCACGGCCCGCATGACCTGCTGCGCGACGGGCCCCCCGTACCCCTCGGCGAGCACCCGATAGGCGAGCAGCGCCTCCCGGTGCACGTCCCCGAAGACGCGGTACCCGGATTCGGTGCGCGGGACGTCGGGGAGCACGCCCAGGTCCTCGTAGTTGCGGATCTGCTGGGTGGAGAGGCCTACGAGGCGGGCGAGGTCGACGGTCCGCAGCCGTTCCCTGGCGCTCATGGGATCATGGCGCCTTGCGCGTCGCCTGTACGGGGCCGAGCAGATGGAGCGGGGCGCGGTACCGACGGCCGTGGCCGTACGCGCCCACCCGGTCCCGCTCGTTCCACGTCGGGGGGACCATCGGCACGACGGACTCGTAGAGATGGGAGCCGCGGTCGAGGGCGCGCTCGAACGCGGGCTGCCCGTCGAGCATGAGGAGCACCCGGTCCGCCAAGCCCACCTCCAGGCGCGCAAGCCCGAACCGCAGCCGCGCCTCCCCCTCCGGCACCCCCAGCCTGCGCACCTACCGGCCTGCACCCGAACGTCCATGCTCACGACCGTACGGTGTCCTCCAGGCCGAGCTGGGGCGGCAGTGGGGCCGAATGGATCACCAGGAGGCCGGAGACCGCCCTCGTCAGGGCCACGTAGAGGCGGCGCAGGCCCGTGCGTTCGTCCGGTTCGCCGTCGACCACCGCGGCGGGCTCGTCCAGGACCACGTAGTCGTACTCCAGGCCCTTGGCCAGCGACGCGGGGACGAGGGTCAGGCGGGAGTCGGCCGTCGTCTCCTCGCCGGGGGCGAGGAAGGACAGGCCCGCCCGCGTGAGCGCCTCGGCCAGGTCCGCGCAGCGCGCGTCCGCGGCGATCAGGCCGATCGAGCCCTCGTGCGCCAGGGCCTCGCGGCAGGCGGCCACCACGTCCGCGGTGCCGGTGACGGTCCTGACCTCGAACTCGCCGGGGTTCTCGCGGACCGACGCCACCGGCGCGAGCCCGGGTGCGATGGACGGCAGCAGGCGCGAGGCGTACGTGATGACGTCCGTCGGGACGCGGAAACCTGCGGTCAGCTCCTCCACCACCGCGTCCGGCTTGCCCAGGTGGGACAGCGCCTCGGCCCAACTCCGCGTCGCCCAGGGCGTGGTGCCCTGCGCCAGGTCGCCGAGCACGGTGACCGACCCGGTCGTCGCGCGCCGCCCCACCGCCCGGTACTGCATCGGGGAAAGGTCCTGCGCCTCGTCGAGGACGACGTGCCCGAGGGAGTGCGTGCGCGCGATCAGATCGCCCGCCTCGTCGATCAACACCGCGTCCGCGGCGGACCACTTGGCGCTCTTCACGCTCCGCGCCGGCTTGTCCCACAGGATGGTCTTCTGCTCCTCCTCGTCGAGCAGGCCGTCCGCGTGCTCGGCCAGGAAGTCCGCGTCCGAGAGCAGCCGCAGCACCAGCTTCGCCGGGTCGACGGCGGGCCAGATCTCCTTGACCGCCGCCTTCACCGCCGTGTTGCGCGCGACCGCGTCCTGCACCCGGTCGTCCGGCGCCTCCCCCGACCGCTCCATCTGCACGAGCACGGCGTGCGCGATGCGCTGCGGCAGGGCCTCGCGCGCCGCCCCGTACCGCATGTCACGCTCGGTCAACTCCCGCACGATGTCTTCCAGTTCGTACGAGGCGACGCGCCAGCGGCGTGATCCGCGCACGACGACGACGCCCTCGGTCGGCGGCGTGATGTGCGAGCGCAGCGCCCGCCGCAGCACCTCGGCCATCCGGGCGTCGCCCTTGATCACGGCCGCCGGTGCGGCGTCGGCGCCCCGCACCTCGACCTGCGCGCCGGTGACCAGGTCATCGACCGTCGCCTGCTTGACCTCCAACTCGCCCAGCGCGGGCAGCACTTGCTCGATGTAGTGGAGGAACGACTTGTTCGGGCCGATGACGAGGGTGCCGGTGCGGGCGAGCCGCTCGCGGTGCGCGTACAGGAGGTAGGCGACGCGGTGCAGGCCGACCGCCGTCTTTCCGGTGCCGGGGCCTCCCTGTACGCACACCGACCCGGCCAGGCCGCTGCGGACGATCTCGTCCTGCTCCGGCTGGATGGTGGCGACGATGTCCCGCATCGGGCCGACGCGCGGCCGCTCGATCTCCTGCTGGAGCAGCTTGCTGGTCTGCGCCACCTCGGCCGGGTCGGACAGGTGCTCGTCCTCGTACGCCGTCAACTCCCCGCCGGTGTAACCGAATCGGCGGCGCAGCGCGATGTCCATCGGGTCCTTCTTCGAGGCCCGGTAGAACGGCTGCGAGACCGGCGCGCGCCAGTCGATGACCATCGGGTCGCCGTCGGCGTCGTGCACATGGCGCCGCCCGATGTAGAACTGCTCGCCCTCCGCGCCCTCGGCGAGCTCGACGCCCGGCGCGTGCAGATAGTCGAGCCGCCCGAAGAAGAGCGGCGTGTGGCTCAGGTCGGCGAGTGCCTTGATCCGCTCGTCGACCTGGCGCTGCAGCACCTCGGCGTTCACCCAGTTCGCGGTGACGTCGCGGATGTCGAGCGCCTCGGCGTCCTCGCGCATGGCGCGCAGCGCGGCCCGGGACGAGAGAAGGTGCTCGCGCTCGCGGTCGAGCGGCGACGTGGACGTACTCACAACTACTGCCTCCGGCTCCAGATACGCGTACGCAACAAGGGCCGACCGGTTTCCGACCGGGCGGCGGCTCTCCGGCTTCAGCGAAGGAGCGAAGGGAGGCGGGCAAGACGGAGGAGTGTACGGGACGGTCGGCTGCCGGTGCCACGGGTTTTCCGCGGGGCCGTGCGCACCCGGAGTCCTGCCCGGGGTCCCTCAGGGTCGGGGTCCCCCGCAGGTCGTACACGGATTACACCTCGGGGGCGATGCGCACGGAATGCCCGATTCGCATCCTTGAAGCATGACTACAGCGACCTTCACCCCGGCCCCGTCCGGCGCCACTGCGGCGACCGGAGCACACCACCCGCACCGCGTCGGGAACGCGGTGCGGGCCGTCAGAGTCTTCGCGGCGGCGGCGTTCAGCGTCGTCCTGCTGGGAGACACCGACCGTGACCTGTATCGGGACGCGGGCGTCGTCACCCGTCACTGACCTGGCCCGACGACCTGACCTGACCTGACCTGGCCTGATCCGGCCCCGGACTGGGTCGTGCTCAGCCGAACAGATTGAGCTCCGGCTCCTTCACCCCGGCCAGTTCATAGCGCGCCCCCACCACCGGGCGCCCCGCGTACAACCGCACCAGCGTCGCCGCACCCCCGATGAACCGCGCGGGCGGCCCGTCCCCGCCCACGGCCCCGAGCACCAGCGGCTCGTCCAGGTCGTCCACGTCCGCGTGGAGCGCCACGTGCTCCCGCTCCCGGCTGATCCGCACGAGCAGGTCGAGCGCGGCCCCCAGGCCCGCCCCCTCGTACGCCCCGGGCTCACCGAACGCCTCACGGATGTCCCCCGCGTGCACCCACTCCCCGAGCGCCACGCCGTCGAGCCTCCCGCCCGCCCGTGCGATCGCCGGGCCCGCCCCGGTCATCCCGCGCTCCAGCTCGTCCACGACCTCCTGGTGCGACAGGGCCGCCCGCTCGGCGATGTCCCGGTCGTTGCACTCGGGGCTGAAGACGCCCTCCTCGAAGCGGCTCTCCACGACCCGGCTCAGCGCGGCCGAACAGTGCGCGAGCACATCCCGTACGGTCCACCCCGGACACGCGGTCCGCAGCTCGAAATCCGCGTCGGGCCGCGCCCTCAACAGCGGTATCAGGGCGTCGCGTTCGGCCACCAGAAGGCGCCCGGGCAGCTCGGGGTCGCGGGCGTTGTCGCGTACGGCGTCTGCAGTCATGGCCACACGGTAGGGCGTTAGGGTCGTCCCATGACGTACGAGGACGAGGATCCGCGGGGGCTGCGCGAGCGCTTCGCCCGCACCCTGCGGGCGACGACGGGAGACGCCGGCCCCGACCCGTACCCGTACGCCGACAACCTGCTGGCCCGCTGGTGCGAACCGCAGCGCCGATACCACACCACCGACCACCTCCGCGCGGTCCTCGACCACATCGACGTACTGGCGGAGCACGCCGACGACCCGGAGCTCGTGCGGCTCGCGGCCTGGTTCCACGACGCGGTGTACCGGCCGGACCGCTCCGAGAACGAGGAGCGGTCCGCGGCCCTCGCCGAGCGCGCCCTCGCCGAGGCCGGGCTCGCCGGCAAGGGGGTGGGCGAGGTCGTCCGCCTCGTGCTCCTCACCGTCACGCACGACCCGGCCGACGGCGACGCGAACGGCGAGGTGCTGTGCGACGCCGACCTGGCGATCCTGGCCGCGCCACCGGACGCGTACGCCGCGTACACGCGCGCCGTCCGCGAGGAGTACGGATTCGTGCCCGACGAGGCGTTCCGGTCAGGGCGCGCCGCCGTGCTGCGCCAACTCCTCGACCTGCCACGGCTGTTCAGGACCCCGCACGGCGCCGCGCACTGGGAGGCGCGGGCCCGGGAGAACCTCACGACCGAGCTGGAACTGCTCACGGACTGAGCTCACGGACCGAGCTGACGGACCGAGCTCACGGACCGAGCTCACGGACTGAGACGGGGCAGGAGTGGTCCGCGTGCGGGAATGCCACTCCCTCACCTCCGGTTGACTTCTTACATGCCGCCTACGTCCCCCGACGCGTCCCCCGCTGCCCCGCCCACCCGCATGCCCCTGGCCGTCTACATCCTCGGCCTGAGCGTCTTCGCCCTCGGCACGAGCGAGTTCATGCTCTCCGGGCTGCTCCCCGCGGTCGCCGACGACATGGACGTCACGATCCCGCAGGCCGGACTGCTGATCTCGGCGTTCGCGATCGGCATGGTGGTGGGCGCCCCGCTGCTCGCCGTGGCGACCCTGCGCCTGCCCCGCCGCACCACCCTGATCTCGCTCATCACCGTGTTCGGCCTCGGCCAGATAGCGGGCGCGCTCGCTCCGACGTACGCGGTCCTGTTCGCCTCCCGCGTCGTGTCCGCCCTCGCCTGCGCCGGATTCTGGGCGGTCGGCGCGGCCGTCGCCATCGCCATGGTCCCGGTGAACCAGCGGGCCCGCGCCATGGCCGTGATGATCGGCGGCCTGTCGATCGCGAACGTGCTCGGCGTCCCCGCCGGTGCCTTCCTCGGCGACGGGCTCGGCTGGCGGGCGGCCTTCTGGGCCGTGGGCGCGGCCTCGGCGATCGCCCTCGTCGGCATCCTGACGATGGTCCCGACCATCCCTCTCCCGGCCGAACGCCCGCAGCTGAAGCGCGAGTTGAGCATCTACCGGGACCGCCAGGTGTGGCTGTCGGTGGCCGTCACCGCGCTCGCCGCGGGCGGCGTCTTCTGCGCGTTCAGCTATCTGTCGCCGCTGCTCACGGACGTGGCGGGGCTCGACGAGGGCTGGGTGCCCGCGGTGCTCGCCCTGTTCGGCATCGGGGCGCTCGTCGGCACGACGGTCGGCGGCCGGATCGCGGACGCGCACCTCTTCGGCGTCCTGCTGACCGGCATCCTGGCCTCCACGGTCTTCCTGGCCGCGCTCGCCGTGCTCGGCCGGTTCGCGATCGCGGCCGTGGCCCTGTCCTTCCTCCTTGGCCTGTCCGCGTTCTACACGGCCCCGGCGCTCAACGCCCGCATGTTCAACGTCGCGGGCGCCGCACCCACCCTGGCCGGGGCGACCACCACCGCCGCCTTCAACCTGGGCAACACGGGCGGCCCCTGGCTCGGCGGCACGGTCATCGACGCGGACCTCGGCTTCTCCGCCACGGCCTGGGCGGGCGGCGCCATGACGGTGGCCGCGCTCGGCCTGACGGCGGTGTCGCTGCGCCTGCACCGGCGTACGGCGTCGAAGGTCGTGACGGGCTCCGCCCCCGCGGCCGAACCGGCCCCGGCCGTCACCCGCTGAACGCCCCGGGCCCGAAGCGGCCCCACGCCACGACCACGGCCAGCGCGAGATAGACCGCGTTCACCGCCACGAACCCCCGCTCCCCGAGCCGGCCGTGGGTGATCATCGCGCCGACCATCAGGAGCACCCAGCAGACCGCGGTCACCGGTACGAGGACGGGCGCGACGCCGACCGCGGCGGGCAGCACCAGGCCCGCCGCGGCGAGGAGTTCGAGCACGCCGAGGGTCTTCACGAAGCCGGGGCCGACGCCCGCGGTCCAGCCCCCGCCGTGGGCGGCGGCCAGCTTCTCCCTGGGGACGAACGTCTTGGTGATGCCGCCGCCCAGGGCCACGGCGGCCAGCAGTCCCGTCACGATCCACAACGCCAGGTTCATCGTCACTCCCGGTTCGGCTGTCGGCTCTCGTCTTCCTGCACCTGGGACGAGACAGCCCCACCGTTCTGTGACACGGACGCGTGCTGTTCTACGCGGGACGGCCCTTCGGCCGGCGCAGGCCCGCCTCCGTGATCCGCCGCACCAGTTCCTTCGACCCGATCTCGACCGCCCCCGCCCGCACCGCGTCCGCGTAACGGTGCGACGGAATGTCGTAGTGATCGCGCTCGAAGGCCCGGCCCGGCACGCCCAACTTCTCGGCGAACACGTGCAGTTCGTCGAACGAGACGTCGCTCACGAGGTGCGACCACATCCGGCCGTGGCCCGGCCAGTTCGGCGGGTCTATGTAGACCGTCACCCGGCCACCGTCCCCAGGGACCCCACCGGCGCCACCACGACGCCCGCCTCCGAGCACACCCAGTGCGGGTCCGCGCCCAGCTCCGGCTCGACGTCGAGCGCGTGCGGCCCCTCGTGGCCCGAGCCGGGACCGCACACCGGGCACAGCGGCCAGCGCCCGTACCGCTCGAGCAGCCCGTCCTGCACGTCCTGGGCGACGAGCCCCGTCACGTACTCCACGCCCTCGGGCCACTGCTCGACCCACCAGCGGCGCGAGGCGATCGACTCCTCGACGAGCGAGACGACGGCTGCGTCCATGCCGTCGACAGCGTCCCCCGCCTTGAGGTCGGCGAGGACGAGGGCGCGGGCGGCGTGCAGGGCCTGTTCCAGCGGGCTGACGGAATCCATGCCCCCCATTGTCCGCCCGTCCGCCCCGCCCGCCGCGCTGTGTGACCTACGTCCCGCCCGTTCGACTCTTGACCCGCCCGAGGTTCCGAAAATATCTTTCAGAACGTGAGCAATGACGTGAAGGAAAGTTTCGCCAGCGACGCGCCGCCCGCCCCCGCGGCCCTCGCGGCCAAGGTGCGCACCCTCGCCCCGTCGATGACCCGGTCCATGCAGCGGGTCGCCGAAGCGGTCGCCGGGGACCCCGCAGGTTGCGCCGCCCTCACGGTCACCGGCCTCGCCGAGCTCACCGGCACGAGCGAGGCGACGGTGGTCCGCACCGCCCGCCTGCTCGGCTACCCCGGCTACCGGGACCTGCGCCTCGCCCTCGCCGGGCTCGCCGCCCAGCAGCAGTCGGGCCGGGCGCCCGCCGTCACCGCCGACATCGCCGTCGACGACCCGATCTCCGACGTGGTCGCCAAGCTCGCCTACGACGAGCAGCAGACCCTCGCCGACACCGCCGCCGGGCTCGACATGGCCCAGCTCGGCGCCGCGGTGAACGCGCTGGCCGGGGCCCGCCGCGTCGAGATCTACGGCATGGCCGCCTCCGGGCTCGTCGCCCAGGACCTCGCGCAGAAGCTGCTGCGCATCGGGCAGATCGCGTACGCGCACTCGGACCCGCACCTCGCGGTCACGAACGCGGTGACGCTCCGCTCCGGGGACGTCGCCATCTCCATCACGCACTCGGGCACGACGGGCGACGTCATCGAACCGCTGCGCGTCGCCTTCGAGCACGGTGCGACCACGATCGCGATCACCGGCCGCCCGGACGCCCCGGTCTCGCAGTACGCCGACCACATCCTGACCACGTCCATCGCCCGCGAGAGCGAACTGCGTCCCGCGGCGATGTCGTCCCGCACGAGTCAACTCCTCGTCGTGGACTGCCTGTTCGTGGGCGTGGCCCAGCGCACGTACGAGTCGGCGGCCCCGGCCCTGTCGGCGTCCTACGAGGCCTTGGCCCACCGCCACCAGGCCTCTTCCCGTGGAGGCCGGTCATGAGATGCCGCAGGCATCTCAGGGGCGCGGGGAACTGCGCGACCAGCCACGACGAGCCCGCACACGGCAACGCCACCTAGCCCGGCAGACGCCACCCCGCCACCCGCACAAAAACCCGCCGCACAGAAAGCCCCGAGACGACGATGTCCACCGACGCCCCGTACAGCGACCTCCGCGCCCAACTGGCCACCCTCACGACGGAGGCGTTCCGGCCCGAGCTCGCCGAGATCGACCAGCAGTCCACCCTGGAGATCGCCAAGATCATGAACGGCGAGGACGCCTCCGTCCCCACCGCCGTAGCGGCGCAGCTCCCCCGCATCGCCGCCGCGATCGACGGCACGGCCGAGCGCATGGCCCGCGGCGGCCGCCTGATCTACGCGGGCGCCGGCACGGCAGGCCGGCTCGGCGTCCTGGACGCCTCCGAGTGCCCGCCCACCTTCAACACGGACCCGAGCGAGGTCGTCGGCCTGATCGCGGGCGGTCCGTCCGCGATGGTCACGGCGGTCGAGGGCGCGGAGGACTCCAAGGAGCTGGCGGCCGAGGACCTGGACGCGCTGAACCTGACCGCGAACGACGTGGTCGTCGGCATCTCCGCCTCCGGCCGCACCCCGTACGCGATCGGCGCGGTCGAGCACGCGAAGGCCCGCTGCGGCGCGCTCACCATCGGCCTGTCCTGCAACGCGGACAGCGCGCTCGCGGCCGCCGCCGACCACGGCATCGAGGTCGTGGTCGGCCCCGAACTCCTCACCGGCTCCACGCGGTTGAAGGCAGGCACAGCACAGAAGCTCGTCCTCAACATGCTCTCGACGATCACCATGATCCGGCTCGGCAAGACGTACGGGAACCTCATGGTCGACGTACGCGCGTCGAACGAGAAGCTGCGGGCCCGCTCCCGCCGCATCGTCTCCCTGGCCACGGGCGCCGACGACGCCGCCATCGAGGCCGCACTCGCCGCGACGGACGGGGAGGTGAAGAACGCCATCCTCGTCGTCCTCGGCGAGGTCGACGGCCCCACGGCCGCCCGCCTCCTGACCGAGTCGCACGGCCACCTGCGCGCCGCACTCGCGGCGGCCGCGACCTCGTAACTCCCTTACTCCTCCCCGTAATTCGCACAGCAAGGCAGCACGCACCATGGCTGAGAACAAGAACCGCGACGTGGCGGCCTCGATCCTCCCCCTCGTGGGCGGCGCCGCGAACGTCACCTCCGTAGTCCACTGCATGACCCGGCTCCGCCTCGGCCTGAGGGACCGCTCCCTCGTCCAGGACGAGGCGCTCAAGGCCCTGCCCGACGTCATGGGCGTGGTCGAGGACGAGACGTACCAGATCGTCCTCGGCCCGGGGAAGGTCGCCCGGGTCACCCCGGAGTTCGAGAAGCTCGTAGCGGAAGGCCGCCCGGCGGCAGCGGTACACGCCACCACCGCACACGCCACCACTGCCGATGAACTGGCCGCGCAGGGCGCCGAGTTGAGGGCAGCGCAGAAGGCGAAGAACGCCACGCCCTTCAAGCTGTTCCTCCGCAGGATCGCCAACATCTTCGTGCCCCTGATCCCGGCCCTGATCGGCTGCGGCATCATCGCGGGCATCAACGGCCTGCTGGTGAACCTGGGCTGGCTGACGTCCGTCACCCCCGCCCTCGCCGCGATGGCCTCCGGCTTCATGGCGCTGATCGCGGTCTTCGTCGGCCTCAACACGGCGAAGGAGTTCGGCGGCACGCCGATCCTCGGCGGCGCGGTCGCGGCCATCATCGTCTTCCCCGGCGTCGCGAACATCACGGCGTTCGGCCAGAAGCTCTCGCCCGGCCAGGGCGGTGTGCTCGGCGCACTGGGCGCGGCGGTCCTCGCGGTCTACGTCGAGAAGTGGTGCCGCAAGTGGGTCCCGGAGGCGATCGACGTCCTGGTCACCCCGACCCTCACGGTGCTGATCTCCGGCCTGGTCACGATCTTCGGCCTGATGTACGTGGCGGGCGAGGTCTCCACGGGCATCGGAACAGCAGCGAACTGGCTCCTCGACAACACGGGCGCGTTCGCGGGCCTGGTCCTCGGCGGCCTCTTCCTCCCGCTGGTCATGCTGGGCCTGCACCAGGCCCTCATCCCGATCCACACCACCCTCATCGAGCAGCAGGGCTACACGGTCCTGCTCCCGATCCTGGCGATGGCGGGCGCGGGCCAAGTCGGTTGCGCCATCGCGGTGTTCAAGCGGCTCAAGCACAACGCGTCGATCCGCAAGACGATCAAGTCGGCACTCCCCGCAGGCTTCCTGGGCGTAGGCGAACCGTTGATCTACGGCGTCTCGCTCCCCCTCGGCCGCCCGTTCATCACGGCCTGCGTCGGCGGCGCGGCGGGCGGCGCGTTCATCGGCTTCTTCTCGATGCTCGGCGACAAGGTCGGCTCGACGGCCATCGGCCCGTCCGGCTGGGCCCTGTTCCCGCTGCTCGACGGCAACCACGGCCTGGGCTCCACGATCGCCATCTACGGCGGCGGCCTCCTCGTCGGCTACGTGGTCGGCTTCCTGGCCACGTACTTCTTCGGCTTCAGCAAGCAGATGCTGCTCGACCTGAACACGGCCCCCGAGGACGCGGCGAAGCCCGACCCGGCACCGGCCGCGACCCCGCCGAAGGAACCGGCGAAGGTCTGACCACGCCACCAGATGGGGCACTCTGCCGCAGAGCGCCCCATCACTCGTTCCGGCGCATCGTGCTTCTCACGGTCTTCCGGAAAACCCGGATGCTGGAACGCGGTCAGGTCGATCGCGCGGTACTCCTGCGCAAACTCTGTGAACGCGAGCACGACCCGGCACACTCGACCTACGACCGGCCCGAGAGCGGAGGCACTCGAAGACCCACACCCGGTGGAAACTCGCCCGCGAGAGGAAGCTCGCCGAGGGCTACACCGAGCCCCCCGAAGCGGAGGCCGAGCGCGCCGAGATCCGCCTCGCCATGGCCTTCGCCAAGGCCGTCTACGACCGCCGCCGGGAACTGGGCCTCACGCAGACACAACTCGCGGAGCTCGCGGGCCTCACCCAGGCGAAGATCTCCCGGGTCGAAGGCGCCGACGCCATCCCCACGCTGCCCCTGCTGCGCCGCCTGGCCGTCGCGCTGGACGCGTCCCTGAACATCGACATCGACGCACACCACGAAACAGTGACGTTCACGGCGCACTCGGCGGCCTGACGTCACACGCGATCACGGCAACCGCCCCTCCCGGTTGACCACGCGGACCCGAGCCCTCAACTCCTCGCCCACGGGCGCCGGTTCGACGCTGTCCGGCGGGCAGTCCCACTCGCACCCACCACCCGGCGGCCGCAACTGCACGTAACCGCCCTCGCGCCCCATCACCTGCCCGACCCGCCCGTCCCGTACGTCGATCACGTACGCGCCGATCCTCACCGCACGCCCCCGGCCCGCTCGTGCAGCACCGCGACGAGCCGCATCGCCGTATCCAGGTTCACGCACCCCAGATCCACCAGCGGATACGCGACCTCGCCCGCCGCCGACACCGGATCGACCCGCAGCGACGGCAGCAGCACGCCCAACACCCCGAGCTCTGCCCGCAGTTGGGCGATCACCTCCTCGACCACCCGCAACCGCTCCGCGTCCCGCACCACCATCGCCTGCACCTCCACGCCGAGTTCCGCTTTCGCCACTCAGCGTGACGGGATCGCCTCTACGCTTGCCAGATGCGACGGCCCAACAAGCCGTACTGCTGCCACGGGAGTTGATCGCCATGACGGGACCCAAGGACCTCGACCCCTCATCACGCCGCATCATGATCGGCGAAGAGCTCCGCCACGCCCGCGAGAGAGCGGGCATGACCCAACAGGCCCTGGGTGAGCTGTTGTTCGTGAGCGGTTCGTATGTGGGCCAGATGGAGGCGGGTACGCGCCGCGTGCTGCCGGACATGGCCGAGCGCCTTGATGAGCTGCTGGGTGCGGATGGTTTTTTCGGGCGGAACTGCGCCAAGGCGAACCGTTCCAAGCACCCTGAGCAGTTCGCGGAAGCGGCCGAGGCGGAGGCCTTGGCAACCGAGATCAGGGAGTACGGGGCGATGCTCATCCCCGGCCTGCTCCAGATCCCCGACTACGCCCGCGCGGTCTTCCTGGACTTCCAGCCCACCGCGCCGGACAAGGCGATCGATGAACTGCTGGCGAACCGGATGGAACGCACGGGGCTCCTCAACGATCCAACAAAGCCGGTGTTGTGGGTGGTTCTGGACGAAGCGGCGCTGCGCAGGCCGGTCGGTGGAGCCGAGGTGATGGCCCGCCAACTGCGCCACATCGCCTCTCTCATGCGCGAGCGGCGCGTCCTCGTCCAGGTGCTGCCCTTCGCGGCAGGCGGCCACGCCTCCCTGCACGGCGCACTGAAGATCATGTACTTCGACGACGCACCCCCACTCACCTTCATCGAGGCGCCCGCAACAGGCCAGTTGTTGGACGACACGGCGACGGTCACTCGCAACGAGTTGTCCTTCGACCTCGTCAGCGCGAGCGCACTCACCCCCAGGCAGTCCCTGGCCCTGATCGAGTCCGTGGCGCAGGATTACACCCATGAGGAACAGCACCCTTGAGCACGATCTGAACGACGCCTCCTGGACCTGGCACAAGTCCTCGTACAGCGGCGGCGAGGGCAGCAACTGCGTAGAAGTAGCCACCTGGCACAAGTCCTCGTACAGCGGCGGCGACGGCAGCGACTGCCTCGAAGTCACTTACAACCAACCCGGGTTGATCCCGGTCCGCGACTCAAAGGATCCGGCCGGGCCCAAACTCACGTTCCGGGCGGCAGCCTGGTCCGCGTTCGTTGCAGGGTTGGCCCGGCAAGCCTGACCGTTCGACTCACGGGGGAACAACAACCATGCCCATACGGCACCACACAAGCCTGGCCCTCACGATGGCCGTGGCCGGAACCCTGCTGCTCGCGGCGACGGGGTGCAGCAAGGACGTGCCCGCGCTGAAGTTCGGGGCGGCGAAGCCGTCCGGGGCGAAGCTGGCCGCGCGGTCGCCGGCGAACGGGTCGCTGCCCCTGGCCGAATGGCCCAATGCCTGCACGGTGTTGAGCGACCAGGAGATAGAGGCGGTCCTGCCGCAGGCGAAGGACGTCAAGCGGCAGCCGATCAAGGTCACCATCCTCAACTTCGACCCGCTGTCCGAGGCCGAACCGGGCACGACCGGCGACGTGCCCACGGGCGGCTGCAAGTTCACGTTCGGGCTGCCGGACAAGTACGAGAGCGACGGCAACAGCAACATCCAGGTCACGTTCACCGCCGTCGCCGACACGCCCCTCGTCCGCAAGCACTACGAGGAGGATCTGGCCGACGCGCGTAAGGACGCACCGAAGTACAAGAAGGAGTTCCGGGACCTGGGCACGTCGCTCGGCCCGGCCGGCTGCCACTCCCCCGACCTGTCGCAGGGCGACCTGGTCTGCTACCAGGGCCCGTACCAGTTCGAGGTGAGCGGCTCGTCCACGGCGTCCGGCGTCGGCGAGTACCCGAAGGCGGACCGGAACTGGAGCGACAAGGTGCTGCGGCAGATCGTCCGCACCCTCAGCGCCCGCATGAACTGACCCCGCCCCCGGCCGACCCAGGAACACACCCGCCCCTCACAGGTCCTTCACAGCCCCGCTATTCTGCGCGAGGCGCGATGAATGACGCGCGTACCGGCCGCCTTCTGTCGCGCGGCCGGATCACAGACCTGTGGGGGGTCCATCCATGCGCCATGTGCGCTTGCTGCCGCGTGCCTCGGTGCGCGCGGCGGCCGTTTTCGCCCTGAGCACGGGGCTCGCCGCCTCCGGCGCCGTGCTCGCGCCGTCCGCCGCCGTCGCCGCCACCCAGGTGACCGTGACCGCGGCCACCCTCGACGACGGGCGGCTCGAGATCGGGCTGCCGTACAACACGCTGTCCGTGCGCGTGAACGTGCTCGCCTCGTCGGCCCCGGACGCCGCGACGCTGCTGACCACGGACGCGTTCACGTACCGCGACTACAACCTCTGGGACACCGACGAGCCCGTCCGGCTGCCCGAGGGCACCGCGCACGGCCGCTACCCGGTCACCGTCGACTACCGCCTCCCGGACGGCACCACCGGCACCTGGACCGGCGGCACCCTCGACTACCGCCCGCACACGGGTGTCACCAAGCTCTCCTTCGACCGGGCGACCACCGACTACGTGAACCGCTCGGCCACGCTCACCGGTCACGCCGACACCTTCGACCCGGCGACCGGCACCACGGGCCCGGCGCCCGAGGGCACCGAGGTGGACGTCAACTTCCGTCTGTACTCGGACGATTGGCGCGACCTGAAGCAGACGGCCGTGGTCGGCGCCGACGGCTCGTTCTCCCTCGGCGTCACCCCGCAGGCCGCGGTGGTCGGCGGCACCGCCACCGTCCGGGCGACCGACGCGTCGGCCGCCGACCAGGGCTTCGGCGTACCCGAACTGCCCGTGGCGAAGACCTCGTACCGGATCAGCGGCGGGCTCGACAAGAAGCGCGTGCACGCGGGCGACCCGGTGCAGGTGACGGGCCGCGTCGAGCGGTTCACCGACGCGGGCTGGAAGCCCTTCACCGGGGCGCCGGTCGTCAGTGCGCGTTCGGTGCCCGACACCTACGACTACACGTATTCCGGGCGGCTCGGCAGCGGCACCGCCGACGCGAACGGCGTCTTCACGTACGCGGTGCGGCCCGGCTATTCGGGCACCGTCAGCACCTTCGTGCAGCCCTCGGTGTACCTGGCGAAGTTCCCGTACTTCCAGGGACCGGTGGCCGTCCCGAGGGCCTTCACGTACACGAACGTGAAGACCACGCTCGACGCGGACGGAACGGTGACCGCGACCGCCCGCATGAAGGCGGACTACTGCGGCGACGAGAAGGTCACCCTCCAGTACTCGGCGGACGGCAGGTCCTGGCACACGCTGAAGAACGGCGTCGCCGAGGGCGGCACCGCGGGGTACTGCCCCATCACCATCACGACGAGCGGTTTCGTCAACGCGTACTACCGCATCGTGCACGCGGAGACGGACCGCTTCCTCGCGCTCAACACGCCGTCCGTGCACCTGAAGCGGACCCTGACCCGGTTCACGTCGTTCTCGGCGAGCCCGAGCCGCCCGTACAAGAACGGCCGGTTCACCGTCAGCGCCACCCTGCAGGAGTACTGGGGCGGGAAGTGGCACGGCTACAAGGGCGCCGCGACGCTGCTGCTCTTCAAGCCCAAGGGCGACCCGCAGTGGTACTGGGTCAAGAAGGCCTCGACCGGCTCGTACGGGAAGATCTCGTACTCCTTGAAGGCGGAGTACGGCGACGGGACCTGGGTCATCGTGCTCAACCCGAACGCCCAGCACTTCTACAGCGACACCCCGTCCAAGTACCTCGATGTCCGCTGACCACGGCCAGTCCGGCAAGGAGACGCACCCCGTGCCCACCCGCACCCCCGTCCTGCTGACCGCCACCGCCGCGGCCTGCGCCCTCGTCCTGCTCCCGCTGCCCGCGTCGGCCGCCGACGCGCCCGCGCCGGTTGGCGTCGGCCGGGCCGTCACCGACCCCGCCCAGCGCGGCACCTTCTCGGTGACCGCCTGGACGGACACCGCGGGCGCCACGCTGACCGATGTGTCGGCGACCGTCCGCAGCGGCGACACCGTCGTCGCCGAGGCGGCGCACCTGACCGAACTCACCTGGTCCAAAGGGACGTTCAAGCTCCCGGCGGACCGCGTCCTGAAGCTGGCCGAGGACCAGGGCACGATCCCCGCCCTCGGCCGGTACGCCATCGACGTGACGGCCACCGACAGCGCGGGCCACACCACCACCCGCAAGGACGCGGGCGTCCTCGACTTCACGCTGCGCCCGCAGCTCGCCGTCGACCTGTCCGTCCCGTCCTGGCAGGACCGCACCACCCACGTCACCGGCACCCTCACCGGCATCCAGCCCGGCTCCGGCGACCTGGTCCCGCTGGACGGCCGCACGGTCACCCTCGACCGCACCAAGCCGGCCGACGGCGGGTCCACGCCGCGGGTCACGTCGGCGACGGGCGAGTTCGCGGCCGACTTCACGGTCGACATCGGCGACACGTTCAAGGCGTCGTTCGCCGAGGACAGCGCGCAGGTGCACGGCAACGCGTCCGCCGAGACGTACGTGTACTCGTGGCAGCCGCGCTACGTGACGGTGACCGCCGCGTCCGACCGGATCCGGGTGCTGCCCGGCCAGAGTGCCACGATCACGGGCAAGGTCACCGACAAGGCCGACGGCACCCCGATCGCGGGCACGGACGTACGGGTCGCGGTCCCGAACGGCCCGTCCCGCACGGTCACCACGGACGCCGCGGGCGCGTACACCGCCCAACTCGCGGCGGCCACCGGCCTGTTCAACGCGGACACCTACACCGTGACCCCCGTCGACCGGTACCTCTCGGGCGGGGCGACGGGCCCCCTGTACTCGCCCGCCGAGTCCCGCTTCACCGGCGTGCACGCCACGCTCGCCGCGAACGGCAAGGTCACGGTCACCGGTGCGCTCGGCGCGACGTACGCGACCGACGGCTCCCTCACGAACACGCAGAACGAGCCGATCGTCGTCGAGTACTCCAAGGACGGCACGTCCGGCTGGAAGAAGGCGGGTTCGGCGACGGTCCAGGGCTGGAACAGCAACGACTTCAGCATCACGTCCGCGGCGGGCACCGGCGGCTACTACCGCGTCCACCACCCGCTGACCGACCGGTTCACCGAGTCGACGGGCCCCGTCGCCCACCTCACCCGCCGCGCCACCCGCATCGCGTCCCTGAACGCGGGCCCCGAGCCGGTCACCAAGGGCAAGCCCGTTCGCGTCACCGGCTTCCTCCAGGAGGCCAACTCCGGCTGGAAGCCGATGAAGAACACCCGGGTCAGCCTCTACTTCCGCCCCAAGGGCTCGACGACCTGGTCCTACGTCACGGCCGGGAAGACCGACTCCACCGGCTGGGTCGCCCTGACGGGCAAGGCCACGAAGGACGGCACCTGGGTGATCCGGTACTTCGCATCGGGCGACAGCACGCACTTCTACAGCACGTCCTACGAGGACTACGTGGACGTGCGCTGACGTCCCGGGCCGCTCCCCGCCACCGGGGAGCGGCCCCGCGTCACGGCAGCCACCCCTCCCGCTCCGCCTCCAGCAGCGCCACGTACTGCTCGTACTCCTCGTTCGACATGATCACGGTGTGCTCACCCGGCGGCTCCGGGTCGGCGACCGCGAACGCGGTCGCCGCGGCGGCGGACACCGCCACGGCAGCCACGGCCGTCACACCCGCCGTCACGGCGGCAACCCGTACGGCCTTGCTCAACAGCTCGTCATCGAGCCTCATTTCCCACATACCTCGCGCAACGACCCAACGCGGCCGAAGTCACCTACGGCACATCGGTCGTGCACGTCAGCGGGCCGTCCGTCGGCACGAGCCGCTCGATGGAACCCGGACGTCCGTGCGTCACCGCCAGCTGCTCGGCGTTCAGGTACCCGATGAACAGCTGCTTGCCCTCCGGCATCGCGGACGGGGTGAAGACGAACGTGACCCGCCCGTCGTCCTCCCTCTCCCCCCGCATCACCTTGTCGACGCCGGGGCCGATCCCGCTCGGGCCGACGTCGGGGTCGCCCGGCGCCTTGCAGAACTCCCCGACCTTCATCAGGACCGGGAACCCGGCCTGCTCCAGAGCCTGTTGGACCCCTGCGTGGTCGCTGAAGTACCGATCCTTGTCCCAGGTCACGTGCACGGTGCCGTCCGTCTTCGTGTCCACGCTGTACGCGGCCGTACGCACATGGACCGCCCGCGCCCCCGTACTGTCCCCGGCCTGCGCAGGCGGCGCCGAGCCGCTGCCGATGCCCTGCACCACGAGCGCGGCCCCGGCAACGACCGCACAGGCGGCGGCAGTTGAGCCCACCCGCCGCCGACGCCTGCGCGCCCGCCCCGCCGCCTCGATCCGCTCGACCGGCACCCCCATCGCCACGTCGTCGAACGCCTCGCGCAGCACGTTCCGTACGTCCCGCACGTCCCGCACGTCCGTCGTCCCGTCCGGTCCTTCGTTCCTCATGACCCTCTCGCCTCCGCTGTCATCCATTGGGCGCGCAACGTCGTGACGGCCCGCGACATGTGGGCGGTGACGGTCCCCTCGGCGATCCCCAGGGCCTTCGCCGTCGCGCGGGTGTCCAGATCGAGGAAGACCCGCAGGGCGATCACCTCCCGCTGCCGGCGCGGCAGTTCGCGCAGCGCGGCGAGCAGCCCGGGGTCCAGACCCCGCGGCGGCTCGACGGCGGCGGCCTCCGGGACACCGTCGACGACGATCTCCCGGCGGCGCCGTCGCCACCACGACACCCGGGTGTTGAGCGCCGTCCGCACGATCCACGCCCGCGGCGCGGGATGCCGGGCCACTTTCGCCCAGGACGCCCAGGCCCTGGCGTACGCCTCGGCCACGAGGTCCTCGGCGAGCTGCCGGTCACCCACACACGCGAGCACGGTCCGCAGACAGTCACGCTGACTGGCGCGGTAGAACTCCCTGAACTCCAACTGCTCCACGCCCTCTCCACGCCGGGGCACGGCGATTCCCTTACCGCTCGCGACAACTCCCGCCAACTCCCGTACGAAGATGGGGTCATGGACGACCACCGCGCCGACGACCGCGTCTTCATACGCAGCAAATGGGGCACGAACCGCTATGTCTACAACCCGCACAACCCCGCCGGGATGACCCTCATCGTCGGCTCGCTGCTGTTCGCCGCGGGCGGCATGTTCTGGCTGTACCACCCGGACCTGTTCAAGGGCGGCTGGGACGACGCCGGGCTGCGCTCCGCGGTGAGCGGGGCCACCGCCGAGCTGTCGCAGGACCCGGCCGTCGGCCCCGGCAGCGGCATGTACGAGGAGGTCGTCGCGGAGAAGATCGCCGAGCACGGCGACGGGCCCGCCGACGGCCTGACCGTCACCGCGGCCTCCGCACCCGCGACGGCCGACCTGTGGAAGGGCGGCCCGGAGAACGCCGACTACACGGTCACCGCGCGCGGCACCGAGACCGCCCTGTGCCTGCACGCCTTCGCCCGCCGCGCCCCGAAGGCCGCGGGGTACGAGTCCGTGAGCTTCACCGTGGCCGACGGCGCCTGCCCCGACTCCGTCGACTGAGCACGCTCCACATGCGGGCCCGCAGCCGCTCGCGCATTCTGGCCCCATGGCTGACAGCACGCTTTCCAAGATTTCCTTGACCGAGTTCCGCCCGGACCAGCGGCGTCTGGTGACCGGCGCCGTGCTCACCGGCGTCGGCATGCTCGCCGCCGCCGCGGGCGTCGGCGTCCTCGTCTACGAGCTGGCCCGCGCGGGCCGCACCTGGACCGGCAGCTGGGAGGTGCCGCCCACCGAGCTGGCCTCCCGCGCCTTCCACCAGGCGCAGACCGCGGCCCAGAGCGCGGCGCACGCGGGCCGCGACGCCTGGAGCAGCTACCAGGAGACCCCGGTCACCCGGTAGCGCCTCAGGCACCTCAGGGCCTGTCCGGGCCCTATCCGGCCCAGCGTCCGGTCAGGAACACCACCGCGTACAGCGTGGTCAGCGGGGTCAGGCCGCACAGCAGGACGGTCGCCGCCCGCGGCCTGCGCAGCGTCCACGCGGCCAGGCCCGTCCACAGCGGCCACCACAGCAGCGTCGCGCGCGGCACCGACGTGTACCAGTACGAGGTGCCGAGCGCCCACAGCGTGAGCGCCACGTACGTCGCCTCGGGCCAGCGGCGGCCGCGCAGCAACCAGCCGAGCAGGCCGAGCCCGAGCAGCATCGCGAGCAGTTCGGCCTGGCACAGCAGCGCGTACCCGGTGGGGTACGCCCCGTCGAAGGCCGTGCTCCAGGTGTGCGCCCAGGCCTCCCACGGCGGGTGGAACTCGCGGTACCAGCCGCGTTCCTGCGCGTGCTTCCACGCCATCCAGTCCCCGGTCTCGGCCCGCAGGTACGCCGTGTACGCGAACGCGGGCAGCACGGGCAGCGCCAGCCACGACAGCCGCCGCCACCGCCGCCACCACTGCCGATTTCCTCTGTACGTCACCAGGAACTGGACCAGCAGCGCCGCCGTCAGGAAGAGCCCGCTGATCCGCACCGCCGTCGCGGCCGCGGCGAGCACCCCGGCGAGGGCCCACCGGTCGCGCCGCGCCGCGAGCCACGCGGGCAGCGCGAGCGCGAGGAACAGCGCCTCGGTGTACCCGGCGGCCAGGAACACCGCGCACGGCGACAGCAGCAGGAGCAGCACGGCCCGGCCGCCCGCCGCGCCGCCGCCCGCGATGCGCGCGAGGGCGAGAGCGGCGACGGCGCCCGACACCAGCGAGATCAGCAGCCCGGCGAGCGTCCAGTGCGGCACGACGAGGTGCACGGCGCGCAGCACGAGCGGGAACCCGGGGAAGAACGCCTCGGCGTTGTCGTCGGCCCGGCCCGCCCCGGGGAAGTACCCGAACTCGGCGATGCGCCGGTAGTGCCACCAGTCCCACTGCTCCCACACCGAGAGCAGCGGCCGCGCCCGCTTGGCGTCGGGGTCGGCGGGGAACAGCCGGGCCACGCAGTACGCGGTCACGAGCAGCGCGAGCCGGGTGACCAGATAGGTCACGAGGACCGTCCGGTCGAGGTCGCTCAGTCGTCTCAACCACCTCAACCGCCTCAACTTCCTTCGCCGGGGCGTGGGTTGAGGACGTACAGGAGGTGCTTCGAGGAGGGCCGCGGGCATCCGGGAGCTCCGTTTCTGCGCGTGCGGGACCGCCCGGCGGCGCGTCGTGCGGGCGCCGCCGGTCGGCGGGTGGATGCGGGTGCGAGTGCGAGTGCGGTGCTACGGGGTGGACGTGTCCGGCGCGGTCGGCGTGCTGGAGCCGCTGCCGAACGGGGTGCCCGTCGACGTACCGGTCGACGTACTGGTCGGCGTACCGAACGGTGTCCCCGTCGGCGCATCGGACGCGCCGTCGGTCTCGGTGGAGCTCGCGGTCGCCGGCGGCTGCGACGTGCGCACCGACCCCTGCGGCGGCGACGTGGTCGCTGCGCCGGGCGCCGTGGACGGCGGCCCGGACGACGGCGCGGGCAGCGGCCGCCCGGTGTCGGCGGGCTGCACCGTACGCGGCCCGTCCGCCAGGAGACCGGACGCCACGGCCGCGCCCGACCCGGCGCAGAGCACGACCGCGGCGGCCGCGGCGACGGTCAGGCGGCGCCGCCGCAGCCGGTCGCCGCGGGCCCGGATCACCGGGCCGGGCCACGGGGTGGTCTGCCGCCCGCCGGACGCGGCCAGGTCCTTGAGCGCCTCGGCCAGGCCGTGCTCGTCGCGCTGCTGCTCAGTCACGGTGCGCCTCCTGCGCGCGAGGGTCCTGCATACGGTCGGCAAGGGCGGCCCTGCCCCGGGACAGATGGGTCTTCACGGTGCCGGTGGACAGGCCGGTCTCGGCCGCTGTCTGCTCGACGGACAGATCGCAGATGTAGTGCAGGGCGACGACCCGGCGCTGCTGTGCGGAGAGCCCCTTCAGCGCCTCGACGAGCGCGACGCTGCCGGGCTCGGGCGCGCCCACGGGCGGCGCCCCGCCGTGCCGCAGCCAGGCCTGCTCGCTGCGCCGCAGCCCTTTGAAGCGCCGCACCGCGAGCCGCCAGGCCACGGTCCGTATCCAGGCCTCGGGCGCGGACTCCCGGTCGAGCCGTCCGCGCCGGCTCCACGCCCTGACGAACGCCTCCTGCACGACGTCCTGCGCTTCCTGCAGATCGCCGAGCATGACGTACAGCTGCCCGGTGAGCCGCCCGACCGCATGGGCGTAGAACTCCTCGAACTCCTCAGCGGTCACTGCCGTGCTCCCCGTGCTGCTCCCCGTACGTGCTGTCGTGGTCTATAGACCTGGCGGCCCGCCGCCGGTTGACACCCCGGGGAAGAAAAGTTCTAGGAAGCCCATCCGGGAACGGTCGGCAGCACCCGGTCGGCGACCTTGAGCAGCGTCGCGTCGTCCGGCACGCCGCCGTCCGCGCGCCACAGGGTCAGCTCGAAGAAGCCGCCGCTGTCCTTGGCGTGCAGCGGGACGACGAGGACCCGCGCCGGGACGCCCGGCGTGCTGGTCGCGTCGCTGCCGTCGAGGCGGAAGCCGATGCCGATGGTGCGGTCGGAGTAGAGGGCCCCGGTGCGGCCGAGCACCTTGCGCGGTGTGACCTCGGCGCCGAGCAGCTCGGTGGTCGTGGCGACCGTGAGCCGGTTGTACGTCGCCGCCAGCGTCACGGTGTACGTGTCGAGCTCGACCCGCGCCGAGGGGTGCGGGGCAGTGCCGATCGAGCCCCCGCTGCCGCTCGCGCTCTTCGCGACCTCGCCCGGGGTGCCGACGAGCGCGGCGAGGTCGGTGCGGTTGAGGGCCTTGCACAGCTGCGCCCCGTGGACGCGGCCCGCCGCCTCGTCCCCCTTCTCTGCGGCCCCGCCGGTGCAGGCCGCGGGCTTCGCGTCGCCGCCTGTACCGTCGGCGTTCTGCGTCCTCATGAGCGCCCAGAACCCGATGACGAACACCGTCACGAGGGCCACGGCCGATATCGCCTGCCCCCAGACGTTCGTGACCTTCGCAGCCCCGTCAGTTCTGTCGCTCATGTCCCCCACCTGCGGTGATCCCCCCATACGTGCCCGGGGACAGTAACCGATAACGCCCGAGGGCGGCACCCCCTCACGAAGAGGAGGTACCGCCCTCGGAACGTAGGACAGTCGATCGACCGGGGTCGATCAGAAGTCCATGTCACCGCCCGGCATGCCGCCGCCGGCCGGGGCAGCGCCCGCCTTCTCCGGCTTGTCGGCGATGACGGCCTCGGTGGTGAGGAACAGCGCGGCGATCGACGCGGCGTTCTGGAGCGCGGAGCGCGTCACCTTGGCCGGGTCGAGGATGCCCTCGGCGATCATGTCGACGTACTCGCCGGTCGCGGCGTTCAGACCGTGACCGATGGGAAGGTTGCGCACCTTCTCCACGACGACGCCACCCTCGAGACCACCGTTGACGGCGATCTGCTTGAGCGGGGCCTCGAGCGCGAGCTTCACGGCGTTGGCGCCGGTCGCCTCGTCACCCTGCAGCTCCAGCTTCTCGAACACCGCGGAGGCCTGGAGGAGGGCCACGCCACCACCGGCGACGATGCCCTCTTCGACGGCCGCCTTCGCGTTGCGAACGGCGTCCTCGATGCGGTGCTTGCGCTCCTTGAGCTCGACCTCGGTCGCGGCACCGGCCTTGATGACCGCAACACCGCCGGCAAGCTTCGCCAGGCGCTCCTGCAGCTTCTCGCGGTCGTAGTCGCTGTCCGAGTTCTCGATCTCGGCGCGGATCTGGTTGACGCGGCCCTGGACCTGGTCGCTGTCACCGGAGCCGTCGACGATCGTCGTCTCGTCCTTGGTGATGACGACCTTGCGGGCGCGGCCGAGCAGGTCGAGACCGGCGTTCTCCAGCTTGAGGCCGACCTCCTCGGAGATGACGGTGCCACCGGTGAGGATGGCGATGTCGCCGAGCATGGCCTTGCGGCGGTCACCGAAGCCCGGGGCCTTGACGGCGACGGACTTGAAGGTGCCACGGATCTTGTTGACGACCAGGGTCGACAGGGCCTCGCCCTCGACGTCCTCGGCGATGATCAGCAGCGGCTTGCCGGACTGCATGACCTTCTCGAGCAGCGGAAGGAGGTCCTTCACGTTGCCGATCTTCGAGTTGACGATCAGGATGTACGGGTCGTCGAGCGACGCCTCCATACGCTCCATGTCGGTGGCGAAGTACGCCGAGATGTAGCCCTTGTCGAAGCGCATGCCCTCGGTGAGCTCGAGCTCGAGACCGAAGGTCTGCGACTCCTCGACGGTGATGACGCCTTCCTTGCCGACCTTGTCCATCGCCTCGGCGATGAGCTCGCCGATCTGGGTGTCGGCGGCGGAGATGGAGGCCGTCGAAGCGATCTGCTCCTTGGTCTCCACGTCCTTGGCCTGCTCGAGCAGGGCGGCGGAGACGGCCTCGACGGCCTTCTCGATGCCACGCTTGAGGGCCATCGGGTTGGCACCCGCGGCGACGTTGCGAAGGCCTTCGCGAACGAGCGCCTGGGCCAGGACGGTCGCGGTCGTCGTGCCGTCACCGGCGACGTCGTCCGTCTTCTTCGCGACCTCCTTGACCAGCTCGGCGCCGATCTTCTCGTACGGGTCCTCGAGCTCGATCTCCTTGGCGATGGACACACCATCGTTGGTGATCGTGGGGGCGCCCCACTTCTTCTCGAGGACGACGTTGCGACCCTTGGGGCCCAGGGTCACCTTGACGGCGTCGGCGAGCTGGTTCATGCCGCGCTCGAGGCCGCGCCGTGCCTCCTCGTCGAACGCGATGATCTTGGCCATGTGAAGTGGTCCTCCCGGACGGGGTGGAAACGCAAACGGACCGTGCTGGTGCCCGCGACGGACGGCCTGCAGTCCTTGTGGTTCCTTGCCCCACCCGGCCTGCGGACCTCACCGACTCGATCCAAGTTTTTAAGGGGTACAGCCTGTCACTCTCACTGGGAGAGTGCTAAGCCCAATGATTAGCACTCGACCCATGCGAGTGCAAGGCCGTACCACATAACCCCAGGTCACGCCCGCCCGCGCAGCACGAAGGGCCCGCGCCCCCTGGGGGACGCGGACCCTTCGTCTCGTACGAAGCTTCAGTCAGACGCGACGCGCTTCAGCTAGTGGCCAGGCGGACCATGTCGGCCTGCGGCCCCTTCTGGCCCTGCGAGATCTCGAATTCCACTCGCTGACCCTCTTCGAGGGTGCGGTAGCCGTCCATCTGAATCGCGCTGTAGTGGACGAATACATCCGCACCACCGTCGACCGCGATGAAGCCGTACCCCTTCTCCGCGTTGAACCACTTGACGGTGCCCTGAGCCATGCCTAACTCCCCTATTACTGGCCCTTGCGCGAGTCCGCACTTCGCGGACCCGGGTCAGACCTCACGCCCCAAAGGGTTTGGGGGTGTGCGCCGGAACGCGTCGACCGCGGCTGAATGTATCTGCCCAACTGCCGTCTGCAACAGGTCAATCGGACGAGAATTCTGGGCACGCTCGATCGGGGGAATCGGGCCAACTCGCCGGATCTCAGGGCAAGTCGGGCCGCGTAAATGCCATAAAAGGCCCGAATGGGCTGGACACTTTGGCTGCTTCTTGTCGGGGCCCGGGCGAGAACTCATATGCGCCCGTCATGCACCACAGAGGAGAACGAACCAGCTTCCCCAACTGTACCCCCCTCAACCATGCAGAATTGCCCCCTCCGCTTCTCTCGCGGAGGGGGCAATTCAAGTAACTCTGCGTAGAACGCGAAAGATCAGCCGCCGGCGACGGCCGGAATGATCGAGACCCCGGCGCCGTCCGGCGTCGCCGTCTCGAGGCCCTGCTCGAAACGGACGTCGTCGTCGTTCACGTACACGTTCACGAAGCGGCGCAGCTTGCCCTGGTCGTCGAGGACGCGGGCGGCGATGCCGGTGTGGTTCTTCTCCAGGTCGGCGATGACGTCGGCGAGGGTGGCGCCCTCGGCGGGGACCTCGGCCTGACCGCCGGTGTAGGTGCGGAGGATGGTGGGGATGCGGACGTTGACGCTCATGGGGGTGACTCCCGGTGCTACAGGGCTGGTTCGATTGGCTCAGTCGGTGGCGAGGCCCGCATCGCGGAACGCCTCGAGGGACGGCCGGATGGTCGCGGTCGCCTGGGACGAATCGGCAACGGCGTCGAGCGTCTTGAGCCCGTCACCGGTGTTCAGGACGACCGTCGTCAGGGTCGGGTCGATGAGGCCCGCCTCGATGAGCTTCTTCGTGACGCCGAGGGTCACACCGCCCGCGGTCTCCGCGAAGATGCCCTCCGTCTGCGCGAGCAGCTTGATCGCGTCGACGACCTGCTCGTCGTTGACGTCCTCCACGGCGCCGCCGGTGCGGCGCGCGATGTCGAGGACGTACGGGCCGTCGGCCGGGTTTCCGATCGCGAGCGACTTGGCGATCGTGTTCGGCTTCTGCGGGCGGACCACGTCGTGGCCGCCCTTGTAGGCGACGGAGACCGGGGAGCAGCCCTCGGCCTGGGCGCCGAAGAGCTTGTACGGCTTGTCCTCGACGAGGCCGAGCGCGATGAGCTCCTTCAGGCCCTTGTCGATCTTCGTGAACTGCGAGCCGGACGCGATCGGGATGACCAGCTGGTCGGGCAGCTGCCAGCCGAGCTGCTCGCAGATCTCGTAGGCGAGCGTCTTGGAACCCTCGCCGTAGTACGGACGGAGATTTACGTTCACAAAGCCCCAGCCCTCGCCCAGCGGGTCGCCGATGAGCTCGGAGCAGAAGCGGTTCACGTCGTCGTAGTTGCCCTCGATGGCGACGAGGTCACCGCCGTAGACACCGGCCATGACGACCTTGCCCTGCTCCAGGTCGTGCGGGATGAACACGCAGGAGCGGAAGCCGGCGCGGGCGGCGGCGGCGCCGACGGCGCCGGCCAGGTTGCCGGTGGAGGAGCAGGACAGGGTGGTGAAGCCGAAGGCGCGGGCGGCCTCGATGGCCTGGGCGACGACGCGGTCCTTGAAGGAGTGCGTCGGGTTGCCGGAGTCGTCCTTGACGAACAACTTGCCCTGCTCGACGCCGAGTTCACGGGCGAGGTTGTCGGCCTGGACGAGCTTGGTCCAGCCCGGGTTCAGGTTCGGCTTCTCGGCGACGTCGGCCGGGACGGGCAGGAGAGGGGCGTAGCGCCAGATGTTGGCCGGGCCCGCCTCGATCTGCTTGCGGAGGGCTGCGGCTTGTTCGGGCCCCCCGACGGGCAGGTCGTAAGCGACCTCCAGAGGCCCGAAACACTCGACGCACGCGAAGATCGGACCGAGCGGGAACTGGGCGCCGCACTCGCGGCAGGAGAGGCCACTGGCCGGCCCCAGATCAACAGCGGCGACGGTGGTGGTCGTTTCGGTGGCGACAGTCTGTACAGCCATGAGAGGCGAGGCCCTTTCTCCTCATCTTCCTCGCGACGCACCTCGCCGCGAGACGGATTTGGCACCTTCCCTAGCCGGGAGCCTCGCTGCGCACGGTGATGTGTGCGGACGAGACCGGCTGGAGGGTTGCCGGGGCTTCAACGGGCCGTATCCCTCTGCCCCTCTGGATGAGCGGTATTCGATTGTGAGTTTCAGTTGTGGGCTCGGGTGACCCCCGACATGCGATGGTCACCGGCGTTGTTCAAGACTGTAACCGAAGCCCTGGACCCTTGAGATAGTCGTCCGTACCGCGAGATGGATCACATACGGGAGGACCCTGACCGTGCTGGAAGAGGTCGAGCGCTGGCTGAGCAGGCGTTCCTGGTCCGTGGCCGACCGCCCGCTGCACCAGCTGATCGCGGCGAAACGTACGTCGGGCCAGAAGGTCAGCGTCGTCCTGCCCGCGCTCGACGAGGAGTCGACCGTCGGCGAGATCGTCACCGTGATCCGGCGCGAGCTGATGACGCAGGCGGTGCCGCTCGTCGACGAGCTGGTGGTCGTGGACTCCGGTTCCACGGACCGTACGTCCGAGGTCGCCGCGGCGGCCGGGGCCCGGGTGGTGCACCGGGACACGATCCTGCCGCGCATCCCGGCCAGGCCCGGCAAGGGCGAGGTGCTGTGGCGGTCGCTGTTCGTCACGTCCGGTGACATCGTCTGCTTCGTGGACGCGGACCTGAAGGAGTTCTCGGCGGACTTCGTCTCCGGGATCGTCGGTCCGCTGCTCACCGACCCCGGCGTGGATTTCGTGAAGGCGATGTACGACCGGCCGCTGGGCGGGGCGGCGGGCCAGGGCGGGCGCGTGACCGAGCTGATGGCCCGGCCGATACTCAATCTGCACTGGCCCCAACTGGCGGGATTCGTCCAGCCGTTGGGCGGTGAGTACGCGGCGCGCAGGTCGCTGCTCGAGCGGCTGCCGTTCCCCGTCGGATACGGGGTCGAGCTCGGCCTCCTCGTGGACGCGCTGCACACCGTGGGCCTGGACGCGCTGGCCCAGGTCGACGTGGGGGTCAGGATCCACCGGCACCAGGACGGGCAGGCGCTCGGCCGGATGGCCGCGGCGATCTACCGCACGGCGCAGCTGCGGCTTGCGCGCGGGCATCTGGTGCGGCCGGTGCTGACGCAGTTCGAGCGGGGCGAGGACGGCTTCGAGCCGAGGACGTACGCCGTGGACACCGAGGAGCGCCCGCCGATGGCCGAGATCGGCGAGTACGCGGAGCGCCGCGTGGCGTGAGGCAGGACGGCCCGCTGCCGAGCGGGTCGTATACGGCCGGGCCCCGGACGGGGTCCGGCCGTACGTTTGAACGCTTCCGGCCCGGGCTAGCGTGCCGGTATGGCTTCCACGCATGGTGCTGCTGAGGTTCTCGTCGCGTCCAACCGCGGCCCGGTCTCGTACGTCGTCGACGACGACGGGACGATCGGGGCGAGGCGCGGCGGAGGCGGTCTCGTCTCCGCGCTGAGTGTGGTCGACGACAAGCTGTGGGTGTGCGCGGCGCTGGGCGACGGCGACCGGGAGGCCGTGCGGCGCGGGGTCGGCGAGCCGGGTGTGCGGATGCTGGACATCGACGCGGGCGTGCACGAGGACGCGTACAACGGGATCGCGAACTCGGTGCTGTGGTTCGTGCACCACATGCTCTACCAGACGCCTCTGGAGCCGTCGTTCGGCACGGAGTTCCGGCGCCAGTGGGCTTCCTACGAGGCGTACAACCGGGCGTTCGCCGAGGCGCTCGCGCAGGAGGCCGCCGAGGGGGCGGCCGTCGTCGTGCAGGACTACCACCTGGCGCTGGTGCCGGGGATGCTGCGCGAGCTGCGCGACGACCTGCGGATCGGGCACTTCTCGCACACGCCCTGGGCGCCCGTCGACTACTTCCGGATGCTGCCCGACGACATCGCCGAGCAGCTGCTCAAGGGCATGCTCGGCGCGGACCGGCTGGCCTTTCTGACCCGGCGCTGGGCGGACGCGTTCATCGACTGCTGTACGCGGATCCTCGGGGGCACCTCCGGCACGCGGATCGGGGTGCACGGGCTCGGCGCCGACGCGGACTTCCTGCGGGAGCGGTCGCGGCGGGCGGACGTCGAGGAGCGGCTCGCGGCGCTGCGGGAGCAGGTGGGCGAGGGCCGGAAGGTCGTCGTGCGGGTGGACCGGACCGAGCTGTCGAAGAACATCGTGCGCGGTCTGCACGCCTACGAGCTGTTGCTGGAGACCCGCCCCGAGTGGCGCGAGCAGGTCGTCCACGTCGCGTTCGCCTACCCCTCGCGGCAGGACCTCGCCGTGTACCGGGACTACACGGCGGAGGTGTCACGGGTCGCCGATGCCATCAACGCCCGTTTCGGTACGGAGAGTTGGACGCCGGTGGTGTTGCACGTGAAGGACGACTTCGCGCGCTCCCTGGCCGCGTACCGGCTCGCCGACGTGGCCCTGGTGAACCCGATCCGCGACGGGATGAACCTCGTCGCGAAGGAGGTGCCGGTCGTCTCCGACGAGGGCTGCGTGCTGGTGCTCTCCCGGGAGGCGGGGGCGTACGAGGAGCTCGGCGAGGACGCGCTGGTCGTCAACCCGTACGACGTGACCGGGACCTCGCAGACGCTGGCCGCCGCGCTCGACATGGCGGGGGACGAGCGGGCGGAGCGCACGAAGAGGCTGGCGGCGGCGGCCACCGCCCTGCCGCCCGGCCAGTGGTTCCTGGACCAACTGCAGGCGCTGCGCGACTAGTGGGGGCAGCCGGTGCCGACGGGCTCGAAGGTGATCTTCTTGCCCTCGGCGATGCCGGACGCCCGGTGGTAGTCGGCCGAGGAGACCTCGTACCAGACGTCGTCCTTCTTCGGCTTGCCGCCCACGTTGTCGAGCTCGACGCACCAGCGGGCCCGGCGCAGGACGCGCGTGTACGTCTCCGTGCCGTGCTGCACCTTCTTGCAGTCCTGGGACGTCTCGGTGGTGTACCAGGTGCGGGTCCTGCGCTTCTTGCCGCTGCCGCTGCTCGACGTGTGCTTGACCCGCCGGGTGTGGGTGGCGCCGCATTCCTTGACCATGTGCGGGCGCGTGGCGCGGGTGGTGCGCTTCGGGGTGGAGCGGAGGTCGTCGCGCAGACCGGTCACGGCGTGGTCGGCGGCGGAGCCGCCGGACGACGAGCCGCCCGAACCGCCGGACGACGAGCCGCCCGAGCCGCCGCCGCAGGCGGTGAGCAGGGCGGCGAGGGTCAGGGCGGTGGCGGCGAGAGCGGCGCGCAGGGGGCGAGGTCGGGGTCGCATAAGGGTGTGATCGTAAGCGGGCCGCCCCCGGCGCTCGTCACCGGCCCCGGGTGACCGCCCGGGTCAGGTGGGCGAGCAGGCCGACCACCCCGGCCGGGCCGTCGAGCACCAGGTCGGCCCGGTCCGCCAGCTCCGCGATCACCGTGTCGGCCGCCACCAGGAGCCCGGGCAGGCCGTCCGAGCGGAGCTTCTCCACCGCCGCGAACGCCGGGAGGTCGCCGAGGTCGTCGCCCGCGTAGAGGACCGACTCCGCGCCGACCTCGCGTACGTACTGGGTGAGGGCCGCGCCCTTGTCGACGCCTGGCGGGCGCAACTCCAGGACCAGGCGGCCCGGTTCGAGCATCAGGCCGTGGCGGGCGGCGAGCGCGGCCAGCGGTGCCTTCAGCGTCTCGAACGCGCCCTGCGGGTCGCCCGCGCGGCGCGTGTGCACGGCGACGGCACGGCCCTTCTCCTCCACGTACGTGTCGTGCCACAGGCCCAACTCGGCGAGGACTCCGGGGAGTTCGGAGCGCACCGCGGCGACTCCCGGGTGCGGGGCCGGGGCGCGCACCGTGCCCGTGACGGCGTCCCAGCGCTCGGCGCCGTAGTGGCCGAGGACGACGAGGTGTTCCAGGCCCGGCACGCCCGCGAAGGCGCCGTGGCGGACGGCGACGCCCGCGGGGCGCCCGGTGATCACGGCGACGGACGCCACGTGCGGGGCGAGCGCGGCGAGCGTGGGGACGGCGTCCGGGTGGGCGCGGGCCTGTTCGGGGTCGGGCACGATCGGGGCGAGGGTCCCGTCGAAGTCCAGGGCGATGACCGCCCGGGAGGGGCGGGCGACGATCGCGGCCAGGCCGTCACGGCCGGCGGGAGTGGTCGGGGTCCAGAGGTCGTCCTGGTCGTCCTGGTGGCTGCCCATGGCGTTGACGATAGCCGGGCCGGGAGCCCCGGAGACAGCGCGGTCAGCACGGTCAGCGCTCGCTGCGCCGCTCCTCGCGCACCCTGCGCAACCGGTTGACCGTCACCGGGGCGTGCTCCAGGGCCCGCGGGTCGTCGAGCAGCGCGTTCAGTATCTGGAAGTAGCGGACCGGCGCCAGGTCGAGCTCCTCGCGGATGGCGCGTTCCTTCGCCCCCGGTGACGGAAAACCGCGCCCCTCGAACGCGAGCACGGCCCGCTCGCGTTCACCCAGAGACTCCATGCCGGTCACGCTACTCGGCGGACTCGGCGGCCGCCGCCTGGTTCTGGATCCGGCCGAGGACGGCACCGGGGCTGTTGTTCGCGGTGACGGCGGAGCCGATCTGCTCCTTGACGTCGGCGGCGACCGACGCCCAGGACGTCTTGCCGACCGGGTAGATCTCGGAGTTGTTCAGCGAGGAGAGGAACGGCCAGAGCTTCTTGTCCTCCGCCGCCCCGGACATCGCCTCGGAGGCGCTGTTGGTGACCGGCAGCAGGTCGTACTCGCGGGAGAAGTCCAGGACGTTCTTCTCGCTGTAGACGAAGTCGAGGAAGTCGCCGACCTCCTTGCGGTGGCCGTTCTGCTTGAACGCCATCATCCAGTCGGCCACGCCCATGGTGGAGCGGGCCGGACCGTTGGGTCCCGGCAGCGGCACGGTGCCGTACTCGACGCCGCCCTTCGTCGCCATCTGCATCAGCGTGGGGTGGCCGTTGAGCATGCCGACCTCGCCCTTGGAGAACGCGGCGAAGGCGGCGGCCCGGTTGAGCTTGCCGGGCGCGGTGGGGCCGGTCAGGCCCTTGCCGACGAGGTCGTCCTTCAGCCAGTCGAACGTGGCGACGTTCTGCTTGGAGTCGATGGTGTACGAGCCGACGTCGTCGGTGTAGCCGTCACCGCCGCTCAGCATCCAGATCATGGTCTCGGCCTGCGCCTCCTCGGCGCCCAGCGGCAGCGCGTAGGGCGTCTTCACGCCGTGCGCCTTGAGCGCCTTGGCGTCGGCCTCGAGCTCGGCCCAGGTGCGGGGCGGCGTGATGCCCGCGTCCTTGAAGAGCTTCTTGTTGTAGAAGAGCAGGCGCGTGGAGGCGGCGAACGGCATGCCGTACTGGGTGCTGTCGACCTTGCCCGCGTCGGCGAGCTGGGACAGGTAGTCGGCCTGGGTGGGGACGTTGAGCAGGTCGCCGACCGGATAGAGCTTGCCTGCGGCGGCGTAGTCCGCGTAGGCGCCGATCTGTGCCATGTCGGGGGCGTCGCCCTCGTCGACCATGGTCTTGACCTTGGCGTCCACGTCGTTCCACGAGTAGACGTCGACGTCGACCTTGACGTTCGGGTGGTCCTTCTCGTACGCGGCGACGAGCTTGTCCCAGTACTTCTGCGAGCCGTTGTCGGCGGAGTCGCCGTAGTCGGCGGCGACCAGCTTCAGCGTGACGTCGCCGGAGCCCGTGCCGCCGCACGCGCTGAGCGTGCCCGCCATGCCCAGTGCGGCCGCTGCCGCTATCAGACCGGTGATGTGCCGCTGCACCGCTGTTCCCACCCTCATGCCCTCATGTCCGTGTCACGCGCGTCCGTGTCACGCGTGAACCCTAAGGTCTACACCACCCGCATCACGCTCCGGCAACAGGGCCGTGCCCACGGCCGTTTCCGCGCAAGATCGTGCGAGTGGACTAGACCTTTCAAGGGGGTACGCGCGACACTGTGCCCCGTGGAACATGTCATCGCCCTCGACGTGGGCGGCACCGGGATGAAGGCCGCCCTGGTCGGGGCGGACGGCACGCTGCTGCATCAGGCGCGCCGGGCGACGGAGCGCGAGCGCGGCGCCGAGGCGGTCGTGGAGACCATCCTCGACTTCGCCGCCGAGCTGCGCGCGTACGGGGAGGAGCGGTTCGGCGAGCCCGCCGTGGCGGCCGGCGTCGCCGTGCCCGGCGTCGTCGACGAGGCGAACGGCATCGCCCTGTTCGCCGCCAACCTCGGCTGGCGCGACGTGCCGATGCGGGCCCTGCTCAGCGAGCGGCTCGGCACCATCCCCGTCGCGCTCGGCCACGACGTGCGCACCGGCGGGCTCGGCGAGGGCCGGCTCGGCGCGGGCAAGGACGCCGACCGCTTCCTGTTCCTGCCGCTGGGCACCGGGATCGCGGGCGCGATCGGCATCGACGGGCACATCGAGCCGGGGGCGCACGGCTCCGCGGGCGAGATCGGCCACGTCGTCGTACGCCCCGGCGGCGTGCCCTGCGGCTGCGGACAGCGCGGCTGCCTGGAGCGGTACGCGTCGGCGTCCGCCGTCACCCTGGCCTGGCAGGCCGCGAGCGGCGACGAGACGGCCACCGCGGCGGACTG
This sequence comes from Streptomyces sp. NPDC050085, assembly GCF_044460595.1. Lineage (NCBI taxonomy): Bacteria > Bacillati > Actinomycetota > Actinomycetes > Kitasatosporales > Streptomycetaceae > Streptomyces > Streptomyces sp. NPDC050085. The sequence goes on along the minus strand of NZ_JBITJZ010000010.1, from coordinate 136,050 downwards.
CGCGCGGGCCGTCGACGCGGGCGACGAGAAGGCCGCCCTGGTCTGGCAGGACGCCGTGGACGCGCTCGCCGACGGGCTCGTCATGGCTCTCACTCTGCTGGACCCCCGCACCCTGATCATCGGTGGCGGTCTGGCCGAGGCCGGGGAAACCTTGTTCACACCCCTGCGTGCGGCCGTCGCGGAGCGCGTCACCTTCCAGTCGCTCCCCACGATCGTCCCGGCCGTCCTCGGGGACAGCGCCGGCTGCCTGGGCGCGGGACTGCTCGCCTGGGACCTGCTCCACCACGCCAGACCCACTACTGACAGCACTGATAGCGCGGAGGTAACCGCCTGATGGCCACAGCAAAGGTGCTCGCCGGTGCCCGGGTGGTACTGCCCACCGGGACCGTCACCGACGGACGCGTCATCGTCGACGGTGCACGCATCGCGGGGTCCGCCCCCGCCGACGCCCCGACCGTCGACCTGTCAGGACACTGGGTGGTCCCCGGCTTCGTCGACATGCACAACCACGGCGGCGGCGGCGCGTCCTTCACCTCCGGCACGGTCGACGACATCCTCAAGGGCCTGCACACCCACCGGCTGCACGGCACGACCACGGCCGTCGCGTCCTTCGTCACCGGTGACATGGACTTCCTCACGCAGCGCGCGGGCCTGCTCTCCGAGCTGGCCGAGCAGGGCGAGCTCGCGGGCATCCACTTCGAGGGCCCGTTCATCTCCCCGTGCCGCAAGGGCGCCCACGACGAGACGCTCCTGCGCGACCCCGACCCGGCCGCGGTGCGCAAGCTGGTCGACGCCGCGCGCGGCAAGGCCAAGATGGTCACGCTCGCCACCGAGCTGCCCGGCGGCATCGACTCCGTGCGCCTCCTGGCCGAGCAGGGCGTGATCGCCGCGATCGGCCACACCGACGCGACGTACGAGCAGACGGCTCTGGCCATCGACGCGGGCGCCACCGTCGCCACGCACCTGTTCAACGCGATGCCGCCCCTCGGCCACCGCACCCCGGGCCCGATCGCCGCGCTCCTGGAGGACGACCGCATCACGGTCGAGCTCATCAACGACGGCACGCACCTGCACCCCGCGGCCCTCGAACTCGCCTTCCACCACAAGGGCGGCGAGAAGGTCGCGTTCATCACCGACGCGATGGACGCGGCCGGCTTCGGTGACGGGCGCTACATGCTCGGCCCGATGGAGGTCGAGGTGAAGGACTCCGTGGCGCGGCTCGTCGAGGGCGGCTCCATCGCGGGCTCGACGCTGACCCTGGACCGGGCGTTCAAGCGGTCGGTCACCATCGACAAGCTGGACGTCGAGGACGTCGTGCGCGCCATCTCGGCCAATCCGGCACGGCTGCTCGGCATCGACGACACGGTGGGTTCGCTCGAGCCCGGCAAGGACGCCGACCTCGTCGTCCTGGACGAGGAGTTCGAGCTCAAGGGCGTGATGCGCAAGGGCGAGTGGATCGTCGACCCCACGGCGTCGTAACTCGCGCACAGGTCATGGCGGTTGGTCCGAGGTCTGGGCCAACCGCCTTGTCTTTGGCATGATCGGCCCCCGTTACCAAAAGTACGTAAGGGGGGTGGGGTCCAGTGATCCTCACTGTCACGCTGAACACCGCACTCGACATCACGTACCGAGTGCCGTCGCTGCGCCCGCACTCCTCGCACCGTGTCACCGAGGTCACCGAGCGGCCCGGCGGCAAGGGGCTGAACGTGGCGCGGGTGCTGGCCGCACTCGGGCACGAGGTGACCGTCACGGGCTTCGCGGGCGGCGCGACGGGACGTACGGTCCAGGACCAACTCCTGGGCGCCGAGCGGATTTCCGACGCTCTCGTGCCCGTCAGCGGTTCGACCCGTCGCACGGTCGCCGTCGTCGACGCCGCGACCGGCGACACCACCCAGCTCAACGAGCCGGGCCCGCTGGTCTCCCCCGCCGAATGGGCGGCCTTCCAGGAGGCGTACGCGCATCTGCTGCGCCCGGAGTCCTCGGTGGCCGCGGTGGCCCTGTGCGGCAGCCTGCCCCCGGGGCTCCCGGTGGGCGCGTACGCGACGCTCGTCCGGGTCGCGCGCGCCGCCGCCGTGCCCGTACTCCTCGACACCAGCGGCGAACCGCTGCGCCGCGGCATCGCGGCCCGCCCCGACGTCGTCAAGCCGAACGCGGACGAACTGGCCGAACTCACCGGCTCCCACGAGCCGCCCAGCGCGATGAAGGACGCCCGCAGGCGCGGCGCGCACGCCGTCGTCGCCTCCCTCGGCGCCGAGGGTCTGGTCGCCCTCACCCCGGACGGCGAGTGGCGCGCCCCGGCCCCCGACCGGCTGTCGGGCAACCCGACGGGCGCGGGCGACTCCGCGGTGGCGGGCCTGCTCTCGGGCCTGGTGGAACACCTGCCGTGGCCCGAGCGCCTGGCCCGTGCGGTGGCGCTGTCGGCGGCGACGGTGGTGGCGCCGGTGGCGGGAGAGTTCGACCGCCCGACGTACGACCAGTTGGTGACGAAGGTGTCGGTGACGCAGCAGTCAACTGCCGCATAGGGCAGCGCCGTTGATCAACACCCCGTACTATCGCGGCCATGTCAAAGGTAAAGAACGTTCTAAGCAAGCGATCCGTCCAGCTCGCAGGCGGCGCGGTCGGCGCCCTGGCCCTGACGCTGACGCTCGCCTCCCCCGCCTCGGCCGGGACCTACGCCGCCGAGTGTTCCACCACCGGCGCCTACGGGCGGATCATCGCCGACTACTGGGGCGCCGACGACCGGCTCGACTTCTACATGACCGTGCTCGACTCGGCGGCCGACGGCCACCACGCCCGCGCCCGTCTGATCACCAAGAACGTCAACGGCACGCGCAAGAACTGGGCGTGGCACGCGGCCACCGGCGGCAGCGGCACGAGCATCGACCTGACGTCGTACGCCATCGACGACTCCGGCATCTTCGACTGGGGCGTCCAGGTGGCGCGCTTCGAGGGCGACACCCTGCTCAACTCCTGCACGGAGTGGATGTCCTGACCCGTCGTCAGGCAACGGGGGCGGGGGCGGGGCGCGGGCCCCGCGCCCCGCTCAGCCCTTGGTTCCCTCGACCAGGTACATCTGGTCGATGAGCGCGTTGCACTGGTTCCCCTGCTCGCAGGAGAGCGCGATCGCGTTCGTCCCCTTGGTCAGCTGGACGACACCCCAGGTGTCCGTCCAGCCCTTCTCCCACTTGCCCTTCTCGGCATGCGCGTAGTTCTTCATGCTCAGGGGGCGGGACTGCTTGGTGCCGTTCACCGTCATCGTGGCGTTGCCGTCCTCGCCGGGCACGCTGTACCTGACGTGCAGGCTGTACGCCGCGTCCTTCGGGATGTCGCTGACCGTCCACGTGACGCTCGCGCCCACCGTGTTGAAGCCCGCGACGTACTGGCCGCCGTCGGCCTTCGCGCCCGGGACGTCGGTGGCGAGCGCCGTGCCGCCGTTCAGCTGCAGCACCTTCGCGTCGGTCTTGGGCAGGTCGACCGGGTCCGCGGAGGCGGACGCCGAGGCGGACTCGCTCGGCTGCACCGTCTGCGAGTCGCCGGAGGGCTTGCCGCCCGCGTCGCCGCCCTTGTCGTCGTCCGTTCCGTTGCCGAGCATGGCGACGCCGATGCCGATGACGACGGCCGCGACCACGGCGACCGCGCCGATCAGCAGCGCCTTGGTGTTGGGTCCGCGGCCGCCCGAGCCGCGACCGCCGCCGTGCCCGGGCGCCTGCGGCGGTCCGGGCTGGCCGGGGGCGCCGCCGGGCAGCGTCTCGGGCGCCTGGTAGTAGGCGTCCGGCTGGTTGTTGTACACGGCGGTCTGCGGCTGCTGCTGCGGGACCTGCTGCCCGTACTGCTGCTGCTGGCCGTACTGGCGCTCGCCGACCGGACGGACCTGGTGGTATGAGGACCGGGGATTCGGGTAGCCGTAGCCGCCACCCCCGCTGTTGGGCGGGGTCGCCCCGGCCGCCTGTCCGTCGGCGTACAGATAGCCGAACGGATCGTCGTCCTCGGGCGTGGTGCTCGCGCCGTTGTTGCCGGGCGCCATCCCTGATCACTCCCTACACGTGTGCTTACCGGGCGAGCGTACCCGCTGCGAGTGACCCCAAGGCGTGGCCTTGACCTCACCGAAACCTGTGGAACCAGGAGTGATCCCGTCGCGCCGACCGGTCAGCCGGCGCGCCGGTGCTGCTTGGCGCGTGATCTTTTCTCTACGTACATCCGCTGGTCAGCGGATTGCAGCACTTCCTCGGCGGTCATGCCGCAGTGCGCCCAGCCGATGCCGAAACTGGCGCCCACGCGCACCGCCCGGCCGTCCACGCGGATCGGCGGAATGATGGCGTTCCGCAACCGGACCGCAAGGTCGGCGGCGTCCGCGCGGCCGAGCCCGTCGGCGAGCACCACGAACTCGTCACCACCGAGCCGGGCGACGGTGTCGCCGTCCCGGACGCCGCTGGTCAGACGGCGTGCGACCTCGATGAGGACGGCGTCGCCCGCGTTGTGCCCGAACCGGTCGTTGATCGACTTGAAGCCGTCGAGGTCACAGAAGAGGACAGCGAGGCCCTTCGTGCCGTCGTCGGCACCGGACCCGTCGGCCCCGCTGCCCTCGGGCGCGACGACGTGCACATGGTGATCGAACCCGTCGAACCCGTCGTCGTACAGGCCCGACTGGTGCGGGACGGGGAGGGCGGAGGAGAAGTCGAAGCCGTGCCCGTTCGAGTCGCTGCCGTTGACCGAGGCCACGTGGTCCCCGTACGCCGCGTCGAGGGAGTCGATGGCGCTGGGCCGTGTGCCCTGCGGGTGGCGGCACAGCCGGGCGGAGAGGCGGGCACGCAGCTCCGCCGAGTTCGGCAGGCCCGTGAGGGAGTCGTGCGAGGCGCGGTGGGCGAGCTGCAGCTCGCGGCGCTTGCGCTCCTCTATGTCCTCGACGTGGGTGAGCAGGAAGCGGGGCCCGTCGGTGGCGTCGGCCACCACGGAGTTGCGCAGGGACACCCAGACGTACGTGCCGTCGCGCCGCCCGAGCCGCAGCTCCGCACGCCCGCCCTCGGCGGAGGTGCGCAGCAGGGTGCCTATGTCCTCCGGATGCACGAGGTCGGAGAAGGAGTAGCGGCGCATGGCCGACGCCGGGCGGCCGAGGAGGCGGCACAGCGCGTCGTTCGTCCTGAGGATCCGGCCGTGCTGGTCGCCGCCCATCTCGGCGATGGCCATGCCGGAGGGCGCGTACTCGAAGGCCTGCCGAAAGCTCTCTTCACTGGCGCGCAGCGCCTGCTGCTCGCGCTCGAGCCGCACCAGGGCGCGCTGCATGTTGGCCCGCAGCCGGGCGTTGGCGATGGCGATGGCGGCCTGGAACGCGTACATCTGCAAGGCCTCGCGGCCCCAGGCGCCCGGCCTGCGTCCGTTGCGCGGGCGGTCCACGGAGATGACGCCGAGGAGCTCGCCGCCGGAGGCGCCGGTCGCATACATGGGGGCGAAGAGGCGGTCGGCGGGGTGCCACTCGTCCTCGAAGCGGGGAGGGGGGCCGTCGGTGAACCACTGCGGCACGTCGTCCTCGTCGAGGATCCAGCCCTCGGTGTACGGGATGAAGCGCAGCTCGCCCCATGCCTCGCCCATGGCGAGGCGGCGGTCCCAGGAGGTGCGGGAGCCGACGCGGCCGGTGATGAGTGCCTCCGCCGCCGCGTTCCCCGCGAAGGCGGCGACGACCAGGTCGCCGTCGGGGCGGACGAGGTTCACGCACGCCAGCTCGTAACCGAGCCCGTTGACCACGCCGTCGGCGACGGTCTGCAGGGTGTCGGCCAGGCTGCGGGCCGTGTTCATGTCCGCCATGACCTGGTGCAGCTGACGCAGGGTCGCAAGACGGACGTAGGGCTCCGACTCGGTCTCCATGCTCAGCTCTCCCCGAGACCTCGACAGCACTCCAGAATCTTGATCGCTCTCTACGCGCACGTGCAGCGGCACGTTCATTTCGCAGTGTCGACCGCCACTGAATCACAGCGAGCTGTGCACCCGGTACACAGGGTCAACAAAATATGGCTCCTGTGACTCAAGTCACAAGGGGAGACGGAGGGTTGAGGTCCCAGGAGGACCTAGGTCCCGTCTCGGTCGTCCGCCCGATGTGGGGCGGGCGGGCCCGCGACTAGCGTTCCTGACGTGCTGAAGACTCCCCCTGCCACCGCCACTCCCCCTGTCCCCCTCACCCCCTTCCCCCCCTCCCCTGCCGGCCCCGGGCATGCTGAGGGAGTGAGCAACGACGAGTTCCGTGCCGCCCTGTCCCGTCTCTCGGCGGGCGTCGTCCTGCTGACGGCGCACGAGCCGCCGCTGGACCCGGACGGGCCCGTCGGGGAGGACGCGGGCATGACGGCGACGGCGTTCATGTCCGTCTCCCTCGACCCGCCCCTGGTCCTGGTCTCGCTGCGCAACGGGTCCCGGATGGACGACCTGATCGACGAGCAGCCCCTGTGGGCGGTGTCGATCCTGTCCGAGTCCCAGAGCCACATCGCCGGCCGCTTCGCCATGAAGGGGCGGATCAGCGACCGGCTCCTGTTCGAGGACATCCCGTACGTACGCGGGGAGCATTCGGGGGCACCACTGGTGGGCGGAGCGCTCGCCACGCTGGAGTGCCGCACGGAACAGGTGGTCCCCGCGGGCGACCACACGCTGGTGATCGGCCGGGTACTGAGCGCGGCCCTGCCCAGCGCGGAGGGGGGCCCGCTGATGTACTTCCGGGGGCGGTACCGGAACCTCGGGTAGGGCGGCCCGGGGATTGAGGGTCGGGCGCTACCAGTCCCGTCCGGTGCGGCCGCGCTTGGTCTCCGAGCGGGCCTTCTTCTCCCTGAGGCGGCGCTCGTTGATACCCCGCGGGATGCGCGTCGGGCGGCGCTGCTTCGGCGGGGGTGCCGTCGCCTCCGCCAGGAGCGCGGCGAGGCGGGTCGCCGCCGTCTCGCGGTTGCGCCACTGCGAACGGTGCTCGGAGGCCCGGACCGAGACGACCGACCCGTCCACGAGGCGGGACGCGAGCCGCTCCAGGGCCCGCTCCTTCCACACCGGCGGCAGCGCCTTCGTGGCGGCCAGGTCGAAGCGCAGCTCCACCTGGGAGTCGCTGGTGTTCACGTGCTGACCGCCCGGCCCGGACGACCGCGAGAAACGCCAGACGAGCTCGGCCTCCGGAAGGACGACCGAGCCGCGGATGGGATAGGGCCCTGACATGTGTCCATGGTCGCGTGCCCGGGCCGCCCCGTCACCCCGTTTTCGCCCGCACACGAACAACGTAAAGAAAGTAAAGGGAGCTGGAACCTCTGGTACCCCCCTCCGCGTTCATAGGGGTACGAGTAGCTTCGGCTACGCACGTACTTCAGGTACCCAGGTACTTAACGAGGGAAGGGACTCCCGAACCATGGCTGTAAGCCTGTCCAAGGGTGGCAACGTCTCGCTCACCAAGGAGGCTCCGGGCCTGACCGCCGTCACCGTGGGCCTCGGCTGGGACGTCCGCACCACCACCGGCACCGACTTCGACCTGGACGCGTCCGCGATCGCGGTGAACACGCAGGGCAAGGTCTACTCGGACGCCCACTTCGTCTTCTTCAACAACAAGCAGACGCCGGACCAGTCGATCGTGCACACCGGTGACAACCGCTCCGGTGAGGGCGCCGGCGACGACGAGGCGATCAATGTGAACCTGGCGGCGCTGCCCGCCGACGTCGACAAGATCGTCTTCCCGGTCTCGATCTACGACGCCGAGACCCGCACGCAGAACTTCGGCCAGGTCCGCAACGCGTACATCCGCATCGTGAACCAGACTGGCGGCACCGAGATCGCCCGCTACGACCTCTCCGAGGACGCGGCCACCGAGACGGCCATGGTCTTCGGCGAGCTGTACCGGAACGGGGCGGAGTGGAAGTTCCGCGCCGTCGGCCAGGGCTACGCCTCGGGTCTGGTCGGCATCGCGCAGGACTTCGGCGTGAACGTCTGACGCAGCTGAGCCAGCAGGGAGGGGCACCGGCCGTGGGCCGGTGCCCCTTTGGCATGCGCCGCCTCCGGAGAAGGAGGAAACCGGGCGGCCCTATCCCGACAGCGCCAGGCGCACCGCGAGACCTCCGATCAGGAGGCTCGACGTCAGCCCCGTCGCGAGTCGCCCCCGTGGGCCGGTGAGCGCGCGGCCGAGGAGTGCGCCGCCGCCGGCGAGGAGGAGTTGCCAGCTCGCCGACGCGGCGAACGCGGCCGCGGCGAACACAGCGCGCTGCGCGGTGCCGGAGACGGTTTCGCCGCCGCCGAGGACGAGGGCGGCGAAGTAGACGACGGTGATGGGGTTGAGCAGCGTCAGCCACAGCAGGCCCAAGTAGGCGCGGTGGCCGGGGAGTTCGGGTTCCGCCGCGCGAGGCGCGTGGCGGCGCCGCAGCGTGCGTACGGTGCCGTGCGCGGCCAGTGCGAGCAGGACCGCCGCCGCCGTCCAGCGCAGCGGGGTCTGGACCGTCCGGATCAGAGGGGCGAGGGCCGCGCCGCCCGCGACCGCGGCGAGGGCGTAGAGCCCGTCGGCCGTGGCGACGCCGAGGGCGGCGCAGGCGCCGGTCCGCAGATTGGTGCGGGCCGTCAGGGACACCAGATAGGCGGCGATGGCGCCGACCGGGACGGCGATGCCGTACCCGGCGAGCAGCCCCGCTGCCAGGGCCCCGGTCACGCGACGCGCGGGATCGGCCTCCGGCGTCGGGCGGCCTGCTGCTGTCGCCGGGCCGGGACGGCCGGGGCGGACAGCGGGCGCGGGTACGAGGTCGAGGTCATGGCGGGATCGTGCCCGCACGCGCGCCCGCCGTGCAACGCAATTTCCGCCCGTGCCTCGCGCCCGGCCCGGCCTTACGCTCACCGCATGATCCTCGAACCGCTCTCCCCAGGCCCCGACCACGCCCTGCCCGGTGAGCTGCTCGGCGAGGTGGCGGAGCTGTACGCCTCCAACCGGGAGTTCTTCGCGCTGAGCGGGGACTACCCCGACCCCGACCACATCACCGTCGAGCAGGTCGCCACCGAGCTCGCCGACGAACTGGCGCAGCCCGGCGCCGAGGTGCTGCTGGCGCGGGCCGGGGGCCGCCTCGCCGGGGTCGCCGTCACGCTCGCGCACCACCCGGATCCGGCGGACCCGGATCCCTGGATCGGGTTCCTGATCGTCGACGGGGCGCGGCAACGCAAGGGGTACGGGCGGGAGTTGGCGGCCGCGGTCGAGGAACGGTTCCGGGCGGCCGGCCGGGACGCCGTGCGCCTCGCCGTGCTCGAGGCCAACCCCAAGGGGCTCGCCTTCTGGCAGTCCCTCGGCTACGAGGAGATCGACCGCCGCGTGGACCGCCAACTCCAGCGCCCCTGCCGGGTGTTGAGGAAACGGCTCAGTTCATGACCCGTCGTCGGCCGGCTTGCCGTTGCCGTACAGCCACACGCGCCAGACGTCCTTCAGTTCCTTCGCCTTGCCGGGGTTCTTCTGCTCGACGTAGGCGGTGAAGTCGTCCGTGTCCGCGTTCCCGTACTTGTGGTCGGCGGGCCAGGTCTTCAGCAGGGCGAAGAACCGGTCGTCGCCGATCGTCTCGCGGATCCTGTGCAGGACCATCGCGCCGCGCTCGTAGACGGGCGGGTCCGAGACCTGCGCGGCGCTCGGCGGGTCCGCGGGCGGGAACGCCCACATCGCGGCGCTCTTGGGCCGCTTGTAGAGCTGGTCGAAGGTGTCCTGTGCGGAGACAGGATCGTCGGCGCGGTCCTCGTCCCACAGCCATTCCGCGTACGTCGCGAAGCCCTCGTTGAGCCACATGTCGCGCCAGGTCTTCGGCGTGACCGAGTCGCCGTACCACTGGTGCGCCATCTCGTGGACGAGCAGGAGGAGTTCGGGGGCGCCGGGGAAGACGGGCCGGTTCTGCGTCTCCAGGGCGTACTCGGCGTCGTCCTCGCGGTCGATGATCGCGCCGGTGGAGGAGAACGGGTACGCGCCGAAGTTCTCCGTCTCCCAGTCGACGACGTCGGGGAGCTGGGCGAGCACCTTCTGGCTCGCCTCCGCCTCCTCCGGGTCGACGGCGGTGTAGACGGGCAGGCCGGAGTCGGTCGTGGAGCGGTGGGTGTCGAAGCGGCCGACGGCGACGGTCGCGACGTACGTGGCCATGGGCTGCGGGACGTGCCAGGAGAAGGTGCTGTGCCGCCCGTCGGCGGACGTCCGCTCGCTCTTCAACTCCCCGTTGGACACGGCCTGTTGCCCCTTGGGGACGGTGACCGTGATGTCGTACGTCGCCTTGTCGGAGGGGTGGTGGTTGCCGGGGAACCAGGCCATCGAGCCGGTGGGTTCGCCGAGCCCGAGCGCGCCGTCCTCGGTGCGCAGCCAGCCCTCCTCGGAGCCGTCCGCGTCGGTGATGGTCACGGGTTCGCCGGAGTAGCGCACGGTGGTGCGGAAGGTGGCGCCCTTGCGCAGTTCGTCGTGCGGCCGGACCGTCAGCTCGGTTCCGGCACGGCTGCCGACGGCGCGCTTGCCGTCGACGGTGACGCCGTCGACCGTCATCCCCTTGAGGTCGAGGTTGAACGCGCTGAGGTTCTTGTGCGCCTTCGCGGTGATGTCGGCGGTGCCGGTGAGGTGGTGGGTGGCCGGGTCGTAGGCGAGGTCGAGGGCGTAGTGCGTGACGTCGTACCCGCCGTTGCCCAGCTTGGGGAAGTACGGGTCGCGCAGCCCCGCGGCGCCCGGGCTGCCGTGCACGCCGCCGGAACAGGCGGGGACGGCGGCGAGGGCCAGCAGGACGGGGATGGTCACGAGGGGCCTGGGGGTGCGCATCTCATGATCCTATGGCCGGTTATGCCCGCACTGCCGCTCAAAAGGCAGGCTCTCAGAGCACCGCGATCCCCAACGGCCGTTCCCCCGCTGCCAGTCGGCGGGTGTCGCCGCTGTCGAGGTCGACGACCGTGATGCCGTTCCAGTAGCCCTCGCGCGTGAAGCCGCCGGTGACGTAGGCCGTGCGGCCGTCGGCGGAGACCGTGACGTCCTCGTGCGGGCCGTCGAGCGGGATCACCTTCTCCTTGCCGTCCGGGGCGCGGACGGTGAGGGACGGGCCGTCGTCCTGGGAGGGGTTGATGGGGCCCGTGCCGACGACGAGGAGGGTGCCGTCGGGGGTGATCGTGGTGCCGTGCTGGTGGGTGTTGGCCGTCATCTTCTCGATCGTCGAGCGGCCGGTGTCCGGGTCGACGACCACGAGCTTCTCGCCCTCGAAGGGGAACAGGAGCCTGCCGTCCGAGGGCCGCACGGCCGCGTAGTGCGGCTTCAGCCAGGAGCCGAGGCCGCCCTCGGTGCCGTACGGGGCGACCTCGATGCGGCGGGTGTCGTCGAGGTCCGCGGGGTCCGTGACGTCGACGACCGTGACGTCGAACGAGTCGTGGTCGGTGGCGTACGCCTGCGTGCCGTCGCGCGACACGTCCACGTCGAAGGGGCGGCGGCCGACGTCGGCCGTGCCGGTGACCTTCAGCGTGGCGGTGTCGACGGCCTCCAACGCCCCGTTGCCGTCAGGGACGTTGACGCCCACGTACACGTGCTTGCCGTCGGGCGCGAGGGCGATGCCCATGCCGCCGCCGCGGTACTCGCCGTACGTCGGCTCGCCGAGGTTCCCCGTCTCGTACGGGATCAGCGCGATCCGCGTACGGGCGTCGGTGTCGACGACGGCGACGCCCTCGGCGGTGGCGACCCAGGCGCGTCCGTCCGCGCCGAGCGCCACACCGTAGGGGGCCGTGCCGACCTGCACCGAGTCGAAGACGCCCTTGTCCGGGTCGACGAACGAGACCGTGTCGGCACCGAAGTCGGAGACGAGGAGGGTGCCGTCGGGGGTCTTCGCGGTCGTGGGGGCGGGCGCCGTGGGCGCCGCGGGCGTACGCGAACTCGCCGTGGCTTCCGGGGTGTTACTGGTCTGCGCGGCGCACCCCGCGAGCAGCACGACCGCCGTCGCGGCCAGCAGCAGACGCCGCTTCACCGCACGGCCCTCAGCAGACCGGCGATCTCGGCGAAGCCGCGCCGCTCGGCGTGGGCCAGGGCGGTGACGCCGTCGCCGTCCGGCAGGCCCGGCGTGGCACCCGCGGTGATCAGCAGCTCCACGATCTCCTGGTGCGCGCGGCCGCCGTCGCCGAGGATCACGGCCTCCAACAGGGCCGTCCAGCCGAGGCGGTTGACGTGGTCGACGTCGATGTCGGTCTCGCGCAGCAGGGCCCGTACGTACTCGACGTGACCGCGCTCGGCGGCGGGGATGAGGGCGATGCCGCCGAACCGGTTGCGCTGCTTGAGGTCCGGGCCCGCCGGGAGCAGCGTGCGCATCATGCGGACGCTGCCGGTGACGCCGGTGGCCAGCCAGGGGCTCTCGGCACGGTCGTCGGCGGCGTTCGGGTCGGCCCCGGCCGCGACCAGCACCTCGGCGGCCCGAACGTGATCGTCCTGGACCGCGAGCAGCAGGGCGGTACGCCGGTGCGCATCGCGTGCATCGACACGGGCACCGGCGCCGAGCGCGGCCCGGACGCCGTCGGCGTCACCCTGCCCGGCGGCGGCCAGCAGGGCGCGGTCGTCGTCGCTGAGTGAGGGCATGGCAGTACTCCTCGTGGAGCGGGATATGACGGACCGGCGGCACACGGTACGGGGGGAACCATGCGCCGCCGGGGCGTGGGGGGACGAGCCGCGCGGACGGGCGCGGCTCATCCGGCCGGACGGGCCGCGGTCAGCGGCCCACCCGGTCAACTGGCAAGCAGGGCTTACTTGCCCAGCGAGGCGACGCCCGCCTGGGCGATCTTCTCGTCGATGTCGCCGGACGGGGCACCCGCGACGCCGATGCCCGCGATCGGGGCACCCTTGGCGGTGACGGGGGCGCCGCCGCCGAGGAACAGCGTGCCGGGGATGTCCTTCAGCGTCGGCGCGTTCTCGAGGCGCTTGGCCAGCTCGGAGGTCGGGGCGTTCCAGGAGACGGCGGTGAACGCCTTCTTCTCGGCGGCCTCGTACGACTGCGGGCCCGCGCCGTCGCCACGGACGGTCAGGATGGTGTTGCCGTTGCGGTCGACGACGGCGACGGAGACCTTCTGGTTCTCCTTCTTCGCCTCGGCGAGCGCGGCCTGCGCGGCCTTCTGGGCGGCGTCGGCGGTGAGGTGCGTGGTGGACATCGTGTTGTTGTTCTTGGCGTCGGCCTTGGCGGCGGCGGCCGGGGCGGCGGCCGGGGCCGAGGCGCTCGCGGTGACGGCGCCGAAGGTGCCGGCGGCGACGGCGGCGATCACGGCACCGCTGGTGACGAGGGTGGTGCGGCGGGAGAGCTTCTTCATGGGAGGTACTCCTGAGTGAGAGCCAGTCGTGCTGGTCGGTCGTTCCTTCTGCTCTCAATCCTGGGTCCGGAACCGGCCTCGACCCGTCGACGTTCCGGCTGCTCGCGGCCTGCCGAGCGGCCGATGCCGGGGTCATCCGATCGGTTGACCCCGGGGGCGCGAGGGCCCGCGACAATGGGAGTGTTTGCCCAGTTCGGGCCGCATGCGGAACAGAGCAGTACGGAACAGAGCCGTATCGAGCAGAGCCGTATCGAGCAGAGGAAGGGGTGGGGGCCGTGGTCGAGACCCAGCGGGCGCACGTCGGGCGGATCGACGACGACTACCACGCGGACACCCGCCGGCTCGCCGCCGTCATGCACGCCGCGTTCTTCCTGCTGCTCGCCGTCTCGCTGGCCCGCTTCCTGCTGCGCCACCCCGGCGGCACCCGCACCCCGTGGATCGTCGCGCTCTCCGTCGTCCTCGCCGTCGTGTACGTCCTCGGCCTGGTCCGCGTCACCACCCGCCCGTCCGCCGTGGCGCAGCGCGTCTGGCTGACCCTGGTGGTCGCGGTGTGGGTGGTCCTCGTCGTCCTCGCGCCCAGCTTCGCCTGGTGCGCGGTGCCCCTCTTCTACACGGGTCTGCGGATGCTGCCGACCCGGGCCTCCCTGGTCCTGGTGACCCTGCTGACCGGGCTGGTCATCTTCGCCCAGCTGCGGCTGTCCGGCCGCTGGGACCCGGACCTGGTGCTCGGCCCGCCCGCGGTCGTGCTGATCGCCACGGCGGTGTTCCTCACGATGGAGCGGCAGGCCGCCCGGCAGCGCGCCCTCATCGACGACCTGATCCGTACGCGCCGCGAGCTCGCCGCCGCCGAGCGCCGCGCGGGCACCCTCGCCGAGCGCCAGCGCCTGTCCATGGAGATCCACGACACCCTCGCCCAGGGCCTGTCCAGCCAGCAGATGCTGCTGCAGGCGGCGGACCGGGTGTGGGACGCGGACCCGGGCAAGGCGCGGGCCCACGTCCGCACCGCCGGGTCGGTCGCCGAGCACAACCTCACCGAGGCCCGCCGTTTCGTGCACGACCTGGCCCCCGCCGACCTCGTCCACGGCCTCGAGCAGGCGCTGCGCACCGTGGCCGAGCGGGAGTCGGGCGAGCACCTCACGGTCCACGTCCACGTCGACCCGCTGGGCGAGGCGGACGGCACCCCGCGCCTGCCCGACCGGGTCCAGGGCGCCCTGCTCCGCATCGCCCAGGGCGCCCTGGCCAACGTACGGGAGCACTCCGGTGCCGCCACCGCCGCGATCACCCTCACGCTCCTCGACGACCAGGTGGTCCTGGACGTCGCCGACGACGGCCACGGCTTCGACCCGGCGTCGCTGCCCGGCTCCCCCTCGGGCGTGCGCGGCCACGGGGTCCCGGCGATCCGGGCGCGGGTCAGGCAACTGGGCGGGACCCTGACGATCGAGTCGGCGCCGGGCGAAGGCACGGTCGTGTCGGCGTCGATCCCGCTGGAGGGACCGCACCCCCACGGCGAACAGGCACCATGACCCAGGGCCACCCACCCGGGCCCACCCCAGGCCCACCCAGGTCCACCCCGAGAACGGAGCCCCACCCATGTCCGGCCCCGCGGAAGCGAACCGCCCCGTCAGGATCCTGCTCTGCGACGACCACGTGGTCGTACGGGCAGGACTGCTCGCCCTCCTCGACAGCGCCGACGACATCGAGGTCGTGGGCGAGGCCGGTACCGGCGAAGAGGCCCTGGCCCTCGCCGCCAAGCTCACCCCCGACGTGGTCCTGATGGACCTCCAGCTCGGCGACGGCATCGACGGCGTCGAGACGACCCGCCGCCTCAGCACGCTGCCCGGCGGGGGCCCGCACGTCCTGGTCCTGACCACGTACGACACGGACGCCGACATCACCCGCGCCATCGAGGCGGGCGCGACCGGCTATCTGCTCAAGGCCGAGCGCCCGGAGGAGCTGTTCGCCGCGATCCACGCCGCCGCCGAGGGCCGCACGGCCCTGTCCGCGCCCGTCGCCAGCCGCGTCATGGCCAACATGCGCAAGCCGCGGCCCACGCTCACCGACCGCGAGCGCGACATCCTCGCCCAGCTCGCGCACGGCCTGGGCAACCGGGAGATCGCCAAGGCCCTGTTCATCAGCGAGGCCACGGTCAAGACGCACCTGGGCCGGATCTACGACAAGCTCGGCGTCGACACCCGGGCGGGCGCGGTCGCGGTGGCCAAGGAGCAGCGGCTGCTGCCGTAAGCCCTGGCTGCTGCCGTAGGCCCGGCCGCTGCCGTGAGCCGCACGTGCGGGCACGTGACACCATCGACCACGTGCTCGACATCGGTTACGCCCTCTCCCGCCGCTTCCCGGACCCGCCGCAGACGGACTACCGGCGCGCGGACGTCCACGCGCTGCGCCACGACCTGTTCAGCGGCGACGTGTACCTGGCCGACACGAAGGCCGACCGGGAACTGTCCACAGCCTGGGGATGGGTGCCGGTCCTCGACTTCGCGTGGGCGCTGTGCGACATCGTCGAGCGCATCGACCGCGACCCGCGGGGCAGCCGCAGCGCCACCCCGCAGTACGCGGAACTGGACTTCACCGAGTCCACCGACCGGATGCTCTTCGAGCGCCGCTTCGGCTGGGTCGACATCGAGGCCGACTGGCAGCCGGGCGACGAGCCCCCGCTGACCTTCTCCCACACCGAACTGCGCCGCGAGGCAAGGGACTTCCTGCACGACCTGATCGCCGACCTGACGGACATGCACGAGGACCTGTCCGACAACCCGGCGATCTGGGACCTGCAAGGGCGCTTCCCCCGCATCGGTTAGCGCATCGGTTGGCGCGACGCTCAGCGGGCCGTGGCCGGCCGGGGCGCGATCACCGCGGCATGGCAGCCCGTCGGCACCGCGGGGAACAGGGTGACCTTCTCCGGCACGCCGCCGCCCTCGGTACGCGTGATCAGCTTCGGGGCCCGCGTGGTCGCGCCGTCGATCCGGCCGATGATGCCGGCGTCGGCGGGCAGCGTCGGGTGGACCCGGTCGAGCGGCATCAGGATGCGCTGCTCCTTGCCGGAGTCGTCGGGCGACGTGAAGTAGACGCGCGGCCCGGTGGGGCTGTTGCTGAGGTGGGCGAGGATGGCCGCGCCGATGTTCGTGGTGCGGGTCGCAGTGCACTTGCCGGGTGCGGGCTCGACGGGGGCGGTCGCCGGGTCGTACGAGGTGAGGGTGCCGTCCGCGCTCAGCACCACGTAGAGGGACTTGCCGCCGGGGTCCACGATGTCCATGCCCGCGTAGACGTTCGTCAGCCCGCCGTTGCCGTCGTCGACCGCGTGCGTGTCCAGGGTCAGGAACGCGCCGCCCCCGGGCCGCAGGAACTTCCCCTCCCACTGGTTCGGGCCGGTCTGCGACACGACCGCGGTGTAGTCGCGCTCGATCGTGAAGGTGCCGGGGCCGTGGAACTCGTTCTTGCCCGAGGTCGCGATCCAGGAGCCGAAGTGGCCCTGGTCGGTGAGGAACACGTACTGCCCGTTGTCGTCGCCCACCGCCGTGTCGCCGTCCGCGTCGAGGATGCTGACGCCGCCGTGCGCGCCGCCGGTGATCATCCGGCCCCAGTAGTGGGAGTCCGAGACGCGGTAGATCTCGACGTACCCACCGCCGCCGGCGACCACCTCGGTGCGGACGTACGTACCACCCGGGTTCTCCTCGGCCGACGCCGACGCCGACGCCGACGCCGACGCCAGGGATACCGTGCTCTGCGTGTGCGCGGGGGCCGCGAGTGCCGTCGCCGCGGGGGCGAGGAGGGCGGCGGCGGCCACGGCCGTGGCGACGACGACGCGGACGGGGGTGCGACCCTGGGTGAAGAACGACATGCCTACTGCTCCTTCAAGTGGGGCCGCTGGTGGGGCAGTTCGGCCGGTCTTGGCTGCTGAGAAGAACATTAGGAATCCGGGTTCACCGAAAGGTCGGGCGCACGTCATGAACGCGTGACACGCCCGCCTGTCACCACACCCCGGGCATCACCGCCCTGACCTGCCGCTTCCGCCCAAGCACTCACCCCGTGCACCAATACGGCGGAAGATTCCCTGCCCGCTACAACCAATCACCTGCCCGGCGTGTCCAACTCCCTTCCCCCCAGCCCTCGTTCACCCCTCGCCCTCCACCCGCACCCCCAGGTGCGCCGCGAACGCCGGTGCCAGATCGAGCAGTTGACCCGTCGAGATCACCGCGCCGCCGAGCCGGTCGATGCCCCGCGCGATCTCCAGCTGCGCCGCGTCCCGCAGGTCGACGTCCACCAGCGTCGCCGCCGAGAGGTCCGCCCCCTTCAGCACACAGCCAGGGAACTCCACGCGCTCCAGCTTCGCCCCGCCGAAGTCCGGCTCCACCAGCACACAGCCCTCGAAGACGACGTCCTTCAGCCGCGCCTTGCGCAGGTTCAGATAATCGATCTTGCCGCCGCGGATCACCACCCGCTCCAGGACGGCGCCGTGCAGCTGCACCCCGCCGAGCCGCGCGTCCGTCACCTCCACGTCCCGCAGCATCGCCCCCGCCAGATCCGTGCCCACCCCGCGGATGCCGGTCAGCGTCGAGTCCAGGATCCGGGCCCGCGCGAGCCCCGCCTCGTCGAAGCCGCACCCCTCGATCGCGCAGTCCATGAACCGCGCGCCGATCCCCTCCTGCCCGGCGAAGTCCGCACCCGCGAACTCCACCCCGTCATAGTCGCCGTCCGGCTCGAGGCGCCCGCCGTCCTCCCACGGCGCCAACGCGGGCAGCCGCACCTCCGGCCGCCGCGCCTTCTTCACCTTCGCCGCTCCACCACGCCTGTCCGCCATGCCCCCATGCTGCCCGCCCCCACTGACAATCGGGCCGACGACCATCACGGCCTTGACCTCAACCTCACTTGAGGTCGAAGACTGGCACCGGAATCCCGACCCACAGACCCATCCACCAGGCCCATCCGCCAGACCCATCCGCCAGACCCATCCGCGACGGGGAGCACTCATGCACGCCGTACGACTGCACGCCTTCGGCCCGGCCGAGAACCTCACGTACGAGAAGACCGAGGACCCCGAACCGGGCCCCGGCCAGGTCCGCATCGCGGTCGAGGCCGCAGGCGTACACCTCATCGACACCGCGATCCGCACCGGCGTCAAGGGACCCCTGCCGCACCTCCCCGACCTGCCCACGATCCCCGGCCGCGAGGTCGCGGGCACCGTCGAGGCCCTCGGCGCGGGCACCGACCCCTCCTGGCTGGGCAAGAAGGTCGTCACGCACCTCGGCCTCGCCCCCGGAGGCTACGCCGAACTGGCCGTCGTGGACGCCGACCGCCTCCACGAGATCCCGCCGAACCTGGACGCCGCTGCGGCCGTCGCCCTGATCGGCACGGGCCGCACCGCCCTCGGCATCCTCAACTTCACCGATGTGGGCCCCGGCACGGTCGCGCTCGTCCCGGCCGCGGCGGGCGGCATCGGCACGCTTCTCGTGCAGTACGTGAAGCACGCGGGCGGCACCGTCATCGGCCTGGCGGGCGGCCCGCGCAAGACGGCGCTCGTCGAACGCAACGGTGCGGACCTCGCCCTCGACTACAAGGACCCCAACTGGCCCGTCCTGGCA
This sequence comes from Streptomyces sp. NPDC050085, assembly GCF_044460595.1. Lineage (NCBI taxonomy): Bacteria > Bacillati > Actinomycetota > Actinomycetes > Kitasatosporales > Streptomycetaceae > Streptomyces > Streptomyces sp. NPDC050085. The sequence continues at coordinate 117,190 of NZ_JBITJZ010000010.1, read as the reverse complement.
GGGGAGTTCCTCGACGCCCGCGGCACCCGGGCCACCGTCCTGTTCGACGGCGTCGGCGGCCCGGCCGCGGCCGCCGCGCTCGACCTGCTCGGCCCCGGCGGCCTGCACCTCGTCTTCGGCTGGTCGGACCAGGGCATCAGCGACGAGGGCGGCCCCCAGTTCCTCGACGAGGCGGAACAGATCCGCCGCGGCATCACCCAGCAGAGCGTCCTCGGCCCGGCGATGATGCAGAAGGTCGGCACCGACAACCCGATGCGCACCCTGGAACTCACCGCACTAGACCTCGGCGCCCGCGGCGTCCTCACCCCCGCGGTCCACCGCTTCCCGCTCTCCGAAGCGGCCGCCGCGCACCGCGCGCTGGAGACGCGGGGCACGACGGGCAAAGTGGTCCTGGAACCGTGACCTCAGGGATCTCAGGGATCTCAGAGGTCTCAGAGGTCCTCAGGCGGTCCCGCCGAGCCGGGCGAGCGCCTCGTCCGTCAGCCGGTACACGGTCCACTCGTCCTGCGGGCGTGCGCCCATGGCCTCGTAGAAGGCGATGGACGGGGCGTTCCAGTTCAGCACCGACCACTCCAGGCGCTCGTACCCGCGCTCCCCACAGATCCGCGCCAACTCGGTCAGCAGCGCCTTGCCGTGCCCGCCGCCGCGCGCCTCGGGCCGCACGTACAGGTCCTCCAGGTAGATGCCGTGCACGCCGCGCCAGGTCGAGAAGTTGAGGAACCACAGCGCGAACCCGGCGGCCTCGCCGCTCACTTCGTCCTCGGCGATGTGCGCGAAGGCCGCCGGACGCTCGCCGAACAGGGCCTCCCGCAGCTGTTCCACACTGGCCCGCGCCTCGCCCGGCACCTTCTCGTACTCGGCGAGTTCACGGATCAGGGTGTGGATGAGGGGGACGTCTTCAGGCGTGGCGGTACGAATCATTGGGGCAGGTTACGCCGGGGCCGCGCTCAGACCCCCCGCCCCAGCAGCAACCCGGCGATCACCATGTCGTCGGCCCCGAGACCCCGCCCGTCCGCCACGTCCCACAACGCGTTCTGCACCACCCGCCCCAGCGTCCACGCCCGGGCCCGCCCCCGATCGAGCCCCAGCACCTCCGTCATCGCGTCGAACCGCCACAGCACCTCACCCGCGTCGAAACGGTTGTCGAGCGCGGGCCACAGGTCGAAACCCGGGTCACCGGCCAGCGGTTTCGGGTCGATGGCGACCCAGGGTTCGCGCGCGCCCGGGCCCCTGGGCGCCAGGACGTTCTCGAAGTGCAGGTCCCAGTGCAGCAGCCGGTCCCCCGGCTCGTCGACGACCTCCCGCAGCGCGGCCGCAGCGTCCGCGACGATCCCCCGCTGCACCGGATCGGAGATCCGCGGCAGCGCCCCCGGCACCTCCGCCAGCATCTGCCCCGCGATGTCGGCCAGGCGCCGCATCCCTTGCGGCGCGGGCCCCGCCGTGAGCCGCGCGAGGAGCTCCGCGATGACGAGCACGGCCGCCCGCGTGTCCTCGACGGAGCTCAACATCCGCTCCTCGTCGAGCCGTTCGAGCAGCATGGTCCCGGTGCCGGGGTCGTGGTCGATCAGGCGCACCGCCCCGTCCCCGTCCCACACGCGCAGCGCGACCGGCTCCCCCTCGGTCTCCTCGTCGAAGACCTGGAACTTCACCACCGCGGGCACCCCGTCCGCCCGCCGCACCACCGGCAGGACCAGCGCCGCCATCCCGTGCATCGGCGGCCCGTCGACCTTCAGCCCCCACCGCTCGACGAACTCCTCGACGCGCGCGGGCAGCGCCGCGATGAACGCCCGCCCCGCCTCGCCCGCGTACTCGTACTGCGACTGGACCAGGCCCTCCGGAATGTCGATCACGTCCCGACCCTACCGACGTGCCTGAATCGACCATGCGCCATTTTCTCCGCAAGCCGCGACGCACAGGGACGTCCGTGTGGTCGTCCGCGTGGTCGACCACGCGGGTGTCCGCGCGGGTGTCCGTGTGGACGTCCGCGAGGTCGTACGTCCGCAGCGCGCCCGGCACGTACGTCTGGCTGGCCGCGCTCTTCGTGACGACGGTCGCCGTGCACCACATGAGCCCGGAGTTCGAGCAGGACTTCCTGCGCCAGCGCTCCACGAACCTGCACGAGCTGTCGAAGAACCCGATCCGGGTCCTCGTCTCCTCCGCGTTCTGGATCGACGGCAGCAGCTGGTGGCCGTACGCCGTGCTCTACACGGTCTTCCACGCGCAGGCGGAACGCTGGCTCGGCACCGCCCGCTGGCTGGCGGTCGCCGCGGCCTCGCACGTGCTCGCGACGCTGATCAGCGAGGGCGCCCTGCTGTGGGCGATCCGGCACGGCCACGCACCCGCGTCGTCCGTCAGCACCCTGGACATCGGGGTGAGTTACGCGCTGGCGGGCATCGTCGCCGTACTCACGTACCGGATCGCGTCGCCCTGGCGGTACGGCTACCTGGCCGTGGTCCTCTTCGTCTACGGCAGCCCGCTCGTCACGGGCCGCACGTTCACCGACCTCGGCCACTTCACGTCGGTCCTGATCGGCCTCGCCGGCTACCCCCTGGTGCGGGACAGGGGCGAGCCGTGGAACCCGCTCAGCCTCATCAGAAGACCGCGGCCCTAGGAGATCCCGGCCTGCTTCAGCACCGCCGCGAACGACGCCTCCCCGTACATGGCGTCCTCCCCGCCCCCGGCCTTCTTCCCGTCGATCAGCACGGTCGGCGTCCCCTGCACCCCGTCGTCCCGGAAGGACTGCATCGCCCGGCCCACCCACTTCTCGTACGACCCGTCGTTCACGGCCTTGTCGAAGGCGGCGGAGCGCAGCCCCTCCACCTTCCCCGCGATCTTCAGCAGGAAGGCGTCCGTGTACGCGTCGACGGACTCGTCGGCGGGCTGGTTGGCGTAGACGGCGGCGTGGAACTCGGGGAACTTGCCCGCGTCCACGGAGGCGCGCAGCGCGTTCGCCGCCTTCACCGATCCCGAGCCGCCCAGGTTGTTGTCGAGGAACGACGCGATCGTGTACTCGATCTTCACGTCGCCGTCGGCCACCGGCTTCACCAGGGCCCGCGCGCCGCCCTCCTCGAACTTCTTGCAGAACGGGCAGCGCGCGTCCTCGTACACCTTGACCGTGTGCGGGGCGTCCGCCTCGCCGACCGTGATGACACCCCCGTCCACGCGCGCGGGCAGCCCGGCGAGCCCCGCCGTGTCGGCGGCGGCCCGCACCTCGGCGACGGCGTCCGGCTTCGCGCTCGCGGAGTCGGAGCCCTCGGTGCTCCCGGTGCCCCCGCCGCCCGACGAACAGGCGGCGAGCCCGACCCCCAGGCCCACCACAGCCACAGCCACCCCCGCACCACGCACCGCAAGCTTCATTCTCAAACCCTCCTGAAAGCGTAGGACCCTCCCAAACTACGCACGCCCGCCCTCTCCCCGCGCCCCCGAACGGCCCGACCCGCCGGGACCAACGCCCTCTCCCCCCTGCCGCTCGGCACCCCGACGGCAGTAACGTCCACCGCCATGAGCAGCACGAACAACGCGACGGCGGCGACCGTCAACGGCGGCATATCGTTCTGGTACGCACAGAGCCAGGGCGTCGGCATCCCCGACGCCCGCGAACCCCTGGCCGGTGACGCGAGCGCCGACGTCGTCATCGTCGGCGGCGGATACACGGGCCTGTGGACCGCGTACTACCTGAAGAAGGCCGCACCCTTCCTGCGCATCACCGTCCTGGAGCAGAAGTTCTGCGGCTACGGCGCCTCGGGCCGCAACGGCGGCTGGCTCTACAACGGCGTCGCGGGCCGCGACCGCTACGCCGAACTCCACGGCCAGGAGGCAGCAGCCCGCCTCCAACAGGCGATGAACGCGACGGTCACGGAAGTCATCGACGTGGCGCGCACCGAGTCGATCGACGCGGACATCCACCACGGCGGAGTCCTCGAAGTCGCCTACACACCGGCCCAGTTGGCACGTCTCAAGTCCTTCCACGCCGCAGAACTCTCGTACGGCGAGAAGGACAGGGAGCTGTACGGCGCCCGGGAAACGGCGGACCGGATCCGCGTCGCCGGCGCCGTCGGCTCGACGTGGACCCCGCACGGCGCGCGCCTGCACCCGGTAAAGCTGGTCACGGGCCTGGCCCGCGCGGTCGAGGCCCTGGGCGTCACGATCCACGAATCGACGCCCGTCACGGAGATCAAGCCCAAGCACGCCGTCACCCCGTACGGCACGGTCAGGGCGCCCTACATCCTGCGCTGCACGGAGGGCTTCACGGCCTCCCTCAAGGGCCAGCGCCGCACCTGGCTCCCGATGAACTCCTCCATGATCGCGACGGAGCCGCTGTCCGCGGCCCAATGGGAGTCGATCGGCTGGGAGGGCCGCGAAACCCTCGGCGACATGGCGCACGCCTACATGTACGCCCAGCGCACCGCGGACGACCGCATCGCACTCGGCGGCCGCGGCTTCCCCTACCGCTACGGCTCAAGAACAGACAACGACGGCCGCACCCAACAGTCCACGATCGAGGACCTGTACGCGATCCTGACCCGCTTCTTCCCCCAGCTCACCGGGGTCGGCATCACCCACGCCTGGTCCGGCGTCCTCGGCGTCCCCCGCGACTGGTGCGCCACGGTCACCCTCGACCGCTCGACGGGCCTCGGCTGGGCAGGCGGCTACGTCGGCTCGGGCGTCGCCACCACCAACCTCGCCGCCCGCACCCTGCGCGACCTGGTCCAACAGGACTCGGGCCAGTCGGGCCCCACCGACCTCACCACCCTCCCCTGGGTCAACCACAAGGTCCGCAAGTGGGAACCGGAACCCTTCCGCTGGCTCGGCGTCCACGGCATGTACGCCACGTACCACGCGGCCGACCGCCGCGAACTCACCACACACACAGCGGAGTCGTCCCGCCTGGCCCAACTGGCGGACCGGGTGGCGGGGCGGCACTGACCCCCGTCCGACCTCCCGCGACAACGCCAAGTTGTCGCGGGAGAAGCCCAGTTGTTGGCGCCACCGCACCCCACGGCGATTCACTACAGCCATGAACACAGACCTCACCCCCAAGGCCGTCGTCACCCGCTACGTCGAGGCCGTCGCCGCCGGCGACCTGGCCACCATCACCGACTCGTTCGCCGAGGACGCCGTCTGGATCTACCCGGGCCACGACCTCCCGCTCACCGGCGCCTGGAAGGGCCGGGACGTGATCATCAACGACTTCCTCGGCAAGGCCACCGGCACCCTCTTCGCCCCCGGCACCACCCCCACGGTCACGCTCACGTCCGTCATCGCGGAGGGCGAGAAGGTGGTCGCCGAATGGCACGCCGAGGGCGACGCCGCAACGGGCAAGCGCTACGACAACCGGTGCCTGGGGATCTACACGGTCCGCGACGGCAAGATCACCGAGGTACGGGAGTACGCGGACACGCGACACGTGGGGCAGGTGCTGTTCGGGCTCGCATGATCACGAGGCACCCACGAGCCCCGCATCAAACGCAGCAGACGCAGCAGATGCCGCAGATGCAGTAGACGAGTAGATGCAGTGCCGGTTGGCGACGGCGCCCCTCAGGGCGCCGCCAACAACCCGTCGACCACCCGGCGCACCCGGTCGCCCACCCCCGCCTCCCCCAACTGCACAGCCGTATTCGCAGCAAGCAACACCGCGTCCACCTGGAACACCACCAGATCGACATCGACCTCAACGACCTGCCCCGCCTCCACCGCGTACCGCAGCTCACCGGCCAACAGCCCACGCCACCCGCTCCGGTCGGCGAACAACACGTCACGGACCCGCCCCGGCCGCCCGTCGAAGACCCCCAGATTCGCCGCCCAGAAACACCCACCCGGGAACAGTGGCCCCTCCGCGTACACGATCCACGCATCGACCAGCGCCCGGAACCGCTCCACACCCCGCGCCGCGGACCGCGCCGGCCGCACCACGGCCTCCTCGAACACGCCCCGCGCACACTCCACCGTGGCGACCTGAAGGTTCTCCTTCGACCCGAACAGCGTCTGCACACCGCTCTTGCTGACCCCGAGATCACCAGCGAGACCACCAAGGCTCAGCCCGTCGAGCCCGTCCACCGACGCCACATCGACGGCCCGCCGCAGCAGCGCCCGCCGCGACCGCGCCCCGCGCAACAGCCGCCGGTCCGACGTCCCTCGCTCCTCCACCTCGCTCATACCCCCAATCCTGCCAGCACCCCTTGCGGTAAGAGTACGTACGGCCGTACGTTTTTCTCATGGACGCTCACCACAGGCTCCACCACCCATCGCCCACGGCCACACCGCCAACCGCAAAGCCCTGACCCGCTTCTTCACCACCTCGCGGAACTGTGCGCACAGTCCGGCGTCTCCCCCGACACCGTCCGACAGACCCTCTTCGGAAGGAACGAAGCGGCATGACGACCACCCCCACGGCCGACCCCCGCATCAAGGACGTCGACGCCATCCGCACGGCCCAACTCTTCGACATGGCAGTCGACTTGAACCCCCGCCTCGACCACGGCCCCGGGCCCCTCGGCCGCCGCACCTTCTTCGGCTCCGCAGGCGGCAGCTTCCACGGCCCCGAACTCCACGGCGAGGTCCTGCCCGGCGGCGGCGACTGGGCCCTCTTCCGCCCCGACGGCACGATGACCCTCGACGTCCGCCTCACCCTGCGCACCCACGACGACGCCCTGATCCACATGACGTACGGCGGCCGCCGGGTCGCCTCCCGCGACTACTTCCGCACGACCCCGGTCTTCGAGACGGGGGACGAGCGGTACGCGTGGCTCAACGACGTGGTGTGCGTGGGCTCGGGGTACCTGATCGAGGGCGGGGTGGCGTATCGGGTGTCGCGGGTGCTGTGAGCAACCGAAGAGCCCAGGTCAGCGAAAAGCCCAGGTCACGTGGTGCGACCTGGGCTTCTGTGGAGCCCCCTGTCGGATTCGAACCGACGACCTACGCATTACAAGTGCGTTGCTCTGGCCATCTGAGCTAAGGAGGCAGCCCGAGCAGTGTAACCAGACCCGGACCCCCGCCCCTCGAAAATTTCGGCGAATCTCACAGCCCCCGACCTGCTGACAGACCCGCCACCCCCCAGGTACGGTCCGATCAGTTCACCCGCGTGGACTACACCACATTCCGCCTTCCACTACGGATCGTCCGGCACGTTCCTGCCGGTGAAGGGGGCTTCACAGCCATGGCTTCTGTCACGTTCGACAAGGCGACCCGCGTCTACCCGGGTTCCACCAAGCCCGCCGTCGACGGCCTGGACATCGAGATCGAGGACGGCGAGTTCCTCGTCCTCGTCGGCCCGTCCGGCTGCGGCAAGTCGACCTCCCTGCGCATGCTGGCGGGCCTCGAGGACGTCAACGGCGGAGCGATCCGCATCGGCGACCGCGACGTCACGCACCTGCCGCCCAAGGACCGGGACATCGCCATGGTGTTCCAGAACTACGCGCTCTACCCGCACATGTCCGTCGCCGACAACATGGGCTTCGCGCTCAAGATCGCCGGCGTGAACAAGGCGGAGATCCGGCAGAAGGTCGAAGAGGCCGCCAAGATCCTCGACCTGACCGAGTACCTGGACCGCAAGCCCAAGGCCCTCTCCGGCGGTCAGCGCCAGCGTGTGGCGATGGGTCGCGCCATCGTGCGTGAGCCCCAGGTCTTCCTCATGGACGAGCCGCTGTCGAACCTCGACGCCAAGCTCCGCGTGTCGACCCGTACGCAGATCGCGTCGCTCCAGCGCCGCCTCGGCATCACCACCGTCTACGTCACCCACGACCAGGTCGAGGCCATGACGATGGGCGACCGTGTCGCCGTACTGAAGGACGGTCTGCTCCAGCAGGTCGACTCCCCGCGCAACATGTACGACCGCCCGGCCAACCTCTTCGTCGCCGGCTTCATCGGCTCCCCCGCCATGAACCTGGTCGAGGTCCCGATCACCGACGGCGGCGTGAAGTTCGGCAACTCGGTCGTGCCGGTCAGCCGTGAGGCCCTCAAGGCCGCCTCGGACCGGGGCGACACCACCGTCACGGTCGGCGTCCGCCCCGAGCACTTCGACATCGTCGAGCACAACGGCGAGGCCGTGAAGTCCCTGACGAAGGACGCCTCCGACGCCCCGGCCGGTCTCGCGGTCTCCGTGAACGTGGTCGAGGAGCTCGGCGCCGACGGTTACGTCTACGGTGCCGCGCAGGTCGGCGGCGAGCACAAGGACCTGGTCGTCCGCGTGAACGGCCGCCAGGTGCCGGAGAAGGGTGCCGAGCTGCACGTCGTGCCGCGCGCGGGCGAGACCCACGTGTTCTCGACCTCGACGGGCGAGCGCCTCTCCGACTGACGCGTATCGACCTGAACCACCTGCCACGTACCAACTGAACGGAAGGGCCTCGCACTTCGGTGCGGGGCCCTTCCGTCGTCCCGTCGCGACGTCGCTCACGTTGTCGACAAATACCCCGGCAATTCCGGCATTTCACCCCACGACGTCAACACCCCATCATCAAAACCCAGTTACCAGTCCCTCATCAGAGTGACTAAATGTCGCCAAATCATCACCGACCGCTACGCTCACTCGCGTGACGCACTCCGCTAACTACACCCAGAAGTCGCGCCGAGCCCGGGGCCGGGGCCCCGCCCGCCGCGCCGCCCGCACGCTCGCCTTCGTCCTGCCGGTGATGCTGGTGCTCTCCGGGACCCTCGCGGTCACCCGAGTCAACTGGTCCGGGAGCTCCTCGGACTCCATCCTCACGGCTTCCTCACAAGACGTCTCCGCGCGTGCCAAGTCGCGCGCCCCCCAGGACGTCCTGCGCGACCGTCTCCTCCTGGAACTGCAGGAGAAGAACCCCGGTGTCGTGCTCACCCATCTCCAGCAGGAGGTCGACCGCCGCCCCTCTCTCGCCAAGCACTGCATGTCGATCGCGAAGGCCCTGGGCCGCGCGGCCGTGCAGGCCTACGGCCCGGCGCGTGCCCAGTCGTACGCCCGCCCGGTCTGCGACACCTCCTTCGCCTCGGGGGTCGCGGGCTTCCGCGGCTGAACCGCGGCTGGCCATCGGCTCCCCCGCGGGCCGTGCGCACGTACAGTTCCGGTCATGACGACCGCTGAACCGGCCGCGCACGGCCCGCACTCGTTTCCCCGTCGTGAGGAGCACCGCCCGACCCAGGCCGTTGTCCTGGCGGGCGGCCAGGGCTCGCGGCTTCGCCCCTACACCGACGACCGGCCCAAGCCCATGGTGGAGATCCCGGGCACGGGCACGCCGATCATCGGCCACCAGCTGGCCTGGCTCGCCGAGGAGGGCGTCACCGACGCCGTCGTCTCCTGCGGCCATCTCGCCGAGGTCCTCGAGGAGTGGCTGGACGCGGCCGACCTGCCGCTGCGCGTCACGACCGTCGTCGAGAAGGAACCGCTGGGCCGTGGCGGCGGCCTGAAGTTCGCGGCCGCGCACCTGCCGCACCAGGACCAGCCCTGGTACGCGACGAACGGCGACATCTGGACCCGCTTCTCGCTGCGCGAGATGGCGGACTTCCACCACGAGCGCGAGGCCACCGCGACGCTCGCGCTGGCCCGCCCGCGCATCCCGTGGGGCGTGGTGGAGACGAACGAGTTCGGTCACATCACCGACTTCATCGAGGCCCCGCCGTCGCCCTACCTCATCAACGCGGGCCTGTACGTCTTCTCGCCCGAGTTCGCGTCCCTGCTGCCGGACGTCGGCGACCACGAGCGCACCACGTTCCCGCGCCTGGCCCGCGCCAAGCGCCTGGCGGGTTTCCCGATCCCGCAGGGCGCGTACTGGCGGGCGATCGACACGGCGAAGGACCTCCGCGAGGCCGCCAAGGAGCTTGCCGCGCTGGGCCGTTGAGAGCCGCCTGATCCGGTACGTCGATGGGGCCCCGCACGAGATGCCGTGCGGGGCCCCATCGACGTACCGAATCAGGAGAAGGGAGGGGGAAGGAGAGGGGGAAGGAGAGGGGGAAGGAGAACGGTCAGCCGAGCAGGCCACCCACCAGGCCCGGCTTGTGGTCGCCGCCGGAGCCGCCGGAGCTGCCCGACCCGCCGCCGGAGGACGAGCCGCCGTCCGAACCGCCGCCCCCGGTCGTGCCACCGGACGACGTGCCGCCGCCGCTGCTGCTGCTCGACGGCGGCTGCTGCGGCGTCGACTGCTGCGGCGGGGCCTGGCCCGCGGTGGCACCCTGCGTCGGCGTGCTCGTCGCCCCGCTGGCCGTGCCGGACTCCCGGGCGCTCGGGGCGCCGGACGGGCTCGAAGTGGCCCCCTGCGACGGCGAGTTGGAGGCCGACGGGCTCTTCGAGTGGCGCGGCGCCTTGTGCCGGCCCGGCTCGGAGGGGAGCGGGGACCCGGGCAGTTCGTTGCGCGGGGCGTCGCCGGGGCCCGGGGCGGTGACCCGGTCGGCGTCGCGGACGGCGCCGCCGAGCAGCGAGCCGATGAGCAGCGTGCCGCCGATGACGAGGGTGGCGACGACCATGCCGCGGCGCAGCACGTAGCGGCGCAGCTCCCACAGGGCGGCGCGCGGGCCGAGTCGGCGCCAGGCACCGCCCGCCAGCCGTCCGTCGATGGAGTAGACGGGGGCACCGGCGATGATCAGCGGCGACCAGGCGGCGAGGTAGATGATGTCCGGCGCGTCGTAGGCGGGGACGGTCTTCCAGCTGACGGTGAGCAGCAGTGCGGCGGAGAGCAGTGCTCCGGCGACGGCGGCGATCCGCTGCCACAGGCCGAGGACCGTCAGGACGCCGACGATGACCTGGGCGAAGGCGATGGCGAGGCCGGCGCCGACCGGGTGCTGCAGCGCCCAGTCGCGCATCGGCTCGGCGAGCGCCCAAGGGTGCAGCGAATTCAGCCACTTGACCATGGAGCCGCGCTCGCCGCCGTCGAAGTAGACGGGGTCGCAGAGCTTGCCCATGCCCGCGTAGATGGAGATGAAGCCGAGGAAGACGCGGAGCGGGAGGAGCACCACGCCGAGGTTCATCCGGCGTCCGGGGTAGTAGGCGTGCCGGACGGGGCCGTAGCGCCGGGCGGCGGTGGTCTCGCTCTCCGACTCCTCGTCCTCGTACTCGTCGAACTCCCCGTCGTCGTACGAGACTTGGTCCAGCTCGCCGGTCTCCTCGAAGGCGCTGCCGGCCTGCCGCATCTGCGGCAGCAGCCGGGTGCCGTCGCCGCCCGCGCGCGGGGAGACGACGACGGGCGTCTCCTGCGTGGGCTCGCCCGCGTACAGATCGAGGTCGTCGGCCAGGCCGTCGGCGAGGTCGCGGTCGAGGTCGATGCGCGGGATGACCTGCGTGGCACCGCCGTCGTCGGCCGGTCCGGGGGCGCCCGCCCGGCGTGCGGACTGCAGCAGCCCGCTGGCGGCGAGGTCCCCGGCGCCGCTCATGACGACGCGCCGGCGCCTGGCGCCCGGGGTGCCGGCTGCGGTGATCACGGGAATGCGTGTGGTGGCCGCGTCGGCGCTCAAGTGCCGTGCGATGCGCGGGAGTTGCGTCTGCTGCGCCGTGGGGAGCTGCACGCGGAAACTCGCGTGGTTGACGATGACCTGCGCCGGGTCGCACGGAACCTTCACCATGCTCAGCGCGGGAGCGTCGTCGAATCCCGACGAGCGGTCCCCCGAGGGTGTGCGGGGCGTTCTGGTGTCCACACTCATCTAACCGAGTGATGTGTGTTTAGGACACTGCCTTGACTGCACCGATGTGTCCGAGACGCGTCAATGCCCTGGCAGGCCCTGATCCGGCGCCGTTGCGCCCCGGCCGCGGGCCCGGCCGGCCCTCGCGGTCTACGCGCTTGTCCGTACGTCACCGGCCACTCGGCCCCAATCCGCCTCCGGTGCGAGGTTCTGGCCGTGCAGGGGGAACGACCCGGGCACGGGGACCGTCATCAGCCTTGTCCCACACCCGCGTTCAGGCGCCGGTTCCAGAACACGCCGTCCCATTGGGGGACCCATGCCGAACCCAGAGGTGGCCTCACCCGCCGACCGCTCCAGCCATCAGCTCCTGTTCAGTGATCTGACCGACTACCCGGTCATGTCGCAGGCGCTCGACAACCAGTGGATGCCGCCCCGGCTGGCCATCGGCCGACAGCGGGCGGGCGCGACCGGCGGGTCGACACCGCAGATGGTCGAGGCGGGCGCCGCCGAGCTGCGCCGGTGCCTGGTCAACAGCGGCACCCTGGTCATCAACCGCGCCCACCTGATCAACACCCCTGCCCTGTACGTCAATTACCTGCCCACCGCGGACCCGGGCGACCGTGCCGCCTTCGCCCAGCTCCTGAACAACCGGGCGATCGTGCCCTACCTCTACAACGAGCGCGACCCGGGCGAGGACTACGCCTGGACGTACGACGAGCCCGTCCACCGTGCGTGGCGGCGGCTGCTCGCCCACGAGGCCGAGCCCGACTGCGTCCGCTTCTCCTGGAGCGACGAGGAGAACGCCGAGCAGAACGGGATGGTCGGCCGCTACTTCTCCCGCCAGATATCGGCGCTGCGCCGCATACCGACACCGCTGATCGCCGAGCACCTGCAACTGGCGCCCGCCAGCGCCCAGGTGCTGCGCCAGGGCATCCTCAGGGACATCTACTTCTGGGCCGGTGAACAGGACCCGGACGCCGACATCACCCGCAGCCAGGTCTACGAACGGTTCTTCACCCGTCCCGGCACCAAACCGCACGAGCTGCTGCTGCGCGAGGGCGAGCACATCGTCCCGGCCAAACAGCTCGTCGATCTGCTGTACAACATCGGCGTCGCCGCGAAGGCGGGCACGCTGGTTCCGCTGACCCCGCCCGACTCGCCGCCCCGCTCGGTCCTGGACGAGCTGAACCAGGCCGCCACCGCGCAGCGCGACCCGGAGGCGGTCGGGCTGCTCCTGCGGCAGCTGTTCGCGGACGATCTGCACCGGGTGGTGGACGGCCCCAACTCCTATGGCTCGCTTTCCCTTTCGGATGTGCTGGCGCTGCGCCGCGAGGAGGAGTGGCGGTCCTACATCGACGCGCTCGACGCCATGGTGTTCGGCCGGTTCGGCGCCGACCGGGTGCCGCAGGCCGGTGAGTTGAGCGACGCCGCGGCGGACATCGCCCGGCTGCACGCACAGATGCTGGGCAAGGCCCGCATGATCAGCCGGGGCCACCAGGGCTTCCGCCGTGAGATCGGTGTGACGCTGCTCCTCGAGTCGCCCGGCCTCGTCCTTCAGATGGTGAGCGGCCAGTCGACGCTCCTGTACGGCTCGGTCCAGGCGGCGTCGGTGGCGGCGGGACCGCTCGTGATGCGGCTGCTGTTCAAGGAGCGAGGTGTCCGGTCGGCGGACCGCTTCGGCGGCCTGGGGCACAGCATCACTTTTCCCACGGTGCGACTGGGCAATCTGCGCAAGGACTGGGCAGAGATCCTGAGTACCTATGGCGGGCGGATCACCGAGACGGGCGCCGAACCGCTCGCCGGTCTCGCCGACTTCCAGGCGCAGAGCAGTAGTTGAGCCCCGACGGAGGCCCGGTTGAACAGCGACGGTACGGCCCGGTACGAGCAGGTGCGCGCCCAGCGCCCCGAGGTGTTCGTCAATCCGCCCGGCGGCATCGAGATCCTCACCGACCCGGAGGCGGTCGCCGCCGCGGGCGGAGTGGTGTACGAGGATCCGTATCTGCTGCTGCTGCGGGACGCGGTGCGCTTCACCGACCGCGATCGCACCCGCGGCACCTACATCCGCGCGCTGAGCCCGACGGCCGAGCCCGGCTGTGTGGTGCTGCCGCTGCTCGGTGGGGACGTGGTGCTGGTGGAGATCTTCCGGCACGCCGCCCGCGCCTGGCAGTGGGAGGTGCCGCGCGGGTTCGGCACGCTCGGTCTGACGGGTGCGCAGAACGCGACGAAGGAGCTCCAGGAGGAGATCGGCGCGCAGGTACGGGAGTTGGTGCCGCTCGGTGAGGTGTGGCCGGACACCGGGCTGCTCGGCAGCAGCGTGCTGCTGTTCGCGGCGCGGATCGACGCGGTGGGCCCGCTCAGCGCGGGCGAGGGCATCCGCTCGGCGCTGACCGTGCCGTTCGCCGAGGCCGAGGCGATGGTGGCGGACGGCCGGATCAGCGACGCGTTCACGATCGCCGTACTGACCCGGGCCCGCCTCAACGGCCTCGTGCAGGGAGGCTGATCACGGGCAGCCTGATCAGCGGCGCTGACGAGCCGCCTCGTACAGCACGACACCCGCGGCCACACCGGCGTTCAGCGACTCGGCGCCACCGGGCATCGGAATCCGCACCCGGTAGTCGCAGGTCTCGCCGACGAGGCGGGACAGGCCCTTGCCCTCGCTGCCGACCACGATGACGACCGGACCGTTGAGCGCCTCGAGGTCGCCGACCTCGCGGTCGCCGTCGGCGGCCAGGCCGACCACGACGACGCCCGCCTTCTTGTACTGCTCGAGGGCGCGGGTCAGGTTCGTGGCGCGGGCGACGGGCGTACGGGCAGCCGTGCCCGCCGACGTCTTCCACGCGCCGGCGGTCATGCCGGCCGCGCGCCGCTCGGGCACGAGGACACCGTGACCGCCGAAGGCGGAGACGGAGCGGACGACGGCGCCGAGGTTGCGCGGGTCGGTCACGCCGTCGAGCGCGACGATCAGCGGGTCCTGGCCCTCGTCGAACGCGGCGGCGACCAGGTCCTCGGGGTGCGCGTACTCGTACGGCGGGACCTGGAGGACGAGCCCCTGGTGGTTGAGGCCGTTGGTCATGCGGTCCAGCTCGGGGCGCGGGGCCTCCATGAGGTGGATGCCGCCGCGCTCACCGGCGAGCTGGAGCGCCTCGCGCACCCGCTCGTCGTTGTCGATGAACTGCTGCACGTACAGCGTCACCGCGGGCACGCCCTCGCGCAGCGCCTCCACGACGGGGTTGCGCCCGACGACCATCTCGGAGGTGGACTTGCCGCGCGGGCCGCCGGTGCGGCTGCTGGGACGGCCCTGGGCCCGCTTGGCCTGGGCCGTCGCGATGCGGTTCTTCTTGTGCTTCTTGCGCATCTCGGCGGGCGGGGTCGGACCCCGGCCTTCGAGACCCTTGCGCCGCTGGCCGCCACTGCCGACCTGCGCGCCCTTCTTGCCGGACATGCGGCGGTTGTTGTTGGCGGCCATGACCTACCTGTCTCTTACGTGTCTATGAGTGTGCGTACGTCTATGAAGTGTGCCGCCCGGAGAGCCGGGCGGCACATTCAGCATGCGGTCAGCGCGGACCCAGGGTCCACCGGGGTCCGGACGGGCTGTCCTCGATGACGAGCCCGGACTGGCCGAGCTGGTCGCGGATGGCGTCGGCGGTGGCCCAGTCCTTGCGGCCGCGGGCCGCCTCGCGCTGGTCGAGCACGAGGCGTACGAGCGTGTCGACGACCCCGTGCAGGTCCTCGCCGCGGTCGCTCTCGCCCGCCCAGTGCGCGTCGAGCGGGTCGAGCCCGAGGACGCCGAGCATGGCCCGCACCTCGGCGAGCCGGGCGACGGCCGCTTCCTTGTCGTCGGCGGCGAGGGCGGAGTTCCCCTGCCGCACGGCGGTGTGCACGATGGCGAGCGCCTGCGGGACACCCAGGTCGTCGTCCATGGCCTCGGCGAACGCGGGCGGCACCTCGTCGGCCGGTTCCACGACGCCGCCGGCCTTCTCGACCACGCGCTGGACGAAGCCCTCGATGCGCGCGAAGGCGGACTCGGCCTCGCGCAGGGCGTCCTCGCTGTACTCGATGGTGGAGCGGTAGTGCGGGGTGCCCAGGTAGTACCGGAGCACGATGGGCCGCCAGTGCTTGACCATCTCGGAGACGAGCACGCTGTTGCCCAGCGACTTCGACATCTTCTCGCCGGCCATGGTGACCCAGTAGTTGTGCACCCAGTACTTCGCGAAGTCGTCGCCGTAGGCCTTGGCCTGCGCGATCTCGTTCTCGTGGTGCGGGAAGACCAGGTCGAGGCCGCCGCCGTGGATGTCGAAGGCGGGGCCCAGGTACTTGTGCGCCATGGCCGAGCACTCCAGGTGCCAGCCCGGACGGCCACGGCCCCAGGGCGTCTCCCAGCTGGGCTCGCCCGGCTTGGTGGCCTTCCACATGGCGAAGTCGCGGGGGTCGCGCTTGCCGGTGATGCCTTCCTCGGACGGCTGGCGGAGCCCGTCGAGCTCCTGGTTGGACAGCTCCAGGTAGCCGGGGAAGGAGCGCACGTCGAAGTAGACGTTGCCGTCGGCCTCGTACGCGTGGCCGCGCTCGATGAGGCCGCGCATCATCTCGATCATCTCGGGGACGTGCCCCGTGGCGCGCGGTTCGTACGTCGGCGGCAGGCAGCCGAGCGCGCTGTAGGCGTCGTTGAACGCCCGCTCGTTCTCGTACCCGATCGACCACCACGGCCGGTTCTGCTCGGCCGACTTCTTGATGATCTTGTCGTCGATGTCCGTCACGTTCCGCACGAACGTGACGTCGTAGCCGCGGTACGTGAACCAGCGGCGCATGATGTCGAAGTTGAGCCCCGACCGGATGTGCCCGATGTGCGGGGCCGCCTGGACGGTAGCGCCACACAGGTAGATCGAGACGCAGCCCGGGATGAGCGGGGTGAAGTCACGGATCTGCCGGGCGCTGGTGTCGTACAGGCGAATAGTCACCCCTCCAGGGTAGTGGCCCCGGAGGGGTGCCATGGGCCTGGCCCTCAGACCCGGCCGACCACCTTTCGGGCCCGCACCCGGACCACGACGCGCTCGGCGTCATCGGCCGACGCCGGGTTGAACTCGGCGTACTTCTTGCCGGTGTACTTCAGGGCCAGCTCGTCGATGAGCTCCTGGCCGCCCTCGGTCGTGATGTCGGCGGTGCCGCGGATCTCGGCGTACGCGTACGGGTTGTCCGCGGGCTGGACGAGGACCGTCACGCGGGGGTCGCGGCGCAGGTTCTGCTCCTTGCGGCGGCCGACCGTCGTGGAGAACAGCACGTCGTCGCCGTCGCGCTTGGCCCACACCGGGGAGACCTGGGGGCTTCCGTCGGGCTGGATGGTCGCGACCCCGATGAAGACCTTGCTGTCGAGCAGTGCTTTGAGTGCGTCGGAGAGCTGGGCGGACATGGAGGCTCACTCCTTCTCGATGGACTTCTCGATGGACTTCTCGATGGACTTCTCGATGGACGATGCACGCGTACCCGATCCTGCCGGAAACCAGGCCGGGGCACGGGGAACTCAGCCCGTCCGCACCACCAGTGCCGTCGCCACCGCCATCAGGCCCTCGTCGCGCCCGGGGAACCCGAGCCCGTCGGTGGTCGCCCCGGACACCGACACCGGCGCCCCGGCGGCCTCGGAGAGCACCTTCTGGGCCTCGTCGCGGCGCTTGCCGATCTTGGGCCGGGGGCCGACGACCTGCACCGCGACGTTCCCGATGACGAAACCGGCCTCGCGCACGATGCGGGCCGCCTCCGTGAGCAGCGTCAGGCCTGAGGCACCGGACCACTCGGGCCGCCCGGTCCCGAAGTGCTGCCCGAGGTCACCGAGCCCCGCGGCGGAGAACAGCGCGTTGCACGCGGCGTGGGCGACGACGTCGGCGTCGGAGTGCCCGGCGAGCCCCGGGCCCTCGTAGTCGGGCGCCTCCCACTTCAGCCCGGCGCACCACAGCTCCCGCCCCTCTTCGAAGGCGTGGATGTCGGTCCCGATGCCGACCTGCGGAAGCGCGTACGGGAACGTCTCAGAACCCATCGTTGGCCCTCCTGCGGGCGAGCACGGCCTCGGCGAGGACGAGGTCCAGCGGCCTGGTCACCTTGAACGCCTCCTCGTGCCCGGGCACGAGCACGACCTGCAGGCCCAGCTTCTCGACCATGCTCGCGTCGTCGGTGACGTCCTCGGAGACGGTCTCGTGGGCGCGTACGAGCGTGGCGTGGTCGAAGCCCTGCGGCGTCTGCACGGCGCGCAGCCGAGCCCGCGACGGCGTCGCGACGACGGGCTCGGGGCTGCCGTCGGTGGTCGGCACGACCTCCTTGACAGTGTCGGCGAGCGGCAGCGCCGGTACGACGGCCGGGGCCCCGTCCCGTACGGCCTCGATGACCGCGTCCACGGTGTCGACCGGTACCAGCGGCCGGGCCGCGTCGTGCACGAGCACGATGTCGATCCCCGGCGGCAGCGCGTCGATGCCGAGCTTCACGGACTCCTGGCGGGAGTCGCCGCCCGGGACGACGACGAAGTCGGTCCGCTCGGGCAGGGAGTGATCGGCGAGGAGGGCCTTGACCTCGGGGGCGCCGTCCGGCGGGGCGACGACCACGACGAGGGACACGGAACGGGACGCCGCCATGGCGCGGACGGCGTGGATCAGCATCGGGGTGCCGTTCAGCGCGCGGAGCGCTTTGGGGGCGCCAGGACCGAGGCGTACGCCCCGTCCGGCGGCCGGAATCACGGCCGCGGTGCGTGCGCCGCCCGCGTCGGGACGCGTTTCGTCAGACATCGGTTCCGTTCAGGTTTGTGCGCTCGGGGGTGGTGGGTATGGCCCCATCGTGCCGGGCGCGACTTCTTGACCGGACCCTTCCGTGACATCTGGTCGAGCCAGCTGCCCGGGCCCGGCACACCAAGTAAGTGCAGCCGTTTTATGGGCGGGTACGAACATGCCGCAGCGCCCGGCGACACCATCAGGGTCAGCGGGCACTACGGCATTTGTTCGGCGCTGCGGTGTTCTTACCGCGCGGCAGCAGCGCGTATCAGGACGCGAGAACCTCGTCGAGCAGGGCCTCGGCCTTGTCCTCGTTCGTGTTCTCCGCGAGCGCGAGCTCGCTCACCAGGATCTGGCGAGCCTTGGCGAGCATGCGCTTCTCACCCGCGGACAGTCCGCGCTCGCGCTCCCGACGCCACAGGTCACGGACGACTTCCGCGACCTTGATGACATCGCCCGAGGCGAGCTTCTCCAGGTTTGCCTTGTAACGGCGCGACCAGTTCGTGGGCTCCTCGGCGTACGGCGCGCGCAGTACCTCGAAGACCCGGTCGAGCCCGTCCTGACCGACCACATCACGCACGCCGACGAACTCCGCATTGTCCGCTGGCACACGTACCGTCAGATCGCCCTGGGCGACCTTCAGCACCAAGTAGGTCTTGTCCACGCCTTTGATCTGGCGAGTTTCGATAGCCTCGATCAGCGCGGCCCCGTGATGGGGATAGACCACGGTGTCGCCAACCTTGAACGTCATGTGACAGGTACCCCTTCCGTGGCTATCCAGGGTAACACGGAAACTGCGGGTTCTGAATGGCGTTTTCGCAGGTCAGGGCATATCTCGGGGCTTGACAACAACAACAGGAACGTGCTGCGGAGGGGTAGCGGAGCACGGTATTCGCAGGTCGGAGCCGCTCTCCGACGACACCGAAACGCGTACGCTACAGGCCCCTGAACAGGCCCCCAAGGGGTCGAACGTCCCGGTTTGCGTGCTTCGAAGCGATGAACTTCCGCTGCTCCGTTCGGGTCTCCGGAGGTCTGTTCGAGCCGAATCCGGAATTGATCATCGCGATTCCCGACGCCGGGTGATCGTTTTTCCGGACCCCCCTGCATTCCTTACCGGAAATCCGCACGGGCCGGTGGACAGCGGTTATGTGAATGGTGAACGGGCGGCCAATGGTGACTGGGGGGACCCGTGCGCACCAGGGTGGCTCGTGTGCCGGGGGTGCTCTAGGGGCGGGTCGGGTGCGGCGGTGTCGGAACGGCTCGGTAACCTAAGGCCGCTGACAGACCCTTAGGACGGCTTTACATCCCGTAGTGCCGTTCGCTCCGCCCACGTTCAAGGAGTTGCCGCCGCCGTGAGCAGCAGCCTTCGACGCGGCGCTCTCGCCGCCGCCGCCATCGCGTTCTCGATCGCCTCGCTCGCCGCGTGCGGCGCCGGCAACAACGCGCAGACGCTCGAGGTCAAGCCGGACAACGCCGCGACCTCGGTCGGGGACATCAAGATCCAGAACGCCACCGTCGTCACACAGCCGGACCGCAAGTCCACGGGCCCGGCCGTGATCACGGCGACGCTGTTCAACAACGGGGACACGCCCCAGACGCTGGACTCGATCACCGTCGACGGCGTCGACAAGACCGCGAAGCTGACGGACGCCAAGGGCGGCTCGACCGTCACCGTCCCGGCCGGCGGCTTCCTCGTCCTCGGCGGCAAGGGCAACGCCTCCGCCGAGCTGCCCAACAGCCGTACCGCGGTGCTCGACGGCAACGCGCAGGCGATCACGTTCGGCTTCAGCGAGACCGGTGACGTGAAGCTGAAGGCGTTCGTGGTCCCGGCCGAGAGCTACTTCGAGAAGTGGGGCCCGAGCGAGCTCCCGGCGACCCCGACGGCGTCGGCTTCCGCCTCGACGTCCGCGTCGACCTCCGAGTCCCCGAACGCGGGCAGCACGGCGTCTGGCTCGGCCTCGACGTCGGCTTCCACGTCGGCCTCGACCTCGGCCTCGCACAGCGCCGGTCACTGAGCGCGTACGCCCGCGTCAACGCCTGAGGGCGGCTTCCCCGACACACTCGGGAAGCCGCCCTCAGGCGTTGTCACAGGGGTCGAGGGGGTCGGGGCCTACGGCTCGAACTTGTAGCCCAGGCCCCGCACCGTCACCAGGTAGCGCGGTGCCCCCGGGTCCGGCTCGATCTTGGCGCGGAGGCGCTTGACGTGGACGTCGAGCGTCTTGGTGTCGCCGACGTAGTCCGCGCCCCAGACCCGGTCGATGAGCTGCATACGGGTCAGCACGCGGCCCGCGTTGCGCAGCAGCATCTCGAGCAGGTCGAACTCCTTCAGCGGGAGGTCGACCTTGGAGCCGGAGACCGTGACGACGTGGCGGTCCACGTCCATGCGGACCGGGCCCGCCTCCAGGGCCTGCGGTGCCACCTCCTCCGGCTCGCCGCGGCGGCGCAGGACGGCCCGGATGCGGGCCACCAGTTCGCGCGAGGAGAAGGGCTTGGTGACGTAGTCGTCGGCTCCTATTTCCAGACCGACGACCTTGTCGATCTCGCTGTCCTTGGCGGTCACCATGATGACCGGGACGTTCGAGCGGCCGCGCAGCTGACGGCAGACCTCGGTGCCGGGCAGGCCCGGCAGCATCAGGTCGAGCAGGACGAGGTCGGCGCCGTTGCGCTCGAACTCGTCGAGCCCGTCGGGCCCGGTGGCCGCGATGGCGACCTCGAAGCCCTCCTTGCGGAGCATGTAGGACAGGGCGTCGGAGAAGGACTCCTCGTCCTCTACGACGAGCACTCGGGTCACGGAAGGACCTCCGGGGCGGCAGGAGCGGCAGGGATGGATTCGTATGCGGTTGTGGTGCGGTCGGGCCCGTGTGCGTCGTCTTCGTCGCGTACGTCTCCGGGGCCTGTGGCGGTGCTGTTCTTGTGGGGACTGCGGGCCGCCTCCGGCAGCCGCAGGGTGAAGGTGGAGCCCTGTCCCTCGGAGCTCCACACCGTGACCTCTCCGCCGTGCGAGGCGGCCACGTGCTTGACGATCGCGAGCCCCAGGCCCGTGCCGCCGGTCGCACGGGAGCGGGCCGGGTCGACGCGGTAGAAGCGCTCGAAGATGCGCTCCTTGTCCTTGTCGGAGATGCCGATGCCCTGGTCGGTGACGGCCACCTCTATGAGGTCGCCGCCGGGGGCCGTGACCCGGCGGGCGGCTATGCCGACGCGGGTGCGGGCCGGGGAGTAGTTCACCGCGTTCTCCACCAGGTTTCCCAGGGCCGCGGCCAGCTGGCCCCTGTTCCCCCACACGCTCAGGTCGGCCGTGCCGCCGGCCGCCATGGTGATCTGCTTGGTGGCGGCGGGCTGGCGGCAGCGGTCGATGGCCTCGGCGACGAGTTCGTCGACGCGGACCGGTTCGGCGTCCTCGAGCGGGTCGTCGTTCTGCACCCGGGAGAGGTCGATGAGCTCCTGGACGAGGTTGGTCAGGCGGGTCGCCTCGATCTGCATGCGGCCGGCGAAGCGCTCGACGGCCTCGGGGTCGTCGGAGGCGTCCATCACGGCCTCCGAGAGCAGCGACAGGGCGCCGACCGGGGTCTTCAGCTCGTGGCTCACGTTGGCGACGAAGTCGCGGCGTACGGCCTCGATGCGGCGGGCCTCGGTCAGGTCCTCGACCAGCAGCAGGACGAGGCGGGAGCCGAGGGGCGCCACGCGGGCGGACACCGCGAGGGCGTCGCCGCGGCCGGTGCCGCGCCGCGGCAGGTCCAGCTCGACCTGCCGTATCTCGCCGTCGCGCCGGGTGTCGCGGGCCATCTGCAGCATCGGTTCCACGGCGAGCTTCCCGCCGCGTACGAGACCGAGGGCGTACGCCGCGGAGCTGGCCTTGACCACGCTGTCCGCCTCGTCGAGGACGACCGCGGAGGAGCGGAGCACGGACAGGACCGTGTCGACGCCCGGCGGCAGCACCGGGTCCGTGTGCAGGGAGGTCCGGGTGGGGCGTTTCTGGTCGCGCTCGCTCCAGCGGAACGCCAGCATGGCGATCACGCCGGTGCACACTCCGGCGATCGCTGCCGCTGCGGCGACCGCCGCGTTCACGTCCATGTCTTCAGGTTATGCGGGGTCCGGGGTTCCTCCACAGCCATCCGGGTGGCAGCTCGAACACTCGTCGCCCAGAGTTCACCTTGGGTACGGGGCTGATTCACTTGGGATGACGGAACCGGACGCGTACAGGGCCGAACGTGGGATCGTGGGGCTGACCCGGCCCCACGACGAACCACGAAGAGAGGGCACGTCGTATGCGTGACGCGTACCACGAGGAACTTGACTCGATCGGCGAGGGCCTGGTCGAGATGGCCCGTCTTGTCGGGTCGGCGATCGGGCGCGCCACCACGGCCATGCTCGACGCCGACCTGAAGCTGGCCGAGTCCGTCATCGCGGCGGACCAGAAGGTGGACGACCTCCAGCACGACCTGGAGGCGCGGGCCATAGCCCTGCTGGCGCGGCAGCAGCCGGTCGCCACGGATCTGCGGATCGTGGTCACCTCGCTGCGGATGAGCGCCGACCTGGAGCGCAGCGGCGACCTGGCCCAGCACGTGGCCAAGCTGACCCGGCTGCGCTTCCCGGAGCGGGCCGTCCCGCACGACCTGCACGCGACGATCCTGGAGATGGGCCAGCTCGCGCAGCGCCTGATGGCGAAGGCCGCCGAGGTCATCATCACCAAGGACATCGATCTGGCGCTGCAGCTGGAGCAGGACGACGACGAGATGGACCTGCTGCACCGCACGCTCTTCCAGCACCTGATGGACGAGAAGTGGAAGCACGGCATCGAGACGGCCGTGGACGTGACGCTGCTCGGCCGCTACTACGAGCGGTTCGCGGACCACGCGGTGTCGGTCGCCAAGCGCGTCGTGTACCTGGTGACGGGCGAGCACGCGGACGAGGTGCAGAGCGCCGCGGCGGCCTCGGTCGTCGAGACCTCCTGAGCGCATCGCCGAAGAGACCGAAGAGACCGAAGAGACCAAAGAGAGGGGCCCGCACACCAGGTGTGCGGGCCCCTCTCGCGTACGGGTCGGCTCTCGCGTACAGGTCAGCTCTCCGGTACGGGTCAGCCGCAGCAGCCGCCGCACTGGCACGGCGCGCCCGACTGGCAGCCGCAGCCGCAGCCCGAGCCGCAGCCGCAGGCTCCGAGCAGCACCAACTCCGGTACGGGACGGCTCACTTCAACAGGTGCGACGGGCGTCTGGTCGGGCCCGGGGGACTCGGCAGCCATGGTTCCCTCCTCGACAGGGCCTCCCCGAGTGGGGCGCCTCCCCCATTGCATGCCCAGCCCGGCGGGCGCATCAACGGCGCACACGCGCGCGGTAGTTGCTTTACGGTGTCTCGGCATGACCCACGTGATCGTTCTCAACGGCGGCTCCAGTTCCGGCAAGTCGAGCATCGCGCGCTGCCTGCAGTCCCTGTTGCCGGACATCTGGCTGACGCTCGGCACCGATACGTTCGTCGACGCGCTGCCGGAGTCGGGCGGGGACATCACGTTCGGGGAGGACGGCTCGGTGGCCGTCGGCCCCGGGTTCCGCGCGGTGGAGGCCGCCTGGATCACGGGCGTCGCCGCGATGGCACGGGCCGGGGCCCGGGTCGTGGTGGACGAGGTGTTCCTGGGCGGCGCGGGGTCGCAGGGCCGCTGGCGCACCGCGCTCGACGGCCTCGACGTGCTCTGGGTCGGGGTGCGCTGCGATCCCGAGGTGGCCGCGGGTCGGGAACGGGCGCGCGGGGACCGGACGTTGGGGATGGCGGCGGCGCAGGCCGAGCTGGTGCACGAGGGCGTGACGTACGACCTGGTGGTGGACACGGCGCGGGCCGATGCGCCGGCGTGCGCACGGGAGATCTCGGCGCGGGTCGGCGAACGGTGAGTACCTCGCGTCACAAGTAACACATCCGGGCCGCCACGCGCTCTGTGAACAGGTGTCCGAATCGGGCGCCTGAACTCCCAGGAGGTTCAGTTCACTTGCGCATCCACCAACGCACGTCCATCGCGGCGGCAGCGGCCCTGATCGGATCCTTCGCTCTGCTCGGGACGGGGGCGGGCACGGCCACGGCCACGGCCACGGCCGACGAGACGAGCGTGGCACTGCCCAGCTCCTCGTTCCGCGACATCGTCGTCGACGGACTCCACGACCACGTGTTCGTCAGCGACCCGGACGGCGGCACCGTCGTCGTCACCGGCTACGACGGCTCCGTAGTCCGGCAGATCACCGCCGAGGAGGGGGCCGCGGGCCTCGCGCTGTCGAAGGACTCCTCGAAGCTGTACGTGGCCCTGTCGACGGCCGACGCGATCGCCGAGATCGACACCGCGACCCTCACCGAGACCCACCGCTATCCGACCGGCGCGGGCACCAAGCCCGAGACCCTCGCGCTCGCGGGCGGCAAGCTGTGGTTCGGCTACGCGGCCGACAGCCAGGGCGGCATCGGCTCGGTCGACGTGGCCTCCACGGCCCCGACGGCGACGCTCGTCGCGAGCGGCCGCTCCTGGTACTACGCCCCGTCCCTGGAGTCGTCGCCCGCCGACCCGAACGTCCTGGTCGCGGGCCAGGAGGGCACGAGCCCCGCCTCCATGGCGGTCTACGACACGGCCGCGGGCGACCTGCAGAAGCGCGTCGAGAGCTCGTTCATCTCCTCGCCGTCGATCTCGTTCCTCAACGACTTCGCGGTGACGGCGGACGGCCAGAACATCGTCCTCGCGGCGAACAACCCCAGCGACCACCAGGTCGTACGCCTGTCGGACCTGACCTCGAACGGCTCGTACTCCAGCTGGCAGTTCCCGAACGCGGTGGCCGTGGCGAGTGACGGCACCGTCGCGACGGGCGCGGAGGGCGACTTCGTGAAGACGTACCGTCCGGGCACCACCTGGCCCGCGTACCGCGAGTACGGCGTGAACGACCTCCAGCGCGACGGCCTCGCCTGGGCCCCGGACGAGAACCGTCTGTTCGCGGTCACCGGCGTCTTCCAGGGCAGCGCCCCCACGCTCCACGTCCTCCCGGACGCGGGCAAGCTCGACACCACGCTCAGCCTCACGGCCCCCACCACCTCCCGCAAGGGCCGGGACCTGACCGTCACCGGCCAGCTGTGGGCGGGCGGGGAGGCCTTCCCGGCAGGTACGAGCGTGGACGTGACCCGCACGGACGCGGAGCACCCGGAGGGCGTCGCGGTCGGCACCTTCCCCGTCGACACCACGACGTTCAACTTCACGTTCACCGAGCAGCCGCGGGCGGCGGGCGACATCACGTACACCGCCACGTACAAGGGCGACGGCGCGCACCTGCCCTCGACGAACCGGGCAACGGTGACGATCACCAAGTAGCGGCCCCGGCAGGCCAGAAGGCCCCGCACCGGCTGGTGCGGGGCCTGCTGGCTGCGGGCTTCTGCGTGGGCTGCTACTTCTTCTTGCCCTGGTTCTTGACCGCCTCGATGGCCGCCGCGGCCGCGTCCGGGTCCAGGTACGTGCCGCCGGCCTTCAGCGGCTTGAAGTCGGCGTCCAGCTCGTAGGAGAGCGGGATGCCCGTCGGGATGTTCAGGCCCGCGATGTCCGCGTCGGAGATGCCGTCCAGGTGCTTGACCAGGGCGCGGAGCGAGTTGCCGTGGGCCGCGACCAGGACCGTCTTGCCCGTCAGGAGGTCCGGGACGATGCCGTCGAACCAGTACGGGAGCATGCGGACGACGACGTCCTTGAGGCACTCCGTCTGCGGGCGCAGCTCGGGCGGGAGCGTCGCGTAGCGCGGGTCCTCGAACTGCGAGTACTCGGCGTCGCGGTCCAGCGGCGGCGGCGGGGTGTCGTACGAGCGGCGCCAGAGCATGAACTGCTCCTCGCCGAACTCGGCCAGGGTCTGCGCCTTGTCCTTGCCCTGGAGGGCGCCGTAGTGGCGCTCGTTCAGGCGCCAGCTGCGGTGGACCGGGATCCAGTGGCGGTCAGCCGATTCCAGGGCGAGCTGCGCGGTGCGGATCGCTCGCTTCTGGAGCGACGTGTGGACCACGTCGGGGAGCAGGCCGGCGTCCTTCAGCAGCTCACCGCCGCGGACCGCCTCCTTCTCGCCCTTCTCGTTCAGGTTGACGTCCACCCAGCCGGTGAACAGGTTCTTCGCGTTCCATTCGCTCTCGCCGTGGCGGAGGAGGATCAGCTTGTACGGTGCGTCGGCCATGGGGCCGAGCCTAATCGACCGCCCTGGTCCCCGCCGATTGACGGTGGTCGTCAATTGAGTGGCCGGAAGTCCCTCCGCGGTCGTAAGTTACGAGCACCTGCCGCACCGCTTACATTCGCTCTTCGTACGCCCCGGGGGATGCACCCATGTCAGTCGCCGCGCTCAGACGTGCCACGAAGCAGTCGGTCGCCGGGCTCCCCCGCGAGTTCTGGTGGCTGTGGACGAGCACGCTCGTCAACCGGCTCGGGAACTTCGTCGTCGTCTTCCTCGCCCTGTACCTGACCGCGAGCCGCGGCTTCTCCGCCGCGTACGCCGGTCTGGTGGCCTCCCTGATGGGGCTCGGCGGCGTGATCGCCGCGCTGCTCGGCGGGGTGCTCGCCGACCGGCTCGGGCGCCGGCCCACCCTGCTCGGCGCGCAGCTCGCCTCCGGTGCGACCGTCGCCGTGCTGGCCTTCGTGCAGGACCCGGTCGGCATCGCCGTGACGGGCTTCGCGCTCGGCGTCGCCTCGAACGCGTCTCGGCCCGCGATCCAGGCGATGATGGCCGACATCGTGCCCCCCGAGGACCGGGTGCGGGCGTTCTCGCTCAACTACTGGGCGATCAACCTCGGCTTCGCCGTCTCCTCCGTGTACGCCGGTTTCCTCGTCGCCCAGAGCTACACGCTCGGCTTCCTCGTGGAGGCCGGGATGACGTTCGTCTGCGCCCTGTTGGTGTTCTTCAAGGTCAAGGAGTCGCGGCCGACGAGCATGGCGGTGCCCGGGGGCACGAAGTCGGCGGTGACCATGGGGACCGTGCTGCGCGACGGGCGCTTCATGCTGATGGTGGGCCTGTCGTTCCTCGTCGCCGTCGTCTTCACGCAGAGCTCGGTCGGACTGCCGATCGTCATGGGCGAGAAGGGGCTCGGCAGCGCGGACGTGGGGCTCGTGGCCGCGGTCAACGGCGTGATCATCGTGGCCCTGCAGATCCCGCTGACCCGGCTGATCCAACACCGCGATCCCGGGCGCCTGTTGACGTTCTCCTCGCTGCTCATCGGCTTCGGTTTCGCGCTCACCGCGTTCGCCGGCTCGGTCGCCACGTACGCGCTGACCGTCGTGGTGTGGACGCTGGGCGAGATGGTGAACGCGCCGACCCAGTCGGGCCTCGTGGCCAGGCTGGCCCCCGCCGAGGGGCGCGGCCGCTACCAGGGCGTCTACACGACGTCGTGGTCCGCGGCGGCGCTCGTCGCACCGCTGGCCGGCGGCTGGGTCATCGACTCGGCCGGTGCGGGCTGGCTGTGGGCGGGCTGCGCGGTGCTCGGCGCCGTGACCGCCTTCGGGTACTGGGCACTGATGCGCGGGCTGCCCGCGCAGGAAGCCGTACCGGCGGTGTCCGTCCCCAAGTCCGTGGAGAACGCGCCTGCTTGACCGGGCCGCCGGGCGGGTACGGGACCGTACATGTCCGAAGCCCCGAGGACCTCCGAGGCACCGAGAACCGACGAGCTGCCCAGAACGCTCGTCGGCGGCGTCGAGGTCGACGTGCCCAACAGCATTCCCGCGATCCGTGCCGCACTCGATCCGAAGCGCCGCACGGAGTTCGACAAGGCCATCAACGCGGCGGGGGTCGACGAGATCCACGCCGTCATGCGCCACTGGATGCTGGAGGCCGTGCCCGACCCGGAGGCCGACGCGATCCTGGCCCGGCTCGCCCGCGACGAGGCGGAGAGGCGGGGCCCGGCTTGAGCCGTCGCCGCAGGCGCAGTCCCTGCCGCATCGCGTACGCACCGCCCGCCGACGACACCCTGGCCAAGATGGCGAACCCGGAGTCCTTCCGCGCCGAGATGACCCGCACCCTCGCCCACGATCCGTACGGGCACGGGTCCAGCTCGGTGGCCGGTGAGCGCGACCGCCGGGAGGCGACGATCGGCGGGGCGATCGTCCTGTACTACGTCTCCGGGACCGTGCTCACGGTGACCGTCGTGCGGATGGTCGCGCTCAACTAGCCACCGCTATATGTCCCGTTGGGCGTCGTACAGGTTGCGCGGGCGCACCTCGTCCGTCGTCCCGTACAGCTCCAGGCGGGAGTTGAGGGACCCCGCGAAGTCCGGCACGTCGATCTGGTCGAACTCGCGGACCGTGTTGACCCCGACCGTCGCGCTCCACGGCGCGAGCCCGTCGATCTTCATCAGGCCCGCGCGCTCATTGGTGACCCTGATGTTCCAGTGGGTGAAGCGCGCGCCGAACAGCGGTCCTGCGGAGGCATCTCCGCCGTGCCTGCCGTTGTTGTTCACCGTGATGTCGGTGCGCACGTTGGCGAACGGCATACCGCGGTGCGAGTCGAAGGTGCCCATCTCCATGCGGCCGCGCGACCAGACGTTGTGCGAGGACAGCCCTTCTACGTTGATGCCGTGCAGCTGCGTGTTCGCGGGCGCCTCGACGGTGCGCTGCCGGAGGGTGAAGTCCTCGACCAGGTTGTCGTGCGAGCCCTCGCGGCAGTAGTAGGGGTGGTGCTCGCCGCGGCCGCCGACCGTGGTGCGGCGCAGGGTCGAGGCCGAGGAGGCGATGAACCCGAAGCCGTTGTCGACGTTCCACACCGTGACGTCGTCGACCCAGCAGTCGTACGTGCACTGCAGCGCGAGGCCGTTGTAGCCCTTGTCGAGCAGGTGCTGCGACTGCGGCGTCTCGACGGCTTCCAGGGTCAGGCCCTCGACTCCCGCTCCCGTCAGGGCCTTCACGTGCGTCGTGAGCCGCGGGTCCCACTCGGGGCGCACGTCGAGGGGCAGCGGGCGCTCGAAGGTGACCCGGTCGCGCTTGACGGAGGCGATGCGCACCGGCCACTCGTAGGGCACGTACGAGGTGAGCTTGGTCTTGTCGTCCCAGTAGTAGGCCTCGGGTCCCGCGCCGCCGCCCGCCATGTGCTCGAGCAGCGTGTGGTCCGCGTCGTCGGCGAGGCGGAGCAGGACGAGGTCGCCCTTGCGGAGCTTCGAGGCGTCGGCGACCGTCACCGACCAGGAGCCGCGCGTGGCCGGTGCGACGGTCGTCAGGGTCTGCCACTCGTCGCGCTTGTTGCCCGTCCAGCCCTCGAACGGCCAGGCCTTCGCCCTGATCGCGTCGGTGAGCGTACGGAAGCGGTCCTCGGGGCAGAGCCAGATCAGGCCGCCCGCCCAGGACCAGGAGGACTTGTCGCCGCCGTAGCGGGAGCCGTAGACGCCGATGAGTTCGGTGAGGTTCTTGGTGGCGTACAGCGTGGTGCGGGTGCTGCCCGCGCCCTTGAGGACCACGTCGTCGTGGCCGATGTGGATCAGGTCGTCGATGCGGTACGTGCCGCTGCCGAGGAGCACCGTGCCCCCGCCGGCCCGTCCGGCGGCAGCGAGGGCACGGTTGATCGCGGGGGCGCAGTCGGTCGTGCCGTCGGCGACGGCGCCGTAGGACTCGGCTCGCAGGACGCGGCCCGGACGGTCGAAGCGGCGGCGGCCCGCGCGGTATCCGGCGCGGCCGACGAAGGGGATCTGCGGGTGCCCGAAGGGGTTCTTGGTGAACTCGCGCCAGATGTCGGGGACTTGGCCCGCGCTCGCCGTGGCGGCACCTGTGCCCACCCCGGTGATCGCTGCTGCCGTCACCGCGACCGCCCCGCCCAACACACCGCGCCTGCTGAGATCCCGCACCGCTGCCACCCTCCGTCGATGTATACATACATGAACGATGTTCACGTGAGTGCCGGGCGCGAGCATGCCACGGTGACCCCCTCGGGGGTAAGGGTCGTGCAGCTGTGAACTAGAGGGAGGGCAGCGCTACTTGGCGGGACTACTTAGAGGGGCGCTCGATCAGATGCGTGAACGCGTCCAGGTTGCGCGTGGATTCGCCGCGCGAGGTGCGCCACGCGTACTCCTTGCGGATCGCGCTCGCGAAACCCAGCTCCAGAAGGGAGTTGAACGCGCCGTCGGCCGCCTCCAGGACGACGCCCATCAGCCGGTCGAGCTCCTCGGGCGAGACGGCGGACAGCGGCAGCTTGCCGGTGAGGTAGATGTCGCCGAGCGGGTCGACCGCGTAACTCACGCCGTACAGGCGCAGGTTGCGCTCCAGGAGCCAGCGGTGCACGCCCGCCTCGTTCTCGTCCGGGTGCCGGATCACGAACGCGGTCAGGGTCAGGCTGTGCCGGCCCACGCGCAGCGAGAGCGTCGTGGACAGCTTGCGGGTGCCGGGCAGCGAGACGACGTACGTGCCCTGCTCGGGGCTCTCCCACGGCACCTCGGCGGCCTTCAGCGCGGTCTCGACGAGCTCGCGGTTGTGCCGCTCCTGAGGGGTGTCAGCCATGGTGCGAGAGTACGTGACGGCGGTGTTCCTGCATGGCCGCGGTGTAGACGTCGGCCGTCGCGGACGCGGACGTGTCCCAGCCGAAGAACTGGGCGTGCCGGGCGGCCGCGGCACCCATGCTGTCCACAAGGTGGGGATGGTCGGCGAATTCGCGCAGCACGCGCGCGTAGCGAGCAGGTTCGTGGCCGTCCACAAGGAAGCCGGTCTTTCCGTCGCGCACGGCCACCGGGAGGCCGCCCACCGACGCCGCGAGGACGGGCGTGCCCGCCGCCTGCGCCTCTATGGCGACCAGGCCGAACGACTCGCTGTAGGACGGCATCACGAGTACGGAGGCGGCGCGGAACCAGTCCGCGAGCTGCTCCTGGCCGACCGGCGGGTGGAACCGCACGACGTCGGAGATGCCCAGCTGGGCGGCGAGCTTGTGCAGGGCGGCGGGCTTGGCGAGGCCGCTGCCGCTGGGGCCGCCGACCACGGGGACGAGGAGGCGCGAGCGCAGCTCGGGGCGCTCGTCGAGGAGCACGGCGACGGCCTTGAGTAGGATGTCGGGGGCCTTGAGCGGCTGGATGCGGCCCGCGAAGAGCGGGATCAGCGCGTCCTGGGGCAGGCCGAGGCGGGCGCGGGCGGCGGCGCGGCCGTCGCCGACCTTGAACCGGTCCAGGTTCACGCCGGGGTGCACGACCGCGACCTTGCCGGGCTCCGCCTCGTAGTGCCGGACCAGCTCGTCGGCCTCCTCGGAGGTGTTCGCGACGAGCCGGTCGGCGGCGCGCACGATCTGCGTCTCGCCGATGACGCGGGCGGCGGGCTCGGGGGTGTCGCCCTCGGCGAGCGCCGCGTTCTTGACCTTGGCCATGGTGTGCATGGCGTGCACGAGCGGCACGCCCCAGCGCTCGGCGGCCAGCCAGCCGACGTGCCCGGAGAGCCAGTAGTGCGAGTGCACGAGGTCGTAGTAGCCGGGCCGGTGTCCTGCCCAGGCCTGCATCACGCCGTGCGTGAAGGCGCAGAGCTGGGCGGGCAGCTCCTCCTTGGCGAGGCCTTCGTAGGGGCCCGCGTCCACGTGGCGGACCAGGACGCCGGGCGCGAGCTCGACCTCGGGCGGCAGGCCGCCCGTGGTGGCGCGCGTGAAGATC
Source organism: Streptomyces sp. NPDC050085 (assembly GCF_044460595.1). Lineage (NCBI taxonomy): Bacteria > Bacillati > Actinomycetota > Actinomycetes > Kitasatosporales > Streptomycetaceae > Streptomyces > Streptomyces sp. NPDC050085. The sequence continues at coordinate 85,286 of NZ_JBITJZ010000010.1, read as the reverse complement.
TCGACCTCTATGTTGATCGCGGCCAGGCGCTTGGCGAGCTCCACGATGTACACGTTCATGCCGCCCGCGTCGCCCGTGCCGGGCTGGTGCAGCGGTGAGGTGTGGACGCTGAGCATCGCGATGCGGCGGGGGCGCCGGTGCGTGCCGGGGAAGCGCAGGCGGGCCGCTGCCGACCCCGCCGTCGCGGCCGCTCCGGAACGGCGGAACCTGGTCACGTACTGGCTCACGTGGCGGGCCCTCCTTGGTGGGGCGGACATGCGGTACAGCGGGCACGGCTCGGAGAGGGCAGGGGCCCTCGTCCAAGGGGGCAACGCCGGAGGGCGCCCCTCCATTTCCACTTTGCCGAATCATTACCATTCGGGCCTCAACCGGTGCCCGTACGGACACAGCGCCTACTCTCATAACCATGAGCCCGCGTACCCCGTCCCGCCCTGTGGGAACAGTGACGCGAGGCACCACCAACCCCAACCGGCTGCGCCGCATGGACCGCTGGATCGCGGCCGTGCACGGCGCCGCGCTGCGCCGGGCCGACGACCCGGTGGCGGTCGACCTCGGATACGGGGCGGCGCCCTGGACGGCCGTGGAGCTCCTTGCCCGGCTGCGCGACACCGCGCCCCACGCGCGCGTGGTCGGCATCGAGATCGAACCGGCCCGGGTCGCGGCCGCGAAGCCGTACGAGAGGGAGGGGCTCACCTTCCGGCACGGCGGCTTCGAACTGCCGCTGGCCGCTCCCCCGCTGCTGATCCGCGCCGCGAACGTGCTGCGCCAGTACGACGAGGACCAGGTCGCCGGGGTCTGGGAGCGGCTGTGCGGGCGGCTCGCGCCGGAGGGGCTGCTCGTGGAGGGCACCTGCGACGAGATCGGACGGCGGCACGTATGGGTGGCGCTCGGCCCCGAGGGCCCGCGCACGGTGACGTTCGCGACGCGGCTCGGGTCGCTCGGCACCCCCTCCGACCTGGCCGAGCGGCTGCCCAAGGCGCTGATCCACCGCAATGTCCCCGGAGAGCCGGTGCACGCGTTCCTGCGGGACTTCGACCGGGCCTGGGCGGCGGCCGCACCGTACGCCTCGTACGGCGCGCGACAGCGCTGGATCCGCACCGCGCGGGCCCTGAGCGCCGATTGGCCGGTGACGGACGGCCCGGCGAGGTGGCGGCAGGGTGAACTGACCGTGGAGTGGGGGGCGTTGGCTCCGCGCGGGCCGTTCACCGGCTGAGCGCAGACTGCGGGGCGGAACCGGGGAACGATCATCGCGCGCCGTTCGTCACACGGTGCGGGGTCTGTCGCATTTGACGCGTGCGTGGCACCATCCCCGGAGCGCGCACAAGTTACTGACGGTAAATCAGGTTTGTCGTCAGGTGCGTGAAGTGCTTCAGGGTGCGTCAGGTGGGTCCTGTTGTCTCGGCTGTGGGGGCGGAGCGGATGAGCAAGCGGAGCATGACGACGATGGCGGCCACGGCGCTGGTCTGCGCGGTGACCGTGGTGGCGGCGCCGAGCGTCGCGCACGCGGCGCCCACTCCCACGCCCACTCCCACCCTGGCGCCCTCGAGTTCCGCTGCGGACAAGGACCTCAAGAGCAAGGACCTGGACGCCGTCCGCAAGAAGATCGACAAGCTGTACCACGACGCGGGCGTGGCGACGGACGCGTACAACGCGGCGCAGGAGAAGGCCGACAAGCAGTCCGTCGAGATCGTGAAGCTGGCCCGGCGGATCGCGGCGGGCCAGGAGAAGCTGACGCGGCTGAAGAACAACGCGGGCGCGGCGGCCCGCGAGCAGTACCGCACCGGCGGGATACCGCCCGAGGCCCAGTTCATGCTCTCCGGCGACCCGCAGCACTTCCTCGACACGGCGGGCCGGATGTACCAGGGGCAGCAGGCCACGAAGAACCTGGTGACGCAGCTGACGCAGACCCAGCAGGACCTTTCCGGGTACGCGGAGGAAGCCTCCGCCACGTGGAAGAGCCTGGAGGAGGGCCGCAAGGAGAAGGACGCGGCGAAGAAGAAGATCGAGAAGCAGATCAAGGAAGCGCAGGCGCTGGAGAGCAGGCTCGAGAAGAAGGAGCGCGAGCGGCTCCTCAAGCTGGAGCAGGAGGCCGAGGAGCAGGCGCAGACGAACTGGCTCTCCTCGGGCGTCCTGAAGGAGATCAACGGCAAGGCGACGCCGGCCGGCAAGAAGGCGGTGCAGTTCGCCAGTGCCCAGATGGGCAAGCCGTACGTCTGGGGCGCCGAGGGCCCGAAGTCGTACGACTGCTCGGGACTCACCTCGCAGGCGTGGGCGGCGGCCGGGCACCCGATCCCGCGCACCTCGCAGGAGCAGTGGAAGCAGCTCAAGCACATCGACATCAAGGACATGCGCCCCGGCGACCTGATCATTTACCACGACGACGCGAGCCACGTGGGGATGTACGTGGGGGACGGGGCGATCATCCACGCGCCTCGCCCGGGGCGGAACGTGACGCTGGCGGGGGCCGGGTCGATGGCGATACTCGGGGTTGTGCGTCCCGACGCCTGATCCTGGGGGCCGATCTTGGGGGGCCGATCTTGGGGGCCTGATTTTGGGGTGCTGCTGCGCTGGGGCGCGGGTCGATCGCCCTTCGGGCTCGTCCTCAATCGCCGGACGGGCTTGATTGTCCGGGCTCGTTCCCGGCTTCGCCCGGCGGGCTTGATGGGGTGACCCCTCTCACGTGAGCTACCGCACTCACCCCGTTCCGGTTCCGGCCCATCGGCGTGATGTTCGTCATCCGCCCGGAGGCTGAAGCTGCCCAATTCCGGTACTGGTTGCGGCATATGACTCTGGCCGTTTGCCGCTCACCATTCCGTTGAAGCGCCAGGTACCGCTATGGTCCCCGTCTGGTGGGCCGAGGACCTTCGTCCCACCGCGCCCTCGGGGGGAGGGAAGGAAACCCAAGCGATGCCCGTACCCATACCGCGGCAGAGAGCAGTCCCGGCCGTGGAAGGTGGTCAGGCTCAGGCTCAAGCCACACCCGACACCGAGACCGCAGGCCCGACCGTCCTGACGCTCCTGGTGATCGAGGACGACCCGGCCGGGTCGCTGAGCATCCCGGAGATGCCCGACGCCGCGGGCCGCCCGATCCGGGTGCGCACCGCTCGCAACCTCACGGAGGCCGAGCGGCTGCTCACGCACGACGTGAACTGCGTCCTGCTCGACCTCGCGCTGCCCGGCGCCAGGCCCGACGCCGACGAGCTGGAGGCCCTGCGGCACGTGCTGCGGCTCGCGCCCCGGCACGCCGTGCTCGCGCTGACCGCGTCCGGCGACGCCGAGCGCGGTGCCGAGGCGGTGCGCGTGGGTGCCCAGGACTATCTGTTCCGCGACGAGCTGGACGCACGCGTGCTGGGCCGCGCCGTCCGCTACGCCGTCGAGCGCAAGCGGGCCGACGTCGCGCAGCGCAAGCTCACCGAGTCCCGGATCCGTGCGCAGGAGAACGCCCGCCTGGAGCGAGGCCTGCTGCCGACCCCGCTGCTCGACGGCTCCCCGCTGCGCTTCGCGGCGCGCTACCGCCCCGGCCGCTCCCGGGCCCTGCTCGGCGGCGACTTCTACGACACCGTGCGCACCGCCGACGGTACGGTCCACGCGATGATCGGCGACGTCTGCGGCCACGGCCCCGACGAGGCGGCGCTCGGCGTCGAACTGCGCATCGCCTGGCGGGCGTTGACGTTCGCGGGCCTGTGCGGCGACGAGCTGCTCTCCACGCTCCAGCAGGTCCTGGAGCACGAGCGCGAGAGCGACGAGATCTTCGCGACGCTGTGCACGGTGGACATCTCGCCGGACGGCCGCCGCGCGGGCCTGTGCCTCGCCGGGCATCCGTCCCCGCTGATCACGAGCCCCGGACGCCCCGCGAGCCTGCTCCCGTACGAGAACAGCGGCCCGGCCCTCGGACTGCTGCCGAAGGCCCGATGGCCGCGCATGCAGGTGGAGTTGGGGGCGTCCTGGAGCCTGATGCTCTACACGGACGGGCTGATCGAGGGCCGCATCGGCGAGGGCAACCGGCGCCTCGGCCAGGAGGGCATGGTGGAGCTGATCCGCCGCCAGCGCGCACAGGGCCTCACCGGTGAGGAACTGCTGGAGGCGGCCATGAACGAGGTCCGTGACCTCAACGGCGGCGACCTGACGGACGACGTGGCGGTCCTGCTCCTGGACCGCTGAGCCCCGGGGGCCGGGGCTTTCGGGCGCTCAGCGCCCGCCGTTGTACGGACCGTACGGGCCGTCGCTGCTGGAGCCGCGGCCCCGCTTGCGGCCCCCGCCGCCGGAGATCTGCCGGACGGCGGGCCGTACGTCCACCATGTACACGATGGTCGCGACGAGCCCGATGATCGGCAGGAACGACAGGATCGAGAACAGCCAGTTCACGACGAACGCGATGCCGAGGATGATCAGCCAGAACGGCTTCGTCTGCTTGCTCGCCGCCCGGAAGGCGTCCTCGCGCCGGATGGCCGCGTCGACGAGCGCGAAGCCGCTGAAGACGATCAGGGCAAGGCTCAGCAGCGACATGAAACTCGCGAACCCCTGCATCAGCACAGTGCCACCACCACATTCGTCTTCCGGTCCTGAGGGCCTTCGGCCACCGTACCCGCACAACGAGCCGGGCACGCGCTACGTGCCCGGCTCGTGATGCGCCTCTGACTCACGCCCCTACTTGGCGGGCGGCGTGTCCGTGCTCTTCTTCGCGGGGGCGGTCTTCTTGGCCGTCGTCTTCTTGGCGGCGGTCTTCTTCGCGGGCGCCGGCTTCTCCCCGGCCGCGGCGGCCGACTGGGGCGCGGCCTCCGGCTCCGGGTCGGGCTCGACGGCCACCGCGATCTCGCTGATCTCCTCGGCGGCCTCGCCGCGCCAGGCCTTCACGGCCTCCTCGCCCTGCTCGGCGAGCTTCTCGTACGTCTCACGCGCCTTGACGGCGGCCTCGGCGGCGAGGCCGACGCCGCGCAGCGCGAAGTCCTGCGCCGTCTCGCCGAACTTCTTCAGGTCGGTGTCGAGCGTGGCGACGAACTCGTTCACCTTCGCGCTGACGGTCGCCTGAACTTCCTTGGCCCGCGCGGACGCCTTGTCCTGCACGTCCTTCGGGTCGGTGTTGCGTACGGCCTCGAAGCGCGCGGGCGCCTCGGCCCGCAGCTGCTCCACGAGGCCCGGAACCTTCTTGGCCTGCTGGAACGCCAACTCGGCGGTACCGGCGGCGAAGTAGAGCGGGGTCGGGTCGGAGAAGGTCTTGCGCAGGTCGTCCTTGATGGCCATGGCGTGGTCCTCCCGGATCACATCAACTACTGCTTGCTCGAGGGCTCGGCATCCCCACCGTCCTGACGGCCCTGCTCACCGCCGGGGCCGGTCCCGTTCTCGTGCCTGAAGGACTCGTAGATCTGCAACAGGACCGATTTCTGGCGCTCGTTGAGGGAGGGGTCGGCGAGAATCACCGCACGCGTCTCCACCTCGTCCCGCTCCCGCTCCGCGTCGAGGATGCCGGCGCGCACGTACAGCGTCTCGGCGGAGATCCGCAGCGCCTTGGCGACCTGCTGCAACACCTCCGCGCTCGGCTTGCGCAGCCCGCGCTCGATCTGGCTCAGATACGGGTTGGACACCCCGGCGGCATCGGCGAGTTGACGAAGCGACAGCTGCGCGTTGCGCCGCTGCTCGCGCAGGTACTCGCCGAGACTTCCGACGTTGAGCGATGCCATACGCCGATACTGCCGCACCCGCGCTAACTATTGCAAGCGCCTGCTTGCAATAGTGCGCTGAGTCACGGTCGCCTCCGGCAGCGGCGGCTGGAACGGCTGGAACGATTTCAAGGGCCTGTACTGATCACCCCGGATGCGGGGAGTTCGCCGCCGACCGTCGAACTCCCCGCACCGGACACCCGGTCAACAGCACTCAGAGCATGATCAACAACCGCGTCCCCACCTTCAGCTTCCTGTTCACCGAGCGGCTCTGGACGTAGACCTCCAGGTCCGGGTTCGTGCCCGCCTTCACCGAGACCGTGCCGCGGATGCCCGTGCCGAACAGCAGGGCGCGGGCCGCGTCGCCCGTGTAGGCGCGGTCGGTGTCCTTCTCCACGACGATGACCTCCTTGTCGGGCTGGACCTGGACGCGGGCGCCCAACTGGTAGTAGCAGGCGCCTCGTTCGTAGGTGACGCCCGGGTGCGAGTTCACGAACGGGCGGATCTCGATCTCCTGGTCGACCTTCAGGAGCCGGTACTTGTCGGCCGGTATCGGTTCGAGGTTGGCCCGGACCTCGTCCACCGAGATGTCCTGGCCGACGGCGAAGAGGTTCTTCGTGCCGCGCACGCCCTGCTCACGGCCCCGCAGGAAGCTGGTGGCGGCGGCGCGCACCGTGCCGATCGCCTCCTCCACGCCCTCGTGCGAATCGGCGTCCCAGATCGCGATGTTCCCCGCCGGGAAGCCGTAGTTCTGCGCGGTCCGCTTGGCCAGCGAGTTCGGCACGAGGATCGCGGAGGTCCAGTGGGCGGGGAGGCCGCCCATCTTCGCCGTGATCCGGTCGAGCCACGGGCCGAGGATGGTCATGTCGCCGTCGTGGCGGCGGTCCCCGCCCGACGCGTTCTCCTCGCCGTCCGTGACCACGATCTGGAGGAAGCTGTGCTCGCCGTACTCCTCCCATATGTGGCCCAGGTCGTCGAGGGACTTGAGGGACGCCTCGATGAGGGCCGTCGCCCCGTTGTTCACCTTGTACAGGCCGCGCATGGACGGAAGGTGCTTCACATCCATGTCCCACACCAGGTTCTCCACCCGGTGGTCGAAGGAGTAGAGACTGATCCGCGTCTCGTGGCCGAGGCTGTCCGACTCGGCCATGAGACCCGCCACGAACTCGTCGACCACACGCACCAGTTGACTCTGGTGCGGGCTCATGGAACCCGAACAGTCCACGACCAGCGCGACGTGATTGACCTTGTGCTGGATCCTGTTTGCGGACATGGCTGTGCTCCCCCTTCGACGCTCCCCTGGTGACGTCTTCACTCTATGAGCAGGCACTGACAATCGATCTTGATGCTGCGTCAGCCGCCCGCCGGGGGAAATGACTTGAGCGCCTCCTCGATCTGACGGCGCGAACCGATGCCCAGCTTCGTCAGGATGTGCTCCATGTGGACGTCGACGGTCCGCTTGGACAGGACGAGGCTCTCGCTGATCTCGCGGTTGGACAGGCCCTGCGCGGCGAGCTCGGCGACCTCGCGCTCGCGCGGGGTCAGCGCCGCGTGGGCGGCGGGCGCCGGATCCTCCGCGGTCGCCCGGTCCACGGCCTCCACCAGCGTGAGGGCCCGCCCCTCGCGCCACAGGCCGTCGAAGCGCCGCTCGCCCAGGGCGTCGCGCGAGCCGCTCTCGGTCTGCTGGTGCAGGGCCTCCAGAACGGGGTTGCCCTGCAGCCTGCCGCCCATGCGCTGCCACAGCGAGTCGGCCGCGCCGAGCAGCCAGGCGGCCTCGCGGAAGTCGCCGGTGGCCCCGGCGAGCCAGGCCATGAGCTCGAGGTTGTGGGAGGCCCCGGCGACGTCGTCGATGCGGCGCTCCACGCGCAGGGCGGCGCGACTGCACTCCGCGCTCGCCGCGAGGTCGGCGCTCATGAAGTGCGCCATCGCCAGGCTGTAGTTGTACGAGGCGTGCATCCACCCCTCGTCCTGAGCGGCACGGACCCCGAGGTCGGCGAGCCCCCGCTCGCACACGGCACGCGCCGCCCCCGGGTCCTGGAACAACAGGTGGATGAACGCCTCCTGCATGCGCAGCACGTGATGCCCCGTGGCGTCCCCCGCGGCGACGAGCAGCTTCGCCGACTCGGCGGTGGCCCGCGCCGCCTCCTCGCGCAGCCCGCCGAGGACCCCGGAGGAGAACTGGACGTACAACTGCGCCCTGCCCAGCAGGAATTGGCCGCCGAACTCACGCGCGAGGGCCAGGCACCCCTGGGTCTGCTCGATGCCCTCCGGGTCCCCCTGGATGCAGCCGAGATAGCCCTTGACCCCGAGCGCGGCGGCGCGGTCGGCCGGTGTGCTGCCGGGGTGGTCGTGGATCGCCGTGCACCAGTAGCGGGCCTCGGTGCACCGCCCGGTGATGTGCCAGTACATCCACAGGCCGTGCACGATCCGGGTGGCGCTGCCCGTGTCGCCGTCCGCCAGGGCCAGTTCGACGGCGTGCCGCACATCGGCGTGCTGGCGTCGCACGGTCCGCAGCCGCTCGTGCAGTCCGGGTTCGAGGAAGTCCCGGTCGAAGTCGGCCGCGAGGCGGGCGTAGTGCGAGCGGTGCGCCGTGCGCAGGCGCGCCCCCTCCGCCTCGTCGAGCAGCTCCGCGCCGAACTCGCGCAGCGTGTCGAGAAGCCGGTACCAGCCCCCTTCGTGCCGGTCCGTGTACTGGACGATGGACTTGTCGACCAGCCCGAACAGGGCCTCAAGGACCTGATCCTCCGTCAACTCGCCCTGGGCACACACTGCGAGCGCGGCATCCAGGTCGAAGGGCCCGGCGAACACCGAGAGCCGTGCCCACAGGTCGCGCTCCAAGGGCGTACACAGGGCGTGGCTCCAGTCGAGGGAGGCCCTGAGCGTCTGCTGGCGGGGCACGACGCCCATGCGCTTGGCGTCCAACAGCCGGAAGTGGTGGTGCAGTTGGCGGTCCAGGGCCGCCAGCGTGAGGGCCTTGAGGCGGACCGCGGCCAGTTCGAGCGCGAGCGGCATCCCGTCCAGGCGGCGGCACAGGCTGGTGAGCTGGGCCTGCTGGGGCCGGTCCACTAAGAAGTCGGTGACGACGTCGGCCGCCCGCTGGGTGAACAGCTCGCGCGCGTCGGCCTCCGACAGGGACGGGACGGCGTAGAGGTGCTCGCCCTGGACGGCGAGCGACTGGCGGCTGGTCGCCAGCACGTGCACCTCGGGCGCCTCGGCGAGCAGCCGGGCCACGAACGCGGCGCAGCCGTCCACGACGCGCTCGCAGGTGTCGAGGACGAGCAGCATGTTCCGCCCGCCGAGGTGGGCGATGACGCCGTCGACCGAGGGCCGCGCGTCGCTGTCGTGCAGATCGAGGGCCGCGGCGACGGTGTGCGGCAGCAGGTCCGCGTCGGTCAGTCCCGACAGGTCGGCGACGCAGAGCCCGTCGGCGAACCGTCCGGCCGCCCGGCCCGCCGCCTCCGCGGCGAGCCTCGACTTGCCGATGCCGCCGGGCCCGGTGACGGTCACCAGCCGCGAGCGCGCCATCGCGTCGACCAGGTGACCGAGCTCCTGGCGCCGGCCCACGAACGAGGTGACCCCGAAGGGGACACGCGGAACGCGCCCCCTGTGGCTGTCCTTCTGGGTGTCTTCCACAGCTGCCCGTTTCCCTGGCGAAGCCCGGTTGAGCCCGGTGGAGTCCGGACGGCTCTCAGTGTGCCGGGTCGGCGCGCACCGGCGGGTGCCAATGGCGCCTCCCCACTCAGACCAGTTCGGGCTGGGGCGCCGGCTGTTGCGCGGGGACGGCCTTGGGGGCCCAGCGCTCGACGGTGCGCATGTAGGCGTAGATCACCGAGCCCGTCGCCAGGAGCATCAGCGGTCCGTACAGCCACGGAAGCCGGGCCATCTCCATCGGCAGATAGCGGTACGACACCAGGAGCCCGGTGAACACCACCGCGCCGTGGACGACGAGCCGCGTCCCCGACCAGTCCCAGCCGCGCTCGAGCGCGCGCAGGCCCGCCTCGATCGTGAGGGTGAAGACCACACCGGCGATGATGTCCGTGCCGTAGTGGTAGCCGAAGCCGAGGGTCGCGCAGAGCGTCGCGATCAGCCAGAACGTACCGGCGTACCGCAGGGCGCGCGGCCCCTTGCGCGAGTGGATGAAGATCGCGGTGGCCCAGGCGGTGTGCAGGCTCGGCATGCAGTTGCGGGGCGTGTGCGTGTCGTACTGCATCCACTGGGGCGGGCTGAGCGTCGGCAGCGTGTGCGGCCAGATGTCGGCCAGGGCCCAGCGCGCGCTGCCGGTGCCGAAGGCGCCGTGGCCGTACGCGAAGACCGGTCCGACCACCGGGAAGAGCATGTAGATGCCGGGGCCGAGCAGTCCGATGACCAGGAAGGTGCGGACGAGGTGGTGGCTCGGGAAGCGGCGCAGGGACGCGACGTTGCGCAGCTGGTAGACGGTGACGGCGACGGCGGCCACGGGCAGCTGGACGTAGACCCAGTCGAGCAGGTGGCTGCCGATCGTGCCGGAGGCGTCGACGGCCCGGCCCATCAGCCAGGACGGGTCGCCGAGTGCGCGGTCGGCGGTGGCCACGTACTGGTCGAGGACCATCGGCCGGGTCTTCGACGTGATGAGCAGCCAGGTGTCGCCCGTCTTGCGCCCGGCGACCAGGAGCAGGCCGAGGCCGACGCCCTTGAGCAGCAGGAGGCGTTCGTTGCCGGTGCGGCGGGTGACGGCGATGACGGCGCAGCCGATCATCACCCACAGCGCGCCGTTGCCGAACATCATCTGGGCGCCGACCGCCCAGCGCACGAGGAAGAAGACGACGTCGATGCCGACCGCGACGCCGAGGGCGATGAAGCGCTCACGCCAGGTGAGCACGACCATCATCAGCGCCATGCTGGCGTAGAGCAGTGGTCCCGACTTGGGGGCGAAGATCACTTCCTTCGCCTGGTTGGCCATCGGCCCCGGCAGCCCGTAGTGACGTGCGGCGATCTCCAGGGCGACGAGGAAGACGAGGCCCACGGCGCCCGCCGCGATCCACAGCTTCGCCCGCGTGGAGACACGCCTGCCCGTCACCACGTCCGCCGCGTCGGCGTCCGAGGTTGCGTCCGGAGATATTCGCGATTGTCTAGGTATCAATTGCCTTGGCCGATTTGTTAGTTGTTAGTGGAGCAGATGACCGTCGGTGCCGATAGCATCGTTTTCCGGCACGTTCGATCATGTCAATGAGTTGTGCACTTGCTGAGAGCCACCACATACCGGTGGATCTCCTCGTGCCCCTCGGCTGTCGGGTGCAGGCCGTCGGCGAACAGGTCGGCGCGGCCCTCGAGCGGTGCCCACAGATCCAGCAGGTCGACGTGGTGCGCCGCGCACCACGCGCGGTACGCCTCGCGCACTTCCAGGGCCTGTACGCGGGTGAAGCGGAGGCCTCCAGTGTCCTCGGCGTCCTCGGTCCGCGTCTCGTCGAGCCAGAGCGGGCCGACGACGACCAGGCGCGCGTCATGGGCGAGGGCCGTGGCGGCAAGCGCGTCGAGCCGGGCCGCGAGGTCCGCCGGACGTGCACCGAGCGCCGAGTCGTTGATCCCCGCGGCGACCACGAGGGTGTCCGGGCGGCGGGCGGCCAGCAGGGCCGGGGTCTGCTCGGCGACGTCGGCGAGGGTGGCGCCGGGGACGGCCAGATTGAAGAAGCGGTGGTCGGCCTCGTCCGCGGCGATGTGGGCGGCGGCCAGGCGTCCGGTCCAGCCGCCGGCCGGGTCGCAGCGCCCGTACGCGATGCTGTCGCCGACGACCACGATGCGCGCGGCCGGCCGCAGGGGCCGCGCGTCCAGGTACGCCCAGGCCTGCTCCCCCGAGGACAGACGCACCCGGCGCCGTACGTAGTCGTCGACCTCATAGGCGTCGGCGGCGGCGAGGTCCTCGTCCGTCAGACGCAGTACGGCCCCCTCGACCTCGGCGCCGAGCCGCCGCTCCAGGGTGAGGTGGACGTCGAGCCCGCTGGTGGCGATCACCTCCGGGTCCGTGATCACGATCGGCCGGGTGGTGTGACCGGCGAGGGCCGCGAAGGCGCTGGGGACGGGGCCGCCGAAGAGGGTCTTCTGGACCTGCTCGTCGAGCAGGGTGCCGAAGGAGAAGAGGGCGTGGGGACGGGACACGGGCACGGCGGACTTTGCGGCCTTCCTTGATACGGCTCGGACACAGAGAGAACTCGGACACAGAGAGCACACAGGGTATGAGTCCGACAAACCTAACAAGGAGCCGCCCGGGTCAACGGGCCCGCGTCCCCACCGCCCCGGCGTCGTCCCACGCGATCCGCAGCTTCCGCGGCGACCCGTTCAGCCACTCGGGCACCCCGCCCGGCGGCGCGATCGGCAGGACCTCGACGTCCCGGCCGCCCATCGCGCGGTAGAAGCCCCGCGCGGCCGTGTTCTGCTCCTGCACCCACAGGTACAGGGCGGGCCCCGACGCCCGCTCCCGCACGATCTCGGCGGCCCGCGTCAGGAGCGTGCGTCCGACTCCCGTCCCCTTCATGTCGTTCGTGACGTGAAGGTTGTCGACGAGACTCCCCCAGTGCCCGTCGTCGTCGAGCACGACGTGCACGAACCCCACGAGCCCCGAGCCACCCTCTGCCTCCGCTACCGCCTCCGCTACCGCCTCCGCGAGGAGAGTCACTCCGTGCGCCGGGACCGAGCCGAGCCGCTCCGCCCACACGCTCCGCCGGTCGGCGACGACGTCCCCGTCGAGGAACGCGTCGGCGTACGCCCCCCGATAGTGCCGCCGCCAGCTGTCGGCGTGCAGCCGCGCCACCGCCTCCGCGTCGTCGGGCCGGGCGGGACGCAGGTGCACGCTGGGAGAGCTCATGCGCGGCACCGTAGGGACCGCGCCCCGGCCCGGTCGAGCGAATTACGTGACGTCGAGCGCGGTTCCGTACAGCCGCGCCACCTTGATCCGGATGACGACGCGCCGCTCGTCGACCATCTCCGCGAGAAAGGCCTCCTCTCCGCCTTCGGGCACGAACTCCCCTGCCATGGCGAGCAGTTCACGCCCGACCGCATCTCCCGGCTCGGCGCTCGGCGCGCTCACCTCCGCCTCCCCCTCGGCGACGGCGAAGGCGAAGTCGTCCCGCCTGACGTGCAGCGCCGCATGCGGATCGGCACGGAAGTGGCCCGGCTTGAGACGCCCTTCGGTCGTGGAGATCCGTAGCGTGCGTTCGTCGGGACTCCACCGGTACAGGACGGTGGCCAGGTGCGGATGTCCAGTGGCGCGAACGCTCGCGAGCGTTCCGAACGTGCCTTCCTCCAGGATCAGTTGGAGCTCGGACTCGGTGAGGGAGCGGGGGGCGGGACCGGACATGGGATCTCCTCTGCTCGGATACTCGGATGTGCAGGCGTACGTACGGGAAGGGGTCAGGCGGCGGTCACGTGCTCGTCGGCCGTCCGGGCCTGCGAGGTGGGCTCGGGCGTCGGGCGGCGCAGGACGAGGAGTGCGACCACGAAGGCCGCGGCGATCAGGCCGGCCCCGACGGTGAACGCGAGGCGGTAGCCGCCGGTGAGAGCGGCTTCCCGTGAACTCCCGTCCGCGACAAGGGAGTCGGTGCGGGTGGCCGCGAGCGTCGACAGGACGGCGACGCCGAGGGCCATGCCGATCTGCTGCGTGGTGTTGAAGAGGCCGGAGGCGAGCCCCGCGTCCTCCTCGCTCGCGGCGGACATCCCGAGCCCGGCCAGCGCGGGCAGGACCAGGCCGCCGCCGGAGATCAGCAGCATCACGGGCAGCAGGTCGGGAACGTACGCGCCCTGCACGGGCACCCGCGCCAGATAACCGAGGGCGCCCGCGAGAAGCACGAGACCGGCGAGGAGGACGCGCCGCTCGCCGAAGCGCGCGGCCAGGCGGGCCGAGACCCCGAGGGACACCGCCCCGATCATGACGGCGGCGGGCAGCATCGCGAGGCCGGTCTCAAGGGCGCTGTAGCGAAGGACCTGCTGCATGTAGAGCGCGGCAAGCACCTGGAAGGCGAACATCGCGGCGAGGGTGAGGACTTGGGTGACGTTGGCGCCGACGACGCTGCGCGAGCGCAGGATGCGCAGCGGCATGAGCGGCGTACGCGCCCGGGCCTGCCGCACCACGAAGGCGCCGACGAGGACGAGCCCAGCCACGATCAGGCCGCTCGCCCGCCACGAACCCGCCCCGTACGCATCGATGTTGACGACGCCGTAGATGGCCAGCATCAGCCCTCCGGTGATGAGCAGCGCACCCCACGCGTCGGCACCGGCACGCAGCCCGAGACCCCGGTCGGCGGGGAGCGCGGGCACGGCGAGGGCGAGGACGGCGGCACCGATGGGCAGGTTGATGAAGAAGATCCAGTGCCAGTCGAGCGCGTCGGTCAGTACGCCGCCGAGCACCTGCCCGATGGAGGCGCCGGCGGCGCCAGTGAAGCTGAACACCCCTATGGCACGGGCCCGTTCGCGCGGCTCGGTGAACAGGGTGACGAGGATGCCGAGCCCGACGGCGGCGGCCATCGCGCTTCCCACGCCCTGCAGGAACCGGGCGGCGAGCAGCACGGCCGGGCTCGTGGCGAGCCCCGCGAGCAGCGAGGCCGCGGTGAACACGGCCGTCCCCGCGAGGAACAACCGCTTGCGCCCCAGCAGATCGCCGAGCCGCCCGGCGAGCAGCAGCAGGCTGCCGAAGGCGATGAGATAGGCGTTGACGACCCAACTCAGGCCGGTCGGCGTGAAGTTGAGGTCCCGCTGCATGGCCGGCATGGCCACAGTAACGATGGATCCGTCGAGGATGATCATCAGGGTTCCGGTGGCGATGACCCCGAGGGCCAGCCAGCGGTTGGACGTCAAGCGGGATGTGGCGGACACGGCGCGGTCCTTCGAGTCGGGCCACCACCCCCACCGGGTGGCGACGACAACACGACCGTAGCAGATAGTTTCGTTGCAGACTATTTTTCTCGGAACCACCTCTGGACTACCCTGGACGCCATGACCGCCATGACGCCCGCCCCCACCCGGACCAGGCCCGACCTCTCCTACCTCCTGGACCACACCAGCCACGTGCTGCGTACGCAGATGGCAGCGGCGCTCGCCGAGATCGGCCTGACGGCGCGCATGCACTGCGTCCTCGTGCACGCCATGGAGCAGGAGCGCACGCAGAACCAGCTGGCCGAGATCGGCGACATGGACAAGACGACGATGGTGGTGACCGTCGACGCGCTCGAGAAGGCGGGTCTGGCCGAGCGGCGCCCGTCCAGCACGGATCGCCGGGCGCGGATCATCGCGGTGACGGAGGAGGGGGCGCGGGTCGCTTCGCGGAGCCAGGAGATCGTCGACGGGGTCCATGAGGAGGCCCTCGCGGCGTTCCCTCCGGGGGAGCGGGAGGTCTTTCTGCGGCTGATGCAGCATCTGGCGGAGGGTCATCTGGGGACGCCTTCGCCGAGCCCGGCGACGGCGCGGAGGGCTCGGCAGCGGGGGTGACGCCGTTCGCCGTAACTGCGCTGGTCCGTTCGCGGCTGCGGCGCCGTCGTGGCTGGTCGCGCAGTTCCCCGCGCCCCTGAAGGCATGCGCTGCGCGCAGCCTTCCCTGAGATGCCGCAGGCATCTCAGGTGCGCGGGGAACTGCGCGAGAAGCCCCACCGGGCCGCACCCGGCGTCGAACCGGCGGAGCCACGGCGCGGAAGCCGGCGTCAGAACGGCAAGGCCCTGCAATGCACCACGTCGAGCCGCGACACCGCCCGGGTCAGCACCACGTACAGCCGCTCGAGCCCCCGCGCCTCCGCCTCCACGATGGCCGCCGGTTCGACCGCGACGACGTGGTCGTACTCCAGGCCCTTCGCCGTCCCGGCGGCCAACACGGTGACCCGCGCCCCGAGTTGATCGGCCCCGGCCACCTCCACACCCGCCAGGACCAGCGCGTCCCGCACCCCCACCACGTCCCGCTCGGCCGCGATCACCCCGACCGACCCCTCGAACGCCAACGCCCGCCGCACCGCGGCGACCACCCCCGCCGCCACCTCGTCGACCGGGGTCACCCTCAACTCCCCGTCGCCGCGCAGCGACCGCGCCGCGGGCACGTCGACGTCGATCCGCTCCAGGACCCGGTTGGCGAGCGCCACGACCGCGGCCGGGACCCGGAACCCGGTGGTCAGGGGCACCGTCCGCGCATCGGGCTTGCCCAGGTGTCCGAGCAGTTCGCCCCAGTTCCGCGCGGCCCAGGGCGTCGTGCCCTGGGCCAGATCGCCGAGCACGGTCAGCGAGCCGAAGGCCGCGCGTCGTGCGATGACGCGGGCCTGCATCGGTGACAGGTCCTGGGCCTCGTCGACGACGATGTGCCCGTATCCCTCGGGGTGTTCGAGCAGCCCGGAGATCTCGTCGAGCAGTACGAGGTCCGCGGCGGACCACTTGGCCGACTTGAACGACCGCGCGGGCCGCTCCCACACCAGCGCCTGCTGCTCGCCCTCGTCCAGCACACCCTCCGCCGCGGCCGCCAACTCCCCTCCCCCCGCCAGGAGTTCGTACAGCACCTCCTCCGGCCGGACCCGGGGCCACACCGCGTCCACGTACGCACTCATCGCCCGCGCCCGCCCGATCCTCTGCAACCAGGACGCGGTCGCGGTCACGCCCCGCCGCTCGGCCTGCGCCTGGATGTGGCGCACGGCCCGGCTGCGGACCCGCTCGCGCCCGACGGCGTACGGCGGCTCCTCCTCGCGTACGGTCTCGACGATCCGCCGCAGCTCCCCGAGCGGCACCCGCCAGGTGACCGAGCCGTCCCGCACCCCGACGGATTCGACCGCCGCATCCGGCGAGACCCGTGCGTACAGTGCGCGCCGCAGCACGGTCGCCATCCGGGGGTCGTGCTTGACGGCGGCCGCGGCCACTGCGTCCTCGGCGCTCTCGGCACGCGCCTCACCGTGCGCGACGAGTTCCTCGACGGTGGACTGGCGCACCCCGCTCTCGCCGAGCGCGGGCAGCACCGCGGAGATGTAGGAGAGGAAGGTCCGGTTCGGACCGAGGACGAGGAGTCCGCCCCGCTGGATGCGCTGCGGGAACGTATAGAGCAGATACGCGGCCCGGTGCAGCCCCACCGCCGTCTTGCCGGTGCCGGGCGCGCCCTGCACGCACAGCGACGAGGCGAGACCCGCGCGCACCAGGTCGTCCTGCTCGGGCTGGATGGTGGCGGCGATGTCCCGCATGGGGCCGACCCGGGGCCGCTCGATCTCCCCGGCGAGGATCCGGCTGCCCGCCCCGTCGTCGCCCTCGGCCAGGTGCTCGTCCTCCAGGCTGGTCAGATCCGCCGAGTCACCGAGGCTCCCGGGCGCCCAGCCGAACCGCCGCCGCACGTCCACACCCTGTGGATCGCCCGCACCGGCCTGGTAGAACGCCCGGGACACCGGCGCCCGCCAGTCCACGACGAGGGGCGGCGCGGCCGGGTGCTCGGTGACGCGCAGGCGCCCTACGTGATAGCTCTGCCCGGCGTGCTCGCCCGAGGCGCCGAAGTCGAGCCGCCCGAAGAACAGCGGCGCCTTCGGCAGCTCCTTCAACTCCTTTGCCTTGCTGCGCAGTTCGTAGCCGAGCACTTCGGCGTCGGCGCCGGACGCGGAGGCGTTCTCACCGATGACGACCTGTTCGTCGGCGCCTTCGATCATGGCGGTGAGGGTGGCGCGGCAGAGGTCGTGGAAGTGGCGTTCGGTGTCGAGGGTGAGGTCACGAGTGGGAGCGCTCATGGCTCCACGGTAACCGAGATAACGTTACCGGGTTAAATCTTTTACCGAATCTCTCTTACGTGAGCCCCTGCGCCAGCTGCCGGAACCCCAGCTCGGCCGCGCGCACCGCGTCCGCCTCGATCGCGTCGGCGGACTCCCCGGCCATGATCCGCCGCACGTTCTCCATCGCCAGGATCCGCTGCACCGCCACGATCTGCCCTGCCGCGAGCCGCGCCGCGACCGCGGGCCCGCCGAGCGCGTCGGCGAGCGCCCGCTCCGAGCGCTCCTGGTACCCGTACATCCGCGCCACCAGCGCCGGCGTCCCGTACAACAGCCGCAGATACGCGAGCACCCCGGGCACGTCGCACAGTCCGGTCACCGGGTCGCGCCGCTGGAGCCCCTCGACGAAGCTCCGCCGCAGCGCGGTGAGCGCGGACTCCCCCTCGGGCCGCTCCGCCACGACCCGCGCCGCCTCGTCCTCGTGGTCGGCGAACCGGTACAGGACCAGGTCCTCCTTCGCCGCGAAGTACCGGAACAGCGTCGGCTTGGACACCTCCGCGGCCGCGGCCACCTCCGCGACGGACACCTGGTCGTACCCCTTCTCGAGGAAGAGCCGGACGGCCGTGTCGGACAGGGTCTGCCGGGTCCGCTGCTTCTTTCGTTCGCGCAGGCCGGGGGTCGGGGTGGGGGTGGTCATGGTTGTGCAGGGTAGCCGCGGCACCAGTCCGCGAGCGCGGCGGCGACGCCCCGCACCGACGGAACGTCCGCCAGACCGAGCGGCACCGCGCCGCGCGCGAGGACCCCGTGGAGCCCGGCCGCCGTCCGCCACAGCCGGGCCGTGTCGGGCGCGCCCTGCGCACCCAGGCCGAGCCCGCCCCTGATGACGTCCGTGAACACCGACTGCGCCCGCTTGAAGCCGAGCAGCAGCGGCAGGTCCGTGGCCAGGGCCGCCGAACCGCCCGGCCTGACCTCCTCCACGGCCGCGCGCCACAGGCCGGTCACCTGGCGCGCCTGCGCCGCCGGGTAGCGCATCAGGTGCAGATGGGTCGCCAGGTCGTACAACGGGTCGCCGAACATCGCCAACTCCCAGTCGATGACCCAGAGTTCACCGCTCGCGTCGACGATCAGGTTCTCCCGGTGGAGATCACCGTGGACCAGGCAGAAGGGCCGCTCGCTCAGCCCCGAGACGAAGCGCCGCAGCCGCCGGAACGCGCCCTCGTCGACACCGAGCGCGCCGAAGAGTCCGCCGAAGGTCCCGGCGTGGGCCTCGTAGACGCTCTCCTCGACGAAGGAGATCAGGCCGTCGAGCGCCGCCGCCGTGTCGCCGTCGGCCGCCCGCTCCGCCGTGCCGTGCCCGCGCGCGATGCGCACCCCGCGGTCCTGGATCGACGCCAACTCACGGAACACGTCCACGATCTGGCCCACCAGCGCGCCGGGCACCAGATCTCCCGGCGGCCGCAGCCGGGCCAGCGTCTCGCCCTCGATGAACCGCTGCAGACCCGCCCCACCGATCTCGATGAACTCCGGGACGCGGCGCACCCGCGGGCTCACCGCACGCACCACGTCCGCCTCCGACGCGAAGCACCGGCGGTCGAACCGGACCAGGCCCACCCGGGCCTCCCGGCACTTCCAGCGGACCGGGCGCGCACCGCCGTGGCCCGTGTGCAGCGGAAAGACGTACGTCTCGTGGTGCGCCCCGGTCAGCGGCCCCTCCACCACCGCGGCGTCACCGCTCAGTTCCACCGCCGACCGCCACGCCGCACTCGTCCTGCCGTTCGAGATGCCCCGCATGAGAGTTCAGCATCATCGTCACGCCGGGCCGCCGCAACGGGCCCGCGGTCACCGCAGGCGGGCCGGGTGGCCCGCGTCCTGCTCGTGCCAGACGTACAGCGCCTTCAGCGCCACCGCCTGGTCCGGGCCGTCCCCGTCGAGGCACAGCGGCTTCCACGCCCGCTCCATCGCCCGGTACACCCGGCCCGCGGCCACCGAGAAGTCCGCGTCCGTCGGCTCCTCACCGAGCGACAGCGCCGCGCGCATCACGTCGGGAAAGATCGACTGCACGTACTCGAAATCCAGGTAGTGGCACAGGTCGGTGTCGAGGCCGCGCGTCATCTTCTCGTGGCCCGCGGCGCACATGGCCTCGGCCCAGAAGTCCGTCATCGACCGGCGCTCGGCGTCGTCGTAGTTCATCCGCACCAGATGGGTGGCCAGATCGTGCAACGGGTCGCCGTAGCAGGCCAGTTCCCAGTCGATGACGCACAACTGCTCGCGTCCGCCGGGCGCCTTGGCGACCACCACGTTGCCGCGGTGGACGTCGGTGTGCAGCACCGCGTAGGGGCGGTCCGTCAGGCCGGCGGGCACCCGGCCCATGAAGGCGGGGATGGCGTCGTCCGGCACGCCCACCGCGCGGAACAGGTCGCCGAAGCGCCCCTCGTTGACGCGGTGCACCTTGTCGTCGGCGAACTCGGCGAGCCAGGACAGGAATTGGCGGCTCCTGCCGTGCTCGGGCCAGTACGTCTCGGGCAGTTCCGGCAGCCCCTCGATCGGCACGGACGCCAGGCGTGCGAAGAACTCCGCGAGGGCTCTGAGCCGCTCCTCCCCCACGGGCGCGGACGGCGCGGCCGTCGACAGCGGCTCGCCCGCCAGATACGTGTGCAGAGACCATTCTTCGAATTCTGCGAGGCACCGCGGGACCTGGCTGAGGGAGCGGCTCACCGCCCGCAGCACCTCGGATTCACGGCGCCACAGGCGCGGCACCACCTCCACCGTCTCCACGGGGGTGCGGAACTTGCCGCGGACGCCGAAGACCTTGACGCCGACCCCGAGCAGCAGGGCCAGCGGAATCCCCAACGGCAGGATCACATTGGTGTTGTGATGCCCCGTCACCACCTCGCCGTTCGGGGCACGCCGCCGAGTCTCCGCCAGCCTGCGGATCAGCGCCTGATGCGCTCTGTGGCGCAAAGGTGACGACATGAGCGCACAGAGTAGTCCCTGAAGGGGTCCGTCTCGTCGCGTACCACTATATGGACACTAGAGAGTTGCTGCCGGTCCCGTTCAGTCCAGAGACGCTTCAGTCCAGAGGCTGGGCGACATGTTCCCAGACTCGGTCGAACATCAACTGCTCGTCCGCGACCATCGCCTTGGCCAGACCGCCGCCGGACGCCTCCAGGATGTGCATCCCGACGTCCGTGCCCTCCACGTCGCGCAGCGGAACCGGATCCGGGTAGCCATCGACCACCCGCTCGAACCGCCCCGGGATGTAGTAGCCGATCAGGGCCTCCTGCCGGTTCAGCAGATAGACCTTCCGCGTCGGGGTGCCGCGCAGGCTGCGGAACTCGACGCGCATCCCTATGCCCGCCTCCTTGCCCAGCTCGCCCAGCGTCCGCTGCAGGATCGTGCGGTACGAACGGCCCTGCCACCGGTTACGGGCATCGATCGCCTGGTCGAGCTCGTCGTCATGGCCCCACCCCTTCTCCGGGGACGGGTAGTCGAGGCGCTGGTCAGCACGCGGCAGCATCACCCGCACGTGCACCGACCGGGGGCGGAGGTGCTCCGCGTAGATCTCGCTCAGCGTCTGCCCGAGCGACAGCACCAGCGTCTCCGCCGTCAGGCTCTGCACGTCGAGGCGCACATCTTCCTGCCGGAAGGCCGAGGCGAGGCGCGGGCCGAGAATGCTGCGGGCCGACTGCGAGGCCTGCGGCAGGGCCGGCACGTGCGCGGCCACCCTCGGCGGGCTGCCCTTTTTCACATTGCTCAACAGGCCCTCGGAATGCAGCCGTTGCAGGGCATTGCGCACGACTCCGCGCTCCACCCCGAACTCCTCGGCGAGCACGGCCTGGGTGGGCAGTCTCTCCCCCGGCTTGAGCGCTCCGGACCGGATCCGCTGCCGCAGGACGTCGGCCATCGATTCGGGCGTGGCCCTGGGAGCGGGGCCGTTGTTGTCGTCCATCGCGACTGCACCCCTCCCGCCGTGCCAAGTTTCCTCAACCCTACGTCAGTTGGCTGCCAACTTCTCCCTACTTCCCGCAGAGGAAAGGGAACCGGCAGGTCAACCCCGCTCCCGCAGCATGCCCAGAAGAGGGGCCAGGCTACCCACGACATGGCGCGCACCGGCCGCGAGCAGCATGTTCCGCTTCTCCTCGTTGCGCGCGTACCCCAGGAACGAGACCCCGGCCGCCGTCGCCGCCGCGAGGTCCGTGGGGGTGTCGCCGATCATCAGGGCGGCGCCGGGAGCCGCCCCCATCGCGTTCAGGGCCCGGTTGACGCAGTACGGGTCGGGCTTGAGCAGCGTCATGTTCTGCGTACGGCCGTAGATGTGCGGCTCGAAGCATCCGGTGAGCGAGCGGCCGTCCAGATAACTGCGCACCGCCTGCGGCGAGTTGTTGGTCGTGACGGCGAGGCGTACGCCCATCGCCCACCAGGTCCGGATGAGCGGGTCCGCCCACGGCGTGGGCCAGGCCCTGGGAACCGCCTGCAGCTCCTGCTCGGTGAGACGTTTCTCCATCTCCAGTACGAGGTCACTGCCCGGCTGCTCAAGACCGAGGCGGGCCACCACTCCGTGCGGGTCGAGGCGGCGCAGCTCCTCCTCCGTCAGCACCCCGTGCAACCCCTGCGTCTCCAGCCACCGTGCGAGGCGCAGCGCTATCTCGGGCGCCGGCCAGCCCGCGAACAGGCGGCAGATCGGCCCGTCGAAGTCCCAGAGCACGTAGCGCGCACCGCGGACCAGAGACCTCAACTCCCCCTCGGCACCCGTCTCATCAGCCACCCCACCAGTCTGCTTCGCCGCATCAGAAGTCACTAGGAGAGTGTCAGGTCGGACGTGATGGTTTCCCAGAGGGCGGTGAACCACTTCTGCGACTCCTCCACGAACGCCCGGTCGCGGTGGCCCGCGCGCTTCTCGAAGGAGAAGAGGAGGGCCTGGGCGCCCGTGGCGGCGTACATCTCCAGCTTGGTGCCGCTGTCGATCTCCTCCTCGCGGCGCGTGACCATGTAGTAGGAGAGCAGCGCCTCGGCGTCGTTGAGCAGGTAGAGCTTGACCGGCGGGGTGAACGGCAGGGCGCGGAAGGTCACTTGGACGTCGATGCCGTGGGAGGAGCGCAGGGAGCGCAGGTTGTGGCGCAGGACCTGGCCCTGGGCGTTGCGGGTCTCGAGCCAGCGCCGGTGGACCGCCTCGTCGTCACCGCGGTCGGGCCCGTCGGTGGCGTCGGGCACCGCCACCGGGAACGCGAGCTCGATGTCGCGGCTGGGCAGCAGGATGCGCACGTCGATGGACTCGGGGCGCATCCGCCCCTCGTGGATGAGGCGCAGCGGTTCGCCGAGGGCCAGCATCAGGGTCTCGGAGGTCATGCAGACCGCGTCGATGCGGACCTTGGGCGCGGCGAACGCCTCGACCAGGCGTGGGGCGAGGGCGACCATGGTGGGCTGCGGCTCGTCGCCGACGGCGGTGGCGGGGGCGATCCGGGGCGGGCTGCCCTTGCTGATGTTGTTCAACAGGCCGTCGGACTGGAGGAGTTGGAGGGCCTGGCGGACCGTGCCGCGCTCGACGCCGAACTCCTCGGCGAGCACGGCCTGGGTGGGCAGCCGGTCGCCCGCCTTGAGCCGGCCTGCCTTGATGCGCTCCCGAAGCTCGTCGGCGATCTCCTGGTGAGAGAGCTTTCTGTCGCCGTTCAGTGTCGCGTCTGCCATGTCCGCCATGTCTGCCACGCTCTCCTGGGTCACAACCAAACGCTACAACTTCCTGTGATTTGGCGGGAGTTGTTGGCGACTTGTTTTATTCCGGCGACCAAGTGGGGACAACCTTAGGAGAGTTGGTCACCAAGTTGGCTCTAGCTGGTAGCAGCTGGCGAGCGTGTCGACCAACTGACCAGCACCACCGATGCCGTAGCTGATGAAGGAGGAAAAGTCATGGCCGTCCTGAGCCTCCTCTCCGCGGTGTTCGTGATCACCTTCGAGCAGCTCGTCCAGTGGCACTACGGGCCGGCCGGTATCGCAGGCCTGCTCCTGCTGACCATCGGCGTCAAGGCCAGGAACGCCACGTGCAGCTCCATCGGCGGCGTTCTGCTCGCGATCATGGTGGCCGGCCCCGCGCTCCACTAGGAACGGGATGGGACACAGGCTCTACGAGCTGAGTGTCAGATCCGAACTGATGGTGTTCCAGAGGCTGTTGAACCACAGGTGGGACTGCTCGACGAACGTCGTGTCGCGCAGTCCCGCCCCCTGTTGGAACGCGAAGAGCATCTGCCGCACCCCCTGCGCGTCGTACACGTCCACCCGCTCGTGGTCGATCTGCTCACCGCGCCGGGTCAGCGTGTAGTACGCGAACAGCGCCTCGGTGTTGTTGAGCAGGTACAGCTTGACCGGCGGCGTGAACGGCAGCGCCCGGAACTCGACCTCCACGTCGATGCCGTGGGTGGCGCGCAGGGCCAGCAGATTGTGCCGGAGCACCTGCCCCTGCGCGTTGCGCTGCCGCAGCCAGTTGCGCTGCAGCACGCCGCCCACGCCGCCCATCACCCCGTCCGCCTCCACGCGCGCGTCCGCGGGCGCAGGGAAGGCGAGGTCGATGTCCCGGCTGGGCAGCAGCACCCGCACCCGGACCCTGGCCGGTTTCATTCGGCCCGCGTGGATGTGGCGCAGCGGCTCGCCCATCGCGAGGGTCAGCGAGACCGACGTCAGACACAGCGCGTCGATCTCCACGTCCTGCTGCAGGAACGCGGCCGCGACCTTCTGGGACAGGGCGACCATCGTCGGCTGCGGGGGCGCACCGGGACCGCTGAACGCGGGCTGGGTGTTCTCCGCGACGGTGGCCGGGCTGCCCTTCGAGACGTTGGCCAGCAGTTGCTCGGACTGCAGAACGCGCAGCGCCTGACGTACGGCGGACCGCTCCACCCCGAACTCGTCCGCCAACTGCGCCTGGGTAGGCATGCGTTGGCCAGGACTCAGATGCCCGGAACGGATCCGGGCGCGCAGCTCATCGGCCACTTCGCGGTACGTCCAGTGCGTCCGCTGCGGCCCTGGCCGTCCGTTGACGGCGGCATGTTCCGCACTCACAACCAAACACTACAACTTCCCGCCATCTTTGGGGAGTTGAGAAGAAGGTGGTTATGAGTCGCGCTTCAGCGGAGATAAGTACCAGTGAGTTGGTGACCAACTTGAGCGACATGGTCGGACAACCTCGGGGGTTGGCGTCGACCACACAGGTTGGTCTACGTCACCGCTATGGCGCGGGAGTTGGTCACCACTCGGACCCGAAGGAGGTAAGTCCCCATGCCGGTCTTCGCCATCCTCATCGCCGCTCTCGCCATCGGATTCGAGCAGCTCATCCAGTGGAAGTACGGCCCGATGGGCATCATCGCGTTCATCGTGCTGTCCGTCGGACTCAAGGCCAAGAACACCATGATCAGCGGCATCGGCGCGGTCGTCCTCGTCATGCTGCTGGCCCAGAGCGGCTGACCGGGCTCCCTTCCGGAGGGGAGCCGGGAGCCCGGTCGGTCTTCTCCGCGCACGCCCGTACGCGACTCAGAACACGTCGGGGCACCACGGCCGGCGTGCCGTACGGAACAGGGCGTCGGCAATGACGGCGGCGCCCGTCTCTTCCTCCACCAAGCGGCCCAGGGCGGCCAGCCGCACCGCGGACGCGTCGCCCAGCCACAGGGACCCCAACTCACCGATGTCCAGGGTGAGTCGGGGGGACTCGTCGCTCGGCTCGCACACCGCACCGTCGGGCGCCGCCGCCAGCCTGAACCGGCCGCCGGCCAGACCGGCCCGGTCCCGCACCTCCAGCACGAGCTCGCCCCGCACGTCGTACGACCTGGCCTCCAGGGCCCGTACGACATCGAGGATCCGCACCCACAGGGAGTCGGCCTGCCGCACGACGCGGGCGGCCCGCGGGTCGGGCAGCAGGTGCGGCAGCAGGTCGTCGGGGGCGCGGTGGCCGCTGTGCACGACCGTGACCCAGTCGATCGAGCAGACGAACGTCCACAGCGCCCGCTCGGCGGCCGGGGTGAGCCCGAACAGGTTCTGCACCTTCGCCTCGCACACCGGCTGGACCCCGTCGTTGAAGCGCTCCTCGCACCAGTACGAAACGAACCCCTCCACCTCACCGCCGGCCCCCCGGTACAGGGCGTAGAACGGCTCCTTCCACGGGTCCTCCGGCGTCGGATGCGCCCCGGTGTTGAGCCGCCACCAGTAGTCGTCGCGCGACACGAGGCCCGCGACCCGCGTGCGCAGCCGCCCGTACAGCTCGGGCCCGACCTTGCGGATCTCGTCGGCGTCGGCGAAGTCGACCCGCCCGCCGTCGCCCGGGCCCGCCCAGCGCGGGTCGAGACCGGCCCGGGGCACGTCGATCTCAAAGTTCGTGGTGGTGGCCGCGGGCCCGAACCCGTAGCGCCCGTAGATCGGGTACTCGGCGGCGATGAGCGTCGCGGCCACGTCCCCGCGCGCCTTCGCCTCGGCCAGGTCGTCGGCCATCATCCGGCTGAGCAGGCCGCGGCGGCGGTGGGTCGGACCGACGGTGACGTTCGTGATGGCGTCAGCGGGCACGACGGCCCCGCCGGGCACGGTCAGCTCCTGCGCGAACGACCGGAAGGTGGCGACCTGCCGGGGGGCGAACGCGGCCCGGGTCCTGCCCAGGTCGAACTGCGCGCGCCGCACGGCGACATGCTCCTGCGAGACGACCGGCTCCCGCAGGAACCCGCGGTTCCGGGCGCGACACCACTCGGGTAACTCGTCTTCGGTGATGGGCCGTACGTCGATGACGTCGTCGGGGCGAGTACTCATGCGCCCACGGTAGGCGGGACGGGCGGCACCTACCCGCCGAGCAGATCGTCCACCTGCGCCTCGCCGTCCCGGTACCGCCGCGCGATCTCCGCGCTGCAGTCGTCGGCCGTCCGCTGCAGATGCTGCCGGCGCCGGGACACCTGCTGCTCGTACCGCACCAGCCGCCCCATCGCCGCGTGCAGCTCGTCGTCCGTGCGGGCCGCCAGATCGGACAGCTCGACCTCGGCGAGCATCTCGGCGGCAAGACGCCGGAACTCCTCGCTGTGCGGGGTGCCGAGCGTGACGTGGCGGGCCGAGGAGCGGTGCCGGGTCGGCTGGTCCCGCAGGATCTCCGAGAGCCGGTCCACGACCGGCGTCTCCGGGTCCCGGCGCCGGCCCAACTCGGCGCGCAGGATGTCGATGCGCCCCTGGAGCAGCCGGCGTACGTAACTGAGGTCCGCCTCGTCCTGCTGCGACTCACGCCGCACCCGGCGCAGCTCGGGCAGCCGCAGATCCGCCAGGTCGTGCTCGGGCGGAGCGGGCAGCTCCGGGCTGCCGATGCGCTGCGCGGGCGGCCGGGCCAGCGGAGCGACGCGGCCGGTGTGCGTCAGGGAGACGGGCTCCCCGGGCAGGCCCGTACTCCGTGTGTGGTGCATGGCGTGAGCATCCATGGTCTGCTTACCGTCCCCTCGACCGGACCGACGCCGCGCGCCACCGGCGCACTGCGTGTGAGCATGGTGCCACTCCCGGTGCCCGCTCTGTGCGCGAGTACCCCATATCCGCCCCGGATGGGGGGTTCGAAGTCGGTAAGAACCGTAAGAGGACGGCACGGCATGATGGCCGTATGCGAGCAGTGGTGCAGCGGGTGGACGGCGCGAGCGTCGTCGTGGACGAAGACAACCAGAAGAAGACCGTGGGTGAGATCGAGGGCGAGGGCCTGTGCGTCCTCGTCGGGGTCACGCACGAGGACACGAAGGAGAAGGCGGCCCAACTGGCCCGCAAACTCTGGTCGGTGCGGATGCTCGCCGACGAGAAGTCGTGCAGCGACATCGACGCCCCGCTGCTCGTGATCAGCCAGTTCACGCTCTACGGCGACGCCCGCAAGGGCCGCCGCCCCACGTGGAACGCGGCGGCCCCCGGCGACGTCGCCGAGCCCCTGGTCGACGAGGTCGTGGCCCAACTGCGGTCGCTGGGCGCGACGGTGGCGACGGGCCGGTTCGGGGCGCAGATGCGGGTGTCCCTGACGAACGACGGCCCGTTCACGGTGCTGCTGGAGATGTAACCGGGGCTAGGGCTCGACGACGACTTCCTGCGCGGCCGCGGTGTCCTCGGCCATGAGCTGCGCATCGAGCGGCACGTTCCGCTTGACCAGCGCGAGCGCGATCGGCCCGAGCTCGTGGTGGCGTACGGACGTCGTCACGAACCCGATCTTCCGCCCCTCAGGGCCATCGGCGGCAAGCCGCACCTCCGCCCCGTGCGGCGGCAGATGCACCTCGCTGCCGTCCAGGTGCAGGAAGACGAGGCGGCGCGGCGGCTTGCCCAGGTTCTGCACGCGGGCGACGGTCTCCTGCCCGCGGTAGCAGCCCTTCTGCAGATGGACGGCGCTGCCGATCCAGCCCAGCTCGTGCGGGATGGTCCGGTGGTCGGTCTCGAAGCCGAGCCGCGGCCGGTGCTGCTCGACGCGCAGCGCCTCGTAGGCGAGCAGTCCGACGGCGGGCCCGTGGGCGGCGGCGTACGCCTCCAGGTCGGCGCGCGGCAGGAACAGGTCGCGCCCGTACGCGGTCTCGCGCACGGCGACCCCGTCCGGGACCGGGGCGATGGACCCGGCGGGCAGGTGCACGACGGCGAACTCGTCGGTCCTGTCGGCCACTTCGACCCGGTAGAAGAACTTCATGGACTCCAGGTACGCGGCGAGCGCCTCGCGCGTACCGGGCTCCACGTGCACCCAGGTCGTCGTCCCGTCGTCGACGAGGTATAGGGCGTGCTCGATGTGCCCGTTGGCGGAGAGCACCAGCGCTTCCGTGGCCTGGTTCGGCGGCAGCTGCTCGACGTGCTGGGTGAGCAGCAGGTGCAGCCAGCTCAGCCGGTCGTCACCGGTGACGGTGAGCACACCGCGGTGCGAGAGGTCGACGACGCCCGCCCCGTCGGCGAGGGAGCGCTGTTCGCGGAACAGGTCGCCGTAGTGCGCGGCGACGCCTTCGTCCACGCCCTCACCGGGGACGGCGCCGGGCAGGGTCAGCAGGGGGCTGCTCGTTGAATGTCGCTGCATGGTCACTCACATTACGACGAGCGCACGGACGCGCTTATTCCTTCGCGGGGTCCTTGGACGCCTCGGACGCCGTGCAGTTCTGGCACCGCCCGAAGATCGCGAAGTGCTTCAGATCGGTGTCGAAGCCGAACTCGGCGCGCAGCTTGGCCGTGAACTCCTTGGCGACGTCCACATCGGCCTCGATCACGTCCGTGCAGTCCCGGCAGACCAGGTGGATGTGGTGGTGCCGGTCGGCGAGGTGGTATGTGGGCGCACCGTGCCCGAGGTGCGCGTGCGAGACGAGCCCGAGCTCTTCGAGCAGCTCGAGGGTCCGGTAGACCGTCGAGATGTTGATCCCCGACGCCGTCTTGCGCACTTCGCACAAGATGTCGTCGGGGGTCGCGTGCTCGAGGGTGTCGACGGCCTCGAGGACGAGCTGGCGCTGCGGCGTCAGCCGGTAGCCGCGCTGCCGCAGATCGCTCTTCCAGTCGATGCCTTCGGTGCTCACCACACCGCCGAGTGTAGGACTACGGGGACCTACTTGAAGAAGGCGATGCCGTCATCGGGCATGTCCGGGAGGTTGCGCGCCATCTCGGCGACCTCCTCCGGGGAGACGACCTTCTTGAGCTGGGCCGACATGTAGGGGCGCAGCGGAACCTCGGGGGTCTGCTTCTCGCCGACCCACATCAGGTCGCTCTTCACGTAGCCGTAGAGCCGCTTGCCGCCGCTGTACGGGCCGGAGGCCGCGGTGCGCGCGACCGCGTCGGTCGCCAGGTCGATCTGCGGCTTCTTGTCGGCCAGCTCGCCGTACCAGACCTCGACGACACCGTCGTCGCGGACCATGACGACCTCGACCTTGCGGTCCTTGTCGACCCGCCAGAAACCGGCCTCGGACTCCAGCGGCTTGACCTTGTTGCCCTCGCTGTCGAGGACCCAGCTGTGCGAGTGGTACTCGAGGAAGTCCCGCCCGTCGTGGGTGAAGGAGACCTCCTGGCCGAAATTGGCCTTCTCGGCGCCGGGGAAGTCGGTGACGCCGGCGCCCGCCCAGTTGCCCAGGAGGAAGGCCAGCGGGACGAGGTCGGGGTGCAGGTCTGACGGGATCTGGATCATGAGCGGTTCAGACGTCTCTCGGTGGGGGTCAGCGCTGGCCCTGGTACAGCTTCTTCACGGTCAGACCGGCGAAGGCGAGGACGCCGACGCAGACCAGGACAAGGAGAGCGGAGAAGAAGGCCTCAAGCACGGGTGCTCCTCGGTGAGCGGTACTGGCGGATCGATGCGGTTACAGAGCCGGGCCCCACTCTAGTCGGGTGGGGCCCGGGGCTCTCGGCGAGGTGGGCCGCTGGGGTCAGCCGAGCAGCTGGTTCTGGAGTACGACCGTCTGCTGGAAGGGGACCTTGGCGGTGGTGCCCTTGCGGGACTGGACGACCAGGGCGTACACGTCACCGGCCTCGATGAACGCCTGGCGGACCTGCTCCTTCCCGTAGGGCCGCTTCTCCTCCTGGGCTCCGATGACGGTGTACGGGTTCTCGTTGAGGTCGCCCGCCGCCCAGGAGTAGTCCTCGACGGTGTCGGGGGCGCCGATGAGCGCGGCGCTGTTCGACGCGACAGCTCCGCGGTAGTCGTGAGCGAACCCTCGCGTGGTGAAGCGCAGCAGGTAGATGCGGGTGTGCGTGCCGTCGGGCATGGTCCAGCCGCGGGCGGCGATGTGCCGCAGGCCGCCGTCCTTCAGGGCCGGTGCCAGTTCGCCGCGCACGTCCTTCTCGTACTCCGCCAGATACGTGGCGGAGGGCAGCCAGCCGTCCTTGCCCGCCAGCGCCTTGTCCTCCACGGCGCCCTTCGGCGCAGGCAGCAGGAGCGCGCGCAGATCGGCGTAGTGCTCCTCGCGGGAGTTGCCCTCGGCGAACACGGCCGGGGCGCCCTTGGGCAGCGCCGGCTTCTGGATCGCCGGGTACTCCCAGCGGCCGTCGCTCTCGGTGGCGAGGCCCGGCAGGTCACCGCGGGTGCGTTCCATGACGCCGTACGCGGTCCCGGCGCCGAGGGCCGCGAACACGACGACGGCGGCGGTCCAGCGCAGCGCGGCCCGCAGCACGCGGCGATCCTTCTTGAGCGGGGGCTGCGGCAGCTCGGACACCGGAGGCAGTACCTCGGGCACGGGAGACACGGGCTGAATCGGCTGGGTCATACGAGCTCCCCCCGCGAAGTGATGTGGTCGAGCTGCCGGGCCAGGAGATCGGCGACGGCCTTGCTGTCGATCGACTTCGGCCCGTACGCGGTGACGGAGACGAGCAGATCGTCCTCGTACGCGCTGCACATCAGCACGTCGAGCTTGGTGTCGCCGTCCCGGGGAGCGAGGAAGCAGTCGGCGTTGCTGTGCCCCTTGATCCTCGGGCCCTTGGTGAAGATGCCGAGCGCGCGCAGGAACTGCGTCTGGAACGCCTTGAGGTCCCGGCCCGCCTGCCGGTTCTGCAGCTGAGCCAACTGCAGTTCGACGACGAGATCGTCGGTGTCCGCGGAGTAGCTGCGCATCGCCAGGCCCTTGAGCTTCAGCCTGTCGATGGCCTTGCGCTGGGACGCGCGCTGGCGGGCGGGCAGGTCGTCCGCGGCCTTGCGCAGCCGGGCCACCGCCTCGGGCCCGGTGATCACCTTGTCGTTGCCGAACTCGTCGATGTCCGGCCCCGGAACGTACCCGTCGGGCACGGGCAGCAGCCGCTTGGTGAGATCGCCCTGCACGCCGCCGACACCTCCGGCACGCTGCTTCTGCTTCTCCGGCTTGCCCCACACCTCGGTACGGACCGTACGGTCGGCGTCGTTCACCTTCATCACGGTGAACCCGGTACCTGCGGCGACGGCCAGCACGACGACGCAGGCCACGAGGACGGCGGGCCAGCGGCGGGGCCTGCGGGCGGGCGCGGGTGCCTCGCCGGGCGGAACCTCCGCGAACTGTTCGTCGCTCACAGGCGCTCCAACTGCCGCTTGGCGAGCGCCATCGCGGTCTTCTTCGGAATCGGCTTGGTGTCGAAGAACCAGAGGTCCATGACGATGTCGCCGCGTGCGCCGAGCGCCCTGGCCTCGTACAACGGCAGGTAACCGGCCTCGGTCCTCGGGTGGTCGAAGACGTAGACGCGGGCGTTGGAGCTGCCGGGGACGGGCTCGCCCCCGTTGCCCGCCCACTCGGAATCGCTCATGTACGTCAGCTGGCCGCTGAGGAAGTTGCGGGAGCTGAGCTTCTCGGTGTCCCGGAACTGGATGAGGTGGACCTCGGTCGTGGACTGGCCCTTCTTCCACTCGGTGACGGCAGACCGCCTGAAGGAGTCGTCGGACAGGTCGGCGAACATCCGGCCCGGCTCCTTGTAGTCGCCCGCGTAGCCGTACTGGTCGACCCAGCCCTGCACGCCGCCCGACTTCTGGGTGCCCGCAGGACGCGGGACGAGCAGCTTGCGCAGGTCGCCGTCCGTCTTGACCCGGTGGTCCTCGGCGGCGGACAGCGCCACGGGCGCCTTGGTGTCCTTGGCCTGGCCCACCTTCTGCTGCGCGAGCGGCGGCAACGGGTCCGGCTCCCGCCCCGCCTGCACGACGTATCCGGTGCACACGCCCGCGACGACACCGAGCACGGCGGCGCAGGCAATGAGTGCGGCGGTACGCCCACGTCTACGGCGACGGAGCGGCTCCTCCGCCCGCTCCTCCGCTCGCGGAAATTCTTCGTGATCCAACGATCCCCCCAGGAACGTGAAGCGCGAATTCCGTATCCACGCGCACAGGAGACCCATAGAAGTCGTGCCTGGTTGTACGGGGGTTGATCACGGGTTCATCAAGACTCCACCACGAAATCGCTGGGGCGGGAGTCACAGATGCGTCACATGAACAACACACTAGGCGCAAGGGACATCCCTATGACAAGATCCCGCTGGGGGGCGCCTCGGAAGCTCATTGCCGAGGCCCAACAGGCGTGAACCAGCACCCTGGTTCCGCCTGTGCGAAATCAGATTCGGCCTGCCGGTGACGACGTCGTGAGTGACGTCCGCGGCACATGACCGGCACTGGCTTTCCCGGGCCGTTCCAAGGGGCTCTCCAGCACACCCTTTCATCACCTTCATCACCTTTTGTCGCCGAGGTCGCCTTCGACGACCCGCGACACCCCATCAACACCACCGGGCTCACGGCCACCACCAGTGGCCGGTCCCGGACTGAGGAGATCCTCATGACCCGTCGTACTACGCGCGCGATGAAGGCCCGCGTGGCCGTCGCTTCCGTCGCCGCCGCCCTGCTCGCCACGACGCTGGGCGCCGCGTCGGCCTCGGCCGACACGGGCTCCGCCAACGCCGCCAAGATCGCCAAGCACACCACCGCGCAGCAGAACCGGTCCTTCGCCGCGGCGTCGGCCGACGCCGCGGCCCCGCTGCCGGGCCTGTACGGCATCGACAAGAACGACTGGCTGTACCACTACACGCCCAACGGCTCGGGCGGCCTCCAGGCCCGTGAGCCCCTCGGCGACTACACCGGCGTGATCGCGGCCGCCGACGCCGACAACGACGGCGACGGCTACAGCGACGACGCCTGGATCTGGACCAAGAACGGGGACGTGTACAACACGGACTCCAAGAAGGTCGGCTACGGCTGGACCATCTACAGCAAGGTGCTGTCCCCCGGGAACATCGCCGGTGCCCAGGGCGCCGACGTCCTCGCCCGTGACAAGTCCGGTGTCCTGTACGCCTACCTCGGCTACGGCGACGGCACGCTGACCAAGCGCATCAAGATCGGCAGCGGCTGGAACCAGTACAACCAGATCACCGGCCGCGGCGACCTGACCGGCGACGGCAAGGCCGACATCGTGGCCCGCGACAGCGCCGGTGTCCTGTGGCTGTACAAGGGCACGGGCAACGTGAACTCGCTGTTCAGCGCCAAGGTCAAGATCGGCGCCGGCTGGAACCAGTTCAACACCCTGGTCGGCAGCGGCGACATCGACCTGGACGGCAAGGCCGACCTGCTCGCCCGCACCAGCACTGGTGACCTGTACCTGTACAAGGGCACGGGCAGCGCCTCACCGGTGTTCGCCGCGAAGAAGAAGATCGGCTACGGCTTCTCGACGTACCGCCTGCTCTACAGCTGATCCTGCACGCTGAACTGAAAAGCGCCGACAGTGAGCCCGCCCTCGGGCTCACTGCCGGCGCTTTTTTGGTTTCAGCCGACAGCACTACACATCTTCATAAAGCTCACCGGTGAAATGCCCCTTCACCCACTCAACACCCTTCGGGCGAAACCCGGTCCCCTCGCGGAAGTAAATCCGCGACGTCAGTGCCAAGCTCTTCCCTCACCCGGTCGGCAAATCGGCCCTCGCACCAGCGCGGCGCTACGGCTCCCGCCGCCGCTTCTTCCCGTCCAGCTCGTCCCACCACTCGTCGGACTTCGAGTCTCCCGACGGGTCGTCCCACCACCGGTCCTCGGGCCCGCGCCGGTTCGCGACGATCGCGGCGAACGGGGGGATGACCATGGCGACGACGCACATCGCCACGGCGGCGGGGATCGACCAGAGACGTACGACGCCCCACGCCAGGACGAAGAGGGCGATGCAGACGCCCATCATGGCGAAGTAGAGGTGCTTTCGCCGCGCGTACATGTCTCCAGCGTAAGTCCGGGCAAGCCAAAGGGCCGCACCCTGTTCCCGGAATGGCGTCCAACCCCCAGGGGTGCGGCCCTCAGGCCGTTCAACGAGTGACCGCTCAGGTCACTCAGATCATTCAGGTCACTCAGACCGCGATCGCGACCTCCGCGAGGCCGCCCGTCTGCGCGACGACCGTACGGTCCGCCGTGCCACCCGGCACCAGCGCGCGCAGCGTCCACGTGCCCTCGGCCGCGTAGAAGCGGAACTGGCCCGTGGCGGAGGTGGGGACCTCCGCGGTGAACTCGCCGGTCGAGTCCAGGAGACGGACGTAGCCCGTCACCGGCTCGCCGTCGCGGGTCACCTGGCCCTGGATCGTGGTCTCACCGGGCTTGATCGTCGAGGCGTCGGGGCCGCCGACCTTCGCTCCACACATGCTGAACTCCTAGAAGAGGAAGAGAAGTTGAAGGTCGGTTGGGTTACTTGTTGGCGCCGAGCTCGATCGGCACGCCGACCAGCGAGCCGTACTCGGTCCACGAGCCGTCGTAGTTCTTGACGTTCTCGACGCCGAGCAGCTCGTGCAGGACGAACCAGGTCAGGGCCGAGCGCTCGCCGATGCGGCAGTACGCGATGGAGTCCTTGGCCAGGTCGACCTGCTCCTCGGCGTACAGGGCCTTCAGGTCGTCGTCCGACTTGAAGGTGCCGTCGTCGTTGGCGTTCTTCGACCACGGGATGTTGCGGGCCGACGGCACGTGGCCGGGGCGCTGCGACTGCTCCTGCGGGAGGTGGGCGGGGGCGAGCAGCTTGCCGCTGAACTCGTCGGGGGAGCGCACG
Organism: Streptomyces sp. NPDC050085; assembly: GCF_044460595.1. Classification (NCBI taxonomy): domain Bacteria; kingdom Bacillati; phylum Actinomycetota; class Actinomycetes; order Kitasatosporales; family Streptomycetaceae; genus Streptomyces; species Streptomyces sp. NPDC050085. Next base: position 50,520 of record NZ_JBITJZ010000010.1, on the reverse strand, counting down.
TCGACCAGGTTCTGGGTGCCGATCGCGTTCACGACGTCGTCGCGGAAGGCGCGGATCGACGTGTCCTGGGGCTTGGCCTTGTACTGCGTGGCCGGACGGTTCGGAACCGCGTCGCCGTCGACCAGGTCGCGGGAGTCGAGCTCCCACTTCTTGCGGCCGCCGTCGAGCAGCTTGACGTCCTGGTGACCGTAGAGCTTGAAGTACCAGTAGGCGTAGGACGCGAACCAGTTGTTGTTGCCGCCGTAGAGGACGACGGTCGTGTCGTTGGCGATGCCCTTCTTCGACAGCAGTGCCTCGAAGCCGGCCTGGTCGATGAAGTCACGGCGGACCGGGTCCTGGAGGTCCTTGGTCCAGTCGATGCGGATCGCGTTCTTGATGTGGTTCTTGTCGTACGCCGACGTGTCCTCGTCGACCTCGACGATCGCCACGTTCTCGTTGTCGAGGTTGGCCTCGACCCAGTCGGCGTCGACCAGGACGTCAGTGCGGCTCATGCTGTCTTCCTCCGGGGCAGTTGCGGCAGGCATGCGGGGATGTGAGGGGTGCGGATGCACGGATGGGCCCCGAGTCGTCTCAAAGGGCCGAGGAGGAGCGGGAGTTGACCGCCCGCTCAGACGGCGCGACAGAGCATGGCGGCGACGCGGCACAGGTCTACTGCCCGCCGCTTCGTGAGATCCGCCTGTCGCTTCATGCATCCGATCGTAAGGACGCACAGGCGGCCGTGTCACCGGCGTGTCGGATCCTGAGACAGGATCGTCCGGCATATGAGAATGATCAGGCCCCGGGGCCGCTCCCGCGGGGTCCCGGGGCCGCTGTGGCTCCGCTCACTTCTGCTGTTCGGACGGCGCCGTCTCGCAGTGCGGACGCAGCGCCGTCTGTCCGGTGCCCTCGGTGCCCCCGGTGCCTACCCGACGAGGTCGAGGTTCGAACCCTTCACCGTGATCTCGACGCCGTCCTCGACGGCCTCGACCTTGTCCAGCTTGATGCCGGCCGGCAGGTCGTCGATCTTCTGCGAGAAGTCGGTGACGTTGCGGGCGGTGCCCTCGGGCAGCGGCACGGAGACGCCCAGGACCTTGAGGGACTTGGGGATGCTGTCGGCGTGCGCGTTGATGGTGTCGCCCTTGACCGTGATCGTCGACGTGACGTACATCGGCTCGGGCAGCTTCACGCCGCCGCGGCTCACCTCGACGGCGACCTTGATCTTGCCGTTGCCGCCGTCGGAGAGGCCGATGACCTTGCCCGTCGCGCCGAGCGGCAGCTCGACCGGCTCGGACTTGGCGGACTTGAGCAGTTCGGCGTACGTGATGAGGGCCGTGCCCGTGGCGGAGTCGGCGGTGGCCGAGCTGTAGCTGCTGTTGAACTCCACGCCGTGCATCTCGGCCTTCAGGTCCGCGATGTGGACGCTCTCGCCGCCGCTCTTCGCCTCGTAGTCCTTGATGCCGATCTCCACGTCGTCCAGGCTGCCGCCGACGACCTGGGTCAGGAACGGGAAGCCCTTGATGGACACGTCCGGCGTGCTGGCCAGGCCCTCGCTGGACTTCAGCTTGTCGGCGGCCTTGCCCTCGGCGAAGTTGACCGCGACGCGGTCGGCGATGACGAAGAGGCCGCCGACGATGACGACGATGATCAGCAGTATTCGCAGTGCGCGCATGGCCTTGGGGCTCCCCCACGTCCGACGTTCCCCGGCGCCCGTGTGTCCCCCGGCCGGGATGTACTGGTCGCGAGGTTACGTGGCGAGGACCACGGGTGGCGGGCCTGGGCACAGTTGTTCCCAAGTTGTCGATCAGGCGCCGGGCGCCGCGGGGGCCTAGCCGAGCGCCCTTAGCCGAGCGCCCGGCCCAGGACGTACACCGCCGGAGCCGCCGCGGCGAGCGGCAGGGCCACCCCCGCCGTCATGTGGACGAAGCGCGACGGGTAGTCGTACGAGGCGACCCGGTGGCCGATCAGGGCGCACGCGCCGACGCCGAGTCCGAGCAGCCCCCCGTCCGGGCCCAGGTCCGTCAGGCCCCCCGCCAGCACCCCCGCCCCGGCGGCCGCGAGCAGCGCGACGACCACGGACACCGGTGTCGGCAGCGGCAGCGCGCGGGCCACGATCGCGGCGGCGACGGCGATCGTGCCGACCGTCACCGCGTCCGGCGTGGCCGCGAGGTGACCGGTGGCCACGATCGCGAGGGCCGCCGAGGTGACGGTCGCCATCAGGCCGTACATCCGCTCGTCCGGCGACGCGTGCGAGCGGAGCTGGAGGACGAGGGTGAGCAGGACCCAGACGCCGAGGGTGCCGAGGATCGCCGCGGGCCCGTTCTCCCGCCCCGCGGCGAGCAGCGCGACGTCCGCCACGACACCGCCGAGGAACGCGAGGGCGATGCCCTGCCGGGCGGGCCACATCCCGTTGAGCCGGAACCAGCCCGCGGCCGTGACCGCCTGCAGGAGCAGGAGCGGTACGAGGAGTGCGTACGAGCCGATGGCGGCGCCGCCCGCGAGGATCAGGGCCAGGACGGCGGTGAGGCCGGCCGGCTGGATGCCCGGCTCGATGATCGGGGAGCGGCCCTCGGCGCGGGCGCGCTGGGCGTCGGTGACGCGGGTGTTGCCGGTGGTCGTGGCGGGACCGTAGGAGGGCCCGGCCGGTTCCGCCGTCACGGAGACCGGCGCCGCCGGGGGCACCTGGGACTGGGACTGGGCAGGGGCCTGCGCCTCGTAGGACCACTCCTGCTGCGGCGGCAGCGGCTGTCCCTCGGCCCCGTACACGTACGCCTGCTCCTGCTGCTGCGGCGGCAGATACGCCTGCGGCGCGGGCTGCACCTGGGTGTCCCAGGTCTGCGCCTGCCACTGCTGGGTCTGCGGTTGCTGAGGCTGCTGCTGCGCGTACGGGTCGTAGGGCTGCCCGTACTGGTCGTACTGCGGTTGCTGGGGATGCTGCGGGTACTGCTGGTCGTTGCTCATCGGGGTCACCCTCCTGCGAACGGCGGGAGCACCTCGACCGTGCCGCCCTCGGCAAGCCGTACCGTCTCATGCCCACGGGTACCCACGGGGTTCCCGTCGACGAGGAACGAACAACGCTGCAGCACACGCACCAGTTCCCCGGGGTGTCGGCCGCGGGCCGCCTCGAGGGCCGTGGCCAGGTCGTCGGCCTCGTACGGTTCCTCGGCGACTCCGGCGGCCGCCTTGGCAGCCGCCCAGTAGCGAATCGTGCCCTGAGCCATCGGGCGGCTCCTCTCCTCGTAAGCAGTCGTCAGCGTCAGCAGGCGTCAGCAGTCGTCAGCGTCAGCAGTCGTGAACAGTTCGGCGTCCTATTGTGCGGCACCTGCGGCCGCGGCCCACTCCCCGATCCGTTCGAGGAGTGCGTCGCTCGCCGCGTGCTCCGCGTGCCCCATCCCCGGCTCCAGCCACAACTCGGCTCCAGCGCCCCCTTTCGAGGCCGCTTCGACGAGCATCCGCGGGTGGTCGAGCGGGAAGTACGGGTCGCGGTCGCCGTGCACGACGAGCAGCGGGGTCGGAGCGATCAGCGGGACCGACTCGACGGGAGACAGCGGGATCGGGTCCCACTCGTGGGGATGGATGCGGGTGCGCAGACCGAGGCGGCCGACCATCCGGCCCGTGGGCCGCGTCACCACCCAGTGCAGGCGCCGCATCGGCGCCGTCCCCCGGTAGAACCACCGCGCCGGGGCGCTGACCGCGACGACGGCGTCCGTACGCGCTTCCGTGCGCCCCCTGTGCGACGCCGCGTGCCGCAGCACCACCGAACCACCCATCGAAAACCCGACCGTCACCACGCGCGCGTGGCCGAGCGAGCGGGCCCATGCGACGGCCGCCGCGAGATCGAGCACCTCCCGGTCGCCGACCGTGGAGCGCCCGCCGGAGCGTCCGTGCCCCCGGAACGAGAACGTGACCACGGCCGCACGCTGCGCGAACACCCCTGCCGCGCGCCGCACATGGGGCCGCTCCAGATCGCCGGTGAAGCCGTGCGCGAGGACGATCACGGGCCCGCCGGGCACCCCGTCACCCGGGTCGTACGCCGCGTCGATCGCCACTCCGTCCTGTGTGCGGAGCATCACGCGCAGCGCTCGTTCAGTGAGCGGCCGCACAGAAGATCCACGTTCGTCACCTGCCGGACCCCAACTCATGTGGGCTATTGTGCTGGGCAGAGGACTCGGGCAATGCAGCCCCCGGGTCCTTTTGTGCTTTCAAGCGCGTTGTATACGAAGGCGCAGGACCCCGGGGCGCGGGGTCCACCGAGCAGTACGCAACACGAAGCAGTGCCGCAAACGTCCTCGCAGGGACCGAGGAGGAACCAGACGTTATGGGCGAGCGAACCGTGCACGAACGCAGGACCACCCAGGCAGGTGGGGACCGATGAGCTCTCTGCTGCTCCTCACCAATGCCCTTCAGCCGTCGACGGAGGTGCTCCCCGCCCTCGGCCTGCTCCTGCACAACGTGCGAGTGGCCCCGGCGGAGGGCCCCGCCCTCGTCGACACCCCAGGCGCCGACGTCATCCTGATCGACGGCCGCCGTGATCTCCCGCAGGTCCGCAGCCTGTGTCAGCTCCTTCGCTCGACGGGGCCCGGCTGTCCGCTGGTGCTCGTCGTGACCGAGGGCGGCCTCGCCGCCGTCACCGCCGACTGGGGCATCGACGACGTACTTCTCGACACCGCGGGCCCGGCCGAGGTCGAGGCGCGCCTGCGTCTGGCCATGGGCCGCCAGCAGATCGTCGCCGACGACTCCCCGATGGAGATCCGCAACGGCGACCTGTCGGTCGACGAGGCGACGTACAGCGCGAAGCTCAAGGGCCGGGTCCTCGACCTGACCTTCAAGGAGTTCGAGCTCCTCAAGTACCTGGCGCAGCACCCCGGCCGCGTCTTCACGCGTGCCCAGCTGCTCCAGGAGGTCTGGGGCTACGACTACTTCGGCGGTACGCGGACGGTCGACGTCCACGTACGGCGCCTGCGCGCGAAGCTCGGCCCCGAGCACGAGTCGCTGATCGGCACCGTGCGCAACGTCGGCTACCGCTTCGTCACCCCGGAGAAGCCGGAGAAGAGCGCCGACAGGAGCCCCGAGAAGATCGCCGAGCGGGCCGACGGCAAGCCGGTGACGAACGTGAAGGACCTCAACGCGGACGAAGCGGACACGGCACCGGCGGTGCGCGCCGAGGCCGTCACGGCGGAGCCCTAGGAACGGTCTTTACGCCCTGCCCACGGCGGGGTCCATCCGCGTAGACTCCGCGCGTGGCCAAGGTGACTCGGGACGACGTTGCGCGACTGGCGGGTACTTCGACCGCCGTCGTGTCCTACGTGATCAACAACGGACCCCGGCCGGTCGCCCCGGCCACGCGCGAGCGCGTTCTCGCCGCGATCAAGGAGCTGGGGTACCGGCCCGACCGGGTCGCCCAGGCCATGGCCTCACGGCGCACGGACCTCATAGGGATGATCGTCCCTGACTCGCGGCAGCCGTTCTTCGCGGAGATGGCGCACGCGGTGGAACAGGCGGCGTCCGAGCGCGGAAAGATGGTCCTCGTCGGCAACTCCGACTACGTGAGCGACCGCGAGGTCCACTATCTGCGCGCGTTCCTCGGCATGCGGGTCTCCGGGCTCATCCTCGTCAGCCACGGTCTGAACGATCTGGCGGCGACCGAGATCGAGGCGTGGGACGCCCGCGTCGTGCTGCTGCACGAGCGGCCCGAGGCGATCGACGACGTCGCCGTCGTCACGGACGACCTCGGCGGCGCCCAGCTCGCCACCCGCCACCTCCTGGAGCACGGGTACGCGTACGTGGCCTGCCTCGGCGGCACCGCGGACACCCCGTCCGTCGGCGACCCGGTCTCCGACCACGTCGAGGGCTGGCGCCGGGCGATGCAGGAGGCGGGCCACTCCACCGAGGGCCGGCTCTTCGAGGCGCCGTACAACCGCTACGACGCGTACAAGGTGGCGCTCGAACTGCTCGCCGGGCCGCACCGGCCGCCCGCGATCTTCTGCTCCACCGACGACCAGGCCATCGGTGTGCTGCGGGCCGCGCGCGAGCTGCGCATCGAGGTGCCGAGCGAGCTGGCCGTCGCCGGGTTCGACGACGTGAAGGAGGCGGGGCTCACCGATCCGCCGCTGACCACGGTCGCCTCGGACCGTTCGGCGATGGCGCGGGCCGCCGTCGATCTCGTCCTGGACGACTCGCTGCGCGTGGCGGGATCGCGCCGGGAACGCCTGAAGCTGTTCCCGTCGCGACTCGTCGTACGTCAGTCCTGCGGCTGCGCGTAACGGGCGGGCCCAGGCCTTTATTTCGGGCAAACAGGCTTCTGCTGGGACTCTCAGGACACACTCAGGTGGCTCTCATGTACGCGCCACAGGCTTACTGCCATGACCGAGAGCTTCCGCCGCAGCGGCGAGTACCCCCAGGGCCCCGAGCAGTCCCCGTACTCCGAGAGCGCGTACGCCGAGAGCGCCTACCCTCCCCCGCCGTCGTACGAGCCCGTGAGCGTCGCTCCCGGTACGACGGTCTGGCCGGGCGGCGGTGACTCCGGGCACGGCGGTCACGGCGACGGGCACACCGCCCGGTTCGCCGCGTACGGTCCCGAGCCCCAGCCCGAGACCCCGAAGAAGAAGCGGCTGCGCGGCCCGGCCGGGCTGCTCGCGGCCGTGGCGATCGCGGCGGCCGCCGTCGGTGGCGGCACCGCGTACGCCTTCCAGGAGCTGACCGGCTCGGACAACGCCACGGCGTCCTCCTCCACCAGCACCAACGTCGTGCCCAGCAGCCAGAAGGGCACCGTCTCCGGGGTCGCCTCCGCGGTCAGCCCGTCGATCGTCGAGGTCAACGCGGCCCTGTCGAGCGGCTCCTCGACCGGCTCCGGCGTCATCATCACCGACGGCGGCGAGATCATCACCAACAACCACGTCGTCTCCGGCGCCTCCTCGGTCAAGGTCAAGACGAGCGACGGCAAGTCGTACGAGGCCGAGGTCGTCGGCACCGACGCCAAGAAGGACCTCGCGCTCCTCAAGCTGAAGAACGCCCCCTCGGGCCTGAAGGCCGCCACCCTCGGCGACTCCGACGGCGTCAAGGTCGGCGACCAGGTCGTCGCCATCGGCTCCCCCGAGGGCCTGACCGGCACCGTCACCAGCGGCATCGTCTCGGCCCTCGACCGCGACGTCACCGTCTCCACCGGCGAGGGACAGCAGGAACAGCAGCAGGGCGGTGGCAGCGGCCAGTGGCCGTTCGAGTTCGGGGGCCGGCAGTTCAACGGCGACACCGGCTCGTCCACGACGACGTACAAGGCGCTGCAGACCGACGCATCGCTCAACCCCGGCAACTCCGGCGGCGCCCTGATCGACATGAACGGCAACATCATCGGCATCAACTCCGCGATGTACTCGGCCGGTTCGGACTCGTCCGGTTCGTCGGGGGCCTCGTCGAGCGCCGGCAGCGTCGGCCTCGGCTTCGCCATCCCGATCAACACGGTCAAGGCCGACCTCGACACGCTCCGCGCCGGAGGCGCCGACAGCAACTGACCCCCTTCGGGGAGAACCGGGAGCACCACCATGATCCGCACCGTTCACCGTCACACCACCGAGGCCGCGGGCCCCGCCGACCTGGCCCTCGCCCTCACCGTCGCCGCGGCCCTCACCCCGCCGGTCACCCGCGCCCCCGAAGTCGTGTCCTCCACGGCACGGCGCCGGGCGGCACGCGGCCGCCGCGCCACCGTGCGAGGCTGAGAACCGCCCCGCCCCTACCCGTCCGTTAGGAAGCCGCAGCCCATGAGCCCCGCCGAAGGCGACCGCGACCCGCACCGCATCCTCATCGTCGACGACGAGCCCGCGGTGCGGGAGGCACTCCAGCGTTCCCTCGCCTTCGAGGGGTACGGGACCGAGGTCGCCGTCGATGGTGCGGACGCGCTGGAGAAGGCTGCCGTCTACCAGCCCGACCTGGTCGTCCTCGACATTCAGATGCCGCGCATGGACGGTCTGACGGCCGCGCGCCGCCTGCGCGCGACGGGCTCCACGACCCCGATCCTGATGCTCACCGCCCGCGACACCGTCGGCGACCGGGTCACCGGCCTCGACGCGGGCGCCGACGACTATCTGGTCAAGCCGTTCGAACTCGACGAACTCTTCGCCCGCGTACGCGCACTGCTGCGCCGCAGCTCTTACGCTGCCGCTTCCCACGGGGCCGTGGACGACTCCGATGCGCTGTCGTTCGCCGACCTGCGCATGGATCTGTCCACCCGTGAGGTCACCCGGGGCGACCGCACGGTCGAGCTGACCCGCACCGAGTTCACGCTCCTCGAAATGTTCCTGGCCCACCCGCGCCAGGTCCTCACGCGCGAGCAGATCCTCAAGGCGGTCTGGGGCTTCGACTTCGAGCCGTCGTCCAACTCGCTTGACGTGTATGTGATGTACCTCAGGAGGAAGACGGAGGCCGGGGGCGAGCCGCGGCTCGTTCATACGGTGCGGGGTGTGGGGTACGTGTTGCGCTCGGGCGGGGCCGAATGAACCGGTTGGTGCGGCGGATGCGGTCGTTGCCGTTGCGGTCGCGGTTGGCGTTGCTGGTGGCGGTGGCGGTTGCGGCGGCGGTTGCGGCTGTGGCGGTGACGTGTTGGTTCATGACGCGGGCTCAGTTGCAGGCGCAGATGGACTCTTCGCTGCGCAGTTCACAGGTGAGTAGTCAGTACCTGCGGCTCCTGGCCGGATCCTGCATCGGCGGAAGCGACCAGGCCCTGCCTCCGGTCGGCAACTACACCGTCCAGATCGTCACGACTCACGGTCAGAGCTGTACGTCCGCCGACCAGACGGCAATTCCCGTGCAGGCCGGCGATGTCGCCGTCGCCGACGGTGAACGCAAGAACGCGTTGCACACGACCGACAACGCCGACGGCACCGCCATGCGGGTCTTCACATACCAGCCGGGTCCAACTGCCCCTGTTCTTCAAGACAGGTACGCCGTCTCCATGGCCCAGCCCATGGACGAGATCACCAAGCCGCTCACCTCACTGGCCTGGGTCCTCCTCCTGGTAGGCGGCATCGGCGTACTCGGTGCCACGGCTGCCGGCCTATGGATCGCCCGCACAGGACTGCGCCCCGTCGATCAACTCACCGAGGCCGTCGAACACGTAGCCAGAACCGAGGACCTGACCGTCCGGATCCCCGTAGAAGGAGACGACGAGATCGCGCGGCTCTCGGAGTCGTTCAACTCCATGACCGCGTCGCTCGCCTCCTCCCGCGAACTGCAGCAGCAGCTGATCGCCGACGCGGGTCACGAGTTGCGGACCCCGTTGACGTCCATGCGCACCAACATCGAGCTGCTCACCCGCAGCGAGGAGACGGGCCGCGCCATCCCCCCGGACGACCGCAAGGCGCTGATGGCCTCGGTCAAGGCGCAGATGATCGAACTGGCCGCGCTGATCGGGGACTTGCAGGAACTGTCGCGTACGGGGCTGAACGGCACCGACGGCCCGCTCAAGGTGATCTCGCTGCACGAAACCGTGCGGGCCGCCATCGAGCGCGCCCGCCTGCGCGGCCCGGAGCTGACCATCGAGGCCGACCTGGCCCCCTGGTACGTACGGGCGGAACCGGCCGCGCTGGAGCGGGCGATCGTGAATCTGCTGGACAACGCCGTGAAGTTCAGCCCGGAGAAGGGCACGGTCCAGGTCGCGCTGATGCGCGGGACGCTCACGGTGCGGGACCACGGTCCGGGTATCCCGGAGGACGAACTGCCGTACGTCTTCGACCGGTTCTGGCGGTCGCCGACCGCGCGGGCACTGCCCGGTTCGGGGCTCGGCCTGTCGATCGTGGCCCGTACGGTCGAGGCGAGCGGCGGCGAGGTCGCGCTCGCGGCCGCGGACGGCGGCGGCACGGTGGCGACCCTGAAACTGCCGGGTGCGCCCACCCCGCCGCCGGAGATCACAGAGCAGCCGGCCTGAGCTCCCGCGGCGCGGAGGCCATGCGCAGGCCGACCTCGACCAGGGTCCAGCCGAGCCGGACGCGCAGGTCGCGCAGGTCGCGCGGCTGACGGGCGTCGCGGGCGCGCCGGTGTTCGGCGGCCGCGGCATGGAGTTCGGCAGCGTGCGTCTCGTGCAGGAGGAGATGACTCTCGGGAAGCATCGACGTGCCTTTCGGTCCTTGGACGTCAGTCCGTGTGGATGGGGAAGGCGTGCGTGTGGATCCGTACCTGCTCGGCCTGCGGGTCGCCCTTGGTGACGGCGAGGTCGCGGTAGCTCTCGAGCAACTCGTGCATCTTCTCGGTGAGTTCCTTGGTGAGCTCCGGCGTCAGCCGTAGCGTCCAGCTGCTCACGTCCGTGGCGTCGTCCCACGCCTTGCCCCACGCGTCGCGGCTGCCCAGCCAGGTGGACAGCTGCCGGGCGTGCATGGTCGCGACCTCGTGCAGGAAGAAGTCGGCGGCGCCCCGCACCTCCGGGTCCTCGTCCTTGAGCAGGGCGCTGTCGAAGACGGTCCCGGAGTAGACCGCCTTCCACCAGCGCTCGCGGCCCTTGCCGTGCTCCGGTGCGTCCTCGACGAAGCCGTACTCGGCGAGCTGGCGCAGGTGGTAGCTGGTCGCACCGCTCGACTCGCCCAGTTTCGCGGCGAGTTGGGAGGCGGTGGCCGGGCCGCTGTAGCGCAGCGAGTCCAGCATGCGCATCCGCAGCGGATGGGCCAGGCCCCGCAGCGAGCGGGCGTCCAGATTGCGGACTTTGGGTGTGGTCGGTTCGCTCGACGGCGGGGTGGGCGGTGGGGTGGGCTCGTCCATGGGTACAAAGGTAGCTATGCAAAGAATCCCTTGCAAGGGATTCTTTGCAACATCTTCTTTGGAAGGTCCTCAGCCCCCGTGGCCCACCGCCAGCCCCGCGCCCGACAGATCGATCCGGATCCCGTCCTTCTGCACGTCCACGCCCCGCAGCCGCACGTACCCGTGCCCGCCCGGCAGCCGCGGCATCCGGAAAGCGAGGGAGAGGCGGTCGGCGAGCTGCGGGCGGGTCAGCTGTGACAGGCCCTTGAGCAGCGACGGGTCCAGGCCCAACTTCTGCAGCAGCCAAGGGTGTTCGAGCCCGATGTCGATCAGGTTCATCCCCATCAGGCTCTTCACGAAGCGCGGCGAACCCGTGAGGTCGCTCAGCTTCGCGTCGCTGCGCAGGGCGGTGCGCACCGCCGCGTCGGGGACCCCGGCGCGGTGCACGATCGCCGGGACGGACAGCAGCCGCCTGGCCTTGTCGGTCTCGTCGGTGATCCGGGCCACCGACTTCGCCGTCAGGTACAGCCCCTCCGCGGACCGCGTACCGGGCCGGTAGGTCGCCAGGTCGCCGATGTCCAGGCGCATCCCGTCGATCTCGGTGGCGATGCCGGTCGCGCCGAGGCGCCGGATGGTGGCGTCGGCCCTGACCTTCACGTCGTGCCCGGCGACGGGCAGGGTGCCGCGCGCGAGCACCCGGTCGCGGCCGTGACCGGTGAACGTGACCTGGGACGCGCCCAGTTCACGGTTCATGTCGGCGAAGCTGAGCAGCACCTCGCCGTGCATCGCGTCCACGGAGGCACCGCTGATGCCGGTGAGGCCCGAGCCCTCGATGCGTACGTCCTTCGCGGTCGCCTGCACCTTGGCGAGGGTGACGCGGTCGGCGGCGACGTCGGGGACGGTCACCTTCATCTCGTCGACGCGGCGGTCGGCGAGCTGGGTGAGGAAGGGAAAGCCCTCGATCTCGACCTCGGGCGCCGCCGTCAGGTGCAGCTCCTTCTTGAGCTGCTGGGCGGCGCGGTGCTCGGCGTACAAGACGGCCCAGCGGTCGGCGAGGGCGAGGAAGGCGACGAGGACGAGGACGGCGACGAGTGCCTTGGCGGCGAGCGGGAGGCCCGCGAAGCGGTTGCGGCGGCGGCTGCCGCGCCGGTGATTGGGCGGCAGCCACGCGTCGTCGGCGTCGTCGGCTCCGCCGAAACCGTCAGAGCGGTCGGAGCCGTCGGAGCCGTCGTGTTCCTCGTGCAGGAACTCGTCGAGCGGGTTGGGCTGTTGGAACTGACGGTCGGCGAGTTCGTCGAGTTCGCCGAGTTCGTCGTACGGATTGGGATGCGTGGCTATGCGGTGGGGGGAACGCATCGGCTCATCCCACCATGCGCTCCTGCCCCACCCGCAAGCCCTACGCGCAGTAAGCGACCAGGTGAGGCACAGGTCACTGTCACTGTCACTGTCACTGTCTGCTGTAGGACGTCACTTCACGATCGTGATCCGGTCCCCCTTCGGCGGCGCGATCGGGTTCGCGGCCGAGGAGTTGGCGGTCAGGTAGTCGTTGAACGCCTTCAGGTCGTCGCTGCCGACCAGCGGGTTCTTGCCCTGCCCGAGCGCCGCGAAGCCGTCGCCGCCGCCCGCGAGGAAGGAGTTCATCGCGACGCGGTAGGTGGCGGCCGGGTCGATCGCCGCGCCGTTGAGCCTGATCGAGTCGACGACGACGCGGGCCGCGCCCGCCTTCGTCATGTCGAGCGTGTACGTGAGTCCCGCCGACGGCTGGAGGATCTTCGGCGAGGCCTCGTTCGAGCCGCTGACCTGCTGCTGGAGCGCCGTGATGACCTGCTCGCCGGTGAGGTCGACCAGATTGACCGTGTTGCTGAACGGCTGCACGGTGAACGCCTCGCCGTACGTCACGACCCCGTCGCCCTCGCTGCCGCTCGCCTTGAACACGAGGTCGGAGCGGACCCCGCCCGGGTTCATCAGGGCCAGACTCGCCTTCGGATCAAGGGACTTGGCGTGTGCGAGCTGCGCGTCCGCGATGAGGTCGCCGAGCGGCTCCTCGGGCGTGCCCGCGCCACGGCCGGGGACGTCGCCGGAGATGTAGCCGACGGCCTGGTTCGAGACGGGCGCGGCGAGCTTGTTCCACTTGCCGATCAGGGCCGTCATGTCGGCGGCCTTGGGCTGCGTGCGCGTCACCACGTGGTTCGCCGACGTGGGCGACTTCGGCGACTTCACCGACGTACGGACGATGTCCTTCGTACGACGGTCGTAGGTCAGCGTCGTGTCCGTGTAGAGCTTCCCGTACGAGGACGCCGACGTGACCATGCGCGGCTTGCCGGACGGGTCGGGGATCGTGCACACGTACGCCTGGTGCGTGTGGCCCGTGACCAGGGCGTCGACCTTCGGCGTGATGCCCTTGGCGATGTCGACGATCGGCCCGGAGATGCCGTCGCCCGCGCCCGGGGAGTCACAGCCGTAGTTGTACGAGGTCGAGGCCGGGGCGCCGCCCTCGTGGATGAGCGCGACGATCGACTTCACGCCCTGCTTGTCGAGGATCTTCGCGTACTTGTTGACGGTCTCGATCTCGTCGTGGAACTTCAGGCCCTTGACGCCGTCGGCCGAGACGATGTTCGGCGTGCCTTCCAGCGTGACGCCGATGAAGCCGACCTTCACGCCGTTCTGCTTCCACACCCAGTAGGGAGCGAGGATCGGCTTGCCGGTCTTCTCGTCCGTCACGTTGGCGGCGAGGTAGGGGTAGTCGGCGCCCTCGAACGTCTTGCCCGCTTCGTAGCAGCCGGCCGTCGGGTGACAGCCGCCGTTCTGCATGCGCGACAGTTCCTTGGCGCCCTCGTCGAACTCGTGGTTGCCGACGGAGGTGACGTCCAGGTCGAGCTTGTTCATCGCCTCGACGGTCGGCTCGTCGTGGAACAGTCCTGACAGGAGCGGGCTCGCGCCGATCAGGTCACCGGCCGCCGCCGTGATGCTGTACGGGTGACCCGCGCGCGCGGTGCGCAGCGACGTGGCCAGGTACTCCACGCCGCCCGCGTCGATCTGCTTCTTCGTGCCGTCGGCCTGCGTCTCGGTGACCTGCCCGGACGAACCGGCCGGCGGCTCCAGGTTCCCGTGGAAGTCGTTGAACGACAGCAGCTGTACGTCCTGGTAGCGGCCTTGTCCGCCGCCGTGACCGCCACCGGGACCACCGCCGTGGCCGGAACCCGCGGGCATCGCGGCCATCAGCGCGCCTGCGGTGGCGAGGGTGGCGACGGCGCCGAGGGCGGCTCTCAGGCGCCTGCTCGTCCTGACGGGCATAAGGGATCCCCCTGGGTGCTGTGCGGAGACTGTGACTGCCGGGCAGCCTAGGGTCAACGCGCGTAGCGCAACAGGGGATTGCAGGTTACGAGCTGGTTGCCATCGCCTCGCCCCGGCCCCGCCGTACCCTCGTATCCATGACCACGGACCCCGCCCCCGCCCCCGATCCGGCCGTCCCGGGACGCCAGATCGACACCCTCTCCGCCCTGTCCGCCGAGCAGTCCGCCGCCGTGCTCGGGCTGCTGTCCGACGCCGCGCGCACGGACGGCCAGCAGGCCGTGTCCGAACAGGGACGGCTGCAACTGCGCGGCGGCGAGCGTGACGGCGTGCGGCATCTGCTGCTGACCGTCGACGGCGAGCTGTACGGGTACGCGCAGCTGGAGGACACCGATCCGGTCGAGGCGCCGGCCGCCGAACTGGTCGTGCACCCGGCGCACCGCGGGCACGGGCACGGGCGGGCGCTCGGCTCGGCGCTGCTCGCCGCGTCGGGCAAGCGGCTGCGGGTGTGGGCGCACGGCGGGCACGGTGCGGCGCGGCATCTGGCGCAGGTGCTCGGCCTGACCCTGTTCCGCGAACTGCGGCAGATGCGGCGGCCGTTGACGGACCTGGACCTGCCCGAGCCCGAGCTGCCGAGCGGGGTGCGCATCCGCACCTTCGTCCCCGGTCAGGACGACGCGGCCTGGCTGGCGGTGAACGCGGCGGCGTTCGCGCACCACCCCGAGCAGGGCTCCCTGACCCAGCGCGACCTGGACGACCGCAAGGGGGAGCCGTGGTTCGACCCGGCGGGCTTCTTCCTCGCCTTCAAGGGTGACCAGCTGGTCGGCTTCCACTGGACGAAGGTGCACGCCGACGACGCGGGGGCGCAGCTCGGCGAGGTGTACGTGGTCGGGGTCGCCCCCGGTCAGCAGGGCGGCGGGCTCGGCAAGGCGCTGACCGCGACGGGCCTGCGGCACCTGGCGGCGGCCGGGCTGCCGACGGCGATGCTCTACGTGGACGCCGACAACAAGGCGGCGGTGAGCGTGTACGAGCGGCTCGGATTCACGACGTACGAAACGGACTTGATGTACCGAACCGAGTCATAACGGCTCGATCGGAAGGCTCCGGCGGGATCGAGGGGGCGGCGTCACTTGACGCCGCCCCCTCTCTTGCATCACCCTTTCACTACTTGATTAGTGAAAGTAGGGAAGGGGGGTACGCCAGTGGCCGAGCCGCAGTACAGAGGGCCTGAGCCCGTCATCGAGTTCCGGATCGACCGCCACAGCGGCGTCGCCACCTATCTGCAGATCGTCCACCAGACCGAGCAGGCCCTGCGCATGGGCATGCTCGAGCCCGGGGACAAGCTGCCGACCGCCCGCGAGGTCGTCGAAGCGACGGCCATCAACCCGAACACGGTGCTCAAGGCGTACCGCGAGCTGGAGCGCTCCGGGCTCGTCGAGGCCCGCAGAGGGCTCGGCACGTTCGTGCGCAAGTCCCTCGGATCCGCGGCGGCCGACTCGCCGCTCAAGGCCGACCTGGACGACTGGGCGAGACGGGCGAAGGAGGCAGGGCTCGACCGCGACGACGTGGCAGCCCTGTTCGGCAACGCGTTGGAAGCACACTTCAGCACCACCACCAAGGGGACCCCATGAGCACGGCCATCGAGGCGACCGGCCTCGTCAAGCGGTACGGGCGGCACGGCGCCGCCGCCCTCGACGACTGCTCGTTCCGCCTCCCCGAGGGCCGCATCAGCGCCCTCGTCGGGCCCAACGGGGCGGGAAAGTCCACCCTGTTGGCGATCGCCGCCGGCCTGATGCGGCAGACCTCGGGCCGCCTGACCGTGCTCGGCGCGGGCCCGGGCGAGGCCCGCGAGAAGGTCGCCTACCTCTCGCAGGACAAGCCCCTGCACCCGCAGCTGTCCATCGCGGACACCCTGCGCATGGGCGCCGAGCTGAACCCGCGCCGGTGGGACGCGGCCTACGCGGCGCGCATCGTCGAGCAGGGCTCCCTCGACCCGAAGGCCCGCGTCCGCTCGCTCTCCGGCGGCCAGCGCACCCGCGTCGCGCTCGCCCTGGCCCTCGGCAAGCGGCCCGAGCTGATGCTGCTCGACGAGCCGATGGCCGACCTCGACCCGCTGGCCCGGCACGAGATGCTCGGCACGCTGATGGCGGACGCCGCCGAGCACGGCACGACCGTCCTGATGTCCTCGCACATCGTGTCCGAGCTGTCCGACGCCTGCGACCACCTGCTGCTCCTGGGCGGCGGCCGCATCCGGCTCGGCGGCGGCATCGACGACCTGATCGGCGCGCACAGCCTGGTCACCGGCCGCGGCGACCTGTCGGGCCACACGGTCGTCGAGTCCCGTCCCTCCGGCCGCGGCACCACCGCCCTGATCCGCCGCGAAGCACCGCTCGGCGATGCCGACGGCTGGCAGGTCCAGGAGCCCTCCCTGGAGGAGCTGCTCCTGGCCCATCTGCGCTCCCCCGAGGCCCCGGCCCTGCTCACCCCGGGCACGACCCCCTCTTCGCCGGCCCGCACGACCGGTTCGGCGGTGTCCGCATGAGCGCCCCGACCCTGGAGCGGCCCGTCGAGGCCCCGGTCAAGCGCACCCTGCCCGGCGCCGACGGCCTGGTGTGGACGGTGCTCCGCCTGCACCGCACCGCCCTGTGGGTGTGGACCGGGTACATCACGATCAGCGTCGGCCTGCTGCTGTGGCTGTGGGGGCCCGGCTCGTCCTCGGCACAGAAGGCGTTCGACGCGTTCGGCTACAGCGGGGCGCAGGACAACGCGTGGGACGGCAAGTCCCTCTACCTGCCCTTCATCGGCCACTCCTTCGACTCCCTCTTCTACGACCCGCTGACGCTGACCCGGATCGCCGCGGTCGTCATCGCCGTGTTCGCCGCGGGCCCGCTGATCGGTCGCGAACTGGAGTCGGGCACCGCCCGGTTGGCGTGGACCCAGTCCGTGTCCCCGATGCGCTGGCTCGCCACCAAGCTGGCCGTGCCCGCGCTGCTGATCACCGTCGGCACCGGCCTGCTCGTCGTGCTGTACCGCCTGGTGTGGGACGACCGGAACCACCTGCTCGTCGCCGGCATCGGCCCGCGCGACTTCGCCTTCTCCATCGGCCCGGCCACGCTCGCCAACGCCCTGTTCGGGCTGGCCGTGGGCGTGCTCGTCGCGCTGGTCCTGCGCCGCGCCCTGCCCGCGCTCGCCGTCGCCGGGACCGTCACGTACCTGGTCGGCGCGTTCCGCTCCAACTCCTGGCCGATCCAGGGCAGTTACCAGCAGCCCGAGCTGCCGGTGCACAGCAAGGCGATCACCTCGTCCGGCGCGCAGATCAGCGACCCGCAGTGCTACACGGACACCAAGTGCCTCGACGCCCACCACGTCACCGGCTTCACCCGGCACTACCTGCCCTCCCCCGACTACTGGCCGCGCCAGCTCGCCGAGACGGGCGTCCTGCTCGGCCTGACCGCGCTCGCCGTCGTCGCCGCGTTCCTGGTCCTGCGCCGCTACCAGCCCAAGAAGGGGGCCTCCGCATGAGCGCCACCGCTTTCGCCCGCCCGACGGGCCTGACCTGGACCGTGCTGCGCCTGCACCGCGTCGCCCTGCGGCTGTGGACCGCGTACGTCGCCCTCACGGCGGCCGCGCTGGTGTGGCTGTGGGGCCCGGGGACGAACGGGCTCGACATCTCCGGCCACTGCAGGTCCGGCTCGGTGAGCGGCTGCACCGCCGAGGGCCCGACGGGCACCTCGTACCACTACGTGATCACCCTGGTCGACGGCACACTGACCGCCCTCCCGTTCGCCGTCGCCGTGTTCGCGGGCGCCGTCCTCGTCGGGCGTGAACTGGAGCGCGGCACCGCGCACTTGGCGTGGACCCAGGGCGTCACCCCGGCGCGCTGGCTCGCCGCGAAGCTGTTCGTGCCCGCACTGCTGCTCACCACGGGCACCGGCCTCCTCGTGCTCCTGCGTCACGCGGTCGCCGCCCGGGCCCGCGGCCTGAACGACAACGTGTGGTTCAACGGCGCGTACGACGTCCTCGGCCCGACCGCGGTCGCCCTGCCCCTCCTCGGCCTGGCCTGCGGCGTCCTCGGCGCCGTGCTGCAGCGCAAGATGCTGGCGGCCGGCGGCTTCGCCGCGGTGCTGCTGCTCCTGCTGTCGGTGTGCGTGAAGGCGCTGCACCCGCACCTGTGGCCCGCGCGGACGGTCATCAGCAAGGTCGAGGTCGGGTACACGGGGGTCAGCGGCGACTACCTCGACGAGGGCGCCGTCACGTCCTCGGGCGCCCACATCGCCGACCCGATCTGCGTCGACGACAAGAAGTGCCTGGCCGACCACGACGTCGTCGGGTACTTCAGCTCCTATCACCCGGCGTCGCACTTCTGGCCGCTCCAACTGGTCGAGTCCGCCGTCCTGTTGGGCCTCGCCGCGGCTGTCTCCACCCTCGCGTTCCTCGTCCTCCGAAAGAGAGTGGCCGCATGAACCTCGCCAGGCCGCTCGTACGACTGTCGTCGGCGGCGGGCACCGCGGCCGCGGCACTCCAGATGTGGTTCACGGGCACGGCCGAGCCGCCCCCGTCCCCCCACCCGAAGCGAACCCGCACACAGAGCCCCACCCGCGGAAGGAGATCCGGCTCATGACGCACGCGCTGCCTGCCTCGGGCGTGAACTGGAGCGCGGCACCGCCCAGTTGACCCGGGCGCAGGCGCTCACCCCCACTGCGGGGGCGACCAGCGGGACAAGCCCGGCCAGGTAGCGCCTCGTGTGGTCCTCGGGCCCGCTGCCCCGCGCCTGCCCTGCCGGGGGCGCTGCGCGCCCTGCCCGTCCTCGCGGCGGTCGGCGTCCCGGGCCACGGCGCGGTCACGTCCGCCGGCGAGCGCATCACGAACAACAACGCCTGCGTGGACTCCCACAGCGCGGCCGAGCCGACCCGCTGCTCCTCCGGGTTCCGCGACTTCCGGGTGACGTACCACCCCGCGTCACACGCCTGGCCCCTCCAGCTGGCAGAATCCGCGATCGTCCTGGCGGCGGCCGGGGCCGCCGTCGCCCTCGCGTTCCTCGTGCTGCGGCGTCGCACGCCCTGAGAGCCCGTCTGCGAGCGACAGCGGGAAAGTGCTCGTGGACGCCGGGGAGCCGCTCGCCCATAGCCCGCACGTCATGTCGCCGTAACCAGCGATTCAGACGGGCTTGCGACGCTCACGGAATGCAGCCCCCCGCGCCCGAACCCTCGAAGGCTCCGCCGGAGACGGCCCCGCCGGAGCCCGCCCCCCAGGGCCGGCTCCGCCTCGCGCCCGCCCTCTCGGACCTTCCGGCACCGGTCGACGCGCCCGCGAGGCGCTCCGCGCGGAAGAATGGGGCCATGAGCCAGCCGAACGCCGCACAGGACCGTCAAGAATCCCGTGAATCCCGTACGGAGCCGCAGCCGCAGCCCTCCGTGGGCTCGCTCGCCGAGCACCGCCCGCACCCCGTCGCGGGCACCGGCGACTTCGAGCGGTCGGCCGCCAAGCTCGCCGGGATCGTCGCCGACATCGACGCCGATCCGGACGACTACGAGGAGGACTTCGGCGCGCACGACGGCGAGGAGCTCCCGCAGGGGCGTTTCCTGGACCGCGAGCGCAGCTGGCTGGCGTTCAACGAGCGGGTCCTGGAGCTGGCCGAGGACCCGAACACCCCGCTCCTGGAGCGCGCGAACTTCCTGGCGATCTTCGCCTCGAACCTCGACGAGTTCTTCATGGTCCGGGTGGCAGGTCTCAAGCGGCGCATCGCGACCGGCGTCGCCACCCGCTCGGCCTCGGGCCTGCAGCCCCGCGAGGTCCTCGAGCTGATCTGGAACCGCTCCCGCGAGCTCATGGCCCGGCACGCCGCCTGCTACCAGGACGAGGTCGCCCCGGCCCTCGCCGACGAGGGCATCCACATCGTCCGCTGGCACGAGCTGACGGAGAAGGAGCAGGCCCGGCTCTACACGCTGTACATGAACCAGATCTTCCCGGTCCTGACCCCGCTGGCCGTCGACCCCGCGCACCCCTTCCCGTACATCTCGGGACTGTCGCTCAACCTCGCGGTCGTCGTCAGCAACCCGGTCTCGGGCCACCGCCACTTCGCCCGCGTCAAGGTCCCGCCGCTGCTCGCCCGCTTCCTGGAGGCCGCCCCGCAGCGCTACGTCCCCATCGAGGACGTGATCTCCGCGCCCCGGCACCTGGGCGAGCTGTTCCCCGGCATGTCGATCGAGGAGCACCACATGTTCCGCGTCACGCGGAACGAGGACCTGGAGGTCGAGGAGGACGACGCCGAGAACCTCCTCAAGGCCCTGGAGAAGGAGCTCATGCGGCGCCGCTTCGGGCCGCCGGTGCGCCTGGAGGTCGAGGAGACCATCGACTCCGAGGTACTGAGCCTGCTGGTACGGGAGTTGAAGATCAAGGAGGCCGAGGTGTACCCGCTGCCGGGGCCCCTCGACCTCACCGGCCTGTTCGCGATAGCGGGCCTGGACCGGCCCGAGCTGAAGTACCCGAAGTTCGTCGCGGGCACCCACCGCGACCTCGCCGAGGTCGAGTCGGCCTCGGCGCCCGACATCTTCGCGGCGCTGCGCAACCACGACGTCCTGCTGCACCACCCGTACGACAGCTTCTCCACGTCCGTCCAGGCGTTCCTCGAGCAGGCGGCGCAGGACCCGGACGTGCTCGCCATCAAGCAGACGCTGTACCGGACTTCGGGCGACTCGCCGATCGTCGACGCGTTGATAGAGGCCGCGGAGGCGGGCAAGCAGGTCCTCGTCCTCGTCGAGATCAAGGCGCGCTTCGACGAGCAGGCCAACATCAAGTGGGCGCGGAAGCTGGAGGAGTCGGGCTGTCACGTCGTCTACGGGCTCGTCGGCCTGAAGACGCACTGCAAGCTCTCCCTCGTCGTACGCCAGGAGGGCGAGCAGCTCGTCCGGTACTCGCACGTCGGCACCGGCAACTACCACCCCAAGACCGCCCGTCTGTATGAGGACTTGGGGCTTCTGACGGCCAATCAAGAAGTCGGCGCTGACCTCTCCGACCTCTTCAACCGGCTGTCCGGGTACTCGCGCCGCGAGACCTACCGCCGCCTTCTCGTCGCCCCCAAGTCCCTGCGTACGGGCCTGGTCACGCGCATCGAGAAGGAGGTCCAGCACCACCGCGCGGGCCGCCCCGCGCACGTCCGCATCAAGGTCAACTCGATGGTCGACGAGGCCGTCATCGACGCGCTCTACCGGGCGTCGCAGGCGGGCGTGCCGATCGACGTGTGGGTGCGCGGCATCTGCGCGGTGCGCCCCGGCGTCGCGGGCCTGTCCGAGAACATCCGGGTCCGCTCGGTCCTCGGCCGCTTCCTGGAGCACTCCCGCGTCTTCGCCTTCGGCAACGGGGGCGAGCCGGAGGTGTGGATCGGCAGCGCCGACATGATGCACCGCAACCTCGACCGCCGCATCGAGGCCCTGGTCCGCGTCGAGGACCCGGCCCACCGAGCGGCCCTGAGCCGGCTGCTCGAAACGGGGATGTCCGACACCACCGCCTCCTGGCACCTGGGCCCGGACGGCAACTGGACCCGGCACGCCCTGGACGCGGACGGGCGCCCCCTGCGGAACGTACAGGAGATGCTCATAGACGCCCGGAGGCGCCGGCGTGGCACAGCAACACCTTGACCCCGGCACGACAGGCGCCGCGGACACCGTCCTGGCCGGCTATCTGCGGGGCCAGGCGACGGAGTTCCTGCGCTCGCTGCGCGCCCACCGCGAGAGCGGGGCCACGGCGGGCGCGGCCCGGTCCCTGCGCCGCGCCGCCCGCCGCATCAGCGGCACCCTGCACACGTTCCGCCCGCTGCTCGACGCCGACTGGTCGGACGCGCTGCGGCCCGAACTGGCGTGGCTGTCCGGCACGTTGGCGCAGGAGCACGCGTGCGCGGACCGCCTGGAGCGGCTGAACGAGGCCCTGCACCGCCTCACCACGACGGGCACCGGCCGCATCCCCCAACAGGCCGCGGGTGCCACGGCGTTGACGCTCGGCTCGGCGAAGGCGGCCGCCCTGCTGGACCGCCAGCTGACGCTCGCCAAGACGCGGGCCCACAGCACGGCGCTCGGCGCGCTCGGCTCGTCCCGGTTCCACGCGGTGGCCGACAGCGTCGCCGTGCTCGCCAGCGAAGTACCGCTGTCCGGCGCGGACACCGACCTGAAGAGGCTCGCCTCGGACGCCGAGTCCCGCCTCACGGAGGCGGCCGCCGCCCTGCGGGACGACGCCGGCCACCCCTACAACGCGGAGGCCGACACTCCCTGGCACCACGTACGCCTGCTGCTGCGGCTGCACCGCTACGCCCAGGAAGTGCTCGCCGACGCCTGTCTCGACGGACGCCCCGCCGAGACCGACGCGGCCCACGCCCTCAACGCGCACCGCGACGCCGCCGAGGCGGCGGCCGCCGCGGCCCACGCGGCGCGCACCCCGCGCATCGCCCCGGCGACGGCGTACGCCCTCGGCGTGCTCCACGCCGACCAGCGCCACCAGGTGGAGGCCGCCAGGAACGCCTTCAGGGAGGCATGGCAGAGAGAGGCGGTGGGCACACCGTGACCGTGCACGAAGACGACACCTTCCCCGAGCCGGAACAGCAACGGGATCAGGACACCATCCGGGCGGCGGGCTGCGTGCTGTGGCGCCGCTCCCCCTTCGACGAGGGCCTGGAGATCTGCCTCGTCCACCGCCCCAAGTACGACGACTGGTCGCACCCCAAGGGCAAGCTGAAGCGCGGCGAGGCCCCGATGGCCGGCGCCCTGCGCGAGGTGCGCGAGGAAACCGGCCACGACTGCACCCCCGGCACCCGCCTGCCCACGGTCCGTTACCTGGCGAGCGGCCGCCCCAAGAGGGTCGACTACTGGGCGGCGGAGGCGGGCCCCGGCACGTTCAGCGCGAACCGCGAGGTCGACCGCATCCTGTGGCTGCCGCCCGCCGCGGCCCGCAACCGCCTCACGCAGCCCCGCGACCGCGGGCTCGTCGACGCCCTGCTCGACGCGCTGCACCTGGCCTGAATCCCCCGCTCACAGCTACGCAACGTAACCCCTCCGTGACCTAACCGCACCGCCCGCTTAGGTTCACCCTCCGTTCACTCACGGCCATCGGCCGCTTCACCTGATCTGCCTAATTTCAGCCTTACGCGGTGAGCCCCCGAATCGGGGAACAGCCTCATCGTTCACCTGAAACATCCGCAGATTTCGCACGCCGCCACGGACAACGAGAAGGCCGGCGGCTCCTGGAAGGAACATCCGAAGGTGAAGCTTCAGCGCAAGAACCGGCTCCGCGCCCTTTCCCTCGGCGCTCTCGCCGTCTCCGGCGCCCTGGCCCTCACGGCGTGCGGCTCCGACGACACCGGCAGCACCACGGGCGGTGGCGGCTCGACCTCGACCACCAAGGCCGGCGACATCAAGTGCGACGACGCCAAGGGCCAGCTGCTGGGCATCGGCTCCTCGGCCCAGGGCAACGCGGTCGACGCCTGGCGCCAGGCCTACGCCCAGGCCTGCAAGGGCGTACAGGTCAACTACAAGCCCGACGGTTCCGGCGCCGGTGTCACCGCGTTCAACCAGGGCCAGGTCGCCTTCGCCGGTTCCGACTCGGCGCTCAAGCCCGAAGAAGTCACCGCCTCCAAGAAGGTCTGCTCCGGCGGCCAGGGCATCGACCTGCCGATGGTCGGCGGCCCGATCGCCGTCGCGTACAACCTGGACAACGTCGACAACCTGGTCCTGGACGCCCCGACCCTCGCCAAGATCTTCGACTCGAAGATCACCAAGTGGGACGACGAGGCGATCAAGAAGCTGAACCCGGGCGCCAAGCTCCCCTCGACCAAGATCCAGCCGTACCACCGCGCCGAGGACTCCGGCACGACGGACAACTTCACCAAGTACCTCAAGGCCACGGCCGCGAGCGACTGGAAGTACTCCGGCGGCAAGGCCTGGCAGGCCAAGGGCGGCCAGTCCGCGCAGGGCTCCTCCGGTGTCGCCGCGGGCATCAAGCAGACCGCGGGCGCCATCGGCTACATGGAGCTGTCGTACGCCAAGGACGGCGTGAAGACCGTCGACATCGCCACGGGCGCCTCCGCCCCGGTCAAGGCCACCTCGGAGAACGCCTCCAAGGCGATCGCCGACGCCAAGATCGTCGGCACCGGCAAGGACCTCGCCCTCGAGCTGAACTACGCGACCAAGGCCGACGGCGCCTACCCGATCACCCTGGTCACGTACGAGATCGTCTGCGACAAGGGCAACAAGGCCGACACCCTCGCCGCCACCAAGTCCTTCCTGGGCTACATGGCTTCGGACGCCGGCCAGGCGCAGCTCTCCGCCCTCGGCTACGCCCCGATCCCGACCGAGATCAACGCGAAGGTCCGCGAGACCGTCGCGAGCATCAGCTAGCCCGCGTGCGGGCCGCTCGGCCTCGAACGGCACGAGCGGCCCGCACCGTCCGGTGCACCGCCGCCAGAAGCCCCAACTCCCCGACCGGGTACGGGACTTCGCAGACCGGAGAACCCCATGGACATAACCGCGCAATCACCCGCGCCCCCCGCACCCGCTGATCGCCCGACACCGGCACAGCAGAAGCGCGCCGCCCGCGGCGCCACCCGTCCCGGCGACCGGATCTTCCTCGGTCTGTCCCGCGGCTCGGGCATCCTGCTCCTGGTGATCATGGCCGCGATCGCGGTCTTCCTGACCTACCGCGCCTCGCTCGCCATCTCGAAGGACGAGGGCAACTTCCTCACCGCCTTCGAATGGAACACGGGCATGACGCCGCCCGTCTTCGGCATCGCCGTCCTCGCCTTCGGCACCGTCGTCACCTCGATCATCGCGATGGCGATCGCGGTCCCGGTGGCCGTCGGCATCGCGCTCTTCCTGACGCACTACGCGCCGAAGAAGCTCAGCGGCCCCATCTCCTACGTCGTCGACCTGCTGGCCGCAGTGCCGTCCATCGTGTACGGCCTGTGGGGCGCCCTGTTCCTGGTGCCGCACATGGAGGGCACCTTCAGCTGGCTCGACGCCTACTTCGGCTGGACCGGGATCTTCGAGTGGCAGGGCGGCGCCCCGCGCACCCTGCTCACCGTCTCCATCCTGCTGGCCATCATGATCCTGCCGATCATCACGAACGTCTCCCGCGAGGTCTTCAAGCAGGCCCCCCTGATGCACCAGGAGGCGGCCCTCGCCCTCGGCGCGACCCGCTGGGAGGTCATCCGCATGTCGGTGCTGCCCTTCGGCCGCTCCGGCGTGATCTCCGCGTCGATGCTCGGCCTCGGCCGCGCGCTCGGCGAGACGATGGCCGTCGCCACGGTCCTCTCCCCCGACTTCCTGATCCACGCCAGCCTGCTCGACCCGGGCGGCGGCACGTTCGCGCAGAACATCGCGGCGAAGTTCTCCGAGGCCAACGACCTCGGCCGGGACGCCCTGATCGCCTCGGGCCTCGTCCTCTTCGTCATCACGCTGCTGGTCAACGGCGGTGCCCGGCTGATCATCGCCCGCCGCAAGGAGTACTCGGGGGCCAACGCATGAGCCACGCACTGAACGACCGCCCCCAGGCCAAGCGCCCCTCCTCCCTGAGCGCCGCCCGCCTGCCCCGCTGGTCCCCCTGGGCCATCGCGATCGGCTCGGTCGCCGCGGGCTGCGCGATCGGCCTCGGCGCAGGACTCAGCAGCCGCATCCAGTGGGGCCTGCTCGCCGCGATCATCTTCGTCCTCGGCACCTACGGCCTCGCCGCCAAGGTCGAGGGCACCCGCCAGGCCAAGGACCGGGTGGCGACCAGCGTCGTCTGGGTCGCGTTCATCCTGGCCGTGATCCCGCTCGCCTCCCTCGTCTACGAGACGGTCAAGCGCGGCGTCAAGGTCCTCGACCCGTACTTCCTGACCCACTCGATGGGCTTCGTCACCGCCTACCAGCCGGGCGGCGGCATCTACCACGCCCTCATCGGCACCCTGGAGCAGGTCGGCCTCGCCACCCTGATCTCGGTCCCGATCGGTCTGCTGACGGCGATCTACCTGGTGGAGTACGGCCGCGGCGGCCTCGCGAAGGCGGTCACGTTCTTCGTGGACGTCATGACGGGCATCCCCTCCATCGTGGCGGGCCTGTTCATCCTGTCCTTCTGGATCCTGATCCTCGGCTTCGGCTTCTCCGGGTTCGCCGGCTCGATGGCCCTGTCCATCCTGATGATCCCGGTCGTGGTCCGCTCCACCGAGGAGATGCTCAAGCTCGTCCCGAACGAGCTGCGCGAGGCCTCCCTCGCCCTCGGCATCCCGAAGTGGCGCACGATCCTCAAGGTCGTCCTGCCCACGTCGATCGGCGGCATCACCACCGGCATCATGCTGGCGGTCGCCCGCATCGCCGGCGAGACGGCCCCGGTCCTCCTGCTGGTGTTCGGCAACCCGCTGATCAACACCAACCCGTTCGACGGCCCACAGGCCTCGCTGCCGCTGTACATCTACCAGCAGTACGCGAGCAGCGGCGGCAGCGAAGCGGCGTACGACCGCGCCTGGGCCGCGGCCCTGGTGCTCATCGCCTTCATCATGATCCTCAACCTCGTGGCTCGCGGCATCGCCCGCTGGAAGGCCCCGAAGACGAGCCGCTGACGCGGCACCTGAGCTCCTCAGCGACTCGAATCCGGAAGTGAACTAGTTATGGCCAAGCGAATCGACGTAAGCGGCCTGACCGCCTACTACAGCTCCCACAAGGCAATCGAGGACATCTCGATGACGGTCGAGCCCCGCTCGGTGACGGCCTTCATCGGCCCCTCCGGCTGCGGCAAGTCGACGTTCCTGCGCACCCTGAACCGGATGCACGAGGTCACCCCCGGCGGCCGCGTCGAGGGCAAGGTCCTGCTCGACGACGAGGACCTGTACGGCAGCCACATCGACCCGGTGGCCGTGCGCCGCACCGTCGGCATGGTCTTCCAGCGCCCGAACCCCTTCCCCACGATGTCGATCTTCGACAACGTGGCGGCGGGCCTGAAACTCAACGGCCGCTACAAGAAGTCCGAGCTGACCGACATCGTCGAGAAGTCCCTCAAGGGCGCAAACCTCTGGAACGAGGTCAAGGACCGACTGAACAAGCCCGGATCGGGCCTGTCCGGCGGTCAGCAGCAGCGCCTGTGCATCGCGCGTGCGATCGCGGTGGAGCCGGACGTCCTGCTCATGGACGAGCCCTGCTCGGCCCTCGACCCGATCTCGACGCTCGCCATCGAGGACCTGATCGGCGAGCTCAAGGAGCGCTTCACGATCGTCATCGTGACGCACAACATGCAGCAGGCGGCCCGCGTCTCGGACCGCACCGCGTTCTTCAACCTCGCGGCGGTGGGCCAGCCCGGCCGCCTGATCGAGATCGACGACACGGAGCGCATCTTCTCCAACCCGTCGGTCCAGGCCACGGAGGACTACATCTCGGGCCGCTTCGGCTAGACCCGACACCCCCGACCCCTCGTGGCGCTGCATGGCGGTGCCGCCACGAGGAAAAGGCGAAGGCCCACTCCCGCAAGGGAGTGGGCCTTCGCCTTGTTCTTCCAGGGGCGCGGGGCTGTGTTCATCAGCGTCAGCGGCTCCGCCGCGGGGCGCGCAGCAGGACCACGACCCGCAGTCGGCAACGAGGCCAAAGAGGCACCCTCTTAGCCGAAGGCCAGCCAAACGATCCCGTAGCTGGCGGCAGCGACAAGCGCAGCCGCAGGCATCGTGATGAACCACCCGATGACGATGTTCTTGGCCACACCCCACCGCACCGCGTTCACCCGCTTCGTCGCACCGACACCCATGATCGCCGAGGTGATCACGTGCGTCGTGGAGATGGGCGCGTGGAACAGGAACGCCGAGCCGAACATGATCGAGGCGCCGGTCGTCTCCGCGGCGAACCCCTGCGGCGGGTCCAGCTCGATGATCTTGCGACCCAGGGTCCGCATGATCCGCCAGCCACCCGCGTACGTACCGAGCGACAGCATCACGGCACACACGATCTTGACCCAGACCGGGATCGGGTCGTTGTAGTCCTCGTGCCCGGAGATGACGAGCGCCATGACGACGATGCCCATCGTCTTCTGCGCGTCCTGGAGGCCGTGCCCGAGCGCCATGCCGGCCGCCGAGACGGTCTGCGCGATACGGAATCCGCGCTTGGCCTTGTGCGGGTTCGAGCGCCGGAAGAGCCACATGATGAGGCACATCACGAGGTAACCGACGACGAGACCGACCACCGGCGACGTGAACATCGGGATGACGATCTTGTCGAGCACGCCGGACCAGTACACGGTCGTACCACCGGCGAGCGCCGCGCCGACCATGCCGCCGAACAGCGCGTGCGACGAGGACGAGGGCAGCCCGAAGTACCAGGTGATGAGGTTCCACACGATGGCGCCCGCAAGCGCCGCGAAGAGAATGCCCATCCCCTTCTGGCCCTCAGGCGTGGCGATGATGCCTTCGCTCACGGTCTTGGCGACGCCGCTGCCGAGGAAGGCACCGGCGAGGTTCATGACGGCGGCCATGGCCAGCGCCGCGCGAGGCGTCAGCGCACGCGTGGAAACAGACGTGGCGATGGCGTTCGCAGAGTCGTGAAAGCCATTCGTGTACGTGAATCCGAGCGCGACGCCGATCGTCACGATCAGTGTGAAGGTGTCCATGAGCGGGCCTCAGGACTCCTTCACGGCGATGGTCTCCACCGTGTTAGCGACGTGCTCGAAGGCGTCGGCGGCCTCCTCCAGCACATCCACGATCTGCTTCAGCTTGAGCACCTCGATGGCGTCGTACTTGCCGTTGAAGAGCGTCGCGAGCAGCTTGCGGTGGATCTGGTCGGCCTGGTTCTCCAGACGGTTGACCTCGATCCAGTACTCGGTGAGGTTGTCCATGGTGCGCAGGTTCGGCATGGCCTCGGCGGTCAGCTCGGCCGCGCGCGCCAGGACCTCGATCTGCTGCTCCACGCCCTTGGGAAGCTCCTCGACCTGGTAGAGGACGACCAGGTCGACGGCCTCCTCCATGAAGTCCATGATGTCGTCGAGGGACGACGCGAGGTTGTAGATGTCCTCGCGGTCGAACGGCGTGATGAACGAGGAGTTCAGCTGGTGGAAGATCGCGTGGGTGGCGTCGTCACCGGCGTGTTCCGCTGCCCGCATCCGCTCCGCGATCTCGGCCCGGGCGGAGGAATCCGCCCCGAGCAGTTCCATCAGGAGCTTCGAGCCCGTGACGATGTTGTCCGCGGATGCGGCGAACATGTCGTAGAAGCTCGTCTCCCTGGGGGTCAGACGAAAGCGCACGTGGGGTCCTCGGGGTGCTTTGGATTCGGTCAGGCTGATGCTAGGCGCATCATCCGGCCACGGCTAACCGGCGTTCCCCCAGTGTCGCCCATCAGGCACAGTGATCAGCACTGGGTCCCACGTGCCGGTCGAGCCGGGGAGAAATCCGGTACCATATACCCACCGGGGGTATGTAGATGACAACGGGAGGCCGGACGCCGTGAGTACGAGGACCACCGAGACGACCGACGCGACGACCGAAGCGCCCCAGGCGGAGCCCGCGGCCGAGATCGTGACCGACCACGACCGCGGCATTCACGGGTACCACCACCAGAAGGACGAGCACCTCAAGCGGCTGCGCCGGATCGAGGGCCAGATCCGCGGGCTGCAGCGGATGGTGGACGAGGACGTCTACTGCATCGACATACTCACGCAGGTCTCGGCCTCCACGAAGGCCCTGCAGTCCTTCGCGCTGCAGCTCCTGGAGGAGCACCTGCGGCACTGCGTCG
The DNA here is from genome assembly GCF_044460595.1 of Streptomyces sp. NPDC050085. Taxonomy (NCBI): domain Bacteria; kingdom Bacillati; phylum Actinomycetota; class Actinomycetes; order Kitasatosporales; family Streptomycetaceae; genus Streptomyces; species Streptomyces sp. NPDC050085. Next base: position 20,812 of record NZ_JBITJZ010000010.1, on the reverse strand, counting down.
CGGACGCCGCGGTCAAGGGCGGCGACGAGATCGACGCGAAGGTCGAGGAAGCCACGAAGGCGATCGCGCGCCTGCTGCGTACGTGATCGTGAGCAGGTCCCCGGGCCGGTCGTCCCGGCCCGGGGACCCGCTCACTCCGTGCTCGTTCCTGACCGTCTGTTCCTGGTCGTCTATTCCTGGTCGTCGGGGTCGCCGGACGGCAACGGCTCGGCGACCCGCAGCACCTCGTCGATCCGGTCCGCGCTGAGTCGCCCCTCGGCGACGGCGGACGCCGCGATGATCAACTCACCGCACAGCTCGATCTCGGCGAGGGCGACGTGGTCCTGAACCGCCGTACCGGCCACCGGAGCCACGCTCATCACCTCTCCCAGCCATCGGAGTCGACTTCCCAGAGTAGGGAGCGCCCTACGCACCGCGCATGGCACGGAAGAACCATTTCCGGCTCCCCGAGATGACCCCGGGCCGACCCCTACTTCTCGGCGACCTCGCCCGCGTAGATGTCCTTCTTCTGCGGCAGCCGCACGACCGCGGGCCTGCCGAACCCGTACAGCAGGGTCGTCGAGGCGACCACCGTGTTCCGAAGGCCGTTCTTCTGCTGCGTGTTGGCGAAGCTGAACCGGTGCCTGACCTTGCGCAGCAGCCCGTCGTCGTCGAGGTACGCGTCGAAGGGCACCGACGCCGACGTGCCGAACCCTTTCGCCGCCGCGGCGAGCGCGCCCTTGCTGCCCGCGGACGCGCCCTTCGCCGCCGCGGCCAGATCGACGGTCCCCCGGTAGTGCCGGGTCGCCACGCCCGCGACGTCGCTCTCGCCGACGTACGTCACGTCCTCGGCGCCGCGCAGCAGTTCGGCCGCGGCGAGCGGATCGGTGGCGCCGCCGGTGACCAGATTGCCGTCGGTCAGCGAGGCGGTCTCGACGCGGACCCACTTGTCGGCGGGCACGCCCGCACCCCGGTTCTTCATGAACAGGGCGCCGGGGGCGAGGAGTTCGGTGATCGGCCGGTGCTCGTCCGTGCCGGCCGCGTCCGGCGGCAGCTGCACCTTCAGCTCGCCGAGGCCCTTGCGGTAGTCGTAGACGCCCTCGCCGCGGATGGTGACGCGCGTGCCGCCGCTGGCCATCTCCATCGACGTACGCGCCTGGGAACTGCCCTCGCGGACCAGCCGGTCGGCGGCCTGGCGCACGAGCCGCGTCGGGTCCCCGTTCCGGTCGCCGGCCTCGGCACCGCCACCGCACCCGGCGGCACCGGCCATGACCGTCGCCGCGGCGACGGCCGCTGCCGCCGCTCTCGCCGCTGCCGCCTGCCGCGCGTGCTGCTGCACCACCATCGCTCGTGACCCCCAAGCCTGTCCGTGCGTTGCGGCCCCTCTGTTGTTCCGGTTAACGACGAGTAGGGGTCACCCGTCACGCGAACGGGGGGTTTACATGGGGCCGCTACCGTGACGGGGTGGCACAACAGCAGCACGAGCACACGACGAGCGTCGTCGAGCAGGGCCGGTTCTGTCTGGCCCGCTGCACCTGCGGCTGGCGCGGCCCGGCGCGACGGGCACGCAGCCGGGCCCGCACGGACGCCGAGGAGCACACCGGGCACGTCCGGGCGCAGAACGGGTAGGGGAACCCCTGCCTCCCGGATCTCGTCTCGTACCCCGGGAAGCACGGGAGCACGGGAAACACGGGAAACAACGTGTGGCCGAGGGATCCGAGGGAGACACGGCATGCAGCGGCGTACGTTCATAGCGGCTTCGGCGGCACTGACAGCGGGCGCGGCGTCGGCCTGCACGGCGGGCGACGGCCACGCGGCCGCGCCCTCGTCGTCCTCAGGGTCCCCGGCGTCCTCCGGTTCCGCCCCGGCCCGCTCCACGGCCTCCGCGCAGGCGCACGCCGCGGCGAACCTGGACGCGCTCGCCAAGGACCTCGACGGCTCGCTCGTCCGCCCGGGCCAGTCCTCCTGGGCGGCGGCCCGCCAGCTCTACAACACCCGCTACGACGACCTGAGGCCGACGGCCGTCGCGTACGTCGCGGGACCGGACGACATCCGTACGACCCTCGCGTACGCCCGCGCCCGCAAGGTCCCGGTCTCGATCCGCAACGGCGGCCATTCGTACGCCGGTTGGTCCTCCGGCGACGGCCGCCTGGTCCTCGACGTGTCCCGCATGAAGTCGGTCCGCGTCTCGGGCGGCACGGCGGTGGTCGGCGCGGGCGCCAAGCTCATCGACGTCTACCGGGCGCTCGCGGCCAAGGGCGTCACGATCCCGGCGGGCTCGTGCCCCACCGTCGGCGTCTCCGGCCTGACCCTCGGCGGCGGCCACGGCGTGGTCTCGCGGGCGTACGGCCTGACCTGCGACAGCCTCACGCAGGCCACGCTGATCACGGCGGACGGCAAGGAGCTGACCGCCAACTCCTCGACGAACAAGGACCTGTTCTGGGCCCTGCGAGGCGCGGGCAACGGACAGTTCGGCGTGGTCACGGAGCTCCGCTTCAAGACGCACCCCGCGCCCCAGGCGGTGACCGCCTACATGTCGTGGCCGTGGTCGAAGGCCGCGACCGTCCTCAAGGCCTGGCAGAAGTGGGGCCCGGAGCAGCCGGACGAGATCTGGTCCTCGTTCCACCTCGCGAACGCGGCGGGCGGCCGCCCCACGATCTCGGTGGCCGCCTTCTCCCTCGGCACGTACACGGAGCTGCAGAACGCGGTGGACCGCCTGGCCGACGGCCCCGGCGGCCCGGGCCCGGCCACCTCGGTCTCGCTGCGCCGGCGCTCGTACGAGGAGGCGATGGAGATCTACGCGGGCTGCTCGGCGTTCTCCACCGACGCCCAGTGCCACCTGCCGGGCGCCACCCCCGGCCGCTCCCCGCAGGGCGCGCTGCAGCGCGAGACGTACGCGGCGCACTCGGACTTCTTTGACCGCTCGCTCTCGGACGCGGGGGTGCGCGCGCTGCTCAAGCAGCTCGAGACGGTGACGGCGGGCGCGGGCTCGGTGGCCCTCACGGCGCTCGGCGGCGCGATCAACCGGGTCGACCCGACGGCGACGGCGTTCGTGCACCGCCGCTCGCGGATGCTCGCGCAGTACATCGTGTCGTGGCGGCCCGGCACGTCCGGCACCTCGGCCCGAGCGTGGCTGAAAAAGGCGCACGACGCGATGGGCCCGTACGCATCCGGCGCGGCCTACCAGAACTACACGGACGCGACGCTGACGAACTGGAAGCAGGCGTACTACGGCGACGCGGCCGACCGCCTGACGAAGCTGAAGCACCAATACGACCCGTCAGGCTTCTTCGACTTCCCCCAAGCCCTGTAGGGCCGGAGACAACCCCAACGGCCCTGCGGGCTACCCCACTCGGCGCACCCGACACGCCCTCAGGTGGCCCGGCCCCGGGCCGCGGGTTGACCTGAACACATGAACAAGCCCCGAATAGCCGCAGCCACCGCAGCCACCGCCGCGATCCTCACCGTCGGCGCCGCCGCGGCCTCCGCCCTGGCCGACGGTTCGGCCCACCCCGAGGCGGGCCTGCTGGCCACCGCCTCGGCCACGATCGCCCTCGCGTCCGGCGCCGCGGGATACAGCCTGTCCCGCAGCGGAGCGACTACGCGGCCAGGTCCCGTTCCTCGTCACCCGGCTCCGACTCCGACTCCGACGACTCCCGAGCGCCAGGCAGCCCCACCGCTCCGCGAGCCGGCGGCACAGCCCTAGGCGACCACACCAGCCACGCGACGCGGGACCGCCCGACCGCCTTGGCCAGCGGCGTGAGCAGCGCCGACGCGAGCGGCGACAGCAGCAGCGCCACGGCCGTGCCGAGGGCGAACCCGCCGATGACGTCGGTCGGATAGTGCACGCCCATGAAGACGCGGCAGAACCCTTCGAGCACGGCGAGCCCGATCGCGGCGAGCCCCAGCTTCCGGTTGGCGACGAAGAGCGCGGCGCCCATGGCCATCGCGAGGGTCGCGTGGTCGCTGACGAAGGAGAAGTCGTTCTTACCGGAGATCAGGACGGTCAGCCCGTCATGGTCCTTGAAGGGACGGGGTCGCTCGACGAAGGACCGGATCGGCACGTTCACCAGGACGGCCAGGCCCGCGGCGAGCGGCGCCCACACGACGGCGGCGACGGACGAGGCGGCGTCATCAAGGGCGCCCCGCTTCCGGGCCCCCCACCAGCACCACAGCGCGACCAGCACGAGGCCTAGCAGGATCCCGTACTCACCGACGAACTCCATGCCGCGGTCGAACCAGCGCGGGGTGTCGTCCGTCAGCCCGTTGATGTCGTAGAGCAGCGTGACGTCGGGGTTCGACCCGGAACTCTCGAGTGCCTCGAGTCCAGCCATGGTTCAGCGGCCCCTTCGTCGTCGCGTCTTACGTCAGCCACCCCCGTGGTTGTTTCCGGTCCATGAGCAGGAACGCACAGACCCACTCTCTACGTTCCACACTCCACCGAATGATCACGCAGACGTTATCGAAGAGAGACACAAACCCGCAGCTCAGGGCCAGGCCTTAACGGAGAGTTCAAGCCACGTCACACTTCGGGCGAGGCGGTCGGAAGGGCCTTGGCACCGTCCTCGGTGACCCGGGTCGCACCGAAGTAGTCGGGGGTGTCGATGGGGTCGAACCGGATGACGGCCCCCGGCCGAGGCGCATCGATCATGTACCCGCCTCCCACGTACAGCCCCACGTGCCGAATGGCACGACTGTTGCTGAGGTCGTCGGAGAAGAAGACGAGATCCCCCGGCAGCAGCTCGTCCCGCTTCGGATGCGGCCCGGCGTTGTACTGGTCGTTGGCGACCCGCGGCAGCTCGATCCCCACGGTCTCGTACGCGGCCTTGGTCAGCCCGGAGCAGTCGAACCGCCCGCCCTGGTCGGCGGTCCCGTTCCCACCCCACAGGTACTCGGTCCCCAGCTTCTTCTGCGCGTAATAGATGGCCGCGGCGGCCTGCCGAGAGGGCTGCACGCGCCCGACCGGCCGGGCGAAGCTCTTCTCCAGGGTCGTGATGGTCTTCACGTAGTTCTGGGTCTCGCGATAGGGCGGCACGCCCTTGTACTTGATGACGGCGTAGGCACCGGCGTTGTAAGCGGCCAGCATGTTCTTGGTCTGGTCGCCGGGCGCGTCCTTCACGTACTTGGCGAGCTCGCAGTCGTACGAGGCGGCGGACGGGATGGCGTCGTTCGGGTCCCAGATGTCCCGGTCCCCGTCCCCGTCCCCGTCGACGCCGTGCGTGGCCCAGGTCCCGCTGATGAACTGTGCGATGCCGTACGCCTTGGCGGGACTCGTCGCCTTCGGGTTGAAGCCGCTCTCCTGGTAGAGCTGCGCGGCGAGCAGGGCGGGGTTGATGGCGGGGCAGAGATTGCCCCACTTCTGCACGAGCGACTGGTAGGCGGCGGGCACGGCCCCCTTGGCGAGCCCGACGGCCCCCTGCCCCACCCCATTGGTCAGGCTCCCGGCCGCCATGTAGGTGCCCACGACGAGCAGCGTCACGAACCCGGTCCCCCCGGCGACGCCCGCACCCGCGACGATCCACGTCTTACGCACCGTCAACCGCCCTTCGCCGCAGGGGAGTACACCGGGCCACAGTGTAGGCGGGGGCCCGGCCGGGGACGGGTCTACCTTGTCCGTGGAAGTTGCCCCTGGCCGACGACGGAGAACCATGTCCGACATCCCCACCGACCTGAACTGGACCCGCGCCGCCCCCGAGGGCGCCGAGGGCCCGGGCCCCTGGATCGAAATCGCCTTCGGCGCGGGCGACTTGGTCCACCTGCGCGAGACCTCCGACCCCGGCACCGTCGTCACGACGACCCGGAGGAAATGGGAGGCGTTCGTACTCGGTGTACAAGCAGGCGAATTCGACCACTTCGTGGAGGGGCTCGAGACATGAGGGTCACGGCTGAGCCGTTCATTGCTCCATGTAATCGCCCGTGATACACAGAGTGACCTTACGTTTCTTCGTATACGGATCCGTCCCACCGGCATCCCTACGGAGAAACTCGGCCAACGAATGGCGCCAAGTCGGCAGGCATGGGCGACGTTCTGAGGAAGAATAGGCCTGACCTCTGCGCTGCGGCGGGGGCGACAGAACTACCCACTTGGGGCGGTGAGTTACACATGCTGCTGGCAGCCGAAAAGGGCGACATCACGACCATCATCGGCGGGATCGCCCCCGACTGGGGCCCGTTCGGGAGCCTGGGCAACGAGGCACGCGTGATGATCGAGGTGGTGATGGCGGTGGCCATCCTGCTCTGCCTCGGCATCGCGATCTGGGGCGCCGCCAAGCAACGGATCGGGGCGACGGCCCTGCGCGACACCTTCAGCGCCGAACAGGGCAAGGGCCTGATCATCGCGGGCCTGACCGGCGTCTTCATCATCGGTTCGCTCGGCACGCTGTTCACGATCGTGTACGGCATGGCCGTCTAGCCCCCGGGTCCGTCCGGTCTCCCACCTCAGTCCCGGCCCGTCCCCGTCCTGCCCGACTCCCTAGTCCCCGCTCGCTCTTGCGCCCCATGGCTGAGGTCCCGTGTCCCTGATGTCCAGTCACCACACCACGCCCCCAGGCGAACCAGGGCGGCTACCGTCGTACGCGGAGAAGTACGCGGAGATGCACGCGCGGGGCTTGAGGGGGCGAACCCGAGATGAGTCTTGACGGTCGGCACAGCGACGACGACGTCTACGGCGGCACCGGCCAGACCCGGACGCGGCTGCCCGAGGGCTCGGGCAGCGACGTGTACGGGGGCGCGCGCAGATCGGGCCGCACGTCGTCCCGTTCCCTGGTCACCGTGGTCGGGGTCGTGGTCCTCCTCATCGCGGCGATCGCCTTCGCGAACCGGGGTGGCGACGACGGTTCCTCCGGCGACAACGGGAGCGCGGGGTCCCGGGCCGGTTCGTCCCCCACGGCCCCGACCGGCACGAAGCCGGTCGGTTCAGGGTTCGCGCATGATGAGCAGGGTGTTCAGTCGGCGGCGGCGAATTACGCGGTGCAGTTGGGCTCCGCCGACATGTTCGACAAGACCAAGCGGGACCGGGTCGTCGACGCCGTCTATACGCCGTCGACAGCAGCCGCCCGCAGGGGTGACCTCGACAAGGTGTACTCCGACGAAGCCTTCCTGACGAGCATCGGCCTCAACAAGGACGGCACCGCGCCGAGCGGCACCACGTTCGTCTCCCGCATCATCCCGGTCGGTACGAAGACGACCGCGTTCCAGGGCGACACCGCGACCGTCTCGATCTGGTACTCGTCCCTGTTCGGCCTGGCCGGTGAAGGCACCAAGAATCCGGTGTCCGAGAGCTGGTACACGAATAGCTACCGGATGCGCTGGGTCAACGGTGACTGGAAGGTGGAGGACTTCACGCAGAAGGACGGCCCAGTCCCGGTCGGCCGCGACCAACGGGCCTCGACGGCCGACGACATGGCGAAGGCCGTGGAGGAGTACGGAGGCTTCACCTATGCCCGCTAGCCGCCGGCGCCGCACCCTCACCCTCGCCGCAACTGTCACCGCCGTTCAGACCACAGCGGTGCTGCTCGCGACCCGGGCGTTCGCCGCGCCCACTCCCACCCCCTCCAGCGATCCCTGCGACCTCATCCGCGGCCCCGCCAAGGCGTACTGCCAGCGCGACGACAAGGGCTCCGGTTCCACCGGCGGCACCACCGGCGGGAACATGCCCCCCGGCACCGAGAACCCCCTCGACCCCCTGTCCAGCCTCGCCAAGGGCTGTGCCGACGCCGCGTCATGGACCGTCGACAAGCTCAGTGAGGCCGTGCAGAAGACGGCCGAAGTCGACTTCACCAACCAGAAGTTCCTGCAGCAGTACGCCGTGGTGTTCGCCGCGTCGACCGTCCTGACCATCCTGCTGTGGCTGCTCGCCGTGGCCAAGCGCGCCGTGCGGGGCGTCCCGCTGAGCACCGCGCTGTCCGAGGCCGTCGGATTCCTCTGGCTGACCGTCCTCGCCTCCGCGTTCACCCCGCTCATCCTGTACACGGTCGTCTCCGCCACGGACGGCGTCACAGACGTACTCGCGAAGGCGACCGGCAATCAGACGGACACGTTCTTCGGGACGTTCTCGCAGGCCCTCAAGCAGGGCAACGACATCGGCGGCGGCCCGATCATGCTGATCGTCGTGTCGCTCGTGTCGATCATCGCGGCCGGGGTGCTGTACCTCGAGCTCTATCTCCGCGCCGTCCTGCTCTACGTGGGCGCGCTGCTCGGCGTCGTCGTGTACTCGGGCCTCGTCGACAAGAACCTGTGGGGCCATGTCCGCCGCTGGGTCGGGATCATGGTCGCCGTCATCCTCGTGAAACCCGTCATCGTGATCGTGCTGGGTCTCGCCGGAGCGCTGTCGACCAGCAGCGGCGGGCCCGATTCGCTGGCCGCCGTGGTGTCCGGGCTCGCCATCGTCCTGCTGGCCATCTTCGCGAGCGGCATGATCTACCGCTTCGTCCCGGGCTTCGGCGACGAGATGGCCAACGTACGCAAGAACCGGATCATGCAGGGCGCCGAGGGCAAGGCCGCGGCCGTCATCTCCTCGCCCGCCTCACTCGTCTCGCAGGGCATCAAGACCCACAGCAGCCGTTCGGACAGCGGGGGTTCGGGCAACAACGGCGGCGCGTCCCAGGGCCGCCCGGCCAACCCCGTGTCCGGCGGCGTGGCCGCGCACAGCAGTCGCCCGGCCGCCTCAGGGGGCGGCGGCGGAACTGTCCCCTCCGCCGCACCCCCGCCCCGCACCAGCCCCACGAACACCCCGCACGCGAGCCGCGGCCGCGGGGGCGACACGAGTAGCAACGGCAACAGGCAAGGAGGTGCAGGGCGTTGACGACCCAGTCCCATGTGTCCCCACAGGTCACGCCCCGCCGTACATATCTGATCGGCCGGGCCCGGCCGAACGCGATCGTCGGCAGGAACCGCGAGTCCGGCGAGCTCGCACTGATCATCGGCGGTGCCTTCCTCGGCATGATGTGCGGGCTCCTCGTGCCCGTACTGTCCCTGCGCATCGTGCTGCTCATGGGCTTTCCGCTGCTCGCCCTGGCCGCGGTCTACATCCCGTACAAGCACCGCACCTTCTACAAGTGGTTCGAGATCAACCGGAGTTACAAGCGGCAGCTGAAGCGCGGCTCCGCCTACCGGTCCCGCACCATGGAGGCCGGCACGCGGTTCGACGGGCGCGAGGTCGAGATCGGGCCGCCGCCCGGGATCGGCCGGCTGACCTGGCTCGCCGCTCCCTTCGGGCCCGACGAGATCGCCGTGCTGCTGCACGCCGACCGGCGGACCGTGACGGCCGCCATCGAGATCGAGGGTCCGGGCGTCGGCCTGCGCGACTCGGAGGACCAGGAAGCGCTCGTCGACCGCTTCGGGACACTGCTGAAGCACGTGGCCAACGGGGACGGGTTCGTGACCCGCCTCCAGATGCTCGCCCGTACGCTGCCCGCCGACCCGGACGCGCACGCCAAGGACGTGGCCGTACGCGGCGACGACCGCTCGCTCGGCTGGCTGCAGGAGTCGTACGACCAGCTGCAGTCCATGGTGTCGACCAGCAGCGAGCAGCACCGGGCCTATCTGGTGGCGTGCATGCACTTCACGCGCGAGCTCGCCGCCGAGGCCAACGCCATGGCGCGCGCCTCACGCCCCAAGGCCGGCAAGAAGGTCGACCGGGACGCCGGGCTCGCCGTCGTCATGGCGCGTGAACTGACCGACATCTGCTCGCGGTTGCAGGAAGCCGACATCCGCGTACGGCAGCCGCTCGGGCAGGGGCGGCTGGCCTCCCTCATCCACTCCATGTACGACCCGGACCACCCCATCGACCACATCCAGGCGATGACCAAGCGCAATGCGTGGCCCGCCGAGCTGGACGCGATGGAGCCGACCTATCTGCAGGCGAAGACGCGCGAGTCGTCGACGCGTGCGCCCTGGTGCCACGCCACGGCCTGGGTCAAGGAGTGGCCGATGACACCGGTCGGCGTCAACTTCCTCGCTCCGCTCCTCGTTCACACCCCGGACGTCATCCGGACCGTCGCCGTCACGATGGACCTCGAACCCACCGAGATCGCCATCGAGCGCATGCTGACCGAGAAGACGAACGACGAGGCGGAGGCGTCCCGCGCCGCCAAGATGAACCGGACCGTCGACCCGCGCGACATCGCCGCCCACGGCCGTCTCGACCAGCGCGGCGAGGACCTGGCGAGCGGCGCGGCAGGCGTCAACCTCGTCGGGTACATCACCGTCTCGTCCCGCAACCCGGACGCGCTCGCCCGCGACAAGCGCACCATCCGTGCCTCGGCAGGCAAGTCGTATCTGAAGCTGGAGTGGTGCGATCGTGAGCACCACCGGGCGTTCGTGAACACGTTGCCGTTCGCCACCGGCATCCGACGGTAGTCCCGTGGTCCTCATGTTTCACAAGGCCAGAAGGTAGGCGCTGCACATGCGGGATCCGTTGTCCCTCCTCACGGACGCCTTCACCTCCTTCCTGTTCGGAAAGGTGGAGACGACCCGGCTGCCCGTGCGTACGTCGACGGGCCAGGCCCAGGCCGTCTACCTGCCCACCGCCGCACCCGGACTCGGTGACTCCGGCGTGATCATCGGGCGCGAGGTCTACTCGGGCAAGGGCTACATCTACGACCCCTTCCAGCTGTACGGACAGCAGCTCCCGGCCCCCCACTGGCTGGTGCTCGGCGAGTCCGGCAACGGCAAGTCCGCCCTCGAAAAGACTTACGTGCTGCGGCAGTTGAGGTTCCGTGACCGGCAGGTCGTCGTCCTCGACGCGCAGGGTGAGGACGGGGTCGGCGAGTGGAACCTCATCGCGCAGGAGCTGGGGATAACTCCCATCCGGCTCGACCCGACCGCCGCCCTCGACATGGGGATCCGCCTCAACCCGCTCGACCCGGCGATCACGACGACGGGCCAGCTCGCGCTGCTCCGCACGATCATCGAGGTCGCGATGGGCCACGGCCTCGACGAGCGCTCCGGCTTCGCGCTCAAGGTCGCGCACGCCTACGTCAACGAGACGTTCGTCGAGCGGCAGCCCGTCCTCACCGACATCGTCGAGCAACTGCGCCACCCGGAACCGGAGTCGGCCGAGGCGATGAACGTCGCCATAGAGGACGTACGCGCCTGGGGACTCGACGTCGCTCTCGTCCTCGACCGGCTCGTCGACGGCGACCTGCGCGGCATGTTCGACGGCCCGACGACGGTCGGCATCGACCTCGACGCGCCCCTCATCGTCTTCGACCTCTCCCACATCGACCGCAACTCCATCGCCATGCCCATCCTGATGGCGATCGTCGGCGTCTGGCTCGAACACACCTGGATCCGCCCCGACCGCAAGAAGCGCATCTTCCTCGTCGAAGAGGCGTGGCACATCATCAACTCCCCTTTCGTGGCGCAGCTGTTCCAGCGCCTGCTGAAGTTCGGGCGCCGGCTCGGCCTGTCCTTCGTGGCGGTCGTCCACCACCTGTCCGACGTGGTCGACGGGGCGGCGGCCAAGGAGGCGGCCGCGATCCTCAAGATGGCCTCCACGCGGACGATCTACGCCCAGAAGGCGGACGAGGCACGGGCCACGGGACGGGTGTTGGGCCTGCCCAGATGGGCCGTCGAGATCATCCCCACGCTCACGCCCGGCATCGCCGTCTGGGACGTCAACGGCAACGTCCAAGTGGTCAAACACCTGGTCACCGAGACGGAACGGCCACTGGTCTTCACCGACCGCGCCATGACCGAGTCGTCCGCCGAGACGCTCGGTGACGATGCCCTGTACGCCGCCGAGTTGGAGGCCGAGGAGCGGGCGGCTGCCTTCGTCGAGCAGCGGCTGAGCGACTCGTCCGAGTCCACGGTGGCGTGACGATGCGCGATGAACGGCGTTACCGGGAGGAGCGCGGCCGGGGCGTCCCCGACAGCCTCCTGGTCGGCGTCCTGGCGTTCCTGCTGGGCATGACGATCATGGTGTGGACGGCGACGGGGCTGGCGGGCCTGTTCGCCAAGGGCGCGTGGCCAGAGAACGTGACGTTCGGTCATACACCGCTGGCCATGCGGTCGTTGGTCGCCCGGCCGCACGACATCGTCGGCGCCTGGCCGAACACCCCGAAGGACGAACTCACGGGGTACGGGCTCGTCTGGGGCCTGGTCATCGGCCAGTTGATGATCCTGGTGGTGCTGGCGATCTTCGTGGCGGGGACGGTGGCGCGGTGGCGGGCGGTGAGGGCCAGGGAGCGAGAGGCGCTCCGCCAGGCCCGCGAGCACACCCCCGCCGAGCAGACACAGGTGCCTCGGGGCCGTGGGCACACCCCCGAGCAGACACAGGTGCCCCAGGAGCGCGGGCCCGTGCCGATCAGCGGCTCCGCCGCGGGGCGCGAGCAACCACGGACAACCGTCAGCGAACCCGAAGCCCCAGCCACGCAGACGCCCGCTTTCCACCCCACTGAACCCGAACCCACACCCCCGGTGACCCCCGTCCCCGCCCCGCGAGGCCCTCTCCTCCTGGGCCCCCCGTCCGACCGCCACCCCCTGGCCGTACAGGCGATCCGGGACGCCGAGGGCCCGGCCCTGGTCATCACCTCCGCCCCGGACGTGTGGGCGGAGACGAAGGACGCCCGGGCCAAGCTGGGCCCGGTCCTCCTGTACGACCCGGCGCACCTGTGCGACACCCCGGCCAGAATGCACTGGAACCCAGCAACGGGCTGCGAGGACAAGGCAATTGCGGCCACCCGCGCCACCGCACTGCTCGCCCCGATAAGGCCGACGGCCAGACTCGACTCGGCGGTGGCCGAAACCGCCGACACCCTGCTGCGCAGCTATCTGCACGCGGCCGCCGTGGACGGCAAACCGTTCCGGCACGTGCACCGCTGGGCCCAGGGCAGCCAGGTCCAGGACGCCGTACGCATCCTGCGGACGAGCCCGAAGGCGGCGTCCGGCGCCGCGGGCGAACTGGAGGCGGCACTCACCTCGCACCCCGAACGCCGCGACGTAGCACAGGAGTTGACGGCCCGCGCCCTGTCCTCGCTCTTCTCGGTCCACATCCGCGAGGCGTGCAATCCCAACCGAACTGATGCGCTCACCCTGGATTCCTTCGTCGATGAAGGGGGCACGCTTTACCTGGTGGGTGAACCCATCGAGGACCCCAAGGCGAATCCCGGCGCCATGCCGCTCCTGACGGCCCTCGCCTCGAGCGTGGTCGAGCGCGGCCGCCGCATGGCCGAAAGGTCACCCGCCGGTCGGCTCGACCCACCAATGACGTTCGTCCTGGACGACGTCGCGGCAGTGGCTCCTCTTCCCCAGCTCCCGGAGCTGCTGTCCACCGGAGCGGACCGAGGCCTGGTGACCTTGGCCCTGCTCCGGTCCCGGGAACAGGGCCGCACGCGCTGGCCGGACGCCGAACTCCCCACCGTCTAGGCCCTGTTCGAACTCCGGGCCGCCCGGACCGAGTAGAGCCTCAAGAACGTGGCGACACCGCTCTCCACGCGCGCGTCGACCTCCGCCGCCGACATCGGCACGACGCCGTAGTACGTGTCGACGGTCACGGACCCCGGCACCAACAGCATGAAGTACCGTGCCGCTTCGGCGGAGTTGGCCTTGTCTACCGCCAACAGGCCCTGCTCGCCGATCTCGACGAACCGCGCGCGCACCGCCTCGACCGTCGCGCGCGGGCCGATGCGCTGCCACTCCTCGACGACGCCCGCGGGCAGATGGTGCCCCTCGGCGATGATCTGGCGGACGAGCAGCATGTGCGCGTCGTGGTCGCCGCGCCGCCCCATCCATTCCCGGGCGAAGGCGAGCAGGTCCTTCTCCACGTCGGTGACCTTGCTCAAGTGCCGTTCGGCGATGGCGACATGGGCGGCGGTGACGGCGGCCGCGCTGTCGAGGAGTGCCTCACGGAAGAGGTTCTCCTTGCCGCCGAAGTGGTTGTAGAGGGTGCGCGTCGAGACTCCGGCCTCGGCCGCGATCTCGTCGATGCCCGCGCGCGTGTACCCCTCGCGCCCGAAGACCGTGCGCGCCCCGCGCAGCAGCGCCTGCCGCTTCTCGACCGTGCCCTTGCGCGGCGCCGCCGATTCCCGTCCCGCCATCTCGCACCTCCGTCCCGTCCAGCCTAGGCACAGAGACCTAGGTACAACGACCGTTGCACTAACTACAACCCCGGTTGTACTTTACCGGCATGGCAACCGAACCCCCGGCTTCGGCGGCCCGCGAAGTCGGCGGCAGCCGCCCCACCCCTCTCACTCGACCCACCCGCCCCACGGTCACGCTCGCCGTCGTCCTCCTCGGCATGCTCACGCTCCCCATGGCGATGTCCGGCACCACGGTGGCGCTGCCCCGCATCGGAGCCGACCTCGGCGCATCCGGCGCGACCCTGCAGTGGGTCGTCGTCGGCTACTTCCTCGCCGCGTCCTCGCTGATGCTGGTCGCCGGCTCGCTCGGCGATCTGTACGGCCGCCGCCGGATCCTCACGGCGGGCGCGGCCCTCTACACGGCGGGCACGGTCGGCTCGGCCCTCGTCGACCACATCCTGCTCCTGGACGCGGTCCGCATCGTGTCCGGCATCGGCGCCGCCGGCGTCATGGCCAGCGGCGGCTCGCTGCTCGCGGCCACCTTCACCGGGACGGCCCGCACCCGCGTCTTCGCCTCGCTCGGCACGACAGCGGGCCTCGGCCTCGCCTTCGGCCCCACCTTCTCCGGCTGGCTCGTCGACGCGGTCGGCTGGCGCGCCACCTTCCTGTCCTACGCCGCTGTGGGCACCGTCATCGTCATCGGCACCCGGCTGATGGCGGAGTCCAGGGCCGAGACCCGGCCGCGGGTCGACAAGGCGGGCGCGGCCACGTTCATCGCAGGCCTGGCCCTCGCGCTCTTCGCCGTCACCCAGGGCTCCAAGTCCGGGTGGACATCGGCCGGCACACTGCTCCCCGCGGCGGCGGCAGCGGCCCTGCTCCGCACGTTCGTCCGCGTCGAGCAGCGCCTCGTCCGCACCGGCTCGGGCCGCCCGATCCTCGATCCGCGGCTCACCCGCAACCCGGCGTTCCTCGGCTGGGCCGTCGGCTCCTTCGGCCTCGGCGCGGGCACCACCGGCGTCCTCACCTTCCTGCCCACGTACCTCCAGGGCGCAGGCGGCACGTCGGCCCGGGCCGCGGGCCTGACCCTGCTGCTGATGACCGGCCCGATCCTGGCCCTGCCGCCGCTCGGCGCCCGCCTGGTCAACCGGGGCGTGCCGGCCCGGCACCTCCTGGTCCTGTCCCTGCTCCTGATCGCCGCGGGCAACGCCTGGCTCACCACGCTCCACCCCGGCATCTCCGCCACCGCCCTGGCGGGCCCCCTGCTCACCATCGGCGCGGGCCAGGGCCTGTCCATCGGCATCATCGACGCCCAGGCCATGTCGATGGTCCCCGCATCCGAGGTCGGCATGGCCTCCGGCTTCCTCAACACGGTCCGCGGCGGCACGGGCGCCGTCATGCTCACGGCCTTCGGCGCGATCATGCTGACGGCACTCGAATCCCGCCTGGGATCAGGGGAGTTGGCGGCGCACGTCCAAGCGGGAGCGGCGGGCCACACGGCGGAGTTCACCTCGGCGTGGCGGGTGACGCTGTGGACGGTGACGGCCCTGACGACAGCACTGGCGGCACTGGTCCACCGCCTTCTGACCCCAGGGCGCACCCCCGAGCGGCCCCGAACAACCACGTGATCTACGCACACACCGATCCGGCACGTCCCACCACACCCCAGGAGCACCTCGACATGACTTCCACCCAGACCCCCCTCCGCGTAGCCATCGTCATCGGCTCGACCCGGGACGGCCGCCTCGCGCCCACGGTGGGCACCTGGTTCACCACCCAGGCCAGGACCCACGCCCCCACGACCCACTTCGACGTCATCGACCTGGCCGACCTGGCGCTCCCCGACACACACCCGGCCTGGGGCCACGAACCCACCCCGGAACAGGCCGAGTTGGCGGCCCGCGTAGCCGCCGCGGACGCCTTCGTGATCGTCACCCCGGAGTACAACCGCAGCTTCCCCGCCCACCTGAAGCACTTCATCGACCTGCACATGAAGGAGTGGAAGGCCAAGCCCGTCGGCTTCGTCTCGTACGGCGGCGTGGCGGGCGGCCTGCGCGCGGTGGAGCAACTCCGCCTGGTCTTCGCCGAGTTGCACTGCACCACGGTCCGCGACGGAGTCAGCTTCCACCGCGCGACGGCGGACCTCTTCGCCGAGGACGGCCCGGCCCACGACCCGCAGGGCGCGGCCGGCGCCGCCAAGGTCCTCCTCGACCAGCTGGACTGGTGGGCCCACGCCCTGCGCACGGCCCGCGCGGCACGACCGTACGCATAACTCCGCGTCCGGGGATCTGAAGAGCCAGTGACCTAAAGAGACGTAAGCACCATCTCGTAGTCCACCTTGGAGGGGTCGCCCGGTTCCGGGACGACCCTTCCGGTGCGGACGAACCCGAACTTCCGATAGAACGCCTCGGCCCGCGCGTTGTCCTCGTGCACATGCAGCCGCACCCGCTCGAGCCCCTCCAGCGAGAACCCCCACGCACTGGCCGCGGTGAACAGCGCCTCGGTCACCCCGCACCCCCGCGCCTCGGGCCGCACGAACACGCCCACGAGCTGCGCCTGCCGCCGCTCGACCGGATACCCGAAGATGTCGTCGGCCCCGGCCTCCTCGACCAGCGTCACGACCGTCCCGAGCCACCGCCCGCTCTCGGCGACGGCCACGAACTGCCGCGCCGCCGTCCCGTGCGAGGCCCCGGCCGCCCGGTCCTGCCAGAACGAGTCGGGACGCTCCAGCGCCTGCTCGTACGTCTCGAGGAACGCGATCGGCGCCGCCGGATCCTGCAGCGCGTCGAGCCGCAGCTGCCTCACGTCCCGCCACTCGTCGGCCCGTACGGCCCTGACCTCGTACTTCTCATCCATGAAGCGCACCCTAAGGCCCCGTAGTACCCCGGTACTACGCCTTTTCCCCAGCTCGATGCCGCGGACGGACGCGGGCCGCCCCTGCCGCGCGGCATCTTCGTAGGCATGACGATCCGAGCCCACGGCCTCACCAAACGCTATGGCGGCAAGTCCGGCAGGACCGCCGTCGACGACCTGACCTTCACGGTCGAGCCCGGCACGATCACCGGCTTCCTCGGCCCGAACGGCGCCGGCAAGTCCACGACCCTGCGCATGCTCCTCGGCCTGGACGCCCCGACCGCAGGGCGTGCCACGATCGGCGGCCGCGCCTACGCCACCCACGCCGCCCCCCTCACCGAGGTCGGCGCGCTCCTCGAGGCCAAGGCGGTCCACCCGGGCCGCACCGCCTTCCACCACCTCATGGCCCTCGCCCACACGCACGGCATCCCGCGCTCCCGCGTCGAGCACGTCCTCGACCTCACGGGCCTGAGCGACGTGGCGGGCAAACGCGTGAAGGGCTTCTCCCTCGGCATGGGCCAGCGCCTCGGCATCGCCGCCGCCCTGCTCGGCGACCCGGCCGCGGTCGTCCTCGACGAACCCGTCAACGGCCTGGACCCCGAGGGCGTCCTGTGGATCCGCAACCTCCTCAAGTCCCTTGCCCAGCAAGGCCGTACGGTCCTGATCTCCTCGCACCTGATGAGCGAGATGGCGCTGACCGCGGACCATCTGGTGGTCATCGGCCGCGGCCGCCTCCTCGCGGACACCACGGTCGCCGACCTCGTCCGCGAATCGGGCGCCGCCTACGTCAAGGTGGTCACCCCGGAAGCCCCCCGCCTCCTCGACCTGCTGACCCGCGCGGAAGCGACGGTCGAGACCCCCGACACCCTCCACGTGCGCGGCATCGAGGCCCCGGACATCGGCCGGCTCGCCGCCACCCACGGGATCCCGCTCTTCGAACTCACCCCGCAGACCGCCTCGTTGGAGCAGGCGTTCATGAACCTCACCCACGACGAGGTCGAGTACCAGGCGACCACCGGCAAGCCCCTGACGGGAGCCGCACGATGACCACGACGACCACCCCCACCCCTACTCCCACTCCCACTCCCTACGCCGTGACGCCGCGCCGCGTCCTGCACTCGGAATGGCACAAACTCCGTACGCTGCGCTCCACTTGGTTCACCCTCGCCATCGCCTGCGCGCTGGTCATCACCGTCGGCGCCATCATGGGTTCCACCTACGACGGCGACGACTCCGAGATCGACACCATCACCTTCATCCTCCTGGGCACCCAGCTCTCCCAGATCTGCGTCGCCGTCCTCGGCATCCTGATCACGGCGGGCGAGTACTCGAACGGCATGATCCGCGCCTCGCTGACAGCCGTGCCGCGCCGTCTGCCCGTGCTGTGGTCCAAGGCGACAGTCTTCGCCACGCTCGCCTTCGCCCTCACCTTCGCGACGAACATCGTCACCTTCCTTGCCGCCCAGATCTGGCTCTCCGACACCGACAAGGCGCTGTCCCTCACCGACTCCGGCGTCCTCGGCGCCCTCGCGGGCAACGCGGCGGCCGTCACCCTGCTGAGCCTGGTCGCCCTCGCCCTCGGCGCACTGCTGCGCTCGGTCCCGGCGGGCATCGGCGCGTTCGTCGGCCTGGTCCTGATCCTGCCCGAGGTACTCGCCATGATCTCGGCGGACTTCGTCCAGGACGCCCTGCGCTACTTCCCCACGAAGGCCTCCGAGTCCCTCGGCTCGATCACACAGACCGGCGACTCCATCTCCCCGACCGCGGCCCTCATCAGCCTGATCCTGTGGGCGGCAGCAGCACTCGCGACCTCGGCCTTCCTCCTCAAGCGCCGCGACGTCTGACGCCGCACCGCCCCCGCACTGAGACCGTACGAGGACGGGGACGGGGACGAGGACGGGGATGAGGATGAGGACGGGGACGGGGACGAGGATGATGACCGGGTGACGGAACACGAACAGCCCCGCGACCCCCAACCGCTCGCCCGGTACGCCCAGCGGCTCACCGAGCGGGCCCGCGCCTTCGACCGGCGCCGCCCACTGGTCTGGGACCTGTTCCTCACCGGGTTCTTCGTCATCGCCGCCCTCATCGACTACACGGGCGGCGGCTGGCGCAACATCGCCCAGAACACCGACGTCCCCGACGCCCTCCTCCTGACCCTGAGCCTCGGCCTGTCGCTGCCCCTGCTGTGGCGCCGCACCCGCCCGCTGCCCGCGCTCGCGGCGGCCCTGGCCTTCGGCGCCGTCAACAGCTGGACGGGCGCGGTCCTCCAGGCCTCACTCCTCCAGATGCTGCTCCTCTTCAACGTCGCCCTGCGCCTCCCGCTGCGCACCCTGCTCCTCGCGTCCGCGGCGACGATGATCCCGGTGGTCATCGGCACCGTCCGCTACCCGGAGGGCAGTTGGGACCAGCAGGTCGTCCCCCAGATCTGGTCGATCGCCCTGGTCGGTCTGCTGGGCATCGCCGTCCGCAGCCGCCAGGACTACACGAACTCCCTCGTCGAACGGGCCCGCCAGCTCGAAGTCGAACGCGACCAACAGGCCCAGCTCGCCGCCGCCGCCGAACGCGCTCGGATCGCCCGCGAGATGCACGACATCATCGGCCACAACCTCTCCGTCATCACGGGCCTCGCCGACGGCGGCTCCTACGCGGCCACCCGCAACCCGGAACGAGCAGGTCAGGCCCTCACCGCCATCGCCACCACCAGCCGCCAGGCCCTCACGGAACTGCGCCGCCTACTGGACGCCACGGCAGAGCAACTCCCGCATGCCAACCCCGAGTTGACCCCCCAGCCCACGCTCACCGACCTGGACGCCCTCATCGACGGCGTCCGCACGGCAGGCCTCCCCGTCACACTCACCGACACCGGCACGCCACCCCCGCTCCCCCCGGGCACCCAGCTCGCCCTGTACCGCATCACCCAGGAAGCGCTCACCAACACCCTCAAACACGCAGGCCCGGGGGCCACGGCCACGGTCTCCTTCTCCTACGCACCCAACGCCGTGACCCTGACGATCACCGACACCGGCACGGGCGGCACTCCGACCCCCGGCGGCCGGGGCCTGACGGGAATGCGCGAGCGAACGTCCCTCTACAACGGCACACTTGAGGCGGCCCCGCACCCCGCCGGCGGCTGGCAGGTAACGGCCCACATCCCCGTCCCTGCCGTCCCTCCCGCCCCTAAGGAACCGCTCACGTGACCTCGGTCCTCATCGTCGACGACCAGCCGATGCAACGCTTCGGCTTCCGCATGCTCCTGGAGAGCCAGGACGACCTGAGCGTCGCGGGCGAAGCGGGCACCGGCACGGAAGCGGTCCGCCTGGCGGCCGAACTCCGCCCGGACGTCGTCCTGATGGACATCCGCATGCCCGGCATGGACGGCATCGAGGCCACCCGCCGCATCATCACGACGGGCACGGAGAACAACGGCCCGCGCATCCTCATCCTCACCACGTTCGACATGGACGAGTACGCGTATGCGGGCCTCCGCGCCGGCGCCTCGGGCTTCCTCATCAAGGACGCCCTCCCCGAAGAACTCCTCGCGGGAATCCGCGCGGTGGCCGCCGGCGACGCGATCGTGGCCCCGAGCCTGACCCGGCGCCTCCTCGACGCGTACGTCCACCATCTCCCGGCACCGGCCACCGCCACGGCCCCCGACCCGCGCATCGCCGCCCTCACCGACCGAGAACGCGAAATCCTCACGGTCATCGGCCAGGGCTGGACCAACTCGGAAATCGCCGAGCGCCTCCACCTCGCGGAATCGACGGTGAAGACCCATGTCTCCCGCATCCTGGCAAAGACGGGAGCGAGGGACAGGGTCCAGGCGGTCATCGTGGCATACGACGCGAAACTGGTCTCTTGAATTGCCCCCAAACGCAGAAAAGCCCCGGACCGTATCCCGGTCCGGGGCTTTCCATTCAAAAATAGTTCGGCGGCGTCCTACTCTCCCACAGGGTCCCCCC
>NZ_JBITJZ010000009.1:0-284340 GCF_044460595.1 Streptomyces sp. NPDC050085 | reverse complement strand
GGCGTTGATTTTTGGCACGCTGTTGAGTTCTCAAGGAACGGACGCTTCCTTTGTACTCACCCTCTCGGGCTTTCCTCCGGGCGCTTCCCTTCGGTCTTGCTGTCTTGCGTTTCCGACTCTATCAGACCGTTTCACCGGCCGATTTCCTCGGGGTCTTGCTTCGCTTTCCAGGATTCCGCTTTCGCGTTTCCTTTCCGGCGCATCCGATTTTATCAGAGATTCTGAGTCGGATTTCCCGGCCCTCTCAGGGATGGGACCGAAGCACGTGAGTGCGCCGGGTTCCCCTCAGGCGGAGCCGTAAACCTACTGGAGCGGGGCGCCTCGATGCAAATCGAGGCGCCCCGCTCCATGAGCACTGCTGTGACCAGGTCAGACCTCGACGACGACCGGGAGGATCATCGGCCGGCGGCGGTACGTGTCGGAGACCCACTTGCCCAGCGTGCGGCGGATGAGCTGCTGCAGCTGGTGGGGCTCGACGACGCCGTCCTGGGCCGACTTCTCCAGGACGTCCTGGATCCTCGGCATGACGGCGCCGAACGCCGAGTCCTCGATGCCGGACCCGCGGGCCTGGATGGTCGGACCGCTGGTGATCTTGCCGGTGCTGGAGTCCACCACCACGAAGACCGAGATGATGCCCTCGTCCCCGAGGATCTTGCGGTCCTTGAGCACGGGCTCGCCGATGTCGCCGACGGAGAGGCCGTCCACGTAGACGTAACCGGCCTGAACCTTGCCGACGATCTTCGCCTTGCCGCCGACGAGGTCGACGACGACGCCGTCCTCGGCGATCACGATGCGGTCGTGCGGGACGCCGGTGAGGGCGCCGAGCTCGGCGTTGGCGCGCAGGTGGCGCCATTCGCCGTGGACCGGCATCAGGTTCCGCGGCTTGCAGATGTTGTAGAAGTACAGGAGCTCGCCCGCGGAGGCGTGGCCCGAGACGTGCACCTTGGCGTTGCCCTTGTGGACGACGTTGGCGCCCCAGCGGGTCAGGCCGTTGATGACGCGGTAGACCGCGTTCTCGTTGCCGGGGATGAGCGACGACGCCAGGATCACCGTGTCGCCGGAGACGATGCGGATCTGGTGGTCGCGGTTGGCCATGCGCGAGAGCGCTGCCATCGGCTCGCCCTGGGAACCCGTGCAGACGAGGACGATCTCGCTGTCGGGCAGGTCGTCGAGCGTCTTGACGTCCACGACCAGGCCCGCGGGAACCTTCAGATAGCCGAGGTCCCGGGCGATGCCCATGTTGCGGACCATCGAGCGGCCGACGAAGGCGACCCGGCGGCCGTACTCGTGCGCGGCGTCCAGGATCTGCTGGATGCGGTGCACGTGGCTGGCGAACGACGCGACGATGATCCGCTTCTGGGCGCCCGCGAAGACGCCACGGATGACGTTCGAGATGTCGCGCTCGGGCGGGACGAAGCCCGGCACCTCGGCGTTCGTCGAGTCGGTGAGGAGCAGGTCGATGCCCTCCTCGCCGAGCCGGGCGAAGGTCGGCAGGTCCGTGAGGCGACGGTCCAGCGGGAGCTGGTCCATCTTGAAGTCGCCGGTGTGGACCACCATGCCGGCCGGGGTGCGGATGGCGACGGCCAGCGCGTCCGGAATGGAGTGGTTGACCGCGACGAACTCGCAGTCGAACGGGCCAAGGCGCTCGCGGTCGCCCTCGGCGACCTCGAGCGTGTACGGGCGGATGCGGTGCTCCTGGAGCTTCGCCTCGATGAGGGCGAGGGTCAGCTTGGAGCCGATCAGCGGGATGTCCGGCTTCTCGCGCAGGAGGTACGGGACGCCGCCGATGTGGTCCTCGTGGCCGTGCGTGAGGACGATGCCCTCGATGTCGTCGAGGCGGTCCCTGATGGACGAGAAGTCCGGCAGGATCAGGTCGATTCCGGGCTGCTCCTCCTCGGGGAAGAGCACTCCGCAGTCGACGATCAGCAGACGGCCGTCGTACTCGAAGACGGTCATGTTGCGCCCGATCTCACCGAGGCCGCCGAGCGGGGTGACCCGCAGGCCGCCCTTCGGGAGCTTCGGCGGGGCGCCGAGTTCAGGATGCGGATGGCTCAAAAGACTCTCCTTTAAGCACGCGCGCCACGTACCTGTGGGCACGTGGCGCGCGTGACGTTCGTGCAGTAGCAGTTGTTGGTGGTTCTCGGGTGTTGCTCTTCTTCTGTTGATTCAGTTGTGAAGCTTTGCGAAGTCTGTGGTTAGAGCTGTACCCCGCCGGCCGCAAGATCGATCTTGAGCTGAGCCGTTTCGTCGGAAGTGAGCTCGACGAGAGGCAGGCGCAGCGGTCCGGCCGGTAGTCCCTGCAGGGCGAGGGCGGCCTTCGTCGTGATGACGCCCTGCGTGCGGAACATGCCGGTGAACACCGGGAGCAGCTGCTGGTGGATCTCGGTCGCCTTGTGCACGTCTCCAGCAACGTACGCGTCCAGCATCGCGCGCAGCTCGGGGGCGACCACATGGCCGACGACCGAGACGAATCCGCAGGCGCCGACCGACAGCAGCGGCAGGTTCAGCATGTCGTCGCCGGAGTACCAGGCGAGGCCGGAGCGGGCGATGGCCCAGCTGGCGCGGCCGAGGTCACCCTTGGCGTCCTTGTTGGCGACGATCCGCGGGTGCTCGGCGAGGCGGACGATCGTGTCCGTGTTGATCGGTACGCCGCTGCGGCCCGGGATGTCGTAGAGCATCACGGGGAGTTCGGTCGCGTCCGCGATCGCCGTGAAGTGGCGGTACAGGCCCTCCTGCGGGGGCTTGTTGTAGTACGGCGTGACCGTGAGCAGGCCGTGGGCGCCGGCCTGCTGGGCGGCGCGGGCGAGCTCGATGCTGTGGTGCGTGTCGTTCGTGCCGACTCCGGCGACGACGTGGGCGCGGTCGCCGACCGCCTCCACGACAGCTCGTACGAGCTCCGATTTCTCCGCGTCACTGGTGGTCGGCGACTCGCCGGTGGTGCCGTTGACGATCAGGCCGTCGTTGCCTGCGTCCACCAGGTGGGCGGCGAGCCGCTGCGCGCCGTCGAGGTCGAGTGCGCCGTCCGCCGCGAAGGGCGTGACCATGGCGGTGAGGACCCTCCCGAAGGGGGTCTGCGGAGTGGAGGTCGGAGCCATGGGTAACACGCTACTCGCTGCTCAGTACCGGGTCCCCCCTCGGGGGATGCGACAAGTCATAACAAAGATGGAGCCCGGCACTGCCTGCTCGGGGGTTCAAGCAGTGCCGGGTCCGTTTGATCAGGCTAGATGAACTTCCCGAAATGCCGCAATACGGACACTTCGGTCGGTCGACCCGCACATCTGTGCCGCCACGCGCGAGTCAGCGATCAAGGGGCACCCAGGTCAAGGGCTACGGCGCCACGCGGCCGTTGGCGTTGAACGCCGCGTACGTCAGCGGCATGAGCTGCGCCCACTCCGCCTCCATCTTCTCGCCGACCATCTCGATCTCCCGCTGCGGGAAGGACGGGACCTTGGCGAGCTCGTGCTGGGTGCGCAGGCCGAGGAAGTGCATCAGCGAGCGCGCGTTGCACGTCGCGTACATCGACGAGAACAGGCCGACCGGGAGCACCGCGCGCGCGACCTCGCGGGCCACGCCCGCGGCCAGCATCTCCTGGTACGCCTCGTACGCCTGCCGGTAGGAGTCCTCCATGCAACGGGCCGTCAGCTCCTGCTGCGCCTGCGTGCCTTCGACGAACTCGTACTTGCCGGGGCGGCCCTCCTGGACCAGCTTCCGGTCGGCGTCGGGAACGTAGAAGACCGGCTGGAGCTCCCTGTACCGGCCCGACTCCTCGTTGTACGACCAGCCCACGCGGTGGCGCATGAACTCGCGGAAGACGAAGATCGGGGCGCTGATGAGGAAGGTCATCGAGTTGTGCTCGAAGGGGCTGCCGTGACGGTCCCGCATCAGGTAGTTGATCAAGCCCTTGGAGCGGGCGGGGTCCTTCGACAGCTCGTCCAAAGACTGCTCGCCCACGGTGGAGACGCGGGCCGCGAACAGTACGTCCGAGTCGCTCGCGGTGTGCTTCACCAACTCCACGGTGACGTCGCCACGGAACGTCGGCTTGAGGTCTTCAGCAGGGGTTTCGGTCACGGCTTGGGGGGTCCTTCCCATCACTTCCTCGGGCGGCGCCCACTCTACGGGCCGCCACTGACAACCGGGCATTCCGGCGAACGGGACCGAACGCGAGCGAACTTCAGTGAATTTGGCGAAACAGGGCACCTTTTGGTGCGTTCGTGCGTCTGTGTAGATGAACACACTTCGTTCGAACCCCTTGAGGAGAAGCACCGCCCATGTTTCGTCGGCGCGAGCCCGTACCGTTCGCCTTCATCGCCGAAGCCGACAAGTTCCGCAGTAACGTCACGCCGCCCGAGCGTGAGCGCCTGTCCGCCGGTCAGGTCGCCGGGCGCACGCTGGTGGGGCTGACCGTCGTCGCAGGTCTCGTCGGCTCCCTGTTGTTCGGGATGCCTGCGCTGTCGGCAGATCAGTCACCCGCGCACACCCAGAAGTCGGAGGCCTCGGACGGGCGCTGACTCGTCCGGCCCCCTGGGGTGGAAGGCCCGCGCGCGCCTAGGTAGCCTCACCGGGCACAGCCCAGTCCAGCGTGGATCGAGTGAGGACCCGTCGTGCCCCTGCCCTTCCTGACGGCCGACCGAGCTTTTGACGAGGCCGCGGACGCCGCGCTGCCGTTCGACGACCGCGACCAGTGGCGCCGCCCGTACCGCCCCGGCCCGTACCGGGTGGGCGCGGCCGCGCTGCTGCTCCTCCTGGCGTCGTACGTGCTCTTCGCCGCCGTGATCATCGCGGTGGCCGGTGATCCGACCGCGGCCACCATCTGCGGCGTCCTCGCGGTGCTGATCATCGCGTCGGCCCTGCGGATGCTGCGGATGGGCGCCTGGGTGAGCGCGCGCGGGCTGCGCCACGTCACCTTCTTCACGACGCAGACGGTGCCGTGGAACAAGGTCGCGGCGGCGCGCACGGTGCAGCAGCCGGTGCGCTGGCTCGGGCTGCCCCGCACGGTCCAGGGACAGGCCCTCGTCCTCGTACGACGGGATCAGCGGGGCGAGCAGTCGACGCTGCTCACCAGCCACAACGGGGACTTCCTCGGGCGCAGCACGGCGTTCGACCGGGCCGCGGACAGTGTCGAGGTGTGGGCCGAGGAGTACCGCCCGCGCGCGTGAGCTCACGAGTGAGGGGCCGCACCGACCGGAGTCGGTGCGGCCCCTCTCGTATGTCTCAGACCGTCAGGGAGCGGCCCTCGTGCAGCGCGATCGCGCGCTGCATCGCCTTCCGCGCGCGCGGGGTGTCCCGCGCGTCCTTGTAGGCGACCGCGAGGCGGAACCAGCAGCGCCAGTCCCCCGGGGTGTCCTCCGTCTCGGCCTTGCGGCGGGCGAAGACCTCGTCGGCGGAGTCCCGGTCGATGCGGCCGTAGCCGTCGCGGCGCAGCTCGTCGACGGGCAACCCGCCCTCCGCCTCCAGGAGTTCGGCCAGGCGGTTGGCCTTGCGGACGAACTGGGTGTTCGCCCACAGGAACCAGACGCCGATCAGCGGCAGGATCAGCACGGCGATGCCGAAGGTGATCGTCAGCGCCGTGCCCTGGCGGATGAGCATGACGCCGCGGTCGCCGGCCAGGACGAAGTAGACGACCAGGACCGCTGCCGTGATCGCGTACGTGATTTTCGCGCGCATCGGTACGGGTCAGCCGTTCAGGTCGAGGAAGTGTTCCAGGCCGAAGGTGAGGCCCGGCGTCGACACGACCTTGCGGGCGCCCAGGAGGATGCCCGGCATGAAGCTGCTGTGGTGCAGCGAGTCGTGGCGGATCGTGAGGGTCTCGCCCTCGCCGCCCAGGAGGACCTCCTGGTGGGCCAGCAGGCCGCGCAGCCGGACCGAGTGGACGGGAATGCCGTCCACGTCCGCGCCGCGCGCCCCGTCGAGCGCCGTGGCCGTCGCGTCGGGCTGCGGGGCGCTGCCCGCCTTCTGCCGGGCGGCGGCGATCAGTTGGGCCGTGCGGGAGGCCGTGCCGGAGGGGGCGTCGACCTTGCGCGGGTGGTGCAGCTCGATGACCTCGACGGACTCGAAGTACGGGGCCGCCACCTCGGCGAACTTCATGGTCAGGACCGCGCCGATGGAGAAGTTGGGCGCGATGAGCACGCCCGTCCCCGGCGCTGCGGCCAGCCACTGGTCCAGCTGCGCGAGGCGGTCGTCCGTCCAGCCCGTGGTGCCGACGACGCCGTGGATGCCGTGGCTCAGGCAGAACTCCAGGTTCTCCATCACCGAGTCCGGCGTGGTCAGTTCCACCGCGACCTGGGCACCCGACTCGACGAGGGCGTCCAGCTTGTCGCCGCGGCCCAGGGCCGCGACCAGCTCCATGTCCTCGGCGGCCTCGACGGCTCGTACGGCCTCGGAGCCGATGCGGCCCTTGGCTCCGAGGACCGCCACGCGCAGCTTGCTCATCTTCTGTCCGTTTCCTTGACCTGAGTGGCCTGAGTGTTCTTACGCGACCGCTTCGTGCAGGCGCGCCGCCTGCTTGTCCTTGAGCGGGCCGATGACCGACAGGGACGGGCGCTGCCCCAGGATGTCGCGTGCCACCGCGCGCACCTCGTCCGGGGTCACGGCGGTGATGCGCTCCAGCATGTCGTCGACCGACATCTGCTCGCCCCAGCACAGCTCGCTCTTGCCGATGCGGTTCATGAGCGCGCCCGTGTCCTCGAGGCCGAGGACCGTGGAGCCCTTCAACTGGCCGACGGCGCGGGTGAGTTCGTCGTCCGTGAGGCCGTGCTGCGCGACCTGGTCGAGCTCGTCACGGCAGATCTTCAGGACGTCGTGCACCTGGCTCGGGCGGCAGCCCGCGTACACGCCGAACAGGCCGCAGTCGGCGAAGCCCGAGGTGTACGAGTACACGCTGTAGGCGAGTCCCCGCTTCTCGCGGACCTCCTGGAACAGGCGGGACGACATGCCGCCGCCCAGTGCCGTGTTCAGTACGCCCATGGCCCAGCGGCGGTCGTCGGTGCGGGACAGGCCCGGCATGCCGAGGATGACGTGGGCCTGCTCGGTCTTGCGGCCGAGTACCTCCATGCGGCCGGCCGTGCGCAGGGTCTTGAGGCCGCCGCGCGGGCCGACGGGGGCCGCCGCCGTGGTCCCGAGTGCGCCCGCCTTCTCGAAGGCCGCGCGGACCTGGCGTACGACCTTGTTGTGGTCGACGTTGCCCGCGGCGGCCACGACCAGGTGCGTCGGGTCGTAGTGCTTCTTGTAGAAGCGGGAGATCTGGCCGCGGCTCAGCGCGTTGATCGTGTCGACGGTGCCGAGGACCGGACGGCCGAGCGGGGTGTCGCCGAGCATCGTGTGCTGGAACAGGTCGTGCACGCAGTCGCCCGGGTCGTCCTCGGTCATCGCGATCTCTTCGAGGATCACGCCGCGCTCCGCGTCGACGTCCGCCTCCTCGATGAGGGAGCCGGTCAGCATGTCGCAGACGACGTCTATGGCGAGGGGCAGGTCGGTGTCGAGCACGCGCGCGTAGTAGCACGTGTACTCCTTCGCCGTGAAGGCGTTCATCTCGCCGCCGACCGCGTCGATGGCCGCCGAGATGTCCAGCGCACTCCTGCGGGAGGTGCCCTTGAAGAGCAGGTGCTCCAGGTAGTGCGTCGCGCCGTTCAGTGTCGGGGTCTCGTCGCGGGAGCCCACGTGCGCCCAGATGCCGAAGGTCGCCGAGCGGACGGAGGGCAGGGTCTCGGTGACGATGCGCAGACCGTTCGGAAGCGTGGTCCTGCGGACCGTCCCGATGCCGTTGCTGCCCTTGATCAGGGTTTGGGTACGGGCGACGGCCCGCGCCTCCGAGGAGGTGCGGGCCGTCGCCGTGGTGTTACGAGACGTCACTTGTCGGTGTCGTCCTTCGCGTCGTCGCCCTCTTCGCCCTCGATGACGGGGACGAGGGAGAGCTTGCCGCGGGAGTCGATCTCGGCGATCTCGACCTGGACCTTCTGGCCCACGCCGACGACGTCCTCGACGTTCTCCACGCGCTTGCCGCCGGCGAGCTTGCGGATCTGCGAGATGTGCAGCAGACCGTCCTTGCCCGGCATGAGCGAGACGAACGCACCGAAGGTCGTCGTCTTCACGACGGTGCCCAGGTAGCGCTCGCCGACCTCCGGCATGGTCGGGTTGGCGATGCCGTTGATCGTGGCGCGGGCGGCCTCGGCCTGCGAGCCCTGGGCGGCACCGATGTAGATGGTGCCGTCGTCCTCGATCGTGATGTCGGCGCCGGTGTCCTCCTGGATCTGGTTGATCATCTTGCCCTTGGGGCCGATGACCTCACCGATCTTGTCCACGGGGATCTTGACCGTGATGATCCGCGGCGCGTTCGGGGACATCTCGTCCGGGACGTCGATCGCTTCCATCATCACGTCGAGGATGTGGAGGCGGGCGTCCTTGGCCTGCTTGAGGGCGGCGGCCAGGACGGAGGCCGGGATGCCGTCGAGCTTCGTGTCCAGCTGGAGGGCCGTCACGAACTCCTTGGTACCGGCGACCTTGAAGTCCATGTCACCGAACGCGTCCTCGGCACCGAGGATGTCGGTGAGGGCGACGTAGTGCGTCTCGCCCTTGATCTCCTGGGAGATCAGGCCCATGGCGATACCGGCGACGGGGGCCTTCAGCGGCACACCGGCGTTCAGCAGCGACATGGTGGAGGCGCAGACGGAGCCCATGGACGTCGAGCCGTTCGACCCGAGGGCCTCGGAGACCTGACGGATCGCGTAGGGGAACTCCTCGCGCGTCGGCAGGACCGGCACGATCGCGCGCTCGGCGAGCGCGCCGTGGCCGATCTCGCGGCGCTTCGGGGAGCCGACGCGGCCCGTCTCACCGACGGAGTACGGCGGGAAGTTGTAGTTGTGCATGTAGCGCTTGCGGGTCACCGGGGAGAGGGTGTCCAGCTGCTGCTCCATGCGCAGCATGTTCAGCGTGGTGACGCCCAGGATCTGGGTCTCGCCACGCTCGAACAGGGCGGAGCCGTGCACGCGCGGGATGGCCTCGACCTCGGCGGCCAGGGTGCGGATGTCGGTGACACCGCGGCCGTCGATGCGCTTCTTCTCCTTGATGACGCGCTCACGGACCAGAGCCTTGGTCAGCGAGCGGTACGCGGCGGAGATCTCCTTCTCGCGGCCCTCGAACTGCGGGAGCAGCTTCTCGGCGGCCAGACCCTTGACGCGGTCCAGCTCGGCCTCGCGGTCCTGCTTGCCCGGGATGGTCAGGGCAGCCGACAGCTCAGCCTTGACCGCGGCGGTCAGGGCCTCGTACACGTCGTCCTGGTAGTCCAGGAAGATCGGGAACTCGGCGGTCGGCTTCGCGGCCTTGGCGGCGAGGTCGGCCTGCGCCTTGCAGAGGACCTTGATGAAGGGCTTCGCGGCCTCGAGGCCGGCGGCGACGACCTCTTCGGTCGGCGCCTCGGCGCCGCCCTTGACCAGCTGGATGGTCTTCTCGGTGGCCTCGGCCTCGACCATCATGATCGCGACGTCGCCGTCCTCCAGGACGCGACCGGCGACCACCATGTCGAAGACGGCGTCCTCGAGCTCGGTGTGCGTCGGGAACGCGACCCACTGGCCGTTGATCAGCGCGACGCGGACGCCGCCGACCGGGCCGGAGAAGGGCAGACCGGCCAGCTGCGTCGACGCGGACGCGGCGTTGATCGCCACGACGTCGTACAGGTGGTCGGGGTTGAGCGCCATGATCGTGGCGACGACCTGGATCTCGTTGCGCAGGCCCTTCTTGAAGGACGGGCGCAGCGGGCGGTCGATGAGGCGGCAGGTGAGGACGGCGTCCTCGGAGGGCCGGCCCTCACGGCGGAAGAAGCTGCCGGGGATCTTGCCGGCGGCGTACATCCGCTCCTCGACGTCCACCGTGAGGGGGAAGAAGTCGAGCTGGTCCTTGGGGTTCTTCGAGGCCGAGGTGGCCGAGAGCACCATGGTGTCGTCGTCGAGGTAGGCGACGGCGGAGCCGGCGGCCTGGCGGGCCAGGCGGCCCGTCTCGAAGCGGATGGTGCGGGTGCCGAAGGAGCCGTTGTCAATGACGGCCTCGGCGTAGTGGGTCTCGTTCTCCACTAGCGTTTTCTCCGTTACTTTCGTCTGTTTCGTCTTTTGTCCGTATCTGCCCGTGTGGCAGTCGGACGGAACGGAGAAGCGCGCCTTGAGTGCGGGCCGGTCTTCGATCGAAGCTCCCGGGGATCCTCTTGCGTCTCCGGGGGCCACTACCGAGGACCGGCGGCGGCGGGGGTGCGCTTCTCCTCATACATCGTGGTGGTACGTCACCAGACTACAAAGCGTCGGTGACAGTGCGCACGTACAGCAAAGGGAGCGGCCCCCTCAAACGGGAACCGCTCCCTTCACGGCGTCTTAGCGGGCGCCGGCCGCACCGCGGCGGATGCCGAGGCGCTCGACCAGGACACGGAAGCGCGCGATGTCCTTCTTGGCCAGGTACTGCAGCAGGCGGCGACGCTGGCCGACCAGGATCAGCAGACCACGACGGGAGTGGTGGTCGTGCTTGTGCGTCTTGAGGTGCTCGGTCAGGTCCGAGATACGGCGGGACAGCATGGCGACCTGGACCTCGGGGGAGCCGGTGTCGCCCTCCTTCTGGCCGAACTCGCTGATGATCTGCTTCTTCGTAGCGGCGTCGAGCGGCACGCGTACTCCTCGTAGTCTTTTTCGTGGCCACCGAGTGCCCCTGGTCCACATCTCAGGGGAGCTTCCGTAACTCGGGAGGCGAGGCTCGCTGGGCGCTGCCCCCAGGGTTTGCCGGGGGCGCGTACACAAACGGCCGTTACACAGCGTACCAGCCGCCCGGAGTGCACCCGACCGGGCCTTTGGTCACCCGTTCAGCTGGTCATCGCCCGGGCCGACGCGTACACGTCGAAGACGGCGAGGGCCAGCGGGATCAGCGTGAGCAGCACGAACGTCTCGGCGATCTCCAGGAAGCGGCCCCAGAAGGGGGTCACGCCGCGACGCGGAGTGATCAGGCCGACGGCGGTGACCAGGGCGGTGGCCGCCCCGATGGCAGCAGCGACCCAGACCGTGCGGATGTCGAGGGCCGTGCTGTCGTGCTTGAGAATCGCGTCGCTCAGGTAGTCGAGCGGCGGGTGCAGCGCCAGGCCGAGGCCCAGGAAGACGAGGGCGGCCAGGCCCGCGGCGAGCGTGGCACCTACTTGCGCGGTGTAGCGGAACAGGTGCGCGCGCATCAGCATCGCGATGCCGGTGGCCAGGGCCAGCAGCTGTCCCCATACGTTCGTGGAGAAGCCGAGGACGATGGACGCGCCCACGGCGACCAGGGCGCAGCCGCCGACGAGACCGACGAGCAGCTCGTGGCCGCGGCGGGCCTGGGCGGCGACGCGCTCGGCGTCGACGGCCTCGTGCTCGGCCGGGTCGACGGACGTGTCGTAGCCCGCGCGCGCGGGGTTGGGCGGTTCGAAGCCGATGGGCAGCCGCGCGAAGCGCATGGACAGGCCGGGCAGGAAGGCCAGTGCGCTGACCGAGAGCGGGGCGCAGATCGCGGCCGTCTCGATCGGCTTCAGGTGCGTCAGGATCGCGATGAAAGTGGTGATCAGGCCGATCAGGGAGGCGAAGACGAACGCCACGAAGGGGCCGTCACCGCCGGGCGAGACCAGGGTGAGCACCACGGAGGCGACCAGAACCGCCCCGCAGGCCAGCAGGAACTGGAGGCGGCCGATGCCCTGGCCGTCGGAGAGGGGCAGCAGTCCGGAGCCCGCCACCGCGACGTTCGGCAGGGCGCCGAGGCCGAGCGCGATCGCCGAGCCCCGGTCGTCGTAGATCCGCGCGCGGACGCACGCCAGGGTGATCAGCAGGATGCCCGCGATGCCGGCCAGGATGCCCTGGAGGCTGTGCATGTCGTGCCGCACCTGCAGGCTCGTGAACTGGGAGTTCCAGGCCACGAACGCGATCAGGGCGGGCAGGATGCCGCCGGCCACGAGGCCCGCCGCGCGCGTGAGGTCGCCGCTCCACAGGGTGCGGTCCTTGGTGACGGCGGAGGCCACGGCCTCGGAGACGTCGTCGAAGACCGCGGGCGGCAGCGACTCCGAGAACGGGCGCAGGGTGAGCAGCTCGCCGTCCAGGATGCGCTGCGCCGCGAAGGAGCGGGCGCTGTCGAGGACGGTGCCGTCACGGCGTACGAGGTGGTAGCCGACGGGGGCGCCCTCGGCCGGGCTCTGCTGGGAGAGCCGCAGGATCTCGGGGTACAGGTCGGCGACCGGTACGTCGTCGGGCAGGGCCACGTCGATGCGGCTGTCGGGCGCCACGATGGTGACGCGGCAGAAGCCGAGGCCCGTGCCCGCCCCCGCAGGGGCTCCGGTGCCCTGTGCGCCGGCTCGGCCGGCCGGCGCGGAGGCGGTCATGCTCACCTGCTGTTCCCCCTTGTCGGTGCGAGAGCGGGCGCGGTGCTGTCTGTACCGCGCACGTCCCTCTGTAAAGATCCTGTGTACGTTGCGCTGCGCGTCCCGCGAAGCCGGTCACATGCGCTGTCCCGCCCCGGATCGGGGGGAGCCGCACGTTCCGAACCGTGCGGATTGCCCGATTTTCCTGGGCGGATTCGCAACTGCTCACGCGTACCACCGGCACCCTACCGCCCACCGTTGTCAGTAGTTGTCAGTAGGATCGCGAACCGCGATCGACGTCCGCCTGACACGGGGCGGCGGACGGAAAAGCTCGGTCCGGCAAGGGAATTGGTGCTAAGTGAGCCACATCGTCGTCAAGCGCCCACCTCGGGCACTGCCGTCCGAGGTGCCCACGGAAGAGGTGGTGCTGCAGCCGCCGCCGGAGCTTCCGCGCGGGCAGCAAGAGGGCGCGCTGATGCAGATCCTGCCCATGCTCGGCATGGGCGGCTCCGTCGTGTTCTTCTTCAACCCGCAGGCCCAGCCCTTCATGAAGATCATGGGCATGGTCATGGTGGCGTCCACGATCGCGATGGGCATCGCGATGCTGGCCCGCTACCGCAAGGGCAACCAGGGACAGATGGCGGACATGCGCCGCGACTACCTGCGCTATCTGTCGCAGACGCGCAAGGACGCCCTGGGCACCGCGCGCAAGCAGCGCGACGCGCAGTACTACCTGCACCCTTCGCCCGAGCAACTGTGGGCGCTGGTCGCCGAGGGCAGCCGCGTCTGGGAGCGGCGCACCGGTGACGAGGACTTCGGGCAGGTGCGCGTCGGCCTCGGCCCGCAGGGGCTCGCCACTCCCCTGGTGCCGCCGCAGACCGCCCCGGTCGACGAGCTGGAGCCGCTGACGGCGGGCGCCATGCAGCGCTTCCTCGCCACGCACAGCACGCTCGAGGACCTGCCGATGGCGGTCTCGCTGCGCGCCTTCTACCACGTGTCCGTGAGCGGTGAGCCGACGACCGTGCGCGGCTCCGCCCGCTCCCTGGTGGCCTCCCTCGCCTCGCTGCACTCCCCCGAGGACCTCGTGATCGCGGTCGCCGCCGGGCGCCAGACGGTGCCCGAGTGGGAGTGGGCGAAGTGGCTCCCGCACAACCAGGTGCCGGGGCTCACCGACGGCGCGGGCAGTCGCCGCCTGATCACGACCGACCCCGCCGAGCTCGAGGACCTGCTCGGCACCCGCCTGGAGGGCCGGCCGCGCTTCCACCCCGCGGGTGCCCCCGTGCCCGAGCAGCCGCACCTGGTGATCGTCCTGGACGGTGTCTCCCTGCCGCCCACGTCGATCCTGGCGAGCCCCGAGGGGCTGCAGGGCGTGACGGTCCTCGAGGTCGTCCCCGGTGACCTCGCGGCCGGCCGCGGCGACCTCTCCGTCGTCGTACACCCCAAGGTGCTGCGCCTCGAGTCGGCGCACGGCATGGTCTACGAGGGCACGCCGGACGTGCTGTCGTACGCGGCCGCGGAGGCGCTCGCGCGTCAGCTCGCGCCGCTGCGCATGGCGTCGGGCGGCGACAGCGACGACGAACCCCTGCTCGCGAACCTCGAGTTCACGGACCTGATGAACCTGGGCGACGCGGCGACCGTCGACACCAAGCGGACCTGGCGCCCGCGCTCGCAGGCCGAGCGCCTGCGCGTACCGATCGGTGTCGGCGACGACGGCCGGCCCGTGATGCTCGACCTGAAGGAAGCCGCCCAGGAGGGCATGGGCCCGCACGGTCTGTGCGTCGGCGCCACCGGTTCCGGCAAGTCGGAGCTGCTGCGCACGCTCGTCCTCGGTCTCGCGGTGACGCACTCCTCCGAGACGCTGAACTTCGTGCTCGCGGACTTCAAGGGTGGTGCCACCTTCGCGGGCATGGCCCAGATGCCGCACGTCGCGGCCGTCATCACGAACCTGGCGGACGACCTCACCCTCGTCGACCGCATGGGCGACTCGATCCGCGGTGAGCTCAACCGCCGCCAGGAGATGCTCCGCGACGCGGGCAACTACGCGAACATCCACGACTACGAGAAGGCGCGCGCGGCCGGTGCCCCGCTGCAGCCGATCCCGTCACTCGTCCTGGTGATCGACGAGTTCTCCGAGCTGTTGACGGCGAAGCCCGACTTCATCGAGATGTTCGTGCAGATCGGCCGCATCGGCCGTTCGCTGGGCGTGCACCTGCTGCTCGCCTCGCAGCGCCTCGAAGAGGGCCGCCTGCGCGGCCTGGAGACGTACCTCTCGTACCGCATCGGTCTGCGCACCTTCTCGGCCGCCGAGTCCCGTGCGGCCCTGGGCGTCCCGGACGCGTACGAGCTGCCGAACGTGCCGGGTTCCGGCTTCCTGAAGTTCGGTACCGACGAAATGGTGCGCTTCAAGGCGGCGTACGTGTCGGGCGTCTACCGCACCGGCTCCGCGCGCGTGGCGACGCCCGGCGGACCGCTCCCGGTGGACCGCAGGCCCGCGCTGTTCACGGCGGCCGAGGTGCCCGTGCAGTACGTGCCGGTGCCGCAGCAGCGCGAGGAGGCTCCGCGCGACGACAAGGACGACGCGCTCGCCGACACCGTGCTCGACGTGATCGTGCGGCGCCTGGAGGCGCAGGGTCCCGCGGCCC
This sequence comes from Streptomyces sp. NPDC050085, assembly GCF_044460595.1. Lineage (NCBI taxonomy): Bacteria > Bacillati > Actinomycetota > Actinomycetes > Kitasatosporales > Streptomycetaceae > Streptomyces > Streptomyces sp. NPDC050085. Next base: position 269,358 of record NZ_JBITJZ010000009.1, on the reverse strand, counting down.
ACCAGGTGTGGCTGCCGCCGCTGGACAGCCCGCCGTCGCTCGACTCGCTGCTGCCCGGTCTCGCCGCCGTACAGGGACGCGGTCTCACCCAGCCCGGGTACGAGGGCGCCGGTCGCCTCGTCATCCCCGTCGGTCTCGTCGACAAGCCGTACGAGCAGCGACGCGACCCGCTGTGGGTCGACTTCGGCGGTGCGGCGGGTCACATGCAGATCCTCGGTGGCCCGCAGTCCGGCAAGTCGACGCTGCTGCGCTCGATCATCGCGTCGTTCGCGCTGACGCACACACCGCAGGAAGTGCAGTTCTACGGGCTCGACTTCGGCGGTGGCGGTATGGCCGCCGTGGCCGGTCTGCCGCACGTGGGTGGTGTGGCCTCGCGTCTGGACCCCGAGAAGGTGCGCCGTACGGCGGCCGAGGTCTACGGGGTGCTCACCCGCCGCGAGGAGTACTTCCGTACGGCGGGCATCGCCTCGATCGCCGACTTCCGCAACCGCCGCGCGCGGGGCGACATCTCGATGACCGACCAGCCGTGGGGCGACGTGTTCCTGGTCATCGACGGCTGGGGCAACTTCCGCAGCGACTACGAGGCGTTGGAGCCGCTCGTCCTGGACATCGCGGCGCGCGGTCTCGGTTACGGCATCCACGTGATCCTGACGGCGTCGCGGTCCATGGAGGTCCGGGCGAACATGAAGGACCACCTCATGAACCGCCTGGAGCTGCGGCTCGGCGACACGATGGACTCCGAGTTCGACCGCAAGGTCGCGGCCAACGTGCCGACGGGTGTGCCCGGTCGTGGCCAGACCCCGCAGAAGCAGCACTTCATGGCGGCGGTCCCGCGCATCGACGGCCTGTCGTCGGACACCGACCTGGCGGAGGCGACGAGCGCGCTGGCGGCCGAGGTCACCCGGCACTGGACGCAGCCCGGGGCGCCCGAAGTCCGGCTGCTGCCGCGGGAGTTCTCGGCGCGCCAGCTGCCGCCTGGCGACCGCTTCCCGGAGCGCGGCATCGCGTTCGCGCTGGACGAGGACAACCTCGAGCCGGTGTTCGTGGACTTCGACCAGGACCCGTTCTTCCTGATCTTCGGCGAGAGCGAGTCCGGCAAGTCGAACATGCTGCGGCTGCTCATCCAGCAGCTCACGCAGCGCTACAGCGGCGACACCTGCAAGCTGTTCGTGGTCGACAACCGCCGTTCGCTGCTCGACGTCACCCCGGCCTCGCACCTGGCCGAGTACATCCCGATGTCGAACCAGATGCAGCACCACATGGACGCGCTGGCCGACCTGATGCAGCGCCGCACGCCGACCGCGGACGTCACGGCTCAGCAGCTGCGCGACCGCAGTTGGTGGCGCGGCCCGACGGTGTACGTCGTCATCGACGACTACGACCTGGTGTCGACGTCGAGCGGGAACCCGCTGTCGGGTCTGACCGAACTGCTCCCGTTCGCGCGGGACGTCGGCGTGCGTTTCATCATCGCCCGCTCGACGGCCGGTTCGGGCCGTGCCGGGTACGAGAACTTCATGCAGCGCATCAAGGAACTCGGCGCGCAGGGCGTGGTGTTGGCGGGCGACCCGGCCGAGGGCGATCTGCTCGGCGGGGTGCGGCCGCGGCCGATGCCGGCGGGCCGTGGCGTCTTCGTGTCGCGCAAGCGGGGCAAGCCGTTGGTCCAGGTCGGGCTCGTGGATCAGGGCTGATCAGGGCTGATCAGGGCTGATCGAGGCTGCCGCGGGGCTTGTCTCGCGGTGAAGTGAACGGGGCGAGGGGCCCGGGTGGTTGTGCGACCACCCGGGCCCCCGCGTCGTTCTGCCGTACTGCGCTGCCGTACTGCCCGCCGTACTAGCCGCGGTTCTGCCTGCGGCGGTCCCACACGACGAGGCAGATGATGAGGACGACGAGCGCGATCATCAGGGGCCAGAACCACCATGCGTCGGTGCCGCCGCCACCGCTGTGGCCCGAGCTGTAGTGGTGGTGGTAGCCGCGGCCGGCGAGAATCTCGAGCGCCTGGGAAGTCATGCCCACGACAGTAGCGGCGAGGTGCGCGCGGTCGGCCGCGCGGAACCCGACCGTCGAAACCTTGTGACGGTCCCGTGGCAATCCCGCGCGGGCGGTCGGGCAGTCTCGGGCGGGCGACCACATTCCGCCCCGCCCGTCACACGCTGCCAAGTAGGCTGACCAGACAGTTCGTTGGTACGTCGTTGTACGTCTGGAAGGGGCCGTCCAGCATGGCCGAAGCACAGGAGCAGCACGCCGGGGAGCCGACGGCCGAGAAGCCGATCGAGGCTTCGATCGGGACGCCGAAGGAAACCCCGGAGGAGATCAAGGCCCGCAAGGAGCGCGAGAAGAACGAGCTCTACGCACTCGACATCTCCGGCGTGGAGTGGCACAGCGCGCCGGGCACCGAGCAGCACGAGGAGCGGGTGGAGATCGCGTACCTGCCCGAGGGCGCGGTGGCGATGAGGTCGTCGCTGGAGCCGGAGACGGTGCTGCGGTACACCGAGGCGGAGTGGACGGCGTTCGTGCTCGGGGCGCGGGACGGGGAGTTCGATCTGGAGCCTGCGCCGCACAACGGAGGGCTTGCGGACACGCAGTGACCGGCAGTGGCGACGGGCGACGGCGGGGCCCGCTCCTGGTTGCTCCGGCACCGGGTGGCGGCCGGGGCCGCGGGTGCGGGTGCGGGTGCGGGTGCGCCCGTGCTCACGACCACCGTGATCGTGCTGCTGGCTCTCGACGAGGCGGACGCCGCGCCCTGTTGGAGTGTCCCGGCGAGCACCCGGACGCTCGTCGGCGACCCGGCGGCCGCCACCAACTCCCTTGGCCTGGCGCTCGCGCGGCATCGCGGTGAGGGTGCACGTGTAGGTGCCGAGCGGTTCGAAGCGGCGGGCCCGCGACTCCTTCAAGTGCACGTCTTCCGGGGCGAGTTGCTCGATCACGGACTGCGGGACGGCCCCGTCGCACACGCCCCGGGCCGCGAGCCAGTCGCGGGCGGCGGGCTCGGCGACGTATGCGGCGACGCCGAGGGCGGTCGCGGCCACCAGGGCCCAAGTGATCCGACGCCGGGTGCGTCGCTTCACGGTGCGCTCCCCACTCCCCCGACTGCGGCCTCTTCCCGGTAGCCCCGGTAGCCCCGGTAGCCCCGGCGGGCCGGGCGGGTCGGGCGGGTCGGGCGGCGTGGCAGACCAAGGGAGCGCCCAAGAGGACCTTCTGGCCGCCATGCCCGAACGGAACGCGGGAAGGTGCCACCCGCGGCTGGTGGGGTGGCACCTTCCCGGATCGGATCTGAACGGGGCCGACTTGGGCTCGCGCCCCCGGCCCACGGCTCAGCCGTTGATGCAGGTGTTGCCTACGGCTGGATTCAGCAGGCCGATGACGTTGATGCTGTTTCCGCATACGTTCACCGGGATGCTGACCGGCACCTGGACGACATTGCCGGAGAGGACCCCCGGCGAGCCGACGGCGGCGCCCTGGGCTCCTGCGCCCCCGTCGTGGGCCACGGCGGCACCGGCGGCACCGAACACCCCACCGACCACGAGAACCACCGAGACGACCGCAGTACGGAACTTCATGCTGTGCTCCCACTCCCATTGACTCCGGGCGACGTTGAGAGACGCGCCCGTCCGCCGGGAGATCTGCCACGGGAGGTCGGGGGGCATGCGGCAAACCATCCGGGGGTGGGTGGGAGTGTGCCCTGAGGTTGACGGACGCGGGAGCCTGCGAACAGGCCCGGCGTACCACCTACTTGGCGCTCCCGACGCCAAATGCCCGCCAGACATAGGCCGGCTGATTCTTGGTCCCTCCGCCCTGCACGGCACGGCTTCCGAAGAAGATCCTTCCGTGTTCAACAACAACGTCGCTCTCGGCTGCAGTGACCAAGGCACGAACCTCTTGAAAGGCCTCGAACGAGTAGTAGCTGGACTCTTTGCCCGTCGCCGGGTCGAGGCTGACCAATTGGTTCGGGGCGAAATTGTCCGTTCCGACCTTGAGAGCCAGAATTCGGTCGCCGCTCATCCGCAAGGGGAACAACTCCTGGTCCTTGCCGGCGTCGAACTTGATCCCGGTGTTCCCGGTTTTCAGGTCGAAGGCCACGATGGAATTGGTTTCGTGCGCGATCCCCTCAGTAACCTCGCCCGTGGTCACAAAGGCCTGGTCACCGGAGACAACGATCTGGGTGCACTGGTTCACCGCCGAATACTTCAGCGCGTCCTCCGAAGCACCCTCGAGGCCATCCGCACATTTCACCTGATAGTGGTCACCGGAGAAACGAATGGTTGTCTGGTACTTTCCGTCGTCGTTCAGGGAGATCAAGTCCGACAATCCCACCTCTCCCGCCGACACGGCAAGGACGACTGGATCCGAGGAGACAAGGTAGACAAAGTTCAGGTGCTCATTCGCCTGGTACGTCCATTCCGCCTTGCCGGACCGAGGTTCGATCCTCTGAACCCGATAGGAGGACTTCCAGTCCTTGGTATGGCAATCCTGCCTGAGCAACAAAGCACGCCCTCCCGTGAACCCACCCTCACGGCATGCTGACGTCCCCTTGCGCGTCCACAGCTTGCTACCGGTCTTCATGTCGAAACCGGCGGACCCCGACCCATAGGCGACTGCGACGACGCCCTTGGTCAAGCTGACATTCGGGTACAGGTCATAGGCGGATTCCTTCCAGGGAATATCGACTTCCCAGACCTTTACGCCCGTATCGACCTCGAAGAAGAGCAACTTGGTGCAGGCGCCGCCAGCCTTGTCCTTGAACAGAACAGCGGTGCGTCCGTCAACGGTTACGTCTTGGGTCCATCCGCAGATCTCGCCAGACAGTTGCCGGTGCCAAACAAGCTCGTCATCGGCATCGATCTTGATGCCCTGGATGACGCTCCCTATGCCCTTCGCCAGCACCTTGTCCGTTGCCCAAGTACCACCGGTGACTTGCGATTCCACCGGCTTCAGCTTGTCATCGCCGATGGCAGCCACCAGGCGTCCGGCGCCACCCGTTGGCGGGCGTTCGACCGTCTCTCGCACTTCATCGGCCGCGGGCTGGTGAGTGGACTTGGCCTCAAGAGGCGAGTTGTTGTCACCGCCTCTGTCGCCCAAAAGAAGCCAGCCGGTCCCGCCGACAATCGCCGCCAATACCAAGACAAGGGCACCCCACATTCTGGTGCGCCGACGCTTGGCACGCTCGTCCGCTGCACGCTGCGACTGCGTGAACGGAGAAGGCGGTGGGCCGAAGCTCATGACGGTCAAACCTTTCGAAGTCTCAGCGCCGGGAAGTCGCGCGTGGCGGGTGGGGATGATTTCGGACAACAGAAAGGGTGGGCACCTCCCGCACGTGCCCACCCCGAGACAGAAAGCGCTTCGGCTTACTGGAAGTAGCTGGACGCCTTCTTGTCGCCGTCCATGTACGTACCGCCGGACTGACCGACGACGTGACCGATGCTGGTCAGCGCCGTGTGGATGTCAGCGGCTTCCTTGTCCCACTTCTGCAGCTTCTCGCCGAAGGTGCCCTGCGCCTCGCCGGCCCAGAACTCCTGGCTCCGCACGACCATCTGGCGAAGCTCCTGCAGGTCCTGCTCGAGGGTCTTCGCCTCGTTGCCGATCTGGGTCGCCGCCTGGTCGAGCCCGTCGTAAGTTACGAGCAGCCCGTCACCGTTACTGACCATTTCCGCCTACCTCGTCTCGCTCGTCTGTGCCTGTGGTGTCGTTGGTGGTACGGCTCGCTCTAGTACGAGCTCAGAGAGGAACCCGGCACCGAAGAAGCGCCGTCCCTCACGTCGATCTTGTCCACCGACGCACGCACGTCGTCTTCCGAGCTGTCCTTGATGTTGCGCGTCTTGTTCATCGCGTCGATGACGTCAGCGAGAATCCGGCCGATGTTGCCCAGGGACTCGTTGATTTCGAACTGCTTCTTGTCGAAGGCGCTCTTACCGATGCCCTTCCACTGCCCTTCAAGGCCATCGATGATGCCCTGCAGGTTGTGGACGCGCTTGCGGATGCCGTCGTACTTCTCCGACATCTGCTTCTCAAGCTGGACTACTTGCTGATCTTCGAGCTTCTGCTGGCCGCTGGCCATGTCTCCTGCCCTTCTTCGGTGTTCCGTTACCAGTAACTGCTCTGCCTCATCGCCTACTTGAGGACCGAGCTGCTCCCCCGTGGCCCGTCCGAGAAATGCAGGGACGCACGGTTGAAAGTCTCATCAGCTGCGCCGCGCTCGCATCACAGCGAATCCGCCGCCCCCGATCACGATCACCGCAGCGACAGCACCGAGCACAATCCACAACGTATTGCTGTCACTTGAGGACTTCGCTTCCGATCCTGCCGCCTCGGCCGGAACTTCTGAAGCCTTCTGGGAGGGCTGTGACGAGGCTGATGCAGAAGCGGAAGGAGCGGACTCCTTTGCCGCCGCGGCGCCGTTCTCCTTGGCCAGCGGGTCCTGCTGGGCCGGCCCTGCGTTGTAGTTCGGGTTCTCGAGCACCTTGCGGGGACGGACCGTTCCGTAGCCCAGGTAGCGGCTCGGGTCGTTCTTCTTCCAGGTGCGGCTCGCCGTGTCGATCAGCGAGCTCAGGACCTGGTTCGCGGTCCAGTCGGGGTGGGCGGACCAGATCAGGGCGGCGGAGCCGGAGGCGATGGCGGTTGCCGCGCTCGTCCCCTGTCCCCCGTCACAGTAGGAACGGAAGGTGTTGTCGCACCACACAGGGATGTCTTCACCTGGCGCCGCAAGGTCGACATAGTTCCCGTTGGAGGAGAACTTCGTGACCTTGCCTGACGAGTCGACTGCCGACACACCAATCGCATAGGGATATGCCGCCGGATATCCGATGTGCCCGGTGGTGGTTCCTTCGTTACCCACGCCAACCATCAAGAGCTTTCCCTTGGCCGCGGCGTACTTAAGTGCAGCCTCCTGGTCCGGGTCAATCGTGGCCGAACTGAAAGACATGTTGATGATCTTCGCGTCGGAGTCCGCCGCGGCCTTGATCGCCTCTGCCGGATCCGGTGTCTTGCTCAGCTCTGCCTTGTCCTTCAGCTCTGACAGCTTGATCCGGTAGGGGACAATTTTCGCTTCGGGCGCGACCCCTTTCAGACCGCCGCCCGCCCCTGTTCCTGCGATCAGCTCCGCCATGGTCGTTCCATGGCTTGAGTAGTCCTGGGTGGCATGGTACGAGACCGACTTGGGGACTTCGTTCGCGAGTACCTGCCCCTTCAGGGACGACGTATTCGGGTTCACTCCCGTATCGATGACTGCGACCTTGACGCCCTTGCCAGTGCTGACCTTCCACATCTGCTCGGTCTGCATCGGCCCCAAGTACCACTGCTTGGACTGAGCGTCGTACGCCGCGGCGCTGGGCGCGAACCCGACACCCACTGCAGCCAGGGCGCCAACGACTGCCGCGACCGCGCGTAGGCGTCTACCGCCGCAGGCCTTCAGCATTGCCGGGCGATCGGGGCGTCGGCTGGTCCCTGACATCATGGTGCTTTCTGTCCTCGCTCGGCTTCAGTTGACGACCGGCGGCACGTCGCGCCGGTTGGCGGGCAGGTGAGTGTTCGGGTCCTCGACGACGTAGTCGGGGCGCTCCGCCGCATCCGTCTCTTCCTCGTGCGGCTTGTCGTTCTTGCCTGGGCCACGGACCAGGCCTGCGCCGCCGCGCGTCATCCCGTTCCGCGCCCCGGCCGCGTTCGGGCCTGCCTGCTTGCCGGTGGAGCCGGGTGCTCCGATGACGCCTCGCTGGCCCACGCGCCCCGCGGTAGATCGACCGTTCCCCGCTGACTCCGAAGCACCCATGACCGAACCACGTGGGATACGCGAGCCGTTCTGCCCTGTCGCCCCCGGGCGGGAGTTGGTGGGACGACCGCCCACCACGCCATTGCGGCCTGCGCCCGTGCCACCGGACGTGCGAGGAGTCGTACCGCCGGTGGCTCGCGGAGTCCCGCCCGAAATTCCTCGCCCTGTCATGGGCGACGTCTTCCCTGTCGTGCCGCCGGTCCGGGCAGTCGATCCCGACCGGCCCATCTCACTTGTACCGCCACGTCCCATGGAGCGCGGGGTGCCCGAGTTGTTCGTACCCGAGGTACCGCCGGAACGCCCTTGCGCCGAGAACGGCGTGCGAGTACCCGTCGGTCCCATGGTGCGGCCGGTCGTGCTCGTCACCGGCGGGACGTAGCCGTTGCTGTATCCGGTGGCCGACGGCCCCGTGAGGTTCGGACCACTGGTGACCGGAGTGGGCCCGGTGGTCGGCGGCGTGGTGGTGGGAGACGGCAGCGTGTCGATGCTGTTGATCTCTGTGCCGACGGGGCGGTCCGGATAAGTGATCGTGCCAGTCGCATGCTTGGCCGGAGGCGTGGTCGTGCCGGTGCTGTCGACCTGCGGGTGGGTCGTGCCATCGGAAGAGTGCTGACTACCCGTCGTGACTTCGGTCGTACCGTCAGAACTACCGGAGGCTCCCCCCCGACGCCTGAGGACCGCACCGCCAGAAGGCTTCGGCACCCCCACATCAGGCATAGCCTCAAGCTTCGGCGGATTCTTCTGCAGCGTCTCCAACTGCTCGGCGGAGACCACGTAGTAAGACGACAGGCGGTTCATCTGGTTGATCGCCTCTTGGCGGTCCTTCTCGACCGCGACCGCCGCTTCGTACTCCTTGTTGCCCTCGACCTGCTTGACCACCGGGATCTGGCTCGGCCGCTGGCCCGCGTTGAGTCGGGTGTCGCGCGGGGGCATGGCGCTGCGGACCGAGGCCAAGCCGGAGGAGGCCGCGGAGAGTTGGTCGCCTGCGGAGCCCGCGTACGTGCTCAGTTGCTCGGCGTACGTGACGAGCTTTCCGCCCCACTGGCGGAAGCTGTCGCCGGATTCGCCGACCCAGTGGACCTTGGTGATGTGGCCGTCGAGTTCGGAGGCCGCGGACTTGATGGCGTCGCGGGCGTCCCACAGGGCCGTGCCGGAGGCCTCGAGGTCTTCCGGGTTCGTCTGGTGGACCATGTCGAGCATCGCGTTGAGGTCGCGGTCCTCGAAGTCCGACTTACGGCCGGCGAGCGCCTGGCCGACCGGGGTGGCGCCGACGGCGGCGCGGAAGATCCCGTTGACCCAGCCGCCGCCCTTGCGGTTGTCCTCGATGTCCTGGGCGAAGTTCGTGAAGGAGTTCTGCTGCGAGACCCGCTCGTGGTCCGCCTCGTGCTTGTTGTCCGTCATGATCAGAGCCCCGCGTCCTTCGTCGCATCGTTCGTACGATGCGTGCCTTCACGCTTCTCGTCCTGCTGCTTCTGCATCTCCGAGACCTGCGTCTGAATCGCCCAGAAGCGGCGGCGCTGGTCCTCTTCCAGGTTGTCGAAGCCCTGGTGTGCGCCCTGCACGGCGATGCCGATCGCCTCGATCTGCAGGTTGAGCGTCTTGGACAGGGTGACGAGTTCGCCGTGGACCGAGTGGTACGCGGTGAAGAGGCTCTCGGCCTCGGGGAAGGCGTGTGCGCCCTCGTTGTGCAACGAGGACTTGTTGATCGTCTGCGCGTTCACCTTCGCCGGGTTGCCCGCCGAGCCGTCCAGGTCGCGCAGTACCGCATTCACACGCTTCCGGAACGTCGTGAGCGCCTCACTGGTGACCTCCAGGTTGGCCGCCCTGGTCGCCGACGGTCCCCCCACCATGTCTGCTGGAAGCACGACGCCTTCCTCCCCGTTTCCCCGTACACCCGGCTCAGCCGAAGCTGTCCGACCGTCCAACCGTCATCCGTCTGTCGCGCGTCGTCGTCGCGCGCGCAGAAGCCTCGCGCCTTGCAACGCAATTACCACTGTAGTCATCACGTACATCGGCTCCAACCGAGCTTCTGCGATAACTCCGTCACGAGACGGCATCAGGGGCGCCGTTTTGCCCGGTTCACCCCACACGCACCCGCGGTGCGCCCCGTCCTGACGGCCTCGCTGCATCGACTCCGCCGCGCTTCGGCCGGAGCAGGGCAGCGGACGCACGCGCGCACGCACACCGGGCGCTTCCGCGATCTTCGCGCAACCTTCACTTACGACTTTGTGTACGGCCTCGGACCGACGGCCGTCCCCGGCTCGACATCCGTCGCCACAAGCCGAGTTGTCCGCATCACGCCCCGGACACACCGTCCACACCATCGGCGGCGTTCACACGCACGCGACCTCGCCCCGTTTCCGGCACGTTACTTTTCGAATTCCCTCCCATTTCCGGAGCTGGCATTACCGGCACCATTTACTCGATCTTGAATGGGCATTGCTAGCGTGCTGAAAATCAACGCGCCCGAGATCATCGCGGTTCACGGGGAGGACCTCGCTCATGGCATGGGACGAGTGGGAGCAGATCAAGGCCCAGCACGCTCCGGCGCGCATGCAGCTGAACCACCTGCCCGACGGCGAGGGGCCCGCCGCGCTGCCGAGCACGACCGGTGATCTCAAGGTGAAGAACGAGGAACTGACGGACATCGGGCGCAAGGCCCACACCCTGTACGACAGCCTCTGGAGCAAGGCCCGTACTCCCATCGAGAGCAGCGATTCCGCGGCCACCGACCTCACTTCGCAGGGTTTCGCGCTGGGAGCCGCACTGCAGACGGTGTCGAACCGTTGGGACCAGCAGCTCAAGTCCCTGATGGACGCCTGCGCCCAGATCTCGAACCATCTGCAGGTCACCAAGAAGGTGCACGCGGGCGACGAGCACTACATCCAGCGGCAGATGAGCAGCATCGACACCCTCGAAGAGGGCTTCAGCAAATGATCAGAGTGACGAGAGCGGCCAGGGCGACCGGGACGACCGGGACGGCCACGGGGACGTACGGGGATATCTGAATGGACTTCGACGCGCTGTACCACGCCAACTTCAGCAAACTCGATTCCGCCGTGACCGACTGGTCGACCCTGGTCACGCACCTCAAAGAGCTGGAGGAGCAGGCCCGCAAGGGGCTCAAGGGCGCGGCCGACAAGGCCGACTGGCAGGGTATGAACGCCCAGGTGAGCAAGGAGTTCGTGGGGAAGACCGCCGGTGAGTTCGCCGACGCCCTCACCGAGGCGACGACGGTCCACGCCCTGCTGAGTGATACCGCGGGCGAACTGCGCGGCTTCCACAAGCAGCTCGTCCAGGTCGTCAGCGAGGGCAGCGGGAAGGGCCTGACCGTGGCCACCCTCGCGAACGGCGGGTTCAGCGTCGTCCCCGCCCCCACGACCGACCCCGAGGGCGCCAAGAGCAGGGCCGAGGCGTTGCGCGACCGGATCCAGCCCATCCTGGACAAGGCGACGCAGAGCGACAGCACCGCGGCCGAGGCGCTCCAACTCATCGTCAACCAGGCCCAGTACGGCTTCTCCGACGCCAGTTACAAGGACCGCGACGACGCGGCCGACGCCATCGCCGCGGCCAAGAAGGCGGAGGAGACGCTCAAGAAGGACCCGGACGACGTCTCCAACACCGAGCTGGCGTCCCTCAACTCCATCCTGAGCAAGCACAAGAACGACCCGCTGTTCGCCGAGAAGCTCGCCACCGACCTCGGGCCGAAGCGGACCATGGAGTTCTACGGGGAGATCACCGACGACGCACAGTTCGCCGTCAACCCCCGTTCCCGGCAAGGGCTTTCGGCCGTGCAGAAGGAACGCCAGAAGCTCATCGGCGGCCTGGAGACGCAGCTCGGCGCCACCATCGGGACCGCCACGCACTCCGACAGCGCCGACATGGCGCAGTGGAAGCGGGACGCGATCGAACTCGGCGGGGCGAACGTGCGGCCCGGCGGCGAGAACAAGGTGTACGGCTTCCAGGTCATGAGCAACCTCATGCGGCACGGGACGTACGACGGGGAGTTCCTGCACGACTACGGCGATGCGCTGATCTCGTACGAGAAGGAGCACAAGACCGACGAGTACGGGGGGCTGCAGCGCAACAAGATGCGCGAGGACGTGCTGCCGTGGGATCGGTCGGCGCAGTACGAGCGGCTGCACTACGGCGCCGGGAACGACGGTGGCGCCGACCCCATGACCGGCTTCATGGAGGCCATGGGGCACAACGCGGACGCCTCGACCGACTTCTTCAACTCCGGTGACAACTTCGACTACTTGACCGAGGACCGCGAGTGGCCCAAGGACTTCGTGTCCACCGACGCGAAGAACGTCGCGGGGTACGACTCCCTCGGGCACGCGCTGGAGTCCGCGACCACGGGCTCCGCCTACGATGCGCACCCGCCGGCGCTGCATCGTGACGCCGACACCGCATCGGTGGCCGAGAAGGTCGTCGAGCGGTACGGACAGGCGGCCGAGGGGACGGACGAGAAGCGCACCCAGGTCAGCGGTGCCGCGCTCATGCACAAACAGGACGGCATCCAGGACAGTCTCGGCCGTATCGGCGCCGCGTACATCGACGACCTCGACTGGGGCCTCGACGACGACGACAAACGCTCCGTGTACGCGCAGGACGGCACGGGCCGGACGATGGACGAGCGCGCCCACATGAAGTCCTCCGACGTGCGAGGGTTCCTCGGCACGCTCGGGCAGGATCCGGAGGCGTACGCGAAAGTGGGCACGGCCCAGCAGGTCTACACGACCAGTGTGCTCCACGGGCACCCGCCCACCCTCGACGCGAACGGCGTGGTCCATTCGGCCGCCGCCGAGACCGCTGTCCGTACAGGCGCGGAGGTGCAGGGAATCATCGATCAGTCGCGTGCCGATCAGTTGGAGGCCGAGGGGGCGGCGAAGGAAGCCGAGTACAACAAGGCCGTCGACGACCAGACCGCGCGCAACCAGGCCATCGCCGGAGCCATCGTCGGCGGCGCGTTCGCCTTCATGCCGGAGCCCGAGACGGGTGCGGGCGCCCTCCTGGTGCCGATCGCGGCGGACACGGTGGAGGGCCAGGTCTCCGGCCAGATCGAACAGAACATCGGGGACTACGGGGAGAGTCAGCACCGTCAGCTCGGGGACGTCCGCCAGGGCGAGTCCAAGCGCATCTACGACGCGGGCTTCACCTCGTCCTGGGAGCCCGGCCGCAAGACCCTCCAGGGTCTCGACGGTGACCAGTGGAAGGGTGACCCGTACTACCAGATCCGCGAGAACCTGAAGAACGCGCAGGAGACGGGCTACAACTCGGGCAGCCACGCCCAGCAGCAGGCCGGGAACCTCCCGGTCACCAACTGAGAACCATGCAGAGAACCGTGCAGAGAACGAAGCCGCGGACGACGTCGGAATCGGCGTCGGAAACGAAGAGGGAGTCGAAGACCGTGGACCAGGGCGGGCAGCACGCGCGCATCCGACGCCTCCGAACACGCCCTGCCCGACTGCTGGTTGGAGCATGCGCCGGGTTTGGCGGGCTTTCCCTCCTCGTCGCGTGCTCGCAGGGCGACACCGACAAAGAGGACACGAAGGTCGCCGCCCCCGCCGTGTGCGACGGTGCCTTCCAGGGCTCCGGGGCCGCTGCCCTGGAGTCGGTGAGCGGCGCGAAGGAGTTCCGGGAGGTGTCGGCGGGCCACATCACCGACAGCTTCTCCGGCGTGGCCGACTACCTGGTGAAGACGTCGAACGGCTCCGACCCCGACCTCGGCCGGACCCTCTGCGAGTTCCGCGCGACCGGCAAGGACTCCGGCCCCGCCGCCGAACTCCGCTTCGCCCTGGCCCTGACGGACGACGGCACTCCGACCGGCCCTGCCGCCGTGTCCACCCGCCGGGCGACCGCGTACGACTTCACCCGCTTCGCGTCGGCGAGCGATACCAGCGGCCGGATCACCTTCGCCTGCACGCCGAGCGCGATCAGTGACGCGGGCGTCGTGCAGCAGGGGTACGTGACGACGACCCTCAGAACGGACCCGTTCCGGTCCGGGGACTCCGCCGCGCGTCGGGAGGCCGCCATGCGCATGGCGTACTCGGCCTCCGTGAAGATGGCGAACGAGCTGGGCTGCTTCAAGGAGAGCAAGCTCCCGAAGACGCTGGGCAAGCTCACCCCGCTGCCCGTCTCCGGGAAATAGCGGCGGCCCGTCAGCCACTCCGTTACGAGACTGCATCAAGAGATGCAGCATTCCGGGGTGAATGCATACAACCCCCTCACCGCTCCCTGCCGCGCACACCATCCTCGTGCGGACGAATCCGACAAACAGCCGCAGTCGGTCGAGAACTCTCCACCGAACGTCCACATCCAGGACCGGAACGATCCCGACTCCCCCGTATGGGTTTCTTGACCAGTTGCTAACTTGACCGGGAACCTGACTTGACCCGGAACCAAGGCGTCCAGCGGAGGCGTCACGGCTCTTGTCGCACGGGGGAAGGATCGCCCATGGCATGGGATGAGTGGGAGCAGCTCAAGGCGGATGCCGCCGGACGGCAGTCGACTCATATGCAGTTGAACCAGCTCGACCCCGGGGACGGCGGGGGGTCTGCGGCGCTGCCCGGGTCGACCGGTGACCTCAAGGTGACGGACGCGGATCTGAACAAGATCGGCAGCAGCGCGCACACGCTGTACAACCAGCTGTGGGACAAGGCGCGCGTCTCCATCCCCAGTAGTGACACGGCGGCCGGCGACCTGTCGGGGCAGGGCTTCGCGCTGGGCGGCGGTCTCAAGCACGTGTCGAACCGGTGGGACGAGCAGCTGAAGTCGCTGATGGACGCATGTGCGCAGATCTCGAACCACATGCAGGTCACCAAGAAGGTGCACGCGGGCGACGACCACTACATCCAGCGGCAGATGAGCAGCATCGACGCCCTGGACGCGGGGTTCGACGAGCGGGTGGGCAAGCCCGGGGAGAAGAACCCGGTCTACGAAGAGCCGAAGAAGAAGTAGCGACGCGCAGAGACATCAGGGACGAAGAGGAGTAACGATCACTCATGGAGCTCGACGCGCTGCGTTTCGCCAACTTCAAGACGCTCGACGATGCCGTCTCCGACTGGGACCTTCTCGTACGGCACCTCGCGGACCTGAAGAAGGACGCCGAGGACGGGTTGCACCAGGCCGCCAACAAGGCCAACTGGGCCGGGGTCAACGCCCAGGTGTCCAAGGAGTTCATCGGCAAGACGGCCGGCGAGTTCGCGGACGCCCACACGCAGGCCACGTCCATCCACAACATCCTGAGCGACACCCGGGACGAGCTGAAGCAGTACAAGAAGGATCTTGACGACGCCATCTCGCGCGGACTCAAGAAGAACCTCACCGTGACCAGCACCGGCAACGGCGGCTTCACGGTCACCATGAACATCCATCCGGACCGGGCCGCGAAGGGCACCACCGTTCCCGAGCACAGCGAGAGCGACGTCACCGCGCTCCGCGACGAGGTGCAGGGAATCCTCACCAAGGCCTCGGAGAGCGACAATTCGGCCAGCAAGGTCCTGACCGCGATCGCGGACCAGGCGCAGATGGGCTTCGCCGACGCCAATTACAAGGACCGCGACTCCGCCGCGGACGCCGTGCAGGCCGCCGAGGACCTCGCCAAGATCGCGGCGAAGAATCCCAAGGACCTCACGCCCGCCGACTTCGACAAGATCAACGCCGGTCTGGAGAAGTACAAGGACGACCCGCTGTTCGCCGAGCGGTTCGCCACCCAGCTCGGGCCGAAGAAGACCCTCGAGTTCTGGGAGGGCATCAACGACCCGCACGTGAACCCGAACGTGGGCCGCGAGCGCCTCGACAAGCTCGACGACCTCCAGCGCAACCTCGGCATGACGCTCGCCACCGCCACGAAGAGCGACTCGGCCGACATGACCAGCTGGAAGGGCAACATGATCAGGCTGGGCGACCAGACGGTGGGCCCGAACAGCCTTGGTCCGACCGGCTTCCAGGTCATGAGCAACCTGATGCGCACGGGCGACTACGACGACGACTTCCTCAAGAGCTACGGCACGAAGCTCATGGAGACCGAGCGCAAGATCACGCACGACGGCGAGCTCGACAACCGCATGTGGACGCGCGGGATGAACATGCCGTGGCTGAACCGCATCGGCGACGACAGCGGCGCCGACCCGCTCACCGGCTACCTCAAGGGCCTGTCCAACTCCCCCGACGCGGCGACCGACTTCTTCAACGAGGAGTACAAGCCGAAGGACGGCGACAAGGAAGCGGTCAACAACTTCAAATACCTCTTCGAGGACCGGAAGTGGCCCGAGGAGACCGACCTGCACGGCGACGATCTGCACACCGGGCAGAACAACCTGGCGCTGGCCCTGGAAGCGGCGACGACCGGCCACCCCGCGGGCGAGCTGCCGACGGCGGACACTCCTGCGCACAACGCCGACCAGGCGGGTCTCATGCGGGACCTGGTCAACTCGATCTCCGAGGACCCGAACCGCCTCAAGGACAACGACTACATGTCGGACAGCGTCGGCCAGATCGGCGCCGAGTACCTCCCGGACATCCACCGGGCGATGGCCGACGGTCCCAAGGTGGGCGACGGCGACACGTCGAGCTGGAACAAGCTCTACCCGCTGGCCGGCGAGGACGCGAAGCTCGACCACAACGCGGTCGCCCGTTTCCTGGTCACCGCGAGCCAGAACCCCGAGGGCTACGCGGCACTCAACGTCGGCGAGAAGGCCTACACGGCCAGCCTCATGGACTACCACCTCAACCCGGACCTGCCCGAGGACCAGCGCTATCCGCACGACGCGAAGGACACGATCACCAGCCTTTCGCGCAAGTCCGGCGAGTTCAACGGCCTGCTGGCGCAGGGCCGTCAGGAAGCGGTCCTCGGTCCGGCGAACGAGAAGGACGGCGACTTCGACTACGCCGTCAGCCAGAAGAAGAACGTGATCTCCGGCATCGTAGGAACCGGTGTCGGCATCGGTACGAGCTTCATCGCCTCGCCCGCGGTGGGCGCGGGCGTGGGCGGTCTGGCGGGCACGGTCACCTCCGCGGTCCTGGAAGGCTTCTTCAAGGACGACCAGGGGCAGTACCGCTCGGAGGCCGGCCACGACATCGCGACGCGCTGGGAAACCATCAAGGACACGACCACCAACGTGAACTACTCGGCCGCGGACCAGGCGGCCAAGGCGCACCACGCGAACTACACCGACCAGATCGACACCTGGGTGAGTGAGGGAACGGCCACCGGGTTCAACGACGCGAACACCGACATCCACGCGATGGCCAAGGATCTCGACACGGAGATCCCGGACTGATCGCGCCGGGGTGGGGGGGGGGGCCCCCGGGGCCCCCCCCCCCCCCCCCCCCCCCCCCCCCCCCCCCCCCCCCCGGCCCCCCCCCCCGCCCCCCCCCGGGGGGGGGGGGCGCCCCCCGCCCCCCCCCCCCCACCCCTCCCCGCCCTCCCCGCCACCCCCTCCATCCCTGCTCACACGAACGGCAATGAAGAAGACATGCATGGAAGCCCCCACCGTCGGAGCCGCCTGACCGCCATCGCGCTCGGCGCGGCGCTGCTGGCCGTGTCGGCCACCGCGTGCTCCTCGTCGTCGCCCGAGCGTGAGTACGCGGTGCCGGACAACCTGTGCGGCGCGAAGGTGCCGAGCAGTTCCCTGGAACCGCTGCTCCCGACGGGCAAGAAGCTCTCCGCCCAGCCGACCTCGGCCGTGGACGTCGACCGATGCCGGCTGCAGGTCGACGGCGAGACGGCGTTCTCCAGCAGCGTGGAGAAGCGGGCTTCCGACATCTCGGCGCAGGACGTGGCCAAGTCCGCGATGGGCGTCGAGCCCACGGACTCCGTCGCGGACGACGGACGGTTCGTCTACGCGAAGACCGGCGCCGTCGGCAAGGTGAAGTGTCCCGGTTCGAGCGGGGCGGAACGCTCGCTGTGGGTCACCGCGCGCACCACGCACCCCGCCGAGGCGAAGGACATGCTGGCCTTCATTCGCGCGTACGCGGACGGGGTGGCCGGCACGGACGCCTGCTCCAAACTCTGACTCCAAGCTCTGACTACACAACATGGCCCCCACCCCGCTCTCACGTCGCGCCCGTTTCGCGGTCACCCTCGTCGCCCTGCCCGCCTTGCTCGGCGCACTCACGTCGTGCTCCTCGGGCGAGCAGAAGCGCGAGTACACCACGCCTGAATCGCTGTGCGGCACGCGAGTGGACTCCGATGCGCTCTCGACGTTCCTCCCGCCTGGAAGACAAGTCGCCGTCGAACAAACCGTGTCGACCTCCAGGGCTCGCCGCTGCGCCGTATCGGTCGACGGACGGCGGATCGTCTACGCCGCCCAGGAGTGGTGGAACGACATGTCCGTCCTCAACTTCGCCCAAGGCCTGACGGACAAGCAGCCCGAACACCGGACGGACGACGGGCGATACGCCTATTCGGAGACGGAGGCGTTCGGCAGGACCGAGGACTGCCACAGCGGTGAGCACGCCGATCAGAGGCTGTACACCGCCGTTCAAGCCACCGGATCACGGCACAAGGACGCGGATGCGATGAAGCGGCTCATCTCCACCTACACGAAGCAGGTGGAGGAGTCGGAGCAATGCCGCGGATGACCCCTACCGCTGGACACGCAGCCGCCCGACCTTGGCGCCTCGCCGTCGCCGCAGCCGTAGCCATCACCGGAATCGCTCTCGCCCTCGGTGTCACGGGCTGCTCGTCGTCCGAACAGGACCGCCCGCACTACGCCGTACCCACTGACGTCTGCGGCGTGCCGATGCCGTCCCCCGTACTCGAACCGCTCCTCCCCAGCGGGAAGAAGATCACCTCGCAGGCGAAGGACACCGGCGGGCTGCACGCCTGCAAGGTACTTGTGGACGGACGCGTCTCCGTCAGCGCCGCGGTCGAACGGTGGGAGCACGGCACCACGTTCCAGAAGGTCATGGCTGCCACGCCCGGTCTCGAAGAACAGCACCACGACGACGACCACGCACCGTCCGCCGTGTCGGACACCACCGGACTCAGCCGCGTGCGGTGTTCCGCGTCCAAGAACACCGCTGGCGAAGAGGTGTTCGCGACGATCCGAGCAGAGAATTCCTCGCCCGGCGCGGATGCCCTCCGGAAGGCCGTCACTGCGTACGCCGACGGTGCAGCGGACACGAAGGCATGCCGGTCCTGAAGCACTCCGCCCCGCCAAAATCCAGAGAGGCCTCTGAGTTGTCAGTCCCCGCCTTCTTTCGACACCGCACGCCCCAGAAGGCGGCCGTCTCCTTGTCGGCCGCCCTCGTGCTCGCTGCCGCGGCAACGGCATGCTCCGGCGACGACTCGGGCGGCTCGGATGCGAAGAAGTACACCGTCCCCGAGTCGCTGTGCGGCGTCGCCGTCGACCCGACGCTGGTGAAGGCCCTGCTCCCCGGCGGCGACGCCCTCACCTCGGCCGCCGCCAAGCCGAACGGCGGGACCCAGCGCTGCGACGTGTCCGTCGACGGCAAGGAGGCGCTCCGGCTGAGTCAGACGTGGTGGGCCTCGTCGGAGAGCGCGACGACCGTCGCCAAGGGATACGCGGGCCTGGACGACGGCACGGCTTCGGACGACGGCCGGTTCGTCCATGCCGGCACGGGCGGGGTCGGCGAGGCCGCATCGTGCACGTCGTCGAAGCACCCCGAACAGAAGCTGTACGCGGTCGTCCAGGTGCTCGCGTCCGGTATCGACGACGAGGACGGGGTGGAGAAGCTGGTCACCGACTACACGAAGGGGGTCGAGCAGTCGGCGGCCTGCGGCTGAACCGTTCCGTACGCGGGTAGCCGCGCCCGTCAACCCGCCGCCGGCGTAGGCGTCTTGTCGGCCTCGAAGTCGAAGTTGATCGTGTCGCCCTTCAAGGACGTCACCTTGACCGTGACCCCCAACGTACTGCCGTCCGACGCCGTCAGCGTGCAACGGCTGGTGGTGCCGACCTTCCCCTCGATGTCCTCGGGGCAGGCGACATCGGGCTTGGGCTGGCCCGTCGTGGCGGCGAGTTTCTCGGCGACCAGGTCGGCCAGCTTGCCCTTCGACATCTTCGGGATCTTCGGGTCGGAATTCCCCACGCTGACCGATCCCGAACAGCCGACGAGCAGCGCGCCTGCGGCTACGGCCGCGAGGGTCCAAGTTGCTGCGTGCAGGCGGGAGTTGAGCATGCGCGTTCCGTTCCTAGGAGGGGGGAGACCGCAGGGCCGGACGTGCACTCGGCCCGCGCGGGGCCGCTCAGCATAGGGCGCGCACAGCCTTCACACTTGACGCAAGTCCCAGCGACCGGGGCAAACCACTCAACCTCACGAGGCCCTCACGTCAAGAGCAAACGATCTTCGCTATTGCGATCGTGTACGCGTCAGCGAGCGCGCCGCTCGTCCTCGATCTCCGCCCTCTGCTCCGCCAAGTACGCGCGGGCGGCGGCTTCCTGAGCGCTCCGCTCCCGGGCGGAAAGGTTGTCGTACTCGCGCCACCCCTGGAGCATGCGGTCCCCCAGGGCCTCCGAATACGCAGGAACACGGGATGCTTCACGCAATCCGATACGCCCGCTGAGTACCTCGCGGGCCATTTCCCTCAGCGGGTCGTCAGGCGACCGGTCGTCCGCCAGCTTCTGGAGGGACTTACGCAGGGCTCGGGCCCTCGCCTGATCGCCCCCGGTGAGGCTCATCAAATCAGAGTCGCCGATACGGAATTCGTCTGCCATGTTTGATCGGTGTTCCTTGCCTTGCTGGTGGGTACGGTCAGACGGAAGGGTCCGGATGGTCGTACTCGCCGACTTTCGCGAAATCGGAGATCGTTCCGTAGAGCGTCGCCGTAATGGTCTCGACGACGCCTACGGCACCGTTCACAATTCCCTGAGCATTACCGATGCCTTCCGTTGCTTTCCCCCACAGCCGGAGCATGTTGGCGATCTCCAGGCCGGCCAGACCGTAGCCGACGATCGCGCCGACACCTGTCCAGGACAGGGCCGTACCCGCAGCCATCTCGATCGCGGTGATCAGCAGACCGTCAATGATGCCGCCGAGGTAGCCGCTGATGGCCTCGGCCGTGGAGTACGCGGCATGAGAGAGGTTCTCGTACTCGGTCTTGAGCTTGTCGAACTGGCCCTTGATCGCGTCCAGCTTCGACGCGAAATTGTGGAAGTACGTGTACGCCGCGTCGGCAGCGTGGCCGTCCCAGGTGAGGTCGAGCGTCTTGTTGCCGGCATCGACATTGTCGGACACAGCCGCAACAGCCCCGCCCAACTGATGCCAGACGTCCGCGCATTTGGCGAACGCTTCCCAGTCACCGGCGAACCACTGCACCACCTCGTCGAGCGGATTGAAGCCGAAGACCGCCTTGTACGCCTCCGTCACCCAGTACGTCGGGCTCATGAGGTCACCGCAGTCATTGAAGGTGTCCAGGATCGGCCCTTGCGAATACTCATCCGGTGCACTCGGCGCCTTCAGCAAAGTCGTCGGCTCAACAACGTCGGCGAATTCGGCCATAGGGATACCGTGCCATCTTTCTGGTCGTCATGGAGAACGGTGTAACGGGCGTGAATGTTCAGCAGCTCACACCGGAAGGCAACGCGCCTACTCGGCCGGACGCTTGACCACTGGATATGTCGCATCGACGCGCGCCGCGACAGCCCTGTCCGTCTTCTCGTAATACGCCTTGCTGAGGCGCAATTCTGAACTCGCCCCAGAAAGAACTTCCTGCAGCCTGTCCAGAGCCGAGTTCACCGTCTGCACCGTGGCCGTGTGCGTGGTCAGGAAGAGGTTCAGCAGCCCTTGGTCCGAGACCTCGATGCCGGTGTACTTGTTGCAGTGACTCTTGAATTCCGTGGCGTCACCAGCGGCGCGGCCGATCTGCCGGGCGTAGCCATCAAGGTCAGATGGGGTTACTTTCAAGGTCATTTACGACATTCCATCCCGATGCTCGCGCACCCGTTCTGCCAACTCCCCATGGGCAGGCCTCTGTTCACCGCCCGCCGCACACCACTCTCAATACACAAAGCGCAACGAGCAAACAGGGTGGCGGTGCCGGTAGAGTACCCGGCGTGATGAACAACGAGAGCGGGAGATTCCGCGACGGTGTCCGTCTGGGCGATCGTTCAGATGCGATGGCAGCGACGGACGACCGCAATCGACGCCTCTTCTCCGGCCTGACGAGCCTGTTCACCGCTCTGCTCGGCCTCGCTTCGGTGTTGCTCATCGGCCGGGCCCTGGCCGGCAGCGGACCGCACTACAGCGCCCTTCAAGTGGCCACGGCCGCGCTGGGTCTCGGAGTGACCGCCGCGTCCGTGTGGTTGGTGATCAAGGCACGTCGAAGTTCGAGTTGGAGGCCCCTGGTCATCGCCTGCGGCGCGTGCGTCGGCTGGCTCATCGTGGGCGCCCTCGTGGGGAGGATGTAGCCGTGGAGCTTCCCGGCCGGGAGTCCGGCGACCCCGAGGACAAACACCGCGCCTACATCCTGATCGGCGTGGTGATGGCGGCAGGCATGCTCGTCGGCGCCGTGAAGCAGGTGCAGAAGGGCGCCGGGCTCATGGCCGGTCTGATGGGTCTTGCCTTCGTGGTGTGTCTCGCGTGTACCGAACTCAGTCGCCGTCGGCAGGTCAGGCCCGCAGCCGCAGTGTTCGTGACGGCGATGATCGTGCTCGGACTGGCAGGGGCGCTGCTCCAGTAGAGCCTGACGAGGCGTGCCCCGTCAGCACTCCCCCACCCGCGAAGCAACCCCCAACACATAAGCCCGCTCCGTGATCGACGACTCCCCGCCCGCGATGCCCGGCGGCGTGTGGTCGTCCTTCTTCGAGCGGGTGCGCTGGATGTGCGTGCAGAACGTGGCCGATGTGCCCGACGCGGAGAGTGTGAAGGACGCGTCCGATTCCGAGTTCGTGGGAGCCGGTGTCACGTTCACGCCCGTCTGGGGCGCGCCGCCGCCTCCGTAGCGGACCACCTTGTCGCGCAGCAGGGACTCGTAGTCGTCGAAGTAGGCGGATTTCGTCGTGTAGCCGTCGTCACGGTACATCCAGCCGTCGAGGTCGTCCGTCGTCTCCCTCACCGCGCTGGTGAGTTCGTCGTCGCTCCACTCGCTGTCGGCGGACATCGCCGTCGCATCGGCACCCTGCCAGATGCACAGCGCCGCCATCACCAGCAGCGTCACCCGCGCCACCACGAACGTCGACGTGGACAGCTCCTCGCCCGAGGGGTGGGTGCGGCTGCGGACCGAGCGGATCCAGTCCGCCTTGACGCACGTCATCGCCACGAGGACCGCGGCCAGTACGAACAGCGTCACCGCCATGCCCGTCACGCGCCGCTCCCCGACTGCCCCCGCCTGCGGCGGGCGTCCCGTACCGCCACCGCCGTGCCACCGAGGGCGGCGACTGCCACCAGGCCGCCCACCAGGACGTACGTGGCGAGCCGGGAGTTGCGTTCGTCCGCGGTCTCGCCGAAGTGGACCGGGACGACGTCCGGGGGTTCGGCGTTGATGACGGTCTGGTCGCGGTGGGGGGCCTCGAGGGGGTTCTTCGGGTCGGAGATGTCGGTGACGGCCTTGACCGGGTCGACCACGCCCCAGCCGACCAGCCGGTCGTGGTCGGGCGTCGAGCGCTCCGCGGTCTGCTCGATCTGGGCCGCGATCTCCTGCGCCGACCAGTCCTTGTGGTCCTCCTTGAGGAGGGCGGCGACGCCGGCGACGTACGGGGCGGAGAAGCTGGTGCCGTTGTCGGAGCAGTGGCCGCCGCCGGGGACCGTGGAGATCATGTCGACGCCGGGGGCCGCCACCCCGACGAAGTCGCCGGACTGGGAGAACGAGGCGCGTTCGTTGTTGCGGTCGGAGGCGGCCACGGCCAGGACGCCCTTGTACGCCGCGGGGTACGTCTCCTTGACGTTGCCGCCGAGGCCGTCGTTGCCCGCCGAGGCGACGACCACGATGCCCCTGCTCAGCGCGTTGTTGACCGCCTTCTCCAGGTTGGAGCCGGCCTGCAGGGCCTTCTCCGTGTCCTGCGAGATGTTGATGACGTCGGCCTTCTTCTGGACCGCGTGGTTGATGGCCCTGGCCAGGTCGTCGGAGTCGCCGTGGCCCTCCGCGTCGTTCTGCTTGATCGGGATGATCTCGGCGTCGGGGGCGAGGCCCACGAAGCCGGTGCCGCTCGCCTTGCGGGCGGCGATGATGCCGGCGACGCGGGTGCCGTGGCCGACCGTGTCGGTGGTGCCGTGCGCGTTGCCGCGGTCCTCGATCTTCTCGCCCTTGTCGTCCTTCACCGGAAGGAAGTTGGCGCCCGATGCCACGTCCACGGCGCCCTTGAGCTGCTTGTTCTTGACGTCCACGCCGGTGTCGATGACGGCTACGCGTACGCCCTTGCCGGTCGCGGTCGCCCACAGGTCGTCCAGGTTGACGCGCTGCAGCGCCCAGGGACGGCCCTTGTAGTCCTTCGACGGGAACGTGCACTGGCCGCTGTCCGCCGCGGCCTGCGTCGCCGGCAGGGCGACGACCGACAGCGAGGCGGTGAGCGCCGTGGCCGCGGCCAGGGCGGCCGTGCGTCGCAGGCGCACCGGACGCGGCGTGAAGTTGCCGTGATTCAGCATGAGTTGACCCCCTTGTCCCTTTCGGACCGACCGGAGCGGCGGTTACGAACCCTGCGGCTGTCGCGCGTCCGGCTGCGACAGGCGGGGTCCGGTGGGCAGGAACGTCGACCAGGTCAGGGGGATCGGCGCCGGTGTCACCTTGTCGTAGCCGAGCAGCGTCTTGGCGACGTCGGCCTGCTGCTGCTCGTCCTTGCGCTGCTTCTCGGTCGCGCCGATGCCGTTGTCGTCCGTGGCGCTGTCGCCGTTGGTCTGCAGTGCGTAGCGCAGGCCGCTGTCGGTGACCAGGAAGACGCCGCCCGCCTTGGTCTCCGTGCCCTGGATCTGGCGGAAGACCTGGCCGGAGCCGGGAGTGACGTACGCGCTGGAGGAGCCGGTGGGCAGGTCCTCGGGGAAGTCGGTGCCCGCCCAGGTGGACAGGGTCGTGCCCTGCGAGCCGCCGACCGAACGCAGCACGTTGCAGACGGTGTTGCGGCCGCTGGTCGCGCTCGTGCCGTCGTTGACGGTCTTGGCCTGGAGCGTGGGCCAGGTGGCGCCCTCGCCGTCGAACGGGACGCTGTTGTCGACCGCCGCGTGGTTCACCTGCTGCGCCTGCCCGGAGAGGTTGGCGTTGACGAGCTTCTCGCTGTTGAGCAGCAGCCGCGACGTGAACTCCGAGATCCGCGCGACCTTGCCCTGCAGCACCACGTAGTACTGCGTCTTGGTGCCGTCGAGGGACTTGAGGACGGTGCCGACCTTGTCGTACTTCGCGTTGCCGCTGCCCGCGACCGCGTTCGCCGTCGAGCCGATCGCGCCCTTGATCTCGGGGATGGCGACGGGGGTGCCCTGGTGGAGCGTCGCGAGCCACTCCTGGGAGACGCGCTGCGGGGCGCGGCCCTGGGTGTCGAGGGCGCTGAGCAGGCCCTTCTGCGCAGGGTCGGCGATCTTGTACGCGGTGCCGCCGGCATCGACGACGTACTGCGCCTTGGTGACCGAGTCGGCGACGTACATCAGTTGGCCGCCGGAGAGCCGGTTCGCCCCCTCGGTCTTGCCCCACTGCTTCTTGGCGAAGACGAACGCGGCCTTCTGGATGGCGCGGCCGCCGTCGCTGGGCCGCTCGCACACCATCCAGCGCTTGGCGGCCTCGGCCTCCGAGGCGCTGGGCAGGCGGTCGGGGGCGTACGGAATGCCGAGGGTGGCGCCGTGCGGGATCTTGCCGTTGTCGAGGACCTGCTCATCGACGGTGACGACCTTGTCCGTGTACGCCTTGAGGAGCAGCTTGGCCGAGGCCATGTTCAGTACGGGGTGCAGCTGCTTCTGGTCGCCGGTCTTCAGGACGACGTACCGCGTGGTGGAGTCGCTGGCGACGATCACGTTCGTCGCCGTCGCGTTCCAGCCCTTGGGGGCCGTAGGGCTGAAGAGACCGATCCCGCCGAAGACCGCGAGGACCACCACACCGACGATCGTGCCGGGCAGTACCGCCCGCAGCGGCCGCGGTGCGCCCTCTTCCGAGCCCGAAGGTGAGGGCTGCAGGAAGGACGCCAGGGTGCGGCGCTTCGCGAAGGTGTAGGCGTTGAGTTCGTCCCGCCGTGATGCCATCTGTGTCCGCTCTCTCCCCGTGCGGAGCCGTGGGGGCGAGTTCCCCCGTCTGTCAGACCCGGCCCCTACTATGCCTGTTACGCCGTGGCGCGTGTGGCACGGGTAGGGTGCTGGGGCTTTCCAAAGAGGACTGTGGAGCCTGCTAAGGGGCCTTTGCGTATGGGATTTCGGGAGAGTTCGGGGGGTTTGGAGTGATGGCTTCCGCAACGCGGGCCCGATCGCGGTCGCAATCGAGGTCACGATCGGGTGACCGTTCTGGACAGGGTTCGCCGCAGGGCTCCCCTTCTCCTTCACAGATGTCACACGTGCCTGCACAGAACGGGCAGGATTCCCGTACGGGTTCCAGAGTCGCGGCGCCCTACCGCGGCCCGGTGTCGCCGCACCTGAAGTCGCGCTCCGGACGTGGCGGTTCGTTCGCCTCGCAGCGGCTCGTGCTGATCGAGCTGGCCGCGGCCCTCGCCCTGTGCGGCTGGGTCGCCGACAACATGATCGCCATGATCGCGACCGGTGCCGTCGCCGCCGTCCTCCTGCTCCTCGCTCTCGTACGCCGCCGTGGGCGCTCCCTGCCGGAGTGGCTGGGCACCGTCCTCGCGCTGCGGGCCCGTCGGCGCAGCGCGGCGAGCACGCCCGTGCCGCCCGGCACCGAGCCGGGTCTGGCCCCCGCCGTCGAATGCGACCCGAGCCTGCGCACGTACAGCCACAACAGAGGCGACGACCGGGACCAGCGCCCGGTCGGCATGGTCGGCGACGGCGGCTTCCTGACCGCCGTCCTCCAGGTCGAGTCCGACGCCACCGCCCTGCGGGCCGAGCGCAGCCGCAGGCCGCTGCCGGTCGCTCTGGTGCGGGACGCCCTCGCCGTGGACGACATCCGCCTCGAGTCGGCGCAGATCGTGCTGCACACGCAGCCCGCGCCCGCGCTGCACCTGCCGCAGCAGTCGGTGGCGGTGAGCAACTACGCACCGCTGCAGGCGCAGACCGGTTCGCCCGCCGTCCGCATCACGTGGATCGCGCTGAAGCTCGACCCCGAGCTGTGCCCGGAGGCCGTCGCCGCCCGCGGCGGTGGCGTCGTCGGCGCACAGAAGTCCCTCGCCCGGGTCGCCGAGCACCTGTCGAGCCGGCTCACCGGCGCGGGCTTCCGGGCCAGCGTGCTCACCGAGGAGGAGCTGATCTCCGCGGTCGCCACGTCCGCGTGCGCGAACCCGATGGTGACCGCGCAGGCCGGACGGAGCGAGGCCCCGCAGCGCAGGACCGAGGAGTCGGGCCGCGCCTGGCGCTGCGACAACCGCCGCCACACCACGTACTGGGTGCGCCGCTGGCCCCAACTGGGCGCGTCCACCATCCAGTTGCCCCAGCTGGTCGCGCAGCTGACGACGGTGCCCGCGCTGGCCACGACGTTCAGCCTCACGCTCGCCAAGGGCGACCAGCAGGACGTGACCCTGACCGGGCACATGCGGATCACCGGGCGCAGCGACAGCGAGCTGACCACCGCGCGCCGCGATCTGGAGCGGGCCGCGCGCCAGGTGCGCACGGGCCTGGTCCGGCTCGACCGTGAGCAACTGCCCGGCGTTCTGGCCACTTTGCCGCTCGGAGGTGCCCGCTGATGGCCGTCAGCACTCATCTGCCCGACCTCGGTGAGCGCCTGCGCACCGGCTTCGGCCTGCTCGGACCGCGCCACGCGCGCCACTCCCTGACCCCCGAGCACCTCGACACCCTGGCCCTGCCCATCGGGGACGACGGCGTGGTCATCGGCGTGGACGCCGAGGGCCAGCCCGCGGTGATGGGCATCAACCGCCCCACCCCGTACGACATCGTGCTCATCGGCGGCCTGTGGACCGCGCAGGTGCTCGCACTGCGCGCGGCCGCGACGGGTGCGCGGGTGGCCGTGGAGACGGGCCGCTCGCAGCAGTGGGCCCAGCTCGTCCAGGCCGTCGGCGGCGGCCAGTCCGGGATGACCGTGCACGACGTGGGCCGGGTGCCGCCGCAGGGCGCGTCCGCCGGCGGCCCGGTCCTCGTGATCCGCGACTGCGGCATGCGCCCGCCGCGCGGCCGCGTCGCCTCCGCGCCCTGGCAGTCGGTCCTCACGCTGCTTCCGTACCTGAGCCCCGTCGCACCCCGGCTGATGCGCCAGGCCCGGCTCGTGGGCGTGCAGCGGGTGTCGCCGGACGAGGCGAGCGAGATCGGGCGCGTGATAGGGCTGCCGCGCGGTGAGTACGAGTCGCTGCCGACGCTCGCCGACGGCGTGACGCTGTGGTGCACCGACCGCGACCGCCAGTACGTGATGACGCAGGCGACGGACGCCGAGACCGGACTGTTGGGAACAGCACGCCGGATGGACTGAGTGAACTGCGGCACTTTTACTGGCAATTCGGGCATTTAATGTCAAGTGCCAGCGCTCGTTCGTCACGTTTTGGTGTACGTGCCCCTCGCTCTCGGCGATCCGGGCCCCACGTGACGCAGCGGACAGCCGAGACGGGGTGGATGGGCCTGCCGTGCACCCGGTTTTCGTGATTAGGCTGGGGTTGAACGTGTTGCGGGCACCCGTGTGCGCGCGTACGGCAGGTGCTCGACCACACCAGGAGGCATTGTGAACAGCGATCGGGACGATATCCGCGGGGGCTGGGATTCACCCGTCGATGATCAGTCCGACGCGGAGTCCAGTGTCGAGATGACGGGCGAGTTCACCATCGACTACGCCCCTCCGGCCTGGTACACGCAGAACGCGTCGGGTGCGGGGGCCACGCCCGAGCCGCCCGCGCCCGCTGCCCCCGCGCCCGCCCCTGCGCCGGCACCGGTTCCGCCGACTCCGGCGCCCGTGGCCCCGGTGGCGCCCGTCGCGCCCGAGTCCGGTGCCGGGAACGGGGACCTGGAGAGCGGCGCGACCATGAAGTTCTCCGCGGCCGCGCTGAAGCGGGAGTTCGCGGAGCTGGCCGCGCTGGGTGAGCAGAGCGAGCAGGGCAATCAGCAGGGCGCGCAGGCCGAGGAGCCGCAGCAGGCTGCCGCGGAGACGCCGGGTGCGGACACCGCCTCCCCGGCCGCCGCCCCGGCCACCGAGACGGACGACGCCGACCCGACCCCGCGGTCCTGGGTCGACGCCCACCCCGCTCCCGGTGAGAACGCCCCGAGTGCCGAACCGGCCGGGTCCGCCCCTGCCGCGGACCCGGAGTCCGATGGTGCGGACTTCACGCTGGCCGCCGCTGATGCGCCCGAGGCTCCTGAGGCCGCCGAGGCCCCGGCCAACGAGAACGACGAGAACGCCGAGAACGCCGAGACCAGCGACGCCGAGAGCGCCGCGGAGCCGACGGCCGAGGTCGACCTGGTCGAAGAGGAGCCCGCACCGGAGGAGCCCATGGCCGTCGGCGAGCCGGCGCCCGTGGCCCCCGAAGCACCCGCGACGCCCGTCGCCCCCGTGGCCCTCGCCGAAGGACCGGCCCCCGCCGAGGCCTGGACGCCGCCGCCCGCGCCCGAGGGCGGAGTTCCGCCGCTGCCGCCCGCGTTCCAGCCCGCCGCGCCGCCCGCCGCCCCGCAGTGGACCGACGCCCCGGCGCAGCCGCAGCCGCCGGTGGCACCCGCGGCGCAGCAGCCCGGCTGGCCCGCGCAGCCCGCGCCGCAGAGCCCGCCGGTGCCGCAGCAGGCCCAGCCCCCGGCCGCCCAGCCCCAACCCCAGCCCCAGGGCGGCTACGGCTTCCCCCAGCCCCAGCCGCCGGCGCCCAACGCCCCTGCTCCGCAAGGCGGTTACGGTTTCCCGCAGGCTCCGGCGCAGCCGCAGCCCCCGCAGGCCTACCAGCAGCCTCAGCCCCAACCTCCGACCCCGCAGCCGCAGCCGCAGCCGCAGGGCGGCTACGGCTTCCCGCAGCAGCCCGCCCCGCAAGCACCGCAGGCACCGCAGGCCCCGCAGGCACCGCAGGCACCGCAAGCCGGGCACCCCGCCCCGGCCCCGGCCGACCCGCGCCAGGGCGCCGCCTGGCCGCAGCCCGTGCAGCACGACCAGCGCCAGCCCACGAACGTCGGCGGCGCCCCGCTCGGCTACACGGCGGCCGTGGAGCTGTCGGCCGACCGGCTGCTCAACAACAAGAAGCAGAAGACCAAGAGCACCCGCCCCGGCGGCGGCAACAACCGCTTCAAGCTCGGCGGCAAGAAGGAAGAGGCCGAGCGGCAGCGGAAGTTGGAGCTGATCCGCACCCCGGTCCTGTCCTGCTACCGGATCGCCGTGATCAGCCTCAAGGGCGGCGTCGGCAAGACGACCACGACCACCGCCCTCGGCTCGACGCTCGCCACCGAGCGCCAGGACAAGATCCTCGCGATCGACGCCAACCCGGACGCGGGCACGCTCGGCCGCCGCGTGCGCCGTGAGACCGGCGCGACCATCCGCGACCTGGTGCAGGCGATCCCGCACCTGAACTCGTACATGGACATCCGCCGGTTCACCTCGCAGGCGCCGTCCGGCCTGGAGATCATCGCCAACGACGTGGACCCGGCGGTCTCGACGACGTTCAACGACGAGGACTACCGGCGCGCGATCGACGTGCTCGGCAAGCAGTACCCGATCATCCTCACCGACTCGGGCACCGGCCTGCTGTACTCCGCGATGCGCGGAGTCCTGGACCTCGCCGACCAGTTGATCATCATCTCGACCCCGTCGGTGGACGGTGCGAGCAGCGCCAGTACGACGCTGGACTGGCTGTCGGCGCACGGGTACGCGGACCTGGTGTCCCGCTCGATCACGGTCGTCTCCGGGGTCCGCGAGACCGCCAAGATGATCAAGGTGGAGGACATCGTCAGCCACTTCGAGACGCGCTGCCGCGGTGTCGTCGTGGTCCCGTTCGACGAGCACCTGGCGGCCGGCGCCGAGGTCGATCTCGACATGATGCGGCCCAAGGTGCGCGAGGCGTACTTCAACCTCTCCGCGATGGTCGCCGAGGACTTCGTGCGGGCCCAGCAGCAGCAGGGCCTGTGGACCCAGGCGGACGGCCACCAGCCGCCCACCATGGCCCCGCCGATGCCCGGCCAGCAGCAGCCGTACCCGGGGCAGCAGCCGTACCCCGGCCAGCAGCCGCCCGCGCCGTACCCGCCGCAGGGGATGCCCCCGCAGGGTCCGCCGCCCGCTCAGCCGGGCCCGCAGCCCGGCTGGCAGGTCCCGCCGCCGCCCCCGCAGCAGCAGGGCCAGCCCGCCCCGCAGCCGCCCCAGCAGCCCGGACCGCCGCCGGGGTGGCAGCAGCAGCCGCCTCAGCAGTAACGAACAACAGCAACTCCCCGAAAGGCCCGCACCATTGGATGGTGCGGGCCTTTCGCGCGTACCGGAGCATTTTCCTGCTTTCTGGGCGCCACGCCCTGGCCTGCAAAGCGTCAGAGGTCTCAACCAATGCGCGTGAAATGCAGGTCAACTCGTTATTTCCGCAGGCCACATGGGGTTCATCTGCCGTTGACGTGCGTCAACTGGCGCTGATAAACCAACACTTCATTCCACCTGAAAACCCAGAACCAGCCATGCTGTGCGAGCGATGCGCGAGGTCACCGACCGATGGACACACAGGTTCAGCACGATCAGCACCACAGAACAGCAGGCCGCGCCCGGCGCGGCGTCCGGCTGTTCCTGGCGGCCGGTGCCGCCGCGTTCACCCTGACGGCAGGCCTGGCCTCGCCGCTCAACCCGGCCCCGCAGCAGGCGCAGGCCAAGGCCGACAGCGGTAAGAAGACGCTGACCGTGGCGCTCGCGCAGAGCGTCGACTCGCTGAGCCCGTTCCTGGCGCAGCGCCTGGTCAGCACCAGCATCCACCGCCTGATGTACGAGTACCTGACCAACTACGACCCGAAGGACAACCACGTCGTCCCGGGGTTCGCCACCAAGTGGGAATCGTCGCCGGACAAGTTGACGTGGACGTACACCATCCGGTCGGACTCGAAGTGGTCGGACGGCCAGAAAGCGACCGCCAAGGACGCCGCCTTCACGTTCAACAAGATGATGACGGACGACGGCGCGGCGACCGCCAACGGTTCGTTCGTCGGCAACTTCGACACGGTGACGGCGCCCAGCGACACGCAGTTGGTCATCAAGCTGAAGAAGCCGCAGGCGACGATGACGGCGCTCGACGTGCCGATCGTTCCCGAGCACGTCTGGAAGGACGTCAAGGACTTCTCGAAGTTCAACAACGACCAGAAGTTCCCGATCGTCGGCAACGGTCCGTTCGTGCTGACCGACTACAAGACCGACCAGTACGTGAAGTTGAAGCTGAACAAGGACTTCTGGCGCAAGTCGAAGACCCCGCAGTTCGACGAGATCGTCTTCAAGACGTACAAGGACCAGGACGCGGCGGTCGCCGCCCTGCGCAAGGGCGAGGTCTCCTTCGTCGCCGGCTCCCCCGCCCTGACGCCGGCTCAGGCGGCGTCCCTCAAGGGCGAGAAGAACATCAAGGTCAATGAGGGTCCGGGCCGCCGGTTCTACGCGATCGCGGTCAACCCGGGCTGGCAGACCAAGGACGGCAAGAAGTTCGGCGACGGCAACAAGGCGCTGCTCGACCAGAAGGTCCGCCAGGCGCTGTTCCGCGCGGTCGACACCAAGACCATCGTCGACAAGGTCTTCCAGGGCCACGCCGTGCAGGGCGAGGGCTACATCCCGCCGCGCTTCGGCGACTACTTCTGGAAGCCGTCGGACAGCCAGAAGCTGTCGTACGACGCCACGGCCGCGGGCAAGATGCTCGACGAGGCCGGCTACCCGCTCAAGGACGGCAAGCGCGTCGGCAAGGACGGCAAGCCGCTCGACCTCCGGATGCTGTGCCACGCGACCGACCCGAACGACAAGGCGGTCGGCAAGTACCTCAAGGAGTGGTGGGGCAAGATCGGCGTCGGCCTCAAGCTGAACTGCGTCGACGACGTCTCCGTGCCCTGGTACGCCGGTGAGTACGACCTCGCCTTCGACGGCTGGTCGGTCAACCCCGACCCGGACTTCGTGCTCGGCATCCACACCTGCGCGGCCCTGCCCACCAAGGCCAAGGAGACCGCGGCGACCGACAACGGCATCTGCAACAAGACGTACGACGACCTGTACAACAAGCAGCTCGCCGAGTACGACCCGGCCAAGCGCGCCGACTACGTCAAGCAGATGGAGTCCTGGCTGTACGACTCCGGGTACATGAACGTCATGGCGTACCCGAACGCGGTCGAGGCGTACCGCACCGACCAGATCAAGTCCATCCAGACGATGCCCACCGCGGCCGGCAACATCTACGGCCAGGACGGGTATTGGAGCTGGTGGTCGGCCGAGCCTGCGTCCGCGTCGTCCTCGGACAGCTCGGGCTCCAGCTCGACCGGCGTCGTGATCGGCATCGTGATCGCCGCGCTCGTCGTCATCGGCGGCGGCGTGTTCGTGGCGATGCGCCGCCGGACCACGGCGGACGATCGGGAGTAACCGGCACGGACACCGTGCACGTCCCGGGACCGACACCCGCACGAGTAACGAGAGTTCGCATGAACCATGACAGCTGACAGCACTCCGGCGCTCGTGCAGCCCGCGGACGGCACCGACGGCACCCCGGCCTCCTTGGCCGGGGCGCCGTCGGCGGCCCGCGGCCCACGGGCCCGCAACACCAAGGCGTACCTGCGGTACGTGGCGGCGAAGATCGCGGGCGCGGTCGTCTCGCTCTTCGCCGTCCTCGTCACGAGCTTCTTCCTGTTCCGGCTCATCCCGAGCGACCCGGTCAAGCAGATGACCGGCGGCAAGCGGGTCTCTGAGCAGCAACTGGAGAACCTGCGCCACCAGTTCGGCCTCGACCAGCCGATGTGGAAGCAGTTCACCTCGTACATCGGGGACGCCCTCACCGGCGACTTCGGCACCTCGTACCAGTACCACTCGCCCGTCATCGACAAGATCACCGACGCGCTCCCGGCGACGCTGCTGCTCACCGGCACGGCGTACGTCCTGTACTCGGCGCTCGGCATCTGGCTGGGCACGCGCACGGCCTGGCGCAACGGGTCGAAGAGCGACCGCTTCAACACGGCGTTCGCGCTGACCCTCTACTCGATCCCGTCGTTCTGGCTGGGCCTGCTCCTGATCATCATCTTCTCGGTCGGCCTCGGCCCGATCCCCGGCATGTTCCCGACGGGCGGCCTGGAATCGGGGGGCGAGACCGGATTCGCGTACGTCGTCGATGTCGCACACCACCTGGTCCTGCCCGTCATCACCCTGGTCGCGGTCGGCTACGCACAGACGCTGCTCGTCATGCGCTCCTCCCTCCTCGACGAGATGGGCAGCGACTATCTGACGACGGCGCGCGCCAAGGGCCTGCGCGACGACGCGGTGCGCCGCAAGCACGCGGTGCCGAACGCGATGCTGCCGACGTTCACGCTGATGTTCGTGAACCTCGGGCACGTGGTCGCGGGGCAGATCCTCGTCGAGACGGTCTTCTCCTGGCCGGGCCTCGGCGGGCTGTTCTACTCGGCCCTGTCCGTGCCCGACCTCCCGCTCGTCCAGGGGCTGTTCTTCGTCTTCGCCACCGCGGTGATCCTCGCGAACACCCTCGCCGACATCCTCTATCCGCTGCTCGACCCGAGGGTGGGCCGATGACGACCGAGTCCGTTCCCGTCGCGAAGACGGGCAACGCGCGCGCCCTGGCCCGCGCCCGCAAGCGCCAGTCCCTGGCCCGTTTCTGGCGCTCGTACCGCTCGCACAAGGGCGGTCTGTGGGGTCTCGGCCTGCTGATCCTGATCGCGCTCGTCGCCGTGTTCGCACCGGCCTTGGCGGGCAAGGACGCGCAGTCCGTGACCGACGCGCCCGGCGGGCCGCTCGAGGGGCCGAGCGGTGAATTCCCGCTGGGCACCGACCAGTTCGGCCGCAGCGTGCTCGCGCTGCTCATCTACGGCGCCCGCGTCTCGCTCACCGTGGGCCTGCTCGCGGCGTTCCTGTGCGTGGCGATCGGCACGGTCATCGGGATCGTCGCGGGGCACTTCCGCGGCTGGTACTCGACCGTGCTGATGCGCATCACCGACTGGTTCCTGGTGATGCCGACGCTGGTGCTCGCCATCGCGCTGGCCACGGTGATGGACCGATCCATGTGGACCGTCATCATCGCGATCGGCGTGACGACCTGGCCGACGACGGCCCGTCTCGTCCGGGCCCAGACGCTGTCCGTGGAGTCCCGCCCGTACATCGAGCGCGCCCGGGCGCTCGGCGGCGGCCACGGCCACATCATGACGCGGCACGTGCTGCCGAACGTGATGCCGCTGGTCCTCGCCCAGACCACGATGATCATCTCCTCGGCGATCCTGACCGAGGCGACGCTCGCCTTCCTCGGCCTGTCCGACCCGACGGTCACCTCGTGGGGCGGCATGCTCCAGGACGCGCGCGAGGCCGGTGCGGTCAGCGCGGGTGACTGGTGGTACCTGGCCCCGCCCGGCATCGCCATCGCCGTCGTGGCGCTCTCCTTCACCCTCTGCGGCCGCGCGATCGAATCCGTCCTCAACCCGAAGCTGGGAGGCCGGTCGTGACGCTGCTCGAAGTACGCGACCTCGAAGTGACGTACGCCGGCGGGGCCCGGGCCGTCCGCGGCGTGGACCTGTCCGTCGAAGCGGGCCAGAAGCTCGGCATCGCGGGCGAGTCCGGCTGCGGCAAGTCCACGCTGGCGCTCGCCCTGCTCCGGCTCCTGCCCGCGGGCACCAAGGTCGGCGGCGAGATCCTGCTGGGCGGCGAGGACGTCCTCACGATGAAGTGGGGCCAGGTCCGCGCGGTGCGCTGGGCGGGCGCCTCGATCGTCTTCCAGGGCGCCATGCACTCGCTCAACGCCGTGCACCGCATCGGCGACCAGATCGCCGAGCCGATCCTGCTGCACAAGAAGGCGACGCAGGCGGGCGCGAAGAAGAAGGTCGCCGAGCTCCTCGAACACGTGGGTCTTCCGGCGGCACGGGCGAACGCCTACCCGCACGAACTCTCCGGCGGCCAGCGCCAGCGCGTGATGATCGCGATGGCCCTCGCCTGCGACCCGGCGCTGATCATCGCCGACGAGCCGACCACGGCCCTGGACGTGATGATCCAGGCCCAGATCCTGCGCCTCATCGAGCGGTTGGTGGCGGAGCAGGACCTCGGGCTCGTCATGATCAGCCACGACCTGGCGGTCCTCTCCGACACCTGCGACCGGCTCGCGGTGATGTACGCGGGCCGCGTCGTCGAGGAGGGCCCGGCGCAGCAGGTGTACGAGAACGCGCTGCACCCGTACGGAAAGGCCCTGTCCGGGGCGTTCCCGACGATCGGCGACCCGGCGTCCCGGTTCGCCCCGCGCGGCCTTCCCGGCGATCCACCGGACCCGTCGGCGCTGCCGTCGGGGTGCACGTTCCATCCGCGCTGCCCGGTGGCGCTCGACGTGTGCGCGCGTGAGGACCAGGCGCTGCGGGACGCGGAGCCGGGGCGGCGGGCGGCGTGTGTGCACGTGGCGGGCGAGACCGGCGTGCGAGACGTCGAGGCAAGGAGCACGAAGGCATGACGGACACCGAGACGAGTGCCCTGACGGCCACTCAACCCCTGCTCTCGGCCGATCGGTTGAAGCTGACCTTCCCGGGCCGGCGCGGTGCCCCCGAGGCGCGGGCCGTGGACGGTGTCGACCTGGACATCGCGCCGGGCGAGATCGTGGCCCTGGTCGGCGAGTCCGGCTGCGGCAAGACGAGCCTGGCCCGCACGCTGCTCGGACTCGAGCGGCCCACGTCGGGCAGGGTCACCTTCGCCGGTGAGCCGCTGCAGTACGCCTCGCGCGCGCTGAAGGCGTACCGCAAGCGGGTCCAGCTGGTGCTCCAGGACCCGAGCGGCTCGCTCAACCCGCGCCACACGGTCTACGACGCCGTGGCGGAGGGCCTGCGGATCCACGGGTACGCGGGGGACGAGCGCGAGGCGGTCTCAAGTGCCTTGTCCCGGGCGGGACTTCGCCCCCCGGAGCGGTTCTTCCTGCGCTACCCGCACGAGTTGTCCGGCGGGCAGCGCCAGCGCGTCGTGATCGCGGGCGCGCTGGTCCTCGACCCGGAGCTGATCGTCGCGGACGAGCCGGTCGCCTCGCTGGACGCGTCGGTACGCGGCGAGATCCTGGCGCTGCTGCTGCGGCTCCGCGACGAACTGGGGCTCTCGGCGCTGGTCGTCACGCACGACCTGGGGCTCGCCTGGAACATCGCGGACCGGGTGGCGGTCATGTACCTGGGCCGGATCGTGGAGACGGGCAAGGTCGAGGACGTCCTGACCTCGCCCCAACACCCGTACACGCAGGCTCTGTTGTCGGTCCTCCCGGAGGCCCCGGGCGATCCGGTCGTCCTCACCGGGGAGCCGCCGGACCCGTCGCGGATTCCCGGGGGGTGCCGGTTCCACGTGCGGTGCCAGGTCCTTGCCGGAGGGGAGGCGGATCGGGCCGGGGTCGCGGATCGGTGCCGGTCGGAGGATCTGCCGGTGTTGTCCGGCGGGGGCGGGTCGCAGGTGGCGTGTCACTGGGCCATGGCCAAGAACGCGGATTAGCGTCTGCCGGGCTGCGGTCGCATGCCGACCGCAGCCCGGTGGTCCTGCTTCGCGCAGTTCCCCGCGCCCCTGAAGCGAGCTCCGCTCGCCCACCAGCGACTACTCGAGCGGCGACTTCATCCCCACCTGATAGTCACCCCCGGGCTGCCGGACCATCGCGTTGAGCCGGTTGAACGCGTTGATGCCCGCGATGAGGCAGACCAGCGCGGCCAGTTGGTCCTCGTCGAAGTGCTTGGCCGCGTTCGCCCAGACCTCGTCGGAGACACCCGCTCCGTCGGCGAGCCGGGTCCCCGCCTCCGCCAGTTCGAGAGCGGCGCGCTCCGCCTCGGTGAAGACCTTGGCCTCGCGCCAGGCCGCGATCAGAGCGAGCCGCAGCGGCGTCTCGCCCGCGGCGATGGCCTCCTTGGTGTGCATGTCGAGACAGCCCGAGCAGCCGTTGATCTGGCTGGCCCGGATCTTCACCAGTTCCTGCGTCGCAGCGGGCAGGCCCGAGTCGGCGAGCGGCTGGTGCGCGGCGACCAGGCGCTTGACGAAGCCGACCGCCGACTTGCTGGCGAACATGTTCAGACGGGCTTCCATGGCGAGCTCCTTGTTGCGTCGTGCGGTGTTGCTGACACACACAGGACGAGACAGGGGGGCCGGCCTGTGACACCCCCGGAGCGTGACCTGGGTCACTGCTCGGGGTCGTAGGCCTCCACGAGCTCACGGGCCCGCTTCACATCGTTCGCGATGGCCTCGACGAGCTGCTCCAGCGAGTCGAACTTCGACATGCCGCGCACGAACGCCAGGAAGTCCACGGCCACGTGCAGCCCGTACAGATCGAGGCCCACGCGGTCGATGGCGTACGCCTCGACGGTCCGCTCCGTGCCGTCGAACTGCGGGTTCGTACCGACGGAGATCGCGGCGGGCATCGCCTCGCCGTTCACGTGCAGCCAGCCCGCGTAGACGCCGTCCGCGGGGATCGCCGTGTGCGGCAGGGTCTCCACGTTGGCGGTGGGGAAGCCGAGCTCGCGCCCGCGCTGGGCGCCGCGCACGACGATGCCCTCGACGCGGTGCGGCCGCCCGAGGATCTCGCGGGCCCCCTCGACGTCACCATCGGCGACGAGACGCCGGGTGAGGGTGGAGGAGAACGGGTCGCCGCCGCCCGCGCTGCCGCTCACGTACAGGTCGACGACCTCGACGTCGAAGTCGTACGTCCGTCCCTGCTCGGCGAGGAACTCCACGTTGCCCGCGGCCTTGTGCCCGAAGCGGAAGTTGGGGCCCTCGACGACCACGCGCGCGTGCAGCTTGTCGACGAGCGCCTTCGCCACGAACTCGGCGGGCGA
The DNA here is from genome assembly GCF_044460595.1 of Streptomyces sp. NPDC050085. Classification (NCBI taxonomy): domain Bacteria; kingdom Bacillati; phylum Actinomycetota; class Actinomycetes; order Kitasatosporales; family Streptomycetaceae; genus Streptomyces; species Streptomyces sp. NPDC050085. The sequence continues at coordinate 230,672 of NZ_JBITJZ010000009.1, read as the reverse complement.
CAGCTTCGAGAACTCGGTGGTGAAGGGCAGGACCAGCACCGCGTCCACACCGAGCTCCGCCATCAGCTCGGCCCGCCGGTGGTGCGGGGCGAGCAGCGGCGGGTGCGAACCCGGCCGCACGACCTCGCTGGGGTGCGGGTCGAAGGTGACGACGACCGCCGGGATCCCCAGCTCGCGCGCCCGCTCCACGGCCCGCCCGATGATCAACTGGTGCCCGCGGTGCACCCCGTCGTAGGAGCCGATGGTGACGACGCTGCGCCCCCAGTCCTGGGGGATGTCCTCCAAGCCACGCCAGCGCTGCACGGTGATTGCTCCTCGCGAACCTGTGTACGACCGTTACGTCTCATTGCCCCAATGGGCAGGTCTAAGAGTAGGTCACGGCCGGTCCGCTCAGGCGGGCACCCGCACCCCGGCCAGGTTCTCGATCATGCGGCGGGCGCTGGGGCCCACCAGCGCGGCCCACTCCTGGGGCGCGGCCGCCAGCCACCGGGCCAGCAGCGCGGCGAACCCCGGCACGGTCCTGGCCAGCTCCACGAGCCGCCGGTCGAAGCACGCGGCGCCCTCCGGGGTCCGTACGAGAAGGGCGCCCGTGCGGTGCACGAGGTCCCGGGTCCGCGGCTGCCCGCGCCGCACCGCGCCCCACGCGGCGGCGCTCAGCACGGCGTCCAGGACGGCCGGCTCCCGCTCCTGCCCGAGCAGCACGTCGAGCAGCTCGCCGCGCAGCCCGCGCGAGGCGTCGGTGCCGGGCGCGGCCAGGACGGGCGCGAGCGCGGCCCTGACGGACTCGGGCCGCTGCCGCAGCAGGTCCACGACGAGCGGGAGCAGCACGGCCCGCGCGGGGGGCCCGTGCTCGAGGCGCCGGTCGACGAACGCCGCCACGTGCCCGGCCGTCGCCTCGGGGCGCGCCTCGGCCGCCTCGCCCACCAGCGCGGCCGCGCGCCGGGCCAGGGCGGGCTCCGTGAGTCCGGCCAGGGTCCGCAGCACGTCCCCGGCCCCCGGGCCCGGCTCCCGCAGCCGCGTCCGGAACGCGTCGAACACCGGCTCCGGGTGGGTCGCGAGCGCGGCGGCGAGATCCGCGGCGGGCAACTGCGGGTCCCCGGCCGCGAACCGCTTCAGGGCCCGCGGCAGATACACGGGGCGCGACTGCGGATCCCGTACGAGAAGGGCGAGCGCGGCGCCGTGCAGGGTGCAGTCGGAGGGGCGGGACAGCAGGGCGAGCGCCGCGTACCGCAGCAGGCCGCGGTCGGCCTCGGTGGTGACCCGGGCCGCGGCCCGCAGCCCGTACGCCACCGCCGCCACGTGCCGTGCGGGCCGCTCGTCGTGCGCCCACCGGTCGACCGCCCGGCACAGCGCGGACGGTTCCTCGTCGGCGAGGGCGGCGAGGAGTTCGTCGGCGCGCGGGTGCGCGCAGTCGACGAGCGCCTCGATCAGGTCGTCGACGGCCCGGTGCCGATGGGTGTGCAACAGCGCCTGCGCCGCCGTCGCCACCGTGGCGTCGGGCAGCGCGGGCAGCGGCCGCTCGTCGTCGAACCACCGCGTGAGGCGGCGCTGTACCCGCCCCGGATCGGCGGCGAGCGCCTCGGCGACCGCGTCCAGATACCGCCCGCCCGGCTCCGAAGCGTCCCGCACGACGAGCCGCCGCAACAACGCGAACCGCACGTCGTCGTCCACGCCCAGGGCCGTCCAGAGCCAGGGCCCGAACACCCCGGCGTCGGCGAGCTCTTCGAGCAGCGGGAGATGAGCGGCGACGTCCGGAACCCGCAGCAGCACTTCACTCACCAGATGCCCCGCCCACCAACTGGCCTCGCTGCCGCCCGCCTTGGGCAATCTGCCGCCTTGGGCGGCAGGGTGGGCAAGGCGGCCCCCAGCACCGGGCGCGCACTCACCGGGCCCCAGCGAAGACCCAGCGACCCGATCACTCAACTCCCTCAACTTAAGCCCGAGTTCACCGACCCCGCCCTGCCGCTCCAGCAACAGCAACGCCCGCACCACAGGCCCCGCCCGATGCCGAGGCACCGGCACCGAACCCCCGCTGCGCCGCCGGAACACCAGCGCGTCGAGCGCCGCGTCCAGATCCAGATGCACCCCCTGGATCCACTCCCCCACCTCCTCGTGCCCGAACCGGTACCCGCTCCCCGCGGGCACGAGCACCCCCTCCGCCAGCACGGCCGACGCCCACCCGCTCACCCCGTCCCGAACCCCCCACGGGAACAGCTCCTCGAACGTCTCCCGGTCCAACTCCCCCTGCCCCGGCCCCAGACTGCGCCGGGCCGCCTCGTGCAGCCGCCCGGAGACCCGCGCCGCGAGCCGCCGCACACCCGCGCCCCTGATCCCCGCGGGCGCGGCCAGCCGCACCGCCACCCGCAGGCACATCAGGTCCAGGTGCGCCCCGAAGATCTCGTCCCGGTCGGGGCAGCCGGGCACCTCCCCGGGCAGCACCGCCCGCACCTCGGCGAGGAGCCGCAGCGCGAGCGGATGCCCCGCGTCGGCGGGAGCGAGCGCCCCCTCCGCGAGGCCGAACCGCTCCCGCGCCCGCCGCGCCTGCTCCCCGGCCAGGTCCCCGATCCGTACGCACGCGGGCAGCCGCCCCGCGAGCCCGCCCCCGTGCAGCACGTCCTCGCCGAACAGCGCCCCGGCCTGCTCCCAGTACTCCCCGCGGCACGCCACCACGAGCCGCACCCCGGACGCCACGAGCCGCCGCTCGGTGCCCCGCGACCACGCGGCGAGCCGGTGCGCGAGCACGGGCGGCATCTCCTCGGGCCCGTCGAGCAGCAGCAGGAGCGGCTGCCCCGCGTCGCAGGCCACCTTGGCGACGCGCTCGGCGGAGAGGTCCCCGAGCTCGTCGGGGTCGGCGTCCCGGGACGCGGCGACGATCCGGCAGGACCGCTCCAGGGCCCGCTCGACGGCGTCCATCACCGAGGCGTCGTCCCCGCGCAGATCGGCGCCGCGCAGCCACAGCGTCGGCGCGGCGCTCTCCCCCCGGGCCCGCCGCGCGGCGAGGCCCGCGAGTTCCGTCGTACGACCGCTGCCGGGGTCCCCGACGAGCGCGAGCACGGACGCCCCACCCGCCTCGAAACGCGCCAACTCCCGTGCCACGTCCGGCCGTTCGACCGGCTCCACCGCCGGCTCGCCGGGCCCGTCGCTGCCCACGGAGACGGCGGTCAGATGGAGCACCCCCGCGAGGTTGAGATCCGAGCCGTACGCGGGCACGGTCGCGGCGTTGCGGGCGAGGAGCTCGGCGAGGCGCGCGTCCCCAGCGGCGGCCGCGCGCAGCGGCACGGCGAACCCGGCCGCCCGCTGCCCGGACTGCAGCGCGGTGCCGAGGACGGCGACCACGGCGCCGGTCGCCGCGTCGAGCACGGGCCCGCCCGCGGCCCCGCCGCCGAGCCGCAGCGCATCCGTACCGGCGGTGCCGACCGCCAGCTCCATGGCGCTGTCCAGGAGATGGAAGCGGTCCGTGGCCGTGTACGTGACGTCCGTGTGCCCGAGGACGCGGGCCTCGCGCCACCCTCCGGCGGGGATCCGGACGTACGCGCCCGCCTCCATGAGCCCGTTGGCACCCACCGGCAACGGCGCCCCGCCGAGCCCTTCGGTCCGCACCAACGCCAGGTCCACGTCCGGCAGTTCGACGACCGACTCGGGCCCGACCACACACGTCGCACCGCCCGGCGCGTGCAGCACCACGCGCGCGAGTCCGTCCACCGCCTCATGGCTGGTGACGACCGTCCCCCGGTCGTCCGCGACGAAGCCCGCTCCGCGCGGCCGCCCGGCCAGATCACAGATCCGAACCAGCGGCGGATCCACCATGCCGCGACCCTCCCGCCGCTCTCCGCCACGCCCCCTGATGTCGACGGTAGGCGCGCGGTGATCAGCAGGACAGGACGCGAGGCGAACGCGCCCCCTTCCGCTCCCCCGCTTCACTCCGAGCGCCTGCTCGATGGGGTGAAGTGGAGGGGCGCGGCGGATAGACCCTTGGGAGGGGGAACAGGGGGGACGTGGAGCGGCGGCCACCAAGAAGACCTGGCAACCGCCGCTCCACCGCGATCGTGCGAAGCCGTCAGCCGAACACGGCCAGGCTCTTCGCCTTCCCCTTCGACTCCTCGACGAGGGCGAGGAATTGACCCTCCGCGCCGAACACGGCGACGGGCCCGCTGCCCGCGTACTGCTCGGGCATGTCCAGACGTACGCCGTTGAGGAGCAGCTTGCCGCGCCGCTCGTCGACGTCCCAGCGGGGGAACGCGGCAGCGGCGGCCTCCGCCACCGGCATCACGGTCAGCGACTCCTGGAGCTGGTCCAGGGTCCGCGCCACATCCAGCTTGTACGGGCCCACGCGCGTGCGGCGCAGCGCGGTCAGATGCCCGCCGACGCCGAGGTCGGCGCCCAGGTCACGGGCGAGGGCGCGAATGTACGTACCGGACGAGCAGACCACGGACACGACCAGGTCGAGCACGGGCGTCCCGTCCTCGGCGACGGCGTCCCTGACGTCGTACACGGCGAAGGACGAGATCGTGACGGGCCGGGCGGGGATCTCGAAGTCCTCGCCGTCGCGGGCCCGCTTGTACGAGCGCACGCCCTTGATCTTGATGGCGCTGACCTTGGACGGCACCTGCATGATCTCGCCGGACAGCTTGGCGATGCCCGCGTCGATCGCGTCGCGCCTGACCGCGGACGCGTCGGTGGACGAGGTGATCTCGCCCTCGGCGTCGTCGGTCAGGGTGTTCTGCCCGAGCCGGATGGTGCCCAGGTACTCCTTCTCGGTCAGCGCGAGATGGCCGAGGAGCTTGGTGGCGCGCTCGACGCCGAGCACGAGGACGCCCGTCGCCATCGGGTCGAGGGTGCCCGCGTGGCCGACCTTGCGGGTCTTGGCGATCCCGCGCATCTTGGCCACGACGTCGTGCGAAGTGAAGCCCGACGGCTTGTCGACAATGACCAGGCCGTCGGGCGGTGGGGTGCGGTCGGACATGCTCAGGCGTCGCCGTCCGTCTCGTCCTCGGCCGCGTCGTCTTCCGGCTTCTTGTACGGGTCGGCTTCCCCGGCGAACGTGGCGCCCGCGGACGCCTCGCGCACCTGGGCGTCGGAGGACCGCGCCTTGTCGAGGAGGTCCTCGATCGTCTTGGCGTTGTCCGGCAGCGCGTCCGCGACGAAGGTCAGCGTCGGCGTGAACTTCACGCCCGCCGCCTGGCCGACCGCGGAACGCAGGATGCCCTTGGCGCTCTCCAGGCCCGCGGCCACCTCGGCCCGCTCCTCGTCGTCCCCGTACACGGTGTAGAAGACGGTCGCTTCCCGCAGGTCACCCGTGACCCGGGTGTCCGTGATGGTGACGTGGGTGCCGAGCCGCGGGTCCTTGATCCCGCGCTGCAGCTTCTGGGCCACCACCTCTCGGATGAGGTCCGCCAGCCTCTTGGCGCGCGCGTTGTCGGCCACTGGTCCGTCTCCTTAAGTCACTACTGTCGTGCTCGGTGCTTCTTGGTTCAGTCTTCGTCGCTGTGGAGCCTGCGTCGAACCGACAGCAGTTCCACCTCGGGCCGCGCGGCGACGAGGCGCTCGCAGCGGTCCAGTACATCCGTGAGGTGCCCCGTGTCCCCGGAGACCACCGCGAGCCCGATCTCGGCCCTGCGGTGGAGGTCCTGGCTGCCCGTCTCCGCCGCACTCACCGCGTACTTGCGCTGGAGCTCGGCGACGATGGGACGGACGAGTGAGCGTTTCTCCTTCAGCGAGTGGACGTCGCCGAGGAGCAGATCGAAGGACAGAGTCCCCACATACATGTGTGTGTCCGGATGTCCCGCCGGTTCGGGTTCGTATGGGCGCTACGCAGTTACGCCGACACGGGAACCGTACACGCAACGGCCGGGGCCGATCGACGGAAATAAGTCCCGCCGACCGGCCCCAGTCGCTTACCGCGTCGGTCAGACGCGCGGCTTCTCGCGCATCTCGTACGTCGCGATGACGTCGTCGACCTTGATGTCGTTGAAGTTGCCGAGGTTGATACCGCCCTCGAACCCTTCGCGGATCTCGGTGACGTCGTCCTTGAAGCGACGCAGACCGGAGATGTTGAGGTTCTCCGCGATGACCTTGCCATCGCGCAGCAGGCGCGCCTTGGTGTTGCGCTTGACCTCTCCGGACCGGACGAGCACACCGGCGATGTTGCCCAGCTTGGACGACTTGAAGACCTCGCGGATCTCCGCCGTGCCGAGCTCGACCTCTTCGTACTCCGGCTTGAGCATGCCCTTGAGGGCCGCCTCGATCTCCTCGATGGCCTGGTAGATCACCGAGTAGTACCGGACGTCGACGCCCTCGCGCTCCGCCATCTGCTGCGCACGGCCGGCTGCCCGGACGTTGAAGCCGATGACGATGGCGTCGGAGCCGGTCGCCAGGTTGATGTCGGACTCGGTGACCGCACCCACACCGCGGTGCAGGACACGGATGTCGACCTCTTCGCCGACGTCGAGCTGGAGCAGCGAGGACTCGAGAGCCTCCACCGAACCGGACGCGTCGCCCTTGATGATGAGGTTGAGCTCCTGCACCAGACCGGCCTTGAGGGCCTCGTCCAGGTTCTCCAGGGAGAACCGGACGCCGCGGCGCGCGAAGTTGGCGTTGCGCTCGCGAGCGGCACGCTTCTCGGCGATCTGACGGGCCGTACGGTCCTCGTCCACCACCAGGAAGTTGTCGCCGGCACCCGGGACGTTGGTGAGACCGAGCACGAGGACGGGGGTCGAGGGACCCGCTTCCTCGACGTTGTTCCCGTTGTCGTCGAGCATCGCGCGGACTCGGCCGTACGCGTCGCCGACCACCATCGTGTCGCCGATGCGCAGCGTGCCTCGCTGGACGAGGACGGTCGAGACGGCACCGCGACCACGGTCGAGGTGGGACTCGATCGCAATACCCTGCGCGTCCTGCTCCGGGTTGGCCCGCAGGTCGAGCGAGGCGTCCGCGGTCAGGACCACGGCCTCGAGCAGGGCGTCGATGTTCAGACCCTGCTTGGCGGAGATGTCGACGAACATGGTGTCGCCGCCGTACTCCTCGGCCACCAGGCCGTACTCGGTCAGCTGACCGCGCACCTTGGTCGGGTCGGCACCCTCGACGTCGATCTTGTTGACCGCGACGACGATCGGGACCTCGGCGGCCTTGGCGTGGTTGAGCGCCTCGACCGTCTGGGGCATGACGCCGTCGTTGGCCGCGACCACGAGGATCGCGATGTCGGTCGACTTCGCACCACGGGCACGCATGGCGGTGAAGGCCTCGTGACCGGGGGTGTCGATGAAGGTGATCTTGCGCTCTTCGTCGTTCACCTCGGTCGTGACCTGGTACGCACCGATGTGCTGCGTGATGCCGCCGGCCTCACCCGCGATGACGTTCGTCTTGCGGATGGTGTCGAGCAGTCGGGTCTTACCGTGGTCGACGTGACCCATGACGGTCACGACCGGCGGACGCGCGACGAGGAACTCCTCGCCGCCCTCGTCCTCGCCGAACTCGATGTCGAAGGACTCGAGCAGCTCGCGGTCCTCCTCCTCGGGGCTGACGATCTCGAGGATGTAGTTCATCTCGTCCGCGAGGAGCTTCAGCGTCTCGTCGGAGACGGACTGCGTGGCAGTGACCATCTCGCCGAGGTTCATCATCACGGCGACGAGCGAGGCCGGGTTGGCGCCGATCTTCTCCGCGAAGTCCGTGAGGGACGCACCGCGCGACAGGCGGACGGACTGTCCGTTGCCGCGAGGCAGCATGACGCCGCCCACCGACGGGGCCTGCATGGCCTCGTACTCCTGGCGCCTCTGACGCTTCGACTTGCGACCACGACGGGCGGGCCCGCCGGGACGGCCGAACGCACCCTGCGTGCCACCACGGCCACCCGGACCACCGGGACGACCGCCGAAGCCGGGACGGCCACCGCCGCCACCGGGACCGCCGGGACGACCGGCGAAGCCGCCGCCACCGCCGCCACCGGGACCGCCGGGACGACCGGCGAAGCCGCCGCCGCCACCGCCGCCACCGGGACGACCGGCGAAGCCGGGACGACCGCCGCCGCCACCGCCGCCGGGACGACCGCCGCCACCGGGACCACGGCCACCGCCGGGGCCACCACCGGGACGCGGGCCGGCAGCGGGACGCTGCGGCATCATGCCCGGGTTCGGACGGTTACCGCCGCCGGGACGGGGACCACCCTGACCGCCCGCACCGGCACCGCCCTGCGGACGGGGCATGCCGCCGGGCGTCGGGCGCTGACCGCCCTGACCCTGCGGACGGGGGCCACCCTGACCCGCACCCTGCGGACGCGGGCCGCCGGGGCCGCCCTGGCCGCCGTGGCCCCCGGCCGGTCGGGGTGCGCCGCCCGGACGGGGCGCCTGCGGGCGCGCCATGCCGGTGGAGCCACCAGAGGTGAAGGGGTTGTTGCCCGGACGCGGACCCGCGGGACGGGCACCGCCCGGCCGAGGACCGCTCTGCGCACCCTGGCCGCCGGGACGCGGGGCGCCCTGACGGTCGCCGCGCTGGCCCTGGCCACGGTCCTGACCGGGGGCCGGACGGCCACCGGGCTTCGGGGCACCGGGACGAGCACCGGCCGGACGCGGCGCAGCCGGGCCCGACGAGGCGGCCGGGGCGGCGGGCGGAGCCGTGAACTCGGGCGCGGCCGGCGCCGGCGTCGCGGGCTTGGGAGCCGGCTTCGCGGGGGCGGGACGCGGGCCCGGGGTCGCCGAGGCCGGAGCCGGGGCGGCGGGCTTCTCCGCGGCGGGCTTCGGCGTAGCCGGAGCCGGACGCGGGGCGGCAGGCTTCGCGGCCTGCGCGGGGGAAGGGGTGGGACGCGGCGCCGCCGGCTTGGCGGGCGCGGCCTTCTTTGCGGCGGGCTTGCCGCCATTGCCCTGATTCAGGGCATCAGTCAACTTGCGTACAACCGGCGCCTCGATCGTCGAGGACGCCGAACGTACGAATTCACCGAGTTCTTGGAGCTTGGCCATGACGACCTTGCTCTCCACGCCGAACTCCTTGGCGAGTTCGTATACCCGGACCTTAGCCACTTCGCTCCTTTTAGGTCCGGGTTACGCCGGACCGTTGCTACTTCATGGGCGTACTCATCGCGTGCTCATCGAGTGCTCATCGCAATCTCGACCTACTTCCAACTCGCGGGGTACCAGGGCCGCGCGGGGGTTCCGCACGGCGCTTCTTACGGTGTTGCCTGCTCGACGCGGTGGCTCAGGGCCGCCGTGTCGAACGGTCCAGGGGCTTTGAACGCCCGCTGGAACGCCCGGCGGCGGACCGCCAGGTCGAGACAGGTCGGCGCGGGGTGCACATACGCACCCCGGCCGGGCAGCGTACCGCGATCATCGGGGACACAGCGGCCCTCGATCACCACGATCCGCAGCAGATCGCTCTTGGCCGCTCGCTCCCGGCAACCCACGCAGGTTCGCTCAGGGCAGGCGCGGGCTTGCGTCCGGCCAGACACGATTAAGTCTACCTCCCCGTACCGACCTCACCCCTTTGGGGCAAGAATCGAACGGCCGTCTTCGTCACATACTGTCGTGATCCAAGCGCTCTGCGCCCGGATTTATTCCCCGGAGGCGTCCGCCGGCTGCTCGGTGTCCGGGCGGATGTCGATGCGCCAGCCGGTGAGACGGGCGGCCAGGCGGGCGTTCTGGCCCTCCTTGCCGATGGCGAGCGACAGCTGGTAGTCCGGCACGGTCACGCGCGCGGAGCGGGCGGCCATGTCGACGATCTCGACCTTGGAGACGCGGGCCGGGGACAGCGCGTTGGCGACCATCTCCGCCGGGTCGTCCGACCAGTCGACGATGTCGATCTTCTCGCCGTTCAGCTCGCCCATCACGTTGCGCACGCGCCCGCCCATGGGGCCGATGCACGCGCCCTTGGCGTTGAGCCCGCTGCGCGTGGAGCGCACGGCGATCTTGGTGCGGTGGCCGGCCTCGCGGGCGATGGCCGAGATCTCGACCGAGCCGTCGGCGATCTCCGGCACCTCGAGCGCGAAGAGCTTCTTGACGAGGTTCGGGTGGGTGCGGGACAGCGTCACGGACGGACCGCGCACCCCCTTCGCCACGCGAACCACGTACGAGCGCAGGCGCATCCCGTGCGGGTACTCCTCGCCCGGCACCTGCTCCTGCACCGGCAGGATGGCTTCGAGCTTGCCGATGTCCACCAGCACGTTCTTCGGGTCGCGGCCCTGCTGGACCTGGCCCATGACGATGTCGCCCTCGCGCCCGGCGTACTCGCCGAGCGTCGCGTCGTCCTCGGCGTCGCGCAGCCGCTGCAGGATGACCTGCTTGGCGGTGGTGGCGGCGATCCGGCCGAAGTCCGACGGGGTGTCGTCGAACTCCTTGGCCTCCTGGCCCTCTTCGAGGTCCCGCTCGTCCTCCGTCGCCCACACCGTCACGTGACCGCTCTGGCGGTCCAGCTTCACGCGGGCACGGCGGAAACTGCCGTCGGTGCGGTGGTAGGCGATGAGGAGGGCCGACTCGATCGCCTCGACCAGCAGGTCGAAGGAGATCTCCTTCTCCCGGACCAGACCCCGCAGGGCACTCATGTCGATGTCCACGGCTACGCCTCCTCTTCTTCGTCGCTCTTGTCGTTCTTGTTCTTGCGGTTGAACTCGACCTGCACCCGCGCCTTGGCGATGTCGGTGAAGGCGAGTCGTCGGGCGGTGGCCTTGCGGCCCTTCACGCCCGGTACTTCCAGGTCGAGACCCTCGTCGTCGACCTCCAGAATGCGTGCGACCAGTTCGCTGTCGTCCGTCAGCTGGAACTTGACCAGGCGGTCCGTCGCCCGGACGTAGTGCCGGTGCTCGGACAGCGGGCGCTCGGCGCCCGGGGTCCCGACCTCCAGCTCGTACTCCCCGTCGCCCATCACCGTGCTGTGGGCGGCCTCGTCGAGCTTCGCCGAGAGCGCGCGGCTCACATCGGCGATCTGGTCGAGGTCGGCTCCCTGGTCGGAGTCGACGACGACGCGCAGCACCCGCTTGCGTCCTACCGAGGCCACTTCGATCTCCTCGAGATCGAGGCCCTGTGAGCTGACGAGCGGTTCCAGTAGTTCCCGCAGCCTCTCGTTCTGGGTGGTGCTCATCCGGGTGACTCCTCGGCCGCGTGTGCTGTTGTGGTGGCTTGCATTTCCGTGCGCGTCAGGTCAAAGGGTATCCGCTCCAGGGGGGTGTTGCCGTCCACCGGCCAAGGGGCGACTGTACGGTGATCATCGTGCCGCCCACCTCTTCGGCCCGCCCCGGGCCCCGCCGTAGGACTCTGCTCGCCTCGCTGGCCGGGGCCGCACTGCTGACCGGGTGTTCGGACGGCGGTGACGACGGCGCCGAGGGCGGCCGGGGCGCACCGTCCGTCTCGCAGGAGAAGCGGCTCAGGGCGCTGGCCGCGCGGGAGAGCGCCGATCTGCTCGGGCAGTACGACGAGGCGCTCGCGGCGCTGCCGTCCCTCGCGGCCCGGCTCGCGCCGCTGCGCGCGGAGGTCGACCGGCACGTGAAGGCGTTCGGTGGTGCACCGCGGCCGACGCGGCCGACGCAGCCGTCTGGGTCGACCGCTCCGTCCACGCCGCCGGTCGGCGAGAAGGACGTACTGAAGGCGCTGGCGGCGGCCGAGCGGACGTTGTCCGACCGGCGGCTCGGCGCGCTGGTGGACGCACCCGCGGAGCTGGCGCGGCTGCTCGCGTCGGTGGCCGCGGCCGGTGCCGGGCACGCGTACCTGCTGACGGAGGGATGAGGGATGAGCGAGGACGGGCTGCTCTCCGCGGTGCAGGCGGCGCTGCGCGCCGAGCACGCGGCGGTGTACGGGTACGGAGTGGTCGGCGGGCGGATCCGGGCGGGCCGGCGCGACGAGGCGAAGGCCGCGTACGACGCGCACCGGGCCCGGCGTGACGCGCTGCGGCGGACCGTGCGCGACCTGGGCGGCAGTCCCGAGGAGTCGGCGGGGGCGTACGCGCTGCCCTTCCCTGTGCCGGACTCGGCGGCGGCGGCACGGCTCGCGGCGGACATCGAGGACAAGGTCGCCGGGGTGTACTCGGATCTCGTACGGGCCGCGAGCGGGGAGCGGCGGCGGGGAGCGGCGGACGCGCTGCGGGAGGCGGCGGTCCGTGCCGTGCGCTGGCGCGGCAGCAGCGTAGCCTTCCCTGGGCTGGCCGAACGGGCCGCGGCGCCGACCGGTTCCGCTTCCGCCACGTCGTCCGCGCCTCGTACGCAAAGCAGTTTCTGAAGGGAATCACTCGCGCATGGCAATCGATCCGCCGCAGCGGCTGGTGAACGCGCTCGGCGAAGTGCGCGACGACGGGGCGTCCGCCTGGCTCGGCAAGGTAGGTGCGCTGCTCGACGAGGCGGCGGCCCGACGCGGAGTGAGCGTCGAGCGGGTGCACGTGCCCGGCGGGCGCAGCTCTCTGGTCGCCCATGTCCGTACGGCCGACGGGGCGCCCGCGGTGCTCAAGCTGGCGCCCGAGCGGTTCCGGCCGGAGGCGGAGCGGGCCGCGCTGACGCACTGGGACGGGTCGGGGGCGGTACGGCTGCTCGACCCCGGGGTCCCCGGGGTCACTGACGGGGCGCTGCTGCTCGAGCGGCTGCACCCCGAGGTCTCCGTGCGGACGCTGCCCGAGGCGAAGGCGCTGCTGGAGGCGGCGGGGACGCTGCGGCGGCTGTGGACCGAGCCGCCGGCCGGGCGCAACTGCGAGACGGTGCCCGAGCGCACGGGGCGCCAGGCCGTGGCGATGCGGGCGAGCGTGGAAGCCTTTCCCGAGGTCGCGCCGCTGGTCGACGCGGCGCTCGGGGCCCGGGACGAACTGGTGGCGGCGCCGCCCGAACTGCGGCTGCTGCACGGCACGTTCCGGCAGTCCAAGGTGCTGGCGGGCGAGCGGATGCCGTGGCTCGCGGTCGGGCCCGACCCGGTCGTGGGCGAGTGCGCCTTCGACCTGGCACGGCTGGTGCGTGACCGGGTGGAGGACCTGATCGGCTCGCCGTCGGGCCCCGCGATCACGCGCCGCCGGGTCAAGCGGCTTGCCGAGTCGCTGGACGTGGACCAGGTGCGGCTGCGCGGCTGGACGTTGTTCCGCGCGGTGGAGTCCGGGGTGCGGGCGCTGCGCGTGGGCCGGGAGCGGGACGGCGAGAACCTGCTGGAGTTCGCGGGCTGGCTCTAGCCGCCGATGTCGCTGAGGTCCCGCTCGTAGGCGAGGCCCGGGCCGCCCATGCGGAGGTCGACCTCGTGGCCCGTGGGGCGGAAGCCTGTGCGGGTCAGGACCGCGCGGGAGGCGTGGTTCGCCTTCGCCGCGTTGGCGGTGAGACGGGTCAGGGCGTACTCCGTGGCCGCCAGGGCGAACAGGCGGTGGACCGTGGCGGTGGCGAGGCCGCGGCCCGTGGCCTTCTGCGCGACGCGGAAGCCGAGTTCGGCACTGCCGTCGGCCAGGTCGTACAGGTTGAAGCGGCCTAGGATCTCACCGCCCGCGCCGTCGTCGGCGACCAGGACGTGGCAGCGGATGGCGCCCGTGTCCTGTTCGGCGAGGAGGGCGGCGTGGCGGGCGGCGTAGTCGCGGAAGAAGGCGTCGCCGCGGTCGGGGACGCTCGCCGCGAAGAACGTCCGGTTCTCGCGCTCGAAGGCGAGCACCGCGGGCGCGTGGTCGGCGGTCAGGAGCTGCAGTTCGGGCATGGCGCCAAGATAGACAGCACCGTCAAACGAATTTCAGTACACGTTCTTCAGGACACGTTCTTCAGGGCACGATCTTCAGGGCGAGGAGCCCAGGGCGGTGCACAACCCCCGGGCGTGGGCGTCGAGTTCGCCGGAGAAGACCGTCAGGGCGCTGCGCACGAGGCGTACGGTGCCGTCGGGATGGTGGAATGCGCCCGAGGTGGTGTCCCGCGTCGTGTTTTTCGCCTCCGGCGACGAAAAGGCATCGCCCCGGACCCTAGGAGTCCGGGGCGACCATGAGAAAGCTGTGAGCCGGCAGTAGTGCCGGAATGAGCTTTCCCGGCGATCGGATCGATCGGAGCGATCAGGCGGTGAGGCGGGCCACGGCCTCCTCGACCGTGAGCTCCTCGCGCTCACCGGTGCGGCGGTCCTTCAGCTCGAGGACGCGGTCGCCGGAGCGGCGGCCCGCGACCAGGATCTTCGGTACGCCGATGAGCTCGGAGTCGGTGAACTTCACGCCGGGCGAGATGCCCGGGCGGTCGTCGACCAGGACGCGGACGCCCGCCTCGGCCAGCAGGTCCGAGACCTCGAGCGCGAGCTCGGTCTGGAGCGCCTTGCCCGCGGCCACCACGTGCACGTCGGCCGGGGCGATCTCCTCGGGCCAGATCAGGCCCTTGTCGTCGGCGTGCTGCTCGGCGAGGGCGGCGACGGCGCGGGAGACGCCGATGCCGTACGAGCCCATGGTCACGCGGACCGGCTTGCCGTTCTGGCCGAGCACGTCGAGCTGGAAGGCGTCGGCGTACTTGCGGCCGAGCTGGAAGATGTGGCCGATCTCGATGGCGCGGTCCAGCTTCAGGCCCGTGCCGCAGGAGGGGCAGGGGTCGCCCTCCTGGACGACGACGACGTCGACGTACTCGGAGACCTCGAAGTCACGGCCCGCGACGACGTTCTTCGCGTGCACGCCGTCCTTGTTGGCGCCGGTGATCCAGGCGGTGCCGGGGGCGACGCGCGGGTCGGCGAGGTAGGTGACCTTCTCCAGGCCCTGCGGGCCGACGTAGCCGCGCACGAGGTCGTCGCGGCCCTCGAAGTCCTCGGCCGTGACCAACTCGACGGCGGCCGGGGCGAAGTGGGCCTCGACCTTGTCCATGTCGACCTCGCGGTCGCCGGGGACGCCGACGGCGACGATCTCGCCGTCGACCTTCACGAGGAGGTTCTTGAGGGTCTCGGAGGCCTGCACGCCGAGGTGCGCGGCGAGCGTCTCGATCGTGGGGGTGTCGGGGGTCGGGATCTCTTCGAGGGCGGCGACGCCGTCGGCGTCGACCGGCTTCAGGGCGAAGGAGACCGCCTCGGTGTTCGCCGCGTAGTCGCAGTTCGGGCAGTCGGCGAAGGTGTCCTCGCCGGCCGCGGCCGGGGCGAGGAACTCCTCGGACTTGGAGCCGCCCATGGCGCCCGCGGTGGCGGCGCAGATGCGGTAGTCGAGGCCCAGGCGCTCGAAGATCTTCTGGTACGCGGCGCGGTGCAGCGCGTAGGACTGGGCGAGGCCCTCGTCCTCCAGGTCGAAGGAGTACGAGTCCTTCATGAGGAACTCGCGGCCGCGCAGGATGCCGGCGCGGGGGCGGGCCTCGTCGCGGTACTTCGTCTGGATCTGGTAGAGGATCACGGGCAGGTCCTTGTAGGACGTGCACTGGTCCTTGACCAGGAGCGTGAAGATCTCCTCGTGGGTGGGGCCGAGGAGGTAGTCGCCGCCGCGGCGGTCCTGGAGGCGGAACAGCTCGGCGCCGTACTCGGTCCAGCGGTTGGTCGCCTCGTAGGGCTCCTTGGGCAGCAGGGCGGGGAGGGTGACCTCCTGGGCGCCCATGGCGTCCATCTCCTCGCGCACGACGCGCTCGACGTTGGCGAGGACCTTCTTGCCGAGCGGCAGCCAGGACCAGACGCCGGCGGCGGTGCGGCGCACGAAACCGGCGCGGACCAGGAGCTTGTGGCTCAGCACCTCGGCGTCCGCCGGGTCGTCGCGCAAGGTCTTCACCATCAACCGGGACATGCGCTGGACCTGGGCTTTGGCCATGTTTCTCGACTCCTGCTGCGTAAGGGTGATGCCAGGAGGTTAGCCGGGGGTCGGGCGCGGCCGGAAATCGGTTCCCGTCGTGGCCGCGGTCAGCGGCGCCTGAGCGGGAGGGGGGCGCCCATCACCGCGTACGGCCGCGGGGCGCTGGGGAACAGCACCTGGCGGGCCAGGTCCTCGTAGCCGAGCGCGTGGTACAGGCCACGGGCCGGGCTGTCGAAGTCGATCGCGGAGAGGATCGAGCGGGGCTGCGGGGCGGCGTCGGTGATGGTGGTGATGAGGGTGCGGCCGATGCCGCGGTTCTGGAAACCGGGGTGGACGTGCAGCTCCGTGATGACGAAGGAGTCGTCGAGCCACTCGTCGCTGCCGCGGCTGCGCAGGTACGGCTCGACGACGGTGGACCACCAGTGGGTGCGGTCGTTCGGCATGCCGTAGACGAAGCCGACGAGGCGGCCCGTGCCGGTGGTCGCGCCGAGCGCGCGGGCTCCCGGGTACGTGATGTGCCGCAGCACGATCTGACGGCGTACGGCGATCTCGTCGTCGCTCAGGCCGAACGCGTACGCCTGGACGGCGAGGGCCTCGTCGACGCGGGTACGCAGGTCGAGGGGGCCGATGGTGACGGCTGTGTCATCTGCGTCGTCCATGCGGTTCCGGTGCGGCATGCGGGGAGGGTACCCCGGGGTGCCCGAAGGGTGTGCGCGGGTCAGGACCTGTCTCAGAACAGGACGCTCATGAACGCGCCGACCTCGTCGAAGCCGACCCTGCGGTACGCGGCCCGCGCGGGGGTGTTGAAGTCGTTGACGTACAGGCTCACGACGGGGGCGACGTCGGCGAGGGCGTAGCGCAGGACCGCGGCCATGCCGGGGGCCGCGAGGCCGCGGCCGCGGTACTCGGGGGCGACCCAGACGCCCTGGATCTGGCAGGCCTGGTCGGTGGCGGCGCCGATCTCCGCCTTGAAGACGACCTTGCCGTGTTCGTCGAGGCGGGCGAACGAGCGCCCGGAGCCGACCAGTTCGGCCACCCGTGCCTGGTAGAGCAGGCCGCCGTCGCCGGCCAGCGGGGAGACGCCGACCTCCTCGGTGAACATCGCCACGCACGCGGGCATGATCGTGTCCATCTCGTCCTTGCGGATGCGGCGCACGTACGGGTCGGGCGTCACGTCCGTGGGCATCCGGTCGGCCACCATCAGCGGCTGGTGGGCGCGGACGTCGCGGGCCGGGCCCCAGGACGGTTCGAGCAGCTGCCACAGGCGGGCGGTGGGCTCGGCGGGGCCGACGATCGAGGAGCAGCGGCGGCCCGCCCGGCGCGCGCGGTCGGCGAAGCCGCGTACGGCCCGGTCGGTGGCGCAGATCGGCACGAGGTTCGCGCCCGCATAGCAGAGGGAAGCCAGGATCCCGTCCTCGTACCAGCCCCACATCTCGCCGCCCAGGCGCCACGGGTCCAGGCCGGCGACGCGGACGCGGGCCGTCACGAAGGCATTGACGACCGGCTCGCGGTCGAGCACGGCGAGCGCGGCGTCTAGGTCACTCGGGTCGAGGACCCGGGTGGTGGTCTGGGTCAACACGTGCGGGGGCCTTTTCGGCTGGGATGCTGATCTCCGCACTGTACCTGCCGGTGGGGGCGGGTGTACTGGGCCTGCCTTCGGCGGCCCTCGCCCTCTCGTCGTGCCTGGTTCGGGTCTCGTGGGCGACTGTCGGCCGGTGGGGCTTCTCGCGCAGTTCCCCGCGCCCCTGAAGGCCTGCGGCCTTCAGGGGCGCGGGGAACTGCGCGACCAGCCACAACACACGCGCGCCCGCCCGCCGGAAGGACCCGGCAGACGAGCGCGCGAAAAGGCGTGATGGGGCCCGCGCCGGAGTCAGCCCGCGACGGCCACCGTGGGCTCGCCGGAGGCGACGCCGTCCGCTTCCATCTGCTCGGCGATCTTCATCGCCTCCTCGATCAGCGTCTCCACGATCTTCGACTCGGGGACCGTCTTGATGACCTCGCCCTTGACGAAGATCTGGCCCTTGCCGTTGCCGGAGGCGACGCCGAGGTCGGCCTCGCGGGCCTCGCCCGGGCCGTTCACGACGCAGCCCATGACGGCGACGCGGAGCGGGACCTCCATGCCGTCGAGGCCGACGGTGACCTCCTCGGCGAGCTTGTAGACGTCGACCTGGGCGCGGCCGCAGGAGGGGCAGGAGACGATCTCCAGGCGGCGGGGCTTGAGGTTCAGCGACTCCAGGATCTGGTTGCCCACCTTGATCTCCTCGACCGGCGGGGCCGAGAGGGAGACGCGGATCGTGTCGCCGATGCCCTCGGAGAGCAGCGCGCCGAAGGCGACCGCCGACTTGATCGTGCCCTGGAACGCCGGGCCCGCCTCCGTCACACCGAGGTGCAGGGGGTAGTCGCACTTCTCGGCCAGGAGGCGGTACGCGTTGACCATCACGACCGGGTCGTTGTGCTTCACCGAGATCTTGATGTCGCGGAAGTCGTGCTCCTCGAAGAGGGAGGCCTCCCACAGGGCCGACTCGACGAGCGCCTCGGGGGTGGCCTTGCCGTACTTCTGGAGCAGGCGGCGGTCCAGGGAGCCCGCGTTCACGCCGATGCGGATCGGGGTGCCGTGGTCCTTCGCCGCCTTGGCGATCTCCTTGACCTTGTCGTCGAACTGCTTGATGTTGCCCGGGTTGACCCGGACCGCGGCGCAGCCCGCCTCGATGGCGGCGAAGACGTACTTCGGCTGGAAGTGGATGTCGGCGATCACCGGGATCTGCGACTTCTTGGCGATGACGGGCAGCGCGTCGGCGTCGTCCTGGGTGGGGCAGGCCACGCGCACGATCTGGCAGCCGGACGCGGTCAGCTCGGCGATCTGCTGCAGCGTGGCGCCGATGTCGGACGTACGCGTCGTCGTCATCGACTGCACCGAGACCGGGGCGTCGCCGCCGACTGCGACGGTACCGACCTGGATCTGACGGCTCTTGCGCCGCTCGGCGAGCTTGGTCGGTACGTCCGGCATGCCGAGTGAAATCGCAGTCATCTGCTGTGCAACCCCAAGGTGTGGATCGAGTCCAGAGGCTTTCGAGATTACGTCACCGGCGCGCGCCCGGGCACACCGCGCCCCGTAACTCCACTCAAAGGTGGACGGCCGGACACACAGCGTGCCCGGCCGTCGTAAATCCTGGTCAATCAGGAGATTTTCACCGGGTTAACCACGTCCGCGATGAGCACCAGGATGGTGAAGCAGACGAAGATCCCGGCGACGACGTACGCGACCGGCATGAGCTTCGCCACGTCGAACGGGCCCGGGTCGGGGCGCCGGAACACCCGCGCCAGGTTCCGCCGCAGCGACTCCCACAGCGCGCCCGCGATGTGCCCGCCGTCGAGCGGGAGCAGCGGCAGCATGTTGAAGAGGAAGAGCGAGAGGTTGAAGCCCGCTACCAGCATCAGGGACATGGCGAGCTTCTGGGTGGCGGGGATGTCGAGCGCGGCGATGTCGCCGCCGACGCGGGCCGCTCCGACCACGCCCATCGGGGAGTCCTGCTCGCGCGGGCCGTCGCCGAACGCCGCGTCCCACAGGGCCGGGATCTTCGCCGGGAGGGCGACGATGGAGTCGACGGCGTCGCCGACCCGGTCGGTCATCCAGGTCACGGAGTCGCCGAAGTCCTGCTGGACGACGCCGGTGGCGGCGGTGAAGCCGAGGAAGCCGGCCTTGACGTAGCCGTCGGTGATCTGCCCGCTGGAGTCCTTCTTGGCCACCTGGTTCGTGGCGATCTTGGCCGTGAGGGTCTTCTGCTGCCCGTCGCGCTCGACGACGATCGGGACGGTCTTGCCCGCGCTCTCGCGGATCTCGTCGGACAGGGTGTTCCACTTGTCCGTCGGCACCCCGTTGAAGGACACGATCTTGTCCTTCGCCCGCAGTCCGGCCTGCTGCGCCGGGGACTTGGGGTCGGACGCCTTGCAGGTGTCGCGGTTGGCGCTGGCCTGGATCACGCAGGGCGAGACGGACTCCACCGTGTTCGTCTGCTGGGTGACGCCGAAGCCCATCAGGACCGTGAAGAAGAGCCCGACCGCCAGGACCAGGTTCATGAACGGGCCCGCGAACATCACGATCACGCGCTTCCACGGCTTGCGCGTGTAGAAGAGGCGGGTCTCGTCGCCGGGCTGCAGTTCCTCGAAGGCCGCGGCCCTCGCGTCCTCGACCATCGAGCGGAACGGGGAGGTCGAGCGCGCCTCGATCCTGCCGTCCTCACCCGGCGGGAACATGCCGATCATGCGGATGTAGCCGCCGAGCGGGATCGCCTTGATGCCGTACTCGGTCTCGCCCTTCTTCCGCGACCAGATGGTGGGGCCGAAGCCGACCATGTACTGGGGGACGCGGATGCCGAAGAGCTTCGCCGTCGACAGGTGGCCCAGCTCGTGCCAGGCGATGGAGACGAGCAGGCCCACCACGAAGACGACTATGCCGAGGATCATCATCAAGGTCGTCATGCACGAGCCTCCGCATGCGTCGTCTTCGTCAGGTCACGGGCCCGGGCCCGTGCCCAGGTCTCCGCTTCGAGGACGTCCGCGACCGTCAGGGAAGTTCCCGTTTCCGGTGTGCCGTGTTCCTCGACGACCCGGGTGACGGTCTCCATGATCCCGTTGAACGGCAGGCCGCCCTTCAGGAAGGCGTCCACGCACTCCTCGTTGGCGGCATTGAACACCGCCGGGGCCGTGCCCGCGAGCTCCCCCACGTGCCGGGCGAGCCCGACCGACGGGAACGCGTCGTTGTCGAGGGGGAAGAACTCCCAGCTCGACGCCTTCGTCCAGTCGAAAGCCGGGGCCGCGTCCGGGATCCGCTCGGGCCAGCCGAGGCCGATCGCGATCGGGCCGCGCATGTCGGGCGGCGTCGCCTGCAGGATCGAGGAGCCGTCGACGTACTCGACCATGGAGTGGACGTACGACTGCGGGTGCACGACCACGTCGATGCGGTCGAAGGGGATGTCGTAGAGGAGGTGCGCCTCGATGACTTCCAGGCCCTTGTTGACCAGGGTCGCCGAGTTGATCGTGATGACCGGGCCCATCGCCCAGGTGGGGTGCGCGAGCGCGTCCTCGACCGTGACGTGCGCGAGGTCCGCCTTCGTGCGGCCGCGGAAGGGGCCGCCGGACGCGGTGACGACCAGCTTGCGGACGTCGGCGCGGGTGCCGGCGGCGAGCGCCTGGAAGAGGGCCGCGTGCTCGGAGTCGACCGGGATGATCTGGCCGGGCTCGGCGAGCGCCTTCACCAGCGGGCCGCCGACGATCAGCGACTCCTTGTTGGCGAGGGCGAGGGTGCGGCCCGCTTCGAGGGCGGCGAGCGTCGGCGCGAGGCCGATGGAGCCCGTGATGCCGTTGAGGACGGTGTGGCAGTCGCCGCGGCCCGCGATCTCGGTGGCCGCGTCCGGGCCCGCGAGGATCTCGGGCAGCGGCTCGCCCGTCCCGTACTGCGCCCGGAGCGCCTCGCGCAGCGCGGGCACGACGTCCTCTCGGGCGACGGCGACGGTGCGCACGCGCAGCCGGTACGCCTGCTCGGCGAGGAGGGCGACCCGCCCGCCCGCCGCGCTCAGGGCGGTGACCCTGAACCGGTCGGGGTTGCGCAGCACGAGGTCGATGGCCTGCGTGCCGATCGAGCCCGTCGAGCCCAGGACGACGATGTCCCGGGGCGCGGCCGTGTCGTGCAGGGGCGCCGGGTCGAAGACGAGGTGCGGGTCCGCGAGAGGGGATGGGCTGACTGCGCTTTCGGTCATCCCCCCATTGTTGCGTGGCCCGGCGGTGGTGCGGGTCACCGGGCCATGGAGCGGGCGTAGTGGCTGAGATTGGCGGTCACGATGCCGCGTACGTACAGGGCGGCGCCCGTGACGAGGAAGGGGACGGAGACGAGCAGCACCGTCAGGAGCGTGGGCCAGGGGCTGACGGTGCACGCGTCGCTCGCGCTGCCGTCGGAGTACACGTGGAAGCGCTCGAAGAGCGGGGCGCCGCAGTCCGGGTCCGCGCCGAGCACCGACCACGGCAGGACCATTCTGAGCGCGACGTACAGCCACAGCAGGCCGCCCGCCCACAGCAGGCCCAGGCCGCGGGCGCGGTGGCGCTGTGCCTCGGCGAGCATGCGGCGTTCGAGGTCGTTGCGGTACTTGGCGTCGTCGCCCATCAGGGCCCCCCATGGTGTGGTTGCTCAGGAAGTTGCGAAGTAATGGTCCTCCAGGTCTTCGAGGAGCGTCGGGCGGGTGGGGTGCCAGTCGAGGAGGGCGCGGGTGCGCTCGCTGGTGGCGCTCATGTCCGTGCCCGCGAAACGGGACAGCCAGGTGAAGTGCTCCGCCGCCTGTTCGGGGGTGAGTTCGCGCAGCGGCACGTCGAGCCGCCGCGCGATGACGGCTGCGATGTCCCGCGTCGGCACGCCCTCTTCGGCGACGCCGTGCAGCCGGACGCCGGACGGTGCCGCTTCCAGGGCGAGCCGGTACAGCCGTGCCGCGTCCTCGACATGCACGGCGGGCCAGCGGTTGGCGCCGTCCCCGACGACCGCGGCGACGCCCGTCTCGCGGGCGACCTCCACGAGCCGGGCCACGAAGCCGTGATCGCCCTTGCCGTGCACGGAACCGGCGAGGCGCAGCACCGAGGCGCGGACCCCGCGTTCGGCGAGGGCGAGCGTCGCGTTCTCCGCCGGGACGCGGATCGCGCCCGCGGCCCGGGGCGAGCCGGGGTCGTCCTCGCTGCCGACGATGCCCGGCGCGAAACACAGCCCGGAGGTGACGACGAGCGGCTTGCCGGTGCCTTCGAGGGCGCCGCCCATCGCCTCGACGGCACGGACGTCGGCGGCGCCCGCGGCCGCGTAGTCGGTCCAGGAGTGGTCGAAGGCCAGGTGCAGGACGCCGTCGGAGTCCTTCGCGGCGTCGGCGAGGGTGTCGAGGTCCTGGACCGAGCCGCGGCGCACCGTGAGGCCCGCGGCGTCCAGCTTGGCGGCGGAGGCGTCCGAGCGGGCGAGACCGACGACCTCGTGGCCGGCGGACAGCAGTTCACGGGCGACGGCCGAGCCGACCCAGCCGCTGGCGCCGGTGACAAACACACGCATGAGTGCGCTCCTTCGTTCGGGGTGGAACCGCTTGGTGCGGTGGTGGGTCCATCGTCGGGAGCGGGGGTGCGCGCGGTCCAAGGCCCGTTCCTCATCACGCAATACGGATCAGGCATCACGCCAGGTCAGTGACGTCATCGGCGACTCCTGCCGGGCGCTGTCGGCATACCCTGTCGGTATGGGTAATTCCGCGCCCGATCTGGATCTGCGCCTGGTGCGCTACTTCACCGTGGTCGCCGAGCTGCGGCACTTCGGCCGTGCCGCCGAGGCCCTGCACACCACGCAGCCGTCGCTGAGCCGGCAGGTCCGGCGGCTCGAACAGCAGCTGGGGGCGCGCCTGTTGGACCGTACGCCGCAGGGCAGTCGGCTCACCGGGGCCGGTGAGGTGTTCCTGCCGCGCGCGAAGGCGCTGTTGCGGTCGGCCGAGCGGGCGGCGGCGGAGACACGGGCGGCGGCCGAACCCGCCCGGCTCGTCGTCGGGCATCTGCCGGGGCTCTTCGTCACGCCGGAGGTGCAGGAGCTGCGCCGCCGCAGGCCGGACGCCGAGGTGCAGGTGGTGCAGCTGGCCTGGAACGAGCCGCGCCCCGCGCTGCTCGACCACCGGGTGGACGTCGTGCTGGCCCGACTGCCCTTCTCCACCGCCGAGTTGGACGTGGCCGTGCTGTACGACGAGCCGCGCACGCTGCTCGTGCCGCGCGGGCACCGCCTCGCGGAGAGGGAGTCCGTCACGCTCGACGACATCGCGGGCGAACCGCTGCCGCGGGTGCCCGAGGACCCGGCGTGGAACGCGTTCTGGCGGATCGACCCGCGGCCCGACGGCAGCCGGGTGCCGGACGGGCCGCTGATCCAGGCGATGGAGGACAAGCTCGAACTGGTCGCCGCCGGGCGGTCGTTGGCCATTGCCGCGTACGGGATCCGGGCGGCGAGCCTGCGCCCGGACATCGTGGAGGTGCCCCTCGAGGGGGTCGAGCCGAGCCATGTCGTGCTGGCGTCGCGGGCCGGCGACACCGGTCGGCTCGTGGCGCAGTTCCGCTCCCTGGCGCGGGCCCGGCTGACCGGACCCGCGTCGAAGGCGTGAGCTAGCGGATCGGCCGGTGCACGTTCTCCCTCTTGGACGGTCCTGGGGTGGCGTCCGCGATCCAGGGGCCTTCGCCGCTGGGGTCGACGATGCCCTGTTCCAGCCAGGCGTACGTGCCGCCGATGACGCCCTTGACGACCTTGTGGTCGAGTTCGTCGGTGTTGGTCCACAGGCGGTCGAAGAGTTCGTCGGCGCGGATGCGGGCCTGGCGGCAGAAGATGTCGGCGAGTTGGTAGGCCTCGCGGCCGTACTCCTCGGTGGTGCGCAGGAGTTCGGCGCGTACGCAGGCCGCGCTCATGGCGAAGAGTTCGGCGCCGATGTCGACGATGCGGCCGAGGAAGCCCTGCTTGGTCTCCATGCGGCCCTGCCAGCGGGACATGGCGTAGAAGGTGGAGCGGGCGAGTTTGCGGGAGGCGCGTTCCACGTAGCGCAGGTGGCCGGAGAGGTCGGCGTGGCCCGCCGGGTGGAACTCGGCGTACGAGCGCGGGAGTTGGCCGGGGCCCGCGACCAGTTTCGGCAGCCAGCGTGCGTAGAAGCCGCCCGCCTTCGCGCCTGCCTTCGCCTTGTCGGCGAGGGACTTGTCGGGGTCGATCAGGTCGCCCGCCACCGACAGGTGGGCGTCCACGGCCTCGCGGGCGATCAGCAGGTGCATGATCTCCGTCGAGCCCTCGAAGATGCGGTTGATGCGCAGGTCGCGCAGGATCTGTTCCGCCGGGACCGCGCGCTCGCCGCGTGCGGCGAGGGACTCGGCCGTCTCGAAGCCGCGGCCGCCGCGGATCTGGACGAGTTCGTCGGCCATCAGCCAGGCCATCTCGGAGCCGTAGAGCTTGGCGAGGGCGGCCTCGATGCGGATGTCGTTGCGGTCCTCGTCGGCCATCTGGGAGGAGAGGTCGAGCACCGCTTCCAGGGCGAACGTGGTCGCCGCGATGAAGCTGATCTTCGTGCCGACGGCCTCGTGGAACGCGACCGGTTTGCCCCACTGTTCGCGCGCCGCCGACCACTCACGGGCGATCTTCAGGCACCACTTGCCCGCGCCGACGCACATGGCGGGCAGCGACAGACGGCCGGTGTTGAGGGTGGTGAGGGCGATCTTCAGGCCCGCTCCCTCGGGGCCGATGCGGTGCGCGGCGGGGACCCTGACCTGGTGGAAGCGGGTCACACCGTTCTCCAGGCCGCGCAGCCCCATGAAGGCGTTGCGGTTCTCGACCGTGACGCCCTCGGAGTCGGCCTCCACGACGAACGCGGTGATGCCGCCCTTGTGGCCCTCCGACTTCGGTACGCGGGCCATGACGACGAGGAGGTCGGCGACCACGCCGTTCGTCGTCCACAGCTTCACGCCGTCCAGGACGTAGTCGTCGCCGTCGGGCACGGCCAGGGTCGCCAGGCGCGCCGGGTCGGAGCCCACGTCGGGCTCGGTCAGCAGGAACGCGCTGATGTCGGTGCGCGCGCACCGCGGCAGGAACGCGTCCCGCTGCTCCTGCGTGCCGAACAGCTTCAACGGCTGTGGCACGCCGATGGATTGGTGCGCGGAAAGCAGCGCGCCGAGGGCTGGACTGGCCGAGCCGACCAGGGCGAGCGCCTTGTTGTAGTAGACCTGGGTGAGGCCGAGGCCGCCATACTTGCGGTCGATCTTCATGCCGAGGGCGCCGAGCTCCTTGAGCCCGTTGATCGTCTCGTCGGGGATCTTCGCCTCGCGCTCGATGCGGGCCGCGTCGACCTTCGTCTCGCAGAAGTCGCGCAGCTGCGCGAGGAACGCCTCGCCTCGCTGCGCGTCCTCGTCGGCGGGCAGCGGGTGCGGATGGATGAGGTCGATGCGGAACCGGCCGAGGAACAGCTCCTTGGCGAAGCTGGGCTTGCGCCAGTCCTGCTCGCGGGCCGCCTCGGCGACCTGCCGGGCCTCCCGTTCGGAGACCTTGGCCCCGGGCTGTGGTGTTGCGGACATGAGGTTCACCTCGCCGCGCGTCGGGTGCACGGGCCGGTCCGTTACCGACCGGTGCTACTCGATCGTATGTACCGGATTCGGTCCATGTCGACCAGTCCCCGCGCATCCCCGGGTCGTCCGTGCTGTGCGCGATGCCGAGTCGATGAACTCCCTTTGGTCCTGGGCCAGTTCCCTCGAATCCCCCGTGCGGGCACGGCAAGGACGGCCGGAGCCCCCGCACAGTGGGCTCCGGCCGTCCGATGCGTGCTCTAGAGGGCGAGGCCCGTCAGGACGAGGACGCGCTCGTACGTGTAGTCGTCCATCGCGTAGCGGACGCCCTCGCGGCCGACGCCGGACTGTTTGGCACCGCCGTACGGCATCTGGTCGGCCCGGTAGGACGGCACGTCGCCGACGACGACGCCGCCGACCTCGAGCGCGCGGTGGGCGCGGAACGCGGTCTGCAGGTCGTGCGTGAACACCCCTGCCTGGAGGCCGTACTTGGAGTCGTTGACGGCGGCGAACGCCTCGGCCTCGCCGTCGACCTTCTTGACGGTCAGGACCGGCCCGAAGACCTCCTCGCAGGAGATCGTCACGTCGCCCGGCACGTCGGCGAGGACGGTCGGCGCGTACGTGGCGCCGTCGCGCTTGCCGCCCGCGAGGAGCGACGCACCGGCGGCCACGGCCTCGTCGACCCATGCCTCCACGCGCTTCGCGGCGTCCTCGCTCACCAGCGGGCCCACGTCGGTGGCGTCGTCGGCCGGATCGCCGGTGACCTGCGCCTCGACGGCGGCGACGACCTTCGGGAGCAGCCGGTCGTACACGGCGGCGTCGGCGATGACGCGCTGCACCGAGATGCAGGACTGGCCGCCCTGGTAGTTGGAGAAGGTGGCGATGCGGGTCGCGGCCCAGTCCAGGTCGGCGTCGGAGGCGTAGTCGCCGAGGACGACCGCCGCGCCGTTGCCGCCGAGCTCGAGCGTGCAGTGCTTGCGCGGGACGCTGTCCATGATCGCGTAGCCGACCGGTCCGGAACCCGTGAAGGAGATGACGGGCAGCCGCTCGTCCTGTACGAGGGCGGGCATGCGGTCGTTCGGCACGGTGAGGACCGACCACGAACCGGCGGGCAGGTCCGTCTCCGCGAGCAGCTCGCCGAGGACGAGGGAGGAGATCGGGGTCGCGGGCGCCGGCTTCAGGATGATCGGGGCGCCGACCGCGATGGCCGGGGCGACCTTGTGGGCGCTCAGGTTCAGCGGGAAGTTGAACGGGGCGATGCCGAGGACGACGCCCTTGGGGATGCGGCGGGTCAGCGCGAGGCGGCCCGTGCCGCCCTGGTCGGTGTCGAGGCGCTGCGCGTCACCGCTGTTCCAGCGGCGGGCCTCCTCGGCGGCGAACCGGAAGACGCTGACCGCGCGGCCGACCTCGCCGCGGGCCCACTTGATCGGCTTGCCGTTCTCCGCGGAGATCAGCTGCGCGATCTCCTCGGTGCGCTCGGTGAGGCGGTCGGCGACGTGGTTCAGCGCCTTGGCCCGCACGTGTGCCGGGGTCGCGGCGAACTCGTCCACCACGGCGTGCGCGGCGGCGATGGCCTCTTCGACCTGGGCCTCGGTCGGAACGGCGACGGTGCCCACGAGACGGCCGTCGTAGGAGTTGTGGACGTCGAACGTGACGTCTCCGGTGGCCTGGCGGCCGGCGAGCCAGAAGGCGTGGGTGTCGGTCATGGGGCCACGGTATGCGCGACGCGGGGCGGGACCGTTTGGACGGGGCGGAGTAGTTGGGTGCGGGTCGTTCGCCGGATTGGCCTAGGCGCCGTAGTTCCGTGGGTTCGGTTGGCGGGTGCACGCCGGTGGGGCTTCTCGCGCAGTTCCCCGCGCCCCTGGAAGGCCTGCGGCCTTCAGGGGCGCGGGGAACGACGGCGCCGCAGCCGCACACGAACCGGCGGGATTACGGCGCAAGGGCGGCTAGCCCCCGGTCGCCTTCAGCGCCAGCCACAGTTCCATCCGTACGTCCGGGTCGTCCAAGGACCGGCCCAGGATTTCCTCGACGCGGCGCATCCGGTACCGCAGCGTGTGGCGGTGGACGCCGAGGTCCGCGGCGGCGGCGTCCCACTGGCCGTGGCGTGACAGCCAGGCCCGCAGGGAGGCGACCAGGTCGCCCCGGCCGGTCGCGTCGTGGTCCCGCAGGGCCCGCAACAGGCCGTCCGCGAAGGCCCGCACCGCGTCGTCCCCGAGCAGCGGCAGCACGGACCCGGCCACGACGTCCTCGTGCTCGACCAGGATCCGGCCGCGCCGCCGCGCGACGGACAGCGCCTGCTCGGCCTGCTTGAACGCGGTCGCGGCGGCGATCGGCCCGGCCGGTGCCGAGAAGCCGATGAGGAGCTCGTCCCCAGAACCAGAACCGGAACCAGAACCAGAACCGGCGGAGCCGTCTGCGCGGGTCGCCTCGAGCACCTCGGCGTACTGCACGCACGCCTCCGCCGCGGCGCCCCCGTCGACCGTGAGCAGCACGAGCCGCTCCCCGTCGGGGACGACGAGCACCGCCTCGCCCGCCCGCGCCGCGGCCGACTCGACGATGTCCGCGAGCACCGAGAGGGGTTCCATGGACGCGCCGCCCGCGCCGGTCACCGCTTCGGCGAGGAGCAGCGCGGTCCCGGACACGGCGGCGGCCCCGGCCGGGGCCGCGACCCCGCTCGGCGGCGGGGCCACCGTCTCCGCGAGCACCATCCGGAACGGCGCGTCGAGCAGCGCCCCGTACAGGTCACCGGCGACGGCCCGCGCGTGGTCGGGTTCGCCCGCGAGCAGCATGCGCAGCACGGCCGCGCCGATCCGCTGCTCGGCGGCGTACAGCGCGCGCGAGCGCTCGGTGGTCAGGGTCAGCAGGGCGATGGCCGAGTGCAGCGCGTACCGCTCGGCGGTGCCGAGGGCCGCCGCCGTGCCGACCGCGAGCGCGGCCCGCGCCCTGCGCCCCGTGCCGATGGAGTGCAGCTCGACCCGGTCGACCCCGTTCTCCGCGCCCCCGGACACGACGGCGCTGGCGGGGGCGGGCCGCTCCCGCAGCCGTTCGACGTCGGGGGTCAGGCGCGCGGCCCGGCGTCCCGCCCACTCGGGGGCGGTGGCGACGACGGCGCCCGACGCGTCGTACAGCGCGGCCCATCCGTCGACCTGTCCGGCGAGGACGGCGAGCAGTCCTTCGGGGCCCTCGTTCAGGGCCTGCTTGGTGAGCTCGCGCTGGGCCGCGAAGCCGGAGGTGACGGCGCGGTACTGGTCGGCGGCGATGGCCGCGGAGACCGCCTTGCTGATGGCGATGAAGGGGGTGCGCGGGGGCACTTCGAGGAGCGGGAGGCCCGCTTCCTCGGCGGCCTTCACCAGCGCTTCGGGTACGTCGTCGTAGTTGACGCCGACCGCGAAGCCGAGGCCCACGACGCCCGCCCCGCTGAGCCGCTTCACGTACCGCCGCATCGCGTCGGGGTCCTCGGCGTCCAGCTTGAGGGCGGTGATGAGCAGCAGCTCGCCGCCCTCCATGTACGGGACGGGGTCGGCGAGCTCGCTCACGTGCGCCCAGCGGACGGGGGTGTCCAGCTGCCCCTCGCCCGCGCGCACGGTGAGCTTGAGCGCGGAGTGGTGGACGAGCGAGGCGAGCGTGGGCGGCATGGGGCCTTCAAATACGTGGGGACAAGTACGTGAGGAAGCTGGTGTGAAGCTTTTGGCCGGTCCGTATGAAGGACCAGTGCCGATTCTGCCTCACCGTACGTACTCCGGAAGGCCGCCCCCGCGATTCTCAGCGCAAGCTCACGTCCGCAGGTCCACCAGCAGGGGCGGCGCGTGCTCCCCGCGCACGGTGGTGAGGGAGAGGACGGCGTGGCCCGGCGGGACGGCGTGGGCGAGGTCGGAGGCGGACCAGCGTTCGCGTTCGACCTGGCGGACGGTGACGGCGCGGGCGGTCGGCGCCCGCCCGGTGATCACCCGGCGCACGGCGTGCAGCGCCTTGCCCGCCGGGGTCTCGGCGATGATCTGCCGGTCGGTGACGTCGCGGGCCTCGGTCCACTCCTTGCCCCAGACCTCGGCGAAGTCCTGCCCGTCCCACGGGGTAAGGCCGGACAGCGCCATCCGGCAGCCGACGGAGCCGAGCAGCGGGGAGCGCAGCGCGCGCGGCACGTCGTCGAGGGTGCGCAGGGTGAACACGGCGCCGGCGTTCGCCGAGCGCAGGCGCTGGATGCCGCGGACGGCCTGCGGGGTGACGACCCCGGTGGCGTCGTCGAGGACGAGGCAGGCGAACAGAGAGCGGTCCTCGCGGACGGCCACGCTCGCCATGAACTGGGCGAGTACGAGCCGCGCGAGGATCCGGGAGGCGTCCGCGTGCCCGCGCTCCGGCAGGTCGATCCGTACGCGCACGGGGTGGTCGAGGGCGCGCAGCGAGAACGGCCGGGTCGTGCCCGAGGTGTCGAAGAAGGGCGCGAAGGCAGGCCGGTCGAGCAGGGCGATGCGGTCGGCGAGGACGGCACCCACGTCACCGGGGTGCCCCAACTGCCGCTCGCGGGCGTCGAGTTCGCGCAGCATCGCGTCGTGGCCCGCCTCGGTGAGCGCCTTGCGCAGCGCGTCGAGGGCGGCGGGCACCCCGTCGAGGAGCTGCCGCAGCTCGGGCACGGACGGGAACCGCCGGTGGACCGTGTGGAAGGGGCCGAGGAGCTGGCCGAGGACGGTGGTGGAGCGGCGGCTGTCCCCGCCGGGCTGCGGGTCGGCGAGGTCGCCGACGAGCGCCTCGGCGAGCACGGCCGCGGCCTCGTCCGGGTCCTTGCTGCCGCCGTACAGGTCGAGGTCGTAGACGGAGTCGGCCTGGCCGACGCGGACCACGATGTCGTACGTGTCCTGCGCGCCGAGCCCCGCCCCGGCCGCCCCGACGACGACGACGGCGGCCCGTCCGGCGAGCGCCCCCAGGCACAGCGACTCCGCGAGCGGCCACACGACACTGCCGGTCTTGCCCGCGCCGGGCGGCCCGACGGCGAGCAGCGAGGTGCCGAGCAGGTCCGGGCCGAGGGCGACTCCGACGCCCCGGTACGCGTACGGGTTGCGGGCGTCGTCGGCGGCCGTGCCGATCCTGACCTGGGCGACGGCCAGGTCGTGGCGGGCGGCGCGGGCGGGCAGGTCCCGCGTACCGGAGGGGTGCGGGCAGGCGGCGGCGCCGTCCTTGACCACCGCGGCGCTGAAGGACGCGAGGCTGTGCCGGCCGCGCTTGACGCCCTGCCAGGCGCGGGCGATGCGGGCCAGGTCGACGTCGCGCATCAGCCCGGCGCGGGCGTCGGCGACGAGCCGGTCCGCGGCGTCGACGGCACCGGCGTCGCGCAGCTGGGGCCACTGGGCGGGGTCCTTCTCGGGGGCCGGCGCCCGCTCGGCCTGGACCGGTGCGGCCGTGCGCCAGGCGGGATAGCCGAAGCGCCGCCACAGCTCGCCCCACCGGCCGAGCCGTCCGACGGCGACCATGATCCCGACCGCGAAGGCGGCGTAGTAGAGGTAGACGATCACGACGGACGTGAACGAGTGCGGGGACGCCCAGGAGTCCGGGACCATCGCGTACAGCGGCAGCAGCCACCAGCCGCCGAGGTAGCCGTTCCACAGCAGCGACCAGACGAGCCAGCCCACCAGGAACGCGATCACCGCGCCGCTGATCAGCTGCCGCACCGGCGTCACCTCCGGCTCCTGCTCGGCCTTCGGCCGGTGCCCGAACCGCCACACACCGGGGGCGGCGGCGGGCCGGGGCGTGCGCAGCCAGGTCAGGAACGTGGTGCCCGCGGAGACGCTGCCGTGCACCGGCCCCTGTCCGGGTGCGTGGGCGGGCCTGGGCGGCGGCACCGCGGCCGGCGCCGCCCGGTCCTCGGTGGAGCCGCTCGTTCCCTCGGTGTCCATGACCTTGCCCCCTGCTCAACGCACGCTCTCGCCCGGCGGATCCGCCTCAATTTAATGCCCGCGCCAAGGGAGTTCACCGCTTACGCGCCCAGGCGGCACCCGCCACGACCTGTCCACCGAGGACAACGGGGCCGCGCGACCCCACCCCAATGGAGCATGACCACGCCCCGACCCCGCGCCTAACCTGCGAGAAAGCCCCGAATCACCCCGCGCCACCGTGGCCGGGCCGGAACAGAACCAGGAGCCCCGCATGAGCGACATCCCGCAGGAGCGCCGCGTCGTCACCGCCATCCCCGGCCCGAAGTCGCAGGAGCTGCAGCAGCGCCGCCTCGCCGCCGTCGCCGCGGGCGTGGGCTCCACGCTGCCGGTCTTCACCGCCCGCGTGGACCGCGGCATCATCGAGGACGTCGACGGCAACCGTCTGATCGACTTCGGCTCCGGCATCGCGGTCACGTCGGTCGGCGCGAGCGCCGAGGCAGTGGTCCGCCGGGCCTCGGCCCAGCTCCAGGACTTCACCCACACCTGTTTCATGGTCACGCCGTACGAGGGTTACGTGGAGGTCGCCGAGGCCCTCGCGGAGCTGACGCCGGGCGACCACGCGAAGAAGAGCGCGCTCTTCAACAGCGGCGCGGAGGCCGTCGAGAACGCGGTCAAGATCGCCCGTGCGTACACCAAGCGCCAGGCGGTCGTCGTCTTCGACCACGGCTACCACGGCCGTACGAACCTGACGATGGCGCTGACCTCGAAGAACATGCCGTACAAGCAGGGCTTCGGCCCGTTCGCCCCCGAGGTCTACCGCGTACCGGTGGCCTACGGCTACCGCTGGCTGACCGGCCCGGAGAACGCGGGCGCCGAGGCCTCCGCCCAGGCCATCGACCAGATCACCAAGCAGATCGGCGCGGAGAACGTCGCCGCGATCATCATCGAGCCGGTGCTCGGCGAGGGCGGCTTCATCGAGCCGGCCAAGGGCTTCCTGCCGGCGATCCGCAAGTTCGCCTCCGACCACGGCATCGTGTTCGTCGCCGACGAGATCCAGTCCGGCTTCTGCCGCACCGGCCAGTGGTTCGCGTGCGAGGACGAGGGCATCGTGCCCGACCTGATCACGACGGCCAAGGGCATCGCGGGCGGCCTCCCGCTCGCCGCCGTCACGGGCCGCGCCGAGATCATGGACGCCGCGCACGCGGGCGGCCTCGGCGGCACCTACGGCGGCAACCCGGTGGCCTGCGCCGGTGCGCTCGGCGCCATCGAGACGATGAAGGAGCTCGACCTCAACGCGAAGGCGAAGGAGATCGAGCAGACGATGAAGACGCGTCTGTCGGCGATGCAGGAGAAGTTCTCCGTCATCGGCGACGTGCGCGGCCGCGGCGCCATGATCGCCATCGAGCTGGTCAAGGACCCCGCCACCAAGGAGCCGAACCCGGAGGCGACCGCCGCCCTCGCCAAGGCCTGCCACGCGGAGGGCGTCCTCGTCCTCACCTGCGGCACCTACGGCAATGTGCTGCGCTTCCTGCCCCCGCTGGTCATCGGTCAGGACCTGCTCAACGAGGGTCTGGACGTCATCGAGAACGCGTTCGCGGCGCTCTGAGCACTCCGGCCCGGAGTCGGGCCATGTGAAGAACGTGTGGGGGGCCGATGGCATGTTGCCGAAGCGGCTGTTGTGCCCCCACCCCCTGACGTACGGTTTCTGCAGATGAGAGAAACACCCCGCCCACAGGGGACTGTGGGCGACACCGGGACGGAGCCTCCCCAGCCCCGCCCTGGTCGTGCCCTCGCGCACACACCCGGAGCTTCCGGCTCCGGAACTCCTCACCGATCGGACGGTCGCCCGCCCCAAACCCCCCGGGGCGCGCGGCACCCCGATCAGATCGGGCGCCTCGGAGCTACCCCCCCTGCTCCGGGGCGCCCGGCCATTTTCCTGGCGCTTGCGTCGGCCCTCGTCTTCGCCGCCCTCACGTGGCAGGTGGCCGCCGACGGCCCGCTCCTCTCCCCCGACGAGCGCCTCGGCAACGCGATCCGCACGACGACCGCGATCCCCTCCCCCCTCGCGGAGTTCTTCGCGGACCTCGGCAACATGACGGTGGCCCTGCCGATCCTGGCGGCCACCCTCGCGTACACCACCTACCGCACCCGAACCTGGCGCCCCGCTGTGACCGCGGCACTCACGATGGCCCTGGTCCCGGCCCTGGTGGCCCCGCTCCAGTCCCTCCTCGCCCGCCCGGGCCCACCGCCCATGTCCCCGGAGACGGGCTTCTACCCGTCGGGCCACGCGGCAACGGCAGCGGTCGCGTACGGCCTGTGCGCGCTCCTGCTGCGTCCCGCACTCCGCGGACGCGAACCGGCCTACGGCTGCGTCGTGTTGAACGCGGCCGTAGGCCTGGGGCTCGTGCGGCAGGGGTATCACTGGCCGGTCGACGTGGTGGGGAGCTGGTGTCTGGCGGTGGTACTGCTCATGGGCCTGCATCTCGCGCAGGCCCGCGCGCAGCGACAGCGATCCCGACCGCGAACATGATCAAACAAATACTGACATGCCGCGTTCCAGCCTGCCCCAACACGCCAAGCTACGTGCCCCAGAACGTAGAGCGACCAGGGGATACACGTGTCCATCACACCACGCGGCATGTCAATCCAGGAGGCATACAACCTCTTCCGGAGCGAAAAGCTGATCGTCAACCGCAATTACCAGCGAAAGCTCGTCTGGGGCGTGGACGAGAAGACGCATCTGATCGATAGCATCCTGCGCGGCTTTCCCATTCCGCTATTTCTGCTCGCTGAAACCTCAGACCAGAACTACGAGATCATCGACGGGATGCAGCGACTCGACGCAATCTTCGGTTTCGTTGAGCAGCGGTACGGACTCACCGTGAACGGTGACGAGAACCGACGCTTCTTCGATCTGTCAGAGTTCTCCCGCGCCCGGCAGTTGGCCGACGCTGGCGTATTTTCTCGTGAACCTGGCGGCCCGGCCCTCATCACCGCCGCTCAGTGCGCAGACCTTCTCGACTACCAACTCGCCGTCACAATCTTCGGATCGAGCGAGGAAGACAAAGTCACCGAAGTATTTCGCCGAATCAATTCGGGCGGACGCCAACTGAGCGCTCAAGAGAAGCGGCAGGCTGGGGTCATGAGCGACTTCGTGCGACTCCTCAGAGGCCTCGCCTCCGATTTTCGCTACGACAGTTCACCCGAAGTGCTACCGCTGAGTAAAATGCCCATGGTATCCATCGACTCCGCGCGGGAGCGGCTCGGCCACGGAATCGCCGCGGAAGAGACTTTCTGGTGTAGCCTCGGCATCCTCAGCACAAGGCAGCTCCAGCAAAGTGAGGACGAACAACTCCTGGCGGACATCTGCATCTCCGCAGTGCGCGGCAACACCTTCAGCATGAGCTCGGAAGCGCTGGACAAATATTTCGATATCGAGACGACCGAAAGCAAGTCGCTGGCCGAGGATCTCGCCACATATGGGACTACCCAGCTCGCAGCCGACGTCAAAATTGTCCTCGGCGCGATGAAAACCATGGTGGACTCCACGAAACCTAACATCGTGGGAGCGTTCCGGTCGCACGTGAACATCAGCGGCTGGAACTCGGCCAAGACGCCGTTCTACGCGGTGTTTATGGCCCTTTTCGATCTTATGATTCGGCATGGGAAACAGCTGACAGATCCTCATGGAGCATTTTCCGCCATCAACCGTGTGACAGCAAAGCTGATTCCAAGCAGAAACACGACCACAGAAGAACAACGGCAATCGAATATCGATGTCGTCCGCGGGCTGATCGAGAAGTTCTTCACCACCTCTCCGTCAGGTCCACTCACGCACGGACCTGCCATGGAGATCGAATTCCCCAACCTGATCAGGCGAGCCCCTATTGAAAGCGCACGCTACGAATTCAAGCAGGGCATCGCCTCACTCGGCCCCAAGCGTCAGATCAACAAGGAGCTCTTGAGTCGACTCCCTAAGATCATGTCCGCGATTGCCAACACAGGGCCGGAGGCCGACGGCTACATCATCTTCGGAATTGCCGACGACGAGAAGGATGCTGCCCGGATTGAGCAGCTGGATTCCATCTCTCCCGTCCCGCTGGCCAAGAAGTCACTGTTCGGAGTCGAACGAGAGGTGAAGGCTCTAGGTATGGACATGGGGACATACGTCCGCCACATCATCAAAGCCGTCCAGTCGTCTCCTCTTCAACCTCAATTCAAGGGAGACGTGCTAGCCAATATTGATACCGTCTCCTACTCAGGCCGCTCCTACGTGGTTTCCCGAATCCCCGCTCAGCGGGACCTGTCCGAGTACGACGGCGACTACTACGTCCGGGACGGAGACGGCCTCCGTAAGATGACTACATCGGAAGCCGTAGCTGCAGCGAAGCGCTTCATTCGATGACGACGAGCCGGTTGCCTGCACCAAACAAGGTGTAGCCAACCGGCCTCATGTACCAAGAGGCCTCAGCCGAAGTACGCGTCGAAGTTCTTCTGGAACTCCCAGCTGTTGAACCGGTCCCAGTTCACCGACCACGTCATCAGGCCGCGCAGCGCCGGCCACGTGCCGTGGGTGGGGTACCCGCCGCAGTTGGTCTTCTTCGTCAGGCAGTCCAGGGCCTTGGTGACCTCGGCCGGGGACACGTAGCCGTTGCCCGCGTTCGTCGAGGCGGGCATGCCGATCGCGATCTGGTCGGGGCGCAGCGGCGGGAAGACGTTGTTGGGGTCGCCCGCGACCGGGAAGCCCGTGAGGAGCATGTCGGTCATCGCGATGTGGAAGTCGGCGCCGCCCATGGAGTGGTACTGGTTGTCGAGGCCCATGATCGGGCCCGAGTTGTAGTCCTGGACGTGCAGGAGCGTCAGGTCGTCGCGCAGGGCGTGGATCACCGGGAGGTACGCGCCGCAGCGCGGGTCCTGACCGCCCCATTTGCCGGTGCCGTAGAACTGGTAGCCGTTCTGGACGAAGAAGGTCTCCGGGGCCATCGACAGGACGAACTTCGCGCCGTACTTGGCCTTCAGGGTCTTCAGCGCGGAGATGAGGTTCACGATGACCGGTGTCGTGGGGTTCTTGAAGTCCGTGTCGGCGGTGTCGAGGGAGAGGGAGTGGCCCTCGAAGTCGACGTCCAGGCCGTCCAGGCCGTAGTCGTCGATGATTTTGGAGACCGATGAGACGAAGGTGTCGCGGGCTGCCGTGGTGGTGAGCTGGACCTGGCCGTTCTGGCCGCCGATCGAGATCAGGACCTTCTTGCCCGCCGCCTGCTTGGCCTTGATCGCCGCCTTGAAGTCGGCGTCCGATTCGACCGTCGGGCACTCGGTCACCGGGCAGCGGTTGAAGCGGATGTCGCCCGACGTGGTGGAGGTGGGTTCGCCGAAGGCGAGGTCGATGACGTCCCAGCTGTCGGGGACGTCGGCGAGGCGGGTGTAGCCCGCGCCGTTGGCGAAGCTCGCGTGGAGGTAGCCGACCAGCGCGTGGGTGGGCAGGTCCGACGAGCCTGTGCCACCCGACCCCTGGGCCGTCGTCGCCGTGACCGTCGCGGACTTCGCCGACTCGCCCGCGTCGTTCACCGCGGCCACCTGGAAGCCGTACGCCGTGGCGGGCGTCAGGCCGGTGACCGTCACCGAAGTGCCCGTTGCCGTAAGGGACTTGGTGCCGTTGGCGTAGATCGCGTAGCTCGTCGCTCCGGGGACCGCCGTCCAGGAGAGGGCGACGCTGGACGAGGTGACCGCACCGGCCGTCAGGCCCGTGGGCGCGGTGGGCGGGGCCGGGGTGCCGCCGCCGGGGCCGATCAGGGTGAGGTCGTCGGCGTTGTAGGCCGGGGTGCCGTACCAGCCGTGGGTGTAGATCGTGACCTTGGTGGTGGCCGGGCCGGTGCGGAAGCTGGTCGTCAACTGCTGCCAGTCCGGGGCCGATTGGGTCCACGTCGAGACGTCGGTGGTGCCGGTGCCACTGGCGCCGAGGTAGACGTAGCTGCCGCGGACGTAGCCGGAGAGCGTGTACGCCGAGTCCGGCTTGACCGTGACGGTCTGGGTGCACTGGGCGTTGTCGCCGGCCGTGGGCGTGGCCTGGAGGGACGAACTACCGCTGTGGACAGGTGAGTTCACGGTCCTGCCGGTGCCCGCCGAACACGTCCAGCCGTCGAGGGACGACTCGAATCCGCCGTTGCGCGCCAGGTCGACGTCGGCCGCGCGGGCCGTCGCCGCGGACACGGCGGTGAGACCGGTCGCGGCGAGCGCGGCGGCCGTCAGCGTGCTGAGCAGCCGGCCCCGTATGCGGGCGTGCGGTCTGGGGTGGTCCATGGGTGCCTCCGGGCAGGGCGGGGGAACGGGCACGGTGGAGCGCGCCCAACTTGGTCCAGACCAATTCGGTTGTCAAGGGTCTCAGCCGCCTCCACCTCCTCCGGTCCCGGAATCTCCGGTCACGCCTACTCCCCCGCGTCCCTGGCCAGTTGGGCCGCCGCCTCGTGCATGGCGAGCTCCAGCAGGGCGGGATCCGTGAGCGTGCCCGAACCGTCCGGCGGCACCAGCCAGCGGACCCCGCCGGTCGCGCGGCCCGGATAGGGCACCACGATCCAGGTGCCGCGGCCCGCGCCGCGCACCCCGGTGCCGAGCCAGCGGGCCGCCGTGCCCGACGGCACGAAGAACCCCATCCGCGCGTCGCCGAAGTCGGCGAGCACCGGGCCCGGGCGGTCGATGACGCGGGTGAGGACGTCGAGCGTGGGGTAGCCCAGCTCGCCCGGCAGGATCAGCACGTCCCATTGTTTTCCGGCGGGCAGCAGCGCGACGCCGAGCGGATTGCGTTCCCATTCCCAGCGGCACGCCTCCGGATCCGGCGCCACCGACACCAGCCATTCGACCGCCGACTTAGCCCCCGAGCCAGTCATGGCGGGACCTCCCTCTTCCACTCCGACACTGTTGGTCACGAGCGAGAGGGGGCCGGGGCCCGAGCATTACGCGGGTTCGGGCTACTTGTTGGTAGTGAACCGGGTCACACCGCCCCACCAGGGCGTACGCCGGTTGATCACCGGCGGCGTGATCACCTAGTTTTCGGCGCATGAACAAGGACGAGCAGGCTCAGATCCAGGCCGCGATCGACGGCGAACTGCGCCTGCTCGACCCGGCCGTGCGGGCGTCCGACGAGGCGGTGCGCGCGCTGCAGGAACCGGGGTTCGTCGAGTTCGGGGCGTCGGGGACGCGGTGGGACGCCACGTCGATCCTCCAGGTGACAGGGGCGGTGTCCGAAGAGCCCGAGGGAAGCGTCGAGGTCACGCGGATGACGGGCGCGCTGCTCACCGACGGGGTGGTTCACCTCACGTACCACCTGGACTACAAGGGGCGGCGGTCCAACCGCAGCTCGTTGTGGCGCCGCCACCCGGAGGCCGGGTGGCGGCTGTATTTCCATCAGGGGACGCTCACCGAGGAGTGACGCGTCAGCTGTCGAAGCCCAGGCCCACCGAGTCCATCGCCTTCAGCCACAGGTTCCGCCGGCCCCCGTTGTCGTCGGCGCGGGCCAGCGACCACTTCGTGAGGGCGATGCCGGTGTACGCGAACGGCTCCGGCGGGAACGGGAGCGGCTTGGAGCGGACCATCTCCAGTTCCGTACGCTCCGTGCGCTCGCCGGAGAGCAGGTCCAGCATCACGTCGGCGCCGAAGCGGGTCGCGCCGACGCCGAGGCCCGTGTATCCGGCGGCGTAGGCGACCCGCCCGCCGTGGGCCGTGCCGAAGAACGCCGAGAAGCGCGAGCACGTGTCGATGGCGCCGCCCCACGCGTGCGTGAACCGCAGGCCCGCCAACTGCGGGAAGCAGGTGAAGAAGTGGTCGGCGAGCTTCGCGTACGTCTCGGGCCGGTGGTCGTACTCCTCGCGGACCCGGCCGCCGTACGGGTAGATCGCGTCGTAGCCGCCCCACAGGATGCGGTTGTCGGCGGACAGCCGGAAGTAGTGGAACTGGTTGGCCGAGTCGCCGAGGCCCTGCCGGTTCTTCCAGCCGATCGACGCGAGCTGGTCGGCGGTCAGCGGCTCCGTCATCAGCGCGTAGTCGTAGACCGGGACGGTGTACGAGCGCACGCGCTTGACCAGGGACGGGAACACGTTCGTGCCGAGCGCCGCCCGGTCGGCGAAGATCCGGCCGTACGGGGTGCGGACCGCAACGCCGGTCTCGTTCGAGGCCAGCTTCGTCGCGGGCGTGTGCTCGTAGATGCGTACGCCGAGGTCGAGGCAGGCCTGCTTGAGGCCCCAGGCGAGCTTCGCCGGATGGAGCATGGCGACGCCCTCGCGGTCGTAGAGCGCACCGAGGAAGGTGGGGGACGCGACCTGCTCCCGGACCTCTTCCGCGTCCAGCAGCTCCAGGCCGTCGGCGAGCCCCGCCTCGGTCAACTCCGCGTGGAACTCGCGCAGTTCCTCGACCTGGTGCGGCTGCGTGGCCACGTCCAGCTCGCCGGTGCGCTCGAAGTCGCAGTCGATCCCGTAGCGGGCGACCGCGGCCTCGATGGCGTCGAGGTTGGCGGCGCCGAGCTCCTCCAGCTTCTTGATCTCCTTCGGCCAGCGCGCGAGGCCGTTGGCCGTGCCGTGCGTGAGGGAGGCGGCGCAGAACCCGCCGTTGCGCCCGGAGGCGGCCCAGCCGATCTCCTTGCCCTCGACCAGGACCACGTCCCGGCCGGGATCGCGCTCCTTGGCGATGAGCGCGGTCCACAGGCCGCTGTAACCGCCGCCCACGACCAGCAGGTCGCAGTGCTCGTCGCCGGTGAGGGCGGGGCGGGGCTCGGGGCGGCCGGGGTCGTCCAGCCAGTACGAGACGGGCTTGGCGTCGGCGAGAGACTTCAACGACGCGGCCTTTCGATTCATGGCGCCAGCGGCCATGATTCCAACTCCCTCGAAATGCTCAGGAACTTACTTTGTTCTTTCGCTTGCCGACGATCATTCCGGCGAGCACCAACAGTACGGCGACCAGGAACATGGCCGTACCGATGACATTGATCTGAACGGGCGTCCCGCGCTGTGCCGAACCCCAGACGAACATGGGGAAGGTGACGGTCGAGCCCGCGTTGAAATTCGTGATGATGAAATCGTCGAAGGAGAGCGCGAAGGCGAGCAGCGCGCCCGCCGCGATACCCGGCGCCGCGATCGGCAGCGTGACGCGGACGAAGGTCTGCACGGGGCCCGCGTAAAGGTCCTGCGCGGCCTGTTCCAGGCGCGGGTCCATCGACATCACACGCGCCTTCACCGCCGTCACGACGAAGCTCAGGCAGAACATGATGTGGGCGATGAGGATCGTCCAGAAGCCCAGCTGAGCACCCATGTTGAGGAACAGCGTGAGCAGCGAGGCCGCCATCACGACCTCGGGCATCGCCATCGGCAGGAAGATCAGCGAGTTCACCGCGCCCCGTGCGCGGAAGCGGTACCGCACGAGCGCGAAGGCGATCATCGTGCCGAGGATCGTCGCGCCGATCGTCGCCCAGACCGCGATCTGCAGGCTCAGCGAGAGCGAGCCGCACATGTCGGCGACGCCGCACGGATTCTTCCAGGCGTCGAGCGAGAACTGCTGCCACTCGTAATTGAAGCGGCCCTTCGGCTTGTTGAAGGAGAAGACCGTGACGACGACGTTCGGGAGGAGGAGGTAGGCGAGCGTGAGCAGGCCCGCAATGACCACCAGGTTTTTCCGCAGCCAACGCAAGCGCATCAGACCAGGTCCTCCGTTCCGGCACGGCGAATGTAGAAGGTGACCATGAGGAGAATGGCCGCCATGAGGATGAAGGAAAGGGCCGCCGCCGTCGGGTAGTCGAGGATGCGCAGGAACTGCGTCTGGATGACGTTGCCGACCATGCGGGTGTCGGTGGAGCCGAGCAGATCGGCGTTCACGTAGTCGCCGGCCGCCGGGATGAAGGTGAGCAGCGTCCCGGAGACGACGCCGGGCATCGACAGCGGGAAGGTCACCTTGCGGAAGGTGGTGGCCGGGGACGCGTACAGGTCGCCCGCGGCCTCGTGCAGCCGGGGATCGATGCGCTCCAGCGACGTGTACAGCGGCAGGATCATGAACGGCAGGAAGTTGTACGTGAGTCCGCACACGACCGCGAGCGGTGTCGCGAGGACGCGGTCGCCCTCGGTCATGCCGAGCCAGGCCGTGACGTCCAGGACGTGCAGGGAGTTGAGGGCGCCGACCACCGGGCCGCCGTCCGCCAGGATCGTCTTCCAGGCGAGCGTACGGATGAGGAAGCTGGTGAAGAACGGGGCGATCACCAGGATCATGATGACGTTGCGCCAGCGGCCCGCGCGGAACGCGATCAGATAGGCCAGCGGGTAGCCGAGCAGCAGGCACAGGGCCGTGGCCAGGCCCGCGTACAGGACCGAGCGCAGGAACTGCGGGTAGTACTCGGACAGCGCGTCCCAGTACGTCGCGAAGTGCCAGGTGACCTTGAAGCCGTCCTCGAGTGACCCTTCCTGTACGGAGGTCGAGGCCTGGTAGATCATCGGCAGGGCGAAGAAGACGACCAGCCACAGGATGCCGGGGAGCAGCAGCCAGTACGGGACGAGGCGGCCGCGCCGCTTGGTCTTGCGGGGCTTGTCGTCCTCCGCGGGCGCGGGGGGTGCCTCGGTGAGTGTCGCGCTCATGCGGTGGCGTCCTCCGAGACCTTCTCCACGCCCGCCTCTGCGTCCTGTGCGGCGTCGAGGCCGAAGGTGTGCGCGGGGTTCCAGTGCAGGACGACCTCGGCCCCCGGCACGAGCCGGGCGTCGCGCTCGATGTTCTGGGCGTAGACCTCGAACGCGTCGCAGAGCGGGCTGTCGACGACGTACTGCGTGGAGACGCCGATGAAGGACGAGTCGGCGATGCGGCCGGTGATGCGGTTGCGGCCGTCGGGTATCCGCGCGGCGTCGTCGGCGTGGGTGAGGGAGATCTTCTCGGGGCGTACGCCGAGGAGGACCTTGCCCCCGGTGGCGGTGGCGGCGGTACATCGCCCGGCGGGCAGGACGAGCTTGCCGTCGCCCGCCCTGAGCGTGAGGTCGTCGCCCGCGCGGCCCGCGATCTCGGCCTCGATGAAGTTCGAGGTGCCGAGGAAGTTGGCGACGAACGTGGAGCCCGGGTTCTCGTACAGGTCGGTGGGGGCGCCGAGTTGCTCGACGCGGCCCTGGTTCATCACGGCGACGGTGTCGGCCATCGTCATGGCCTCTTCCTGGTCGTGCGTGACGTGGATGAAGGTGATGCCGACCTCGGTCTGGATGCGCTTGAGCTCCAGCTGCATCTGGCGGCGCAGCTTGAGGTCGAGGGCGCCGAGCGGCTCGTCGAGCAGGAGCACCTTGGGGTGGTTGATGAGGGCGCGGGCGACGGCGACGCGCTGCTGCTGGCCGCCGGAGAGCTGGTGCGGCTTCTTGCGCTTGTGCTCGCCGAGCTGCACCAGGTCGAGCATCTCCTCGACCTGCTTCTTCACCGACTTGATGCCCCGGCGGCGCAGGCCGAAGGCGACGTTCTCGAAGATGTCGAGGTGCGGGAAGAGCGCGTACGACTGGAAGACGGTGTTCACCGGGCGCTTGTAGGGCGGCAGGTTGGTGACGTCCTGGTCGCCGAGCATCACGGTGCCGGTCGTCGGTTCCTCAAGTCCCGCGATCATGCGGAGAGTTGTCGTCTTGCCGCAGCCGGAGGCGCCGAGCAGGGCGAAGAACGAGCCCTCGGGCACGGTGAGGTCCAGCGGCTGGACGGCCCGGAAGCCGTTGTCGTACGTCTTGCTGATCCCGGTGAGACGGACGTCGCCGCCGTGGTCGCTCTTCTCGAGCATCGAAGAAACCGTCATGGTGAGTCCAAGGAGTCTGGGGGCAGGGGCCTGGAGGGGATGGGGTGCGGCTCAGCCGCCGGTGAGCCTGGCGAACTTCTCCTCGAAGGCCGTCTCTTCCTTCGCGCTCAGCGAGCGGAAGGC
This sequence comes from Streptomyces sp. NPDC050085, assembly GCF_044460595.1. NCBI lineage: Bacteria > Bacillati > Actinomycetota > Actinomycetes > Kitasatosporales > Streptomycetaceae > Streptomyces > Streptomyces sp. NPDC050085. Next base: position 187,175 of record NZ_JBITJZ010000009.1, on the reverse strand, counting down.
GTGTGCCTTCGCGGCCATGGCCTTGTCGGGGACGATCAGCGTGTCGTTCGCGACGTCCTTGTCGATCTTGGCGAGTTCGGGCTTGACGACGGCGGTGTCGAGCGGGGTCACGTAGTTGATCCAGGCGGCGAGTTCGGCGCCGACGGCGGGCTCGTAGTAGTAGTCGATGAGCTTCTCGGCGTTGGTCTTGTGCCGTGCGCGGTTCGGGATCAGCAGGTTGTCGGTCGAGGTGAGGTAACCGGCGTCCGGGATCGCGAACTTGACGTCCGGGTTGTCCGCCTGGAGCTGGACGACGTCACCGGCCCAGGCGAGACAGGCCGCGAGGTCGCCCTTGCTGAGGTCGCCTATGTAGTCGTTGCCGGTGAAGCGGCGCACCTGCTTGCTGTCGACGGCCTTCTGCACGCGGGCGATCGCCGCGTCGAAGTCGTCGGCCTTGAAGCTGCGCGGGTCCTTGCCGAGGTCGAGCAGCGTCATGCCGACGGTGTCGCGCATCTCCGACAGCAGGCCGACCTTGCCCTTGAGCTTGGGATCGTCGAGCAGCTGCGAGACGGAGGTGATCTCGCGGCCGTCGGTGGCCTTGGTGTTGTACGCGATGACCGTCGCGATGCCCGTCCACGGGTAGGAGTAGGCGCGGCCCGGGTCCCAGTCCGGGTTGCGGAACTGGCCGGCCAGGTTGGTGTACGCGTGCGGGAGGTGCGCCGGGTCGAGCTTCTGCACCCAGCCGTAGCGGATGAGGCGGGCGGCGAGCCAGTCGGTGAGGACCATGAGGTCGCGGCCGGTGTCCTGGCCGGCCGCGAGCTGCGGCTTGATCTTGCCGAAGAACTCGACGTTGTCGTTGATGTCCTCGGTGTACTTGACCGAGATGCCGGTTCGCTTGGTGAACGCGTCGAGGGTGGGCCGGTGCTTCTCGTCGTCGCTCATGTCGATGTACTCGGTCCAGTTGGAGAAGTTGATCGTCTTCTCCTTGGCCGAGTGGTCCTCGGACGAGACGCCGCCCTTGGACGTGCTCGCGGCGGGGATGCCGCAGCCGCTCAGCAGTCCCGCACCGCCGACGGCGAGCGCACCGCCCGCCGAGGCGCGCAGCAGGGAACGGCGGGACAGGGCGGCCCTGCCGTTCCTGAAGCTGCGCTGCATGGCGGCCAGTTGGGCGGGGCTGAGGCGGTCTGGCTCGTACTGCTCCATGCGCGTGGTGCCCTTTCGGGAGTCCCTTACGGGAGCCTTCATATGTGGAGGGCGGCCGCTGGTCGGGCGGCCAACTTGCTATCGGTCCCCGAAAATCGTGCGGTGCCAGTCCTTGCGGGCCACCGCGGTGTTGTCGAACATGACGTGCTTGATCTGCGTGTACTCCTCGAAGGAGTAGGCGGACATGTCCTTGCCGAAGCCGGACGCCTTGTAGCCGCCGTGGGGCATCTCGCTGAGGATCGGGATGTGGTCGTTGATCCAGACGCAGCCCGCCTTGATCTCGCGGGTGGCGCGGTTCGCGCGGAAGACGTCTCTCGACCAGGCGGAGGCGGCGAGTCCGTAGGGGGTGTCGTTGGCGAGGCGGATGCCCTCCTCGTCGCTGTCGAAGGGCAGCACGACGAGGACCGGGCCGAAGATCTCGGACTGGACGATCTCGCTGTCCTGCGCGGCGTCCGCGATCAGGGTCGGCTTGTAGTAGGCGCCGGGGTGGTCGAGGGCCTCGCCGCCGGTCACCACGCGCGCGTAGCCGCGTGCTCGGTCCACGAAGGCGGCGACGCGGTCGCGCTGGGCGTGCGAGATGAGCGGGCCGAGGTCGGTGTCGTCGGCGAACGGGTCGCCCAGCCGCACGGTCTCCATCAGGGCGGCCGTCTGCTCGACGAACGCCTCGTAGAGCGGGCGTTGGACGTACGCGCGCGTGGCGGCGGTGCAGTCCTGCCCGGTGTTGATGAGGGCTCCCGCGACGGCGCCGTGCACGGCCGCCTCCAGGTCCGCGTCGTCGAACACGACGAAGGGGGCCTTGCCGCCGAGCTCCAGGTGCAGCCGCTTCACGGTGGCGGTGGCGATCTCGGCGACGCGCCTGCCGACGCCGGTGGAGCCGGTGAAGGAGGTCATGGCGACGTCGGGGTGGCCGACGAGGTGCTCGCCCGCGTCGCGGCCGGCGCCGGTGATGACGTTCACGACGCCGTCGGGGATGCCGGCCTCGGTGGCGGCCTGCGCGAACAGCAGAGAGGTGAGCGGGGTCAGCTCTGCGGGCTTGAGGACGATGGTGTTCCCGGCGGCGATCGCGGGCAGCACCTTCCAGGCGGCCATCTGCAGCGGGTAGTTCCAGGGCGCGATGGAGCCGACGACGCCGATGGGCTCACGGCGTACGTACGACGTGTGGTCGCCGCTGTACTCGCCCGCCGACTGGCCTTGCAGGTGGCGGGCGGCGCCCGCGAAGAACGCGGTGTTGTCGATGGTCCCCGGCACGTCGAACTCGCGGCTCAGCTTGATCGGCTTGCCGCACTGCAGCGACTCCGCCTGCGCGAACTCCTCGGCCCGCTCGGCGAGCACCCCCGCGAACGCGTGCATCGCGTCGGACCGCTCGCCCGGCGTCGCGCCCGCCCAGCCCGGGAAGGCGTCACGGGCGGCCGCGACGGCGGCGTCCACGTCGGCGGTGCCCGCGAGTTCGTACGTGTACACGTCCTTGCCGGTGGCCGGGTCGACGACCGCGTGGGTGCGCCCCGAGGTGCCCCGGGCCAGTCGGCCGGCGATGAAGTTCGCGCCGTCGGCGAACCGGTCCTGCGCGGGGAAGGGGTTGTGCATCAGGTTCTCGCTCTCGCTCTCCTCCGCCGACGTCCCGCTGGGCGGGTACCGGCGTGGCTCCAGCTCGATTTGAGTGCCGATCCTGACAGAGCACCGGTAGTCCAACAAGTGATTCCGTTGTTGCCTTTTGGTTACGCGACGGAATCTGTCGACCAGGTGTCGAGTCCTCCTGGAAAACCCAGGACGGAGTGTCAGTGGTGCCTGCCACACTGCCGTGCATGGAGATCAACAGCAGGGATGCGCTCGTCGCGGCCCTGGCTGCGGGGGCGCGGATCAAGTACCTGCACTTCTGGGGCCACACGCCGCACAAGGACGGTTCGCTGGGGGCGAGCTGTCTCAGTCAGTGGTGGCCGTCGCCGTTCACGGTGGCGGGTGTGGAGTACGCGACGGCGGAGCACTGGATGATGGCGGGCAAGGCCCGGCTCTTCGGTGACGCCGAGGCGGAGCGGCAGGCGATCGAGGCCGGGCACCCGTCGCAGGCGAAGAATGCGGGGCGCCTCGTGCGCGGGTTCGACGACGCGGTGTGGGAGCGGGAGCGGTTCGCGCTGGTCGTCGAGGGCAGCGTCCACAAGTTCGGCTCGGACCCGGAGCTCAGGGATTTCCTGGTCGGCACCGGCGAGCGTGTGCTGGTCGAGGCGAGCCCCGTGGACCGGATATGGGGCATCGGGCTCACCGCGGACGATCCGGCCGCGCAGGACCCGGAGCGCTGGCGCGGGCCGAACCTGCTGGGGTTCGCGCTGATGGAGGCCAGGGCGCGGCTGCGCTGACGCGGGGCGGTGTCAGCCCCGCCCGGCGGACCAGATGATCAGCCCGAAGAACCCGACGGCGAGGGCGAGTCCGATGGAGCCGCAGATGATCCCGGCGAGCGCCTGGCCGCCGTTGGTCGCCTCGCCCCGCTTCGCCTTGGAGTGGCCGATGGCGCCGAAGACGATGCCGAGGATGCCGAGGACGATGGCGGCCGGCCACGCCATGAACGTGGCCACGGAGACGATGCCGGTCACCATCCCCGTGGTGCCGAGACCGTTGCTCGGCGGCATCTGCATCCCACCGCCGGGCCAGCCGTACGCGGCCTGCTGCGGCGGGTACGCGTAGCCCTGCTGACCACCGGGTGCCACGTAGGCCCCGTACGACGGCAGGCCGGGGCCCGCGGGCGAGACCGGGGGCGGCGGCACGGGCACCGCAGCGGGCGCGGCCGCGTACGGCGTCTGCGGTGGCAGCGGTGTCTGCGGCATGGACGTCACGGTCTGCTGCTCGTGCACGTCCTTCTTCATGCTCGGCGGCGCCCAGGGGTCGCTTCCCTGCGGCGTGCTGTCGTCAGCCATGTGGCACGCCGCCCGTTCCTTCGTCCCGGTCCCTCAAGGGCCTCGCGTTCCGGGGCATCGTACGGGCCTCATACGATGACCCGGACCCCGATCAGCCGATCACCGAAGTTCCTGGGGAGGAATCCATGAGCCAGAGCCTGCAGACCTTCATCGCCGGACTGCCCAAAGCAGAACTCCATGTCCACCACGTGGGCTCGGCCTCACCCAGGATCGTCTCGGCCCTCGCCGCCCGGCACCCCGACTCGAAGGTGCCCACGGACCCCGAGGCCCTCGCGGACTTCTTCAACTTCAGGGACTTCGCGCACTTCATCAACGTGTACCTGTCGGTCGTCAACCTGATCCGCACCCCGGAGGACGTGCGCCTGCTCACCTACGAGGTGGCCCGCGACATGGCCCGGCAGAACGTGCGGTACGCGGAGCTGACCATCACCCCGTACTCGTCGGTGAAGCCGTCGGTCGGCATCGACGAGCGTGCCTTCATGGACGCGATCGAGGACGCGCGCAAGGCCGCCGAGTCCGAGTTCGGCACGGTGCTGCGCTGGTGCTTCGACATCCCCGGCGAGGCGGGCCTGGAGTCGGCCGACGTGACGACGCGACTCGCGACGGACGACACGCTGCGCCCCGAGGGCCTGGTGTCGTTCGGGCTCGGCGGACCCGAGATCGGGGTGTCCCGGCCGCAGTTCAAGCCGCACTTCGACCGGGCGATCGCGGCGGGCCTGCACTCCGTACCGCACGCCGGCGAGACGACGGGACCGGAGACGGTGTGGGACGCGCTGCGCGAGCTGCGTGCCGAGCGCATCGGCCACGGCACGTCGTCGGCCCAGGATCCGAAGCTGCTCGCGCACCTCGCCGAGCACGGCATCCCGCTCGAGGTGTGCCCGACGTCGAACATCGCGACGCGCGCCGTGAAGACGCTGGAGGAGCACCCGCTGAAGCAGTTCGTGGACGCGGGCGTGACGGTCACGATCAACTCGGACGACCCGCCGATGTTCTCCACGGACCTCAACACCGAGTACGCGGTCGCGGCCCGCCTCCTCGACCTGGACGAGCGGGGCGTCGCGGAGCTGGCGAAGAACGCGGTGCACGCCTCGTTCCTCGACGAGCCCGGCCAGGCCCGGATCGCCACGGAGATCGACACGTACACCGACGCCTGGCTCGCCGACGCGTAACCGCACCGCACCTGACGCCACACCTGGCACCACAATGATGGCCATGCGCACCGTGACTGCCGTGGCCCACCGAGGCGATCCCTACCGCGTCCGCGAGAACACCCTCCCGTCCCTGCGCTCCGCGCTCGAACGGGGCGCGGACGCGGTGGAGATCGACGTCCGACTGACCCGCGACGGCGTCCCCGTCCTCCTGCACGACTCCTCGCTCAAGCGCCTGTGGGGGCACGACCGCCCGCTGTCCGCGCTCTCCGCCGACGAGGTGCGCGGGCTGACCGAGGGCGGAGTCCCTGCGCTGGCCGAGGCGTTGGCCGCGACCGGCGACGCCCGGATCATGGTCGACCTGCCTGGCGCGGACGCCCGGGCGGTCCGCACGATCGTCGGTGTCGTGCGGGACTGCGGCGCCGAGGAGCGCGCCTACTACTGCGCGGGCGCGGAGGCGATGCTGAAGGTCCGTGCCGCGGACCGGGCCGCCGAGATCGCCCTGACCTGGACGACCCTGGCCCCGCCGCGGGCCGCACTGCTCAAGGCGGTGCGCCCGCGCTGGCTCAACTACCGTTTCCCGCTGGTGAGTTCGGACCTGGCGGCCGCGGTCCACCGGGAGGGCTACCTGGTCTCGGCCTGGACCCCGGACACGAAGCGCTCCATGCGGCGCCTCCTCGACGCGGGCGTCGACTCGATCACCACCAACCGCGTCGACGTCCTCACGGAGCTGCGCGAACTTCAGGGTTGAGAGCGGCGGCCCCCTAGGGGGTCGCCCTCGGACAGGTCCAGGGTCCGCCTCCTCCCCCGCGACGATCTTCGCCGGGCGGGCGCCGCCAAGGATGGTGAGCGTCGGCCCGACCGGGTCAACTCCCGTACCAGGAGGCTCCCTTGAAGCACCGCGTCGCCCTCGCTCTGTCCACCGCACTCGCCCTCGGCGCGGTCGCCGTCCCGCTCACCGCGATCCCCGCGCAGGCCCGCCCCGCCGCCGTCGCCCACGCCTACCCGGCGCCCGACGCACGGGCACTGACCGAGGCACTCGCCGGGCTGCCGAGCGACGACGCCACCGCCGCCCTCGTGCGCGTCGGCGGCAAGGGCGGCTCCTGGCACGGCGCGGCGGGCGTACGGGATCTGACGTCGGGCGCGAAGGCCCTGGAAAACGCCGAGTTCCGGGCGGGATCGACCACGAAGGTGGTCACCGCGGCCACCGTGCTGCGGCTCGCGGCCGACGGCAGGGTGGACCTGGACGCGCCCGTGCAGCGCTATCTGCCCGACCTCTTCCGCGGCACCGCCTTCCACCGGCCCATCTCCGTACGGCAGTTGCTCAACCACACCAGCGGCATCAAGGCCGGCGACGGCTGGGGCGACGCGTTCGCCGACGTGTACGCGCACCGCTTCGACGTCATGACACCCGAGCACGTGGTCGCCACCGCGCTCGCCAAGGGCCCCGAGTTCGCACCGGGCACGCAGCAGGACTACCTCAACATCAACTACACGGTGCTCGGCCTCCTGATCGAGAAGGTGACCGGGCACGCGTACGAGGAGGTGGCGACGCGGCTCGTGCTGCGCCCCGCGGGCATGCGGCACACGTACTTCCCGGGCGACGACCCGCGTCTGCACGGCCCGCACAACCTCGGCTACCAGCTGGAGGACGGGAAGTTCGTGGACGTCACGGACTGGGTGCAGTCCGACCGCTGGGCCGCGGGCGACATGATCTCCACGACGGCGGACCTGGAGCGGCTGCTCACCCGCCTGTTCCAGGGCCGGATCGTGCCCGGGCCGCAGCTGAAGGAGATGTTCACGCTGCCCGCGCACGTCGAGGGGGCCACGATGAGCGCGGGCCTGCAGCGGATCGAGCTCGACGGGAAGGCGTACTGGGGCAAGTCCGGTTCGCGCTACGGATATGCGGCCGCGATGGCCGCGACCCGGGACCTGTCGAGGACGGTCGTCTACTCGGTCAACGCCACCGACGCCAAGGGCGAGGGGATGAACCCCACGGCCCTGCGCATCGTGCTGGCGGCGGCGAAGAACGCGCACTGACGGGGGCGGGCCGAGCGCTGGGGGATATCCCCCAGCGAGGACGGAGGGAATCGTCCTGGTACGCCGCCGGGCGCGTTCCTAGTCTCGATCACGAGGGGTCACACCGGCGGGCCCCGGGATCGAGGAGACCGTCATGAAGCGACTCGGCGTGGTCCTGGCGTCCGTACTGGGGCTCTATCTGATCGTCCGCGGCATCGCGGAACCCTTCGTCGTCGACTGGTCCGACCCGGCGTCGTACCGCAACGACTGGGGCGGCCCCAGCCTCTTCGGCGTACTGGCCGTGCACATGGGGCCGGGCCTTGTGTCGGCGGCGCTGATGGGGCGGGCCCTGCGGCGCCGGAGGCTGAACCCGCCTACAACCCCGCGATCGCGTTCCACCGCTTCGCGAACTCCGTCCGCTCCGAGGCCTTGATGTCGCGGGCGATCGCGAGCCGGGACCGCATCGCGTCGTCCGGGAAGACCAGCGGGTCCTCGGCGAGTTCGGCGGTGTCCTTGTCCTTGGAGGAGGCGAGGACCTCGCGGGCGGCGGGGACGGGGCAGACGTAGTTGACCCAGGCGGCGAGTTCTGCGGCGACCTCGGGCTGGTAGTAGTAGTCGATCAGCTTCTCGGCGTTGGCCTTGTGGTCGGCGAGGTTGGGGATCATCAGGGACTCGGCCCACAGTTCGGCGCCCTCCTCCGGCACGACGAACTCGATGTCCGGGTCGTCGGCCTGGAGCTGGATCACGTCGCCGCTGTAGGCCTGGCAGGCCAGGACGTCGCCGCTGGAGAGGTCCTTGATGTAGTCGTTGCCGGTGAAGCGGCGGATGTGCTTCGTCTTCACGAGCTTCTCGACCTGGTCGCAGACCTGGTGGAAGTCGTCGGGGGTCCACTTGGTGATGTCGACGCCGTTGCCCTGCATCAGCAGCGCGAAGGACTCGTCGAGGCCGGACAGGAGGGTGACGCGGCCCTTCAGGTCGTCGGCCCACAGGTCGGAGACGTGCTTGATCTCGCGGCCCAGCTTGCGCTTGTTATACGCGATGCCGGTGATGCCCGACTGCCACGGCACGGTGTACTTGCGGCCGGGGTCGAAGGCCGGTGAACGCAGCAGCGGGTCCAGGTACTTGGTGACGTTCGGCTGGCGGGCGCGGTCCATCTCCTGGACCCAGCCGAGGCGGACGAAGCGGGCGCACATCCAGTCGGAGATGACGATGAGGTCGCGGCCGGTCTTCTGGTGGTTCATCAGCGACGGGCTGATCTTGCCGAAGAACTCGTCGTTGTCGTTGATCTCCTCGGTGTACTTGACCGAGATCCCGCTCTGCTTCCGGAACGCGTCCAGGGTCGGCCGCTTCGACGGATTGTCGTCGTCCACGTCGATGTAGAGCGGCCAGTTCGCCCAGGTCAGCCGCTTGTCGGAGGCGGACAGGTCCTGGGCCGCGCGGTCGCCGGGCTCCACGTACGCGGCCGGGACGCCGCAGCCGGTGGCGAGCGCGCCGACCGCGAGCGCCCCCGCACCACCGCCCAGGGCGCGCAGCAGGGAACGACGGGTGACCTGGGGGGAAAGGTGGTTGGCTCGCACGCACGCAGGATGCCGTCGCGCCGCCGCCTGGGGCAATGGACGCTGCGTCGAGCCCACCGCCCCGCAGCCGACACCCTGTCGATCCCGCGCCGCGAAAAGGGCTCAGCCGGTCCAGCTGGCGAGCAGCCCGAGGTTCTCGGCGGCGTCCGTGCCGGGCGTCGGAAGGTAGCTGACCAGGACGCGTTCGGCCTCGGGCAGGTGCAGGATCTCGAAGTCGAGGTCGAGGGGGCCGACGACGGGGTGCCTGAGCGCGTACTGTCCGGCCGCCTTCTCGTGGACGTCCTGCTGGGCCCAGAGCGCGCCGAACTCCTCGCTCTTCATGGCGAGCGTGCCGATGAGCGAGGCGAGGGCGGGGTCGTCCGGGTGCCGGCCCACGCTGACCCGCAGGAGGCCGACCGTCGACTCCGCCTTCTCCTGCCAGCTGTCGGCGAAGAGCGCCCGATAGGCCTCGTCGAGGAAGATCAGGTAAGCGAAGTTCCGCTGCTCGTCGGGGAGTTGGCCGAAGTCGCCGAAGACCGCGACGGCCTGCGCGTTCCAGGCGACGACCTCGGTGAGCGGGCCGCACAGGTAGGCGGGGCCCGGCTGGGCGTCGATCAGGCGCTGCAGGGCGGGGCGTACGGGCTCGGGCGCGAGGGACGTGGAGCGGGCACGGGCGGCGGGCCTGGCGCGGTCGGGGCGGGCGAGGTTGCGCAGGTGATCCTGCTCGGCGGCGTCCAGGCGCAGGGCGCGCCCGACGGCCTCCAGGACGCTGTCCGACACGTGCGGATTGCGGCCCTGCTCCAGGCGTACGTAGTACTCGACGCTGACACCCGCGAGCTGCGCGAGCTCCTCGCGCCGCAGACCCGGCACGCGCCGCTGCCCGTACGACACGAGACCGACGTCCGCGGGGCGCAGGCGGGCCCTGCGGGTGCGCAGGAACTGGCTCAGTTCGGCGCGGCGCTCGATCGCGGCGTGGGCGGAGTCGGTGGAGCCAGTGGAGTCCATGGCGACGAGTATCACCGCTCGGGGCGCCGCGTGGGTGGTCCATTCTTTCCCCCCTCACAGCTGTGCCTGCCAGGGGGTGTTGCCCGGGGCGCAAAGTCTTCCTCGTCAGCACGACAGACAGCACGCCAGACCACGACAGACAGCACGACGAACCCGAGAGCCACTCTCGGGACCTTCACTTGAGGACATACGAAGATGACTGTGAACCGCACTCTCCCCCACCGCGAACTCGGCACCACCGGCCTGCACCTCTCCCCGATCGGCCTCGGCAGCTGGGCCTTCGGCGGCGAGGGCTGGCGCTTCTCCTGGGGCGGTCAGGACGACGCCCGCTCGATCGCGACCGTGCACGCCGCCGTCGAGGCCGGCGTGAACTGGATCGACACGGCCGCGGTCTACGGCCTCGGGCACTCCGAGGAGGTCGTCGGCAAGGCGATCGCCCAACTGCCCGAGAGCGAGCGGCCGTTCGTGTTCACGAAGGCGGGTCTCGTCTGGGACCCCGAGAACCCGGCCGAAGCACCCAAGCGCATCATGCGGGCCGACAGCGTGCGCCGCGAGGTCGAGGACTCGCTGCGCCGGCTCGGCGTCGAGACGATCGACCTCTACCAGGTGCACTGGCCGGACACGGGCGCCTCGCTCGACTGGGACGGCGACGGCTCCGGTGCCGCGGCGGACGTGATCGTCACGCCCGTCGAGGAGTACTGGCAGACGATGGCCGACCTGAAGAAGGAGGGCAAGGTCCGCGCCATCGGCCTGTCCAACCACGACCCGGCGCTGCTCGCCGCGGCCGCGGCCGTCGCCCCGGTCGACGCGATCCAGCCGCCGCTCTCCCTGATCAACCGCGCCGCCGAGCCGGAGATCGACTGGGCGGCGGACCACGGTACGGGCGTGATCGTGTACCAGCCGCTGCACTCGGGGCTGCTGTCCGGCACGTTCAGCAAGGAGCGGGCGGCGAGCCTCGACGCCGGTGACTGGCGGCGTACGCACCCGGACTTCACCCGGGACCTGGACCGCAACCTGCAGATCGTGGAGCGGCTGCGTACGGTCGCCGAGCGGCACGGCGTCTCCGTCGGCTCGGCCGCGATCGCGTGGACGCTCGCGCGACGCGGGGTGACCGGGGCGATCGCGGGAGCGCGCGGGCCGGAGCAGGTGGCGGACTGGGCGCAGGCCGCGAGCCTGGTCCTGACGCCGGAGGACCTGGCGTACCTCGGCTGAGGGGATACCACCCCTGTACCGGGCCATGCCGGCCCTGTACCGGGCTATGCCGGGAAGGCGGCCTCGACGAGGAGGCCGCCGTCCGGGCCCGGCCAGGCCCGCACGTGTCCGCCGTGCGCGAGGGCCACGGCGACGACGACGGACAGGCCGAGGCCGAGACCTTCGCGGTGCCGGGTGCGCCGGGCGCCGAGGCGGTGGAACGGTTCGAAGAGCGAGGCGACCTGCCCTTCGGGGACGACCGGGCCGCTGTTCCCGATACGCAGGGTGGGCTTCCCCTCGCACCACCCGGTCCACAGGGACACCCAACTCCCCTCCCCCTCCGCGTGGTTGTGCCGTACGGCGTTGTCGACGAGGTTCACGACGAGGCGTTCGACGAGCCGGGGGTCCCCGAGCAGCGGGGCGGCGTTCAGCTCGGCGTGCACCTCGGGCCCGGCGCCGGACGACGGCCCGGGCAGGGCGCCGCGCGCGACGTCGGCGAGGTCGACGGGCTCCTTCTTCTCCAGGCCCTGCTGGCTGCGGGCCAGGGTCAGCAGGGCCTCGATCAGCCGCTCCTGCTCCTCCCCCGCGGCCCGCACCCGCAGGCAGGCGGCGCGCAGCGACGCGGCGGACGCGTCCGGGTCGTCCAACGCCACGTCCACGACGGCCTGTTGCAGGGTGAGCGGGGTGCGCAGCTCGTGCGAGGCGTTGGCGACGAAGCGGCGCTGCGCCTCGAAGGCGGACTCCAGGCGGGCGAGCAGCCCGTTGAACTGGGCGGCCAGATCGTTGAGTTCGTCGCGCGGGCCGCCGGCGTCGAGCCGCTCGTGCAGATCGTCGGCGGAGATCCGGCGGGCGGTCGCGGCCATCGTGCGCAGCGGGGCGAGGACCCGGCCCGCGACGAGCCAGCCGAGGGCGAGCGAGGCGACCGTCATCAGGCCGAGGGCGACCCCGGACCCGATGACCAGGGTGTGCAGCTGGTCGCCGCGCTGCGACTCCAACGTGCTCTCCACATAGCCCTGCACCGAGGGCGCACCCGTGGCCAGCCCCTGGGGAGGCTCGGTCTTCTGCCGCCCTCCGGCGCCGCTGCCGTGCAGGAAGAGGGTGTACGTGAGCGCCAGCAGCAGGGCGGTGGTGAACACGAAAAGGGCGCTGTACAGCAGCGTGAGCCGCCAGCGCACGCTCGCCGGGAGCCACCTGCGGCGCACGCCGCTCACACCCGGTACCCGGCCCGGTCGACCGTCTCGATCAGCGGCGGCTCGCCGAGCTTGCGGCGCAGCCTGCTGACCGTCACCTTCACGGTCTGCGTGAACGGGTCGGCGGCCTCGTCCCAGGCGCGCTCCAGGAGCTGCTCGGCGGAGACCACGGCACCGCGCGCGGCGAGCAGCAGCTCCAGGACGGCGAACTCCTTGGGGCTGAGGGCCAGTTGCCGCCCGTCCCGTACGGCGGTGCGGCGCGCCGGGTCGAGACAGAGGCCGCCGTGGACGAGGACGGGCGGCAGCGCGGGCTGGGCCCGGCGCCCCAACGCCCGTACGCGGGCGACGAGTTCGGTGAACGCGAACGGCTTGGGCAGATAGTCGTCGGCGCCCATGCCGAGCCCGGCGACCCGGTCGGAGACGGTGCCGGACGCGGTCAGCATCAGCACGCGCTCGCGACTGCCCGCCTCGGCGAGGGCCCGGCACACCAGGTCGCCGTGGACCCCCGGCAGGTCGCGGTCGAGCACGACGACGTCGTACCCGTTCACGCCCGCCCGCTCCAGTGCGGCCTCCCCGTCGTACGCGACGTCGACCGCCATCCCCTGCCGGCGCAGCCCCGCGGCGACGGTCTCGGCGAGCTCTTCGTGGTCCTCGACCACCAGCACACGCATGCCGCCAGTGTGGCGGCGCCCGGGTTACATCCGGATAAGCGCGACTGTTCCCGTGCCGTAACCCCCTTGCCGGTGAAGTGAGTTCAGCGCGACACCAAGCCGCGCCACACCGCACCGCACCACCCAGGGGGTATTCCATGCACCGGTCTTCCATGCGTCTGCGACGTCCCCGGCGGATCGCCGTCACCGGCATCGCCGCCCTCGCGCTCTCGCTCGGCGCCGTCGGCGCGGGCACGGCGTCCGCGTCGGACACGCCACCGCGGCAGGGCGGCACGTCCGCGGCCTTCGCGGTCGGCCACTTCAAGAAGTGCCTGCGCGAGCGGGGCGAGCGCGACTTCCCGGAGTTCGGCATCTACCGGGTCGTGGAGCGCGACGGCGGCCGTCACCTGGAGCTGCGCACGACGGAACCGCCGTCGCTGCACCGGGTCCGCGCGCACTACCGGCACGGGGTGCGCGCGTGCGGCCGCGTTCTGGAACACGGCCACATCGCGTTCCCCGGCACCCCGGTACGGCCGCCGAAGGGCCCTGACCAGCCGCCCGTCTTCTACAAGGACTGACCACGACGCCGCCGCTCAACTCGCCCTCACCCAGGAGGACTTCATGCCCGTACGCACCCCACGTCCGCGACGTCTCGCGCTCGGCCTCGTCGCCGTGACGGCGGTGACGCTCGGCACGATCAGCGCGTCGGCGGCCCAGGCCACCGGCACGCACACACCGCCCGCCGCGACGCACGAAGCCCCGCCGAAGATGGGCGGCTTCGGCATCGGATACCGGCCCACCAAGAACGCCCCCGACGACGTGAACGCGGCGAACGACGACTTCGCCGCGTGCATGCGCGACCGTGGCGAGACCGCCTTCCCCGGCTTCCACGCGACCAAGGACGCCAAGGGCCGCATCGGCCTCAAGGTCCGCATGCAGGCCAAGGGGGGCAAGGAAGGAAAGGGGAGCAAGGACTTCGCCCCGACGTCATCGGCGTACGAGAAGTCGCTGAAGGCGTGCGCCCCGATCCTGAAGAAGGCCGGCATCACCTTCCCGGCGTCCCCCGGCAACGTCCCGGGTCCGCCGTCGCTGCCGGGCCGCGGCGGGGTCGGCGGCGACACGAAACCCGGCGCCCCGCACGACAGGCCGGGCACGCACCACGACAAGCCGGGCACGCACGAGGAGTACAGGGACGGCGGCAAGGGCGGAACCACCGAGTTCGGCACCGTCCCCGACCTGAAGGCCTGACCGTCCCCACGGATACGGCGGCGGGGCCGGGGTCACCACGACCCCGGCCCCAGCCACGCGGGCCATGTCAGCCGGTGGCCACGGCCCGCAGATACCGGCCGGTGACCCACCTCTGCACGGCGCGCGCGACGGGCCCGCCGAGCCGCGTGTACCACCGCCCCGGCCGGGAGAACGCCCGGATCCGGAACCAGACGGAGTCGTCCGCCTCCCGCGTCACGAGGAACGCCTCCTCGCCGCGCTCCGGATGCCCGGTCAGCGTCCCGTACGCGAAGCCGATCCGGCTGTCGTCGCGGACCACGGCCACCACCCGGCAGGGAATCCGCAGCCCCAGCGCCCGCAGCACCACATCGGCGCCCTCGCGCACGTCGCCCGGCGGAGTCACCCGGAGCCCGGCCCCGCGCTGCGCGCCCCACGACAGAACCGCCGCCCCGGCCCGCTCGAAGCACTCCTGCCCCGAGCCGAGCCGGACGCGGCGGTCCAAGTGGGCGTACGCCGACGGAAGTTCACGGTCCGTCAGGGTCGCGCCGAGCTCCGTGTACGTAAGACGGGTCACGCGTCCAGCGACGTCATCACGTGCTTGATGCGCGTGTAGTCGTCGAAGCCGTACGCCGACAGGTCCTTGCCGTAGCCGGACTTCTTGAACCCGCCGTGCGGCATCTCCGCGACCAGCGGAATGTGGGTGTTGATCCAGACGCAGCCGAAGTCGAGCACCTTCGACATGCGCATCGCACGCGAGTGGTCCTTCGTCCAGACCGACGACGCGAGCGCGTAGTCGACGCCGTTCGCCCACTCGACGGCCTGCGCCTCGTCCGTGAAGGACTGGACGGTGATGACCGGGCCGAAGACCTCGTTCTGGATGATCTCGTCGTCCTGCTTGAGCCCGGAGACGACGGTCGGGGCGTAGAAGTAGCCGACCTCCCCCACCCGGTGGCCACCGGCCTCCACCTTGGCGTGCGCGGGGAGGCGCTCGATGAACCCGGAGACCTGCTTCAGCTGGTTCGGGTTGTTGAGCGGGCCGTAGAGCACGTCCTCGTCGTCCGGCTGCCCGGTCTTGGTGTCGGCGGCGGCCTTGGCGAGCGCGGTCACGAACTCGTCGTGGATCGACTCCTGGACGAGCACGCGCGTGGCGGCGGTGCAGTCCTGACCGGCGTTGAAGAAGCCCGCGACGGAGATGTCCTCGACGGCCTTGGCGATGGCCGCACTGTCGAGGTCCTCGAAGACGACGACCGGCGCCTTGCCGCCCAGCTCGAGGTGGACCCGCTTGAGGTCCTTGGACGCGGACTCGGCGACGGACATGCCGGCGCGCACGGAGCCGGTGATCGACGCCATGGCCGGGGTCGGGTGCTCGACCATGAGGCGGCCCGTGTCACGGTCGCCGCACACCACGTTGAAGACGCCCTTGGGCACGATCGAGCCGATGATCTCGGCCATGAGGGTCGTCGACGCCGGGGTGGTGTCGGACGGCTTCAGGACGACCGTGTTGCCCGCGGCCAGCGCCGGGGCGAACTTCCACACGGCCATCATCATCGGGTAGTTCCACGGCGCGACCTGCGCGCAGACGCCGATCGGCTCGCGCCGGACGATGGAGGTCAGGCCCTCCATGTACTCACCGGCGGAGCGCCCCTCGAGCATGCGCGCGGCGCCCGCGAAGAACCGGATCTGGTCGACCATCGGCGGGATCTCTTCGCTGCGCGTGAGCCCGATCGGCTTGCCCGTGTTCTCGACCTCGGCCGCGATGAGCTCCTCGGCCCGCTCCTCGAACGCGTCCGCGATCTTGAGGAGGGCCTTCTGCCGCTCGGCGGGCGTCCGGTCGCGCCAGGCCGGGAACGCGGCCTCGGCGGCGGCCATGGCGGCGTCGATGTCGGCCTGTCCGGACAGCGGCGCGGTCGCGTACGCCTCGCCCGTGACCGGGTTGACCACTTCGGTGGTCCGTCCGTCGGCGGCGTCCCGGAACTCACCGTCGATGTAGTTCCGCAGACGACGCAGCTCACTCGTGCCCACTGCCGGCCCTCCTGAAGTAGCTGTTGCTGTAGCGGGTGCTGCAGCTGTCCAAGGCTTGAGACGCCCACCCTAGTCCGAGCACCGACGCTTTCGACACCCCCCACCCCTCCAGATCTACGAAATCCGTGAGTATTGGAGACGTAAACAACGAATTTCATCGATCCAGGGTTGCGAAACGGACGACTCCTCATGCACAGTGAGGCCGTGGCCAGTCGCAGCGCAGACCCCAAGGGACCCAGTTCGAGGAACGGCGGGAGCACCCCGTCCCTGGACTCCGTCTCCCTCGCCATCATCGAGCAGCTCCAAGAGGACGGCAGGCGTCCGTACGCCGCCATCGGCAAGGCCGTCGGCCTGTCGGAGGCGGCCGTGCGCCAGCGCGTCCAGAAGCTCCTCGACCAGGGCGTGATGCAGATCGTCGCCGTCACCGACCCGCTCACCGTGGGCTTCCGGCGCCAGGCGATGGTCGGCATCACCGTCGAGGGCGACCTGGATCCCGTGGCGGACGCGCTGACGGCCATGCCGGAGTGCGAGTACGTCGTGATGACGGCCGGCTCCTTCGACCTGATGGTGGAGGTCGTCTGCGAGGACGACGACCACCTTCTGGACGTCATCAACAAACGCATCCGGGCCCTGCCCGGCGTGCGCTCCACCGAGAGCTTCGTCTACCTCAAGCTCAAGAAGCAGACCTATATGTGGGGAACCCGATAGCCGTGAGCCAGGACCTCAGCCGAACCGCGTACGACCACCTGTGGATGCACTTCACCCGCATGTCGTCGTACGAGAACGCGCCCGTTCCCACCATCGTGCGTGGCGAGGGCACCTACATCTACGACGACCAGGGCAAGAAGTACCTCGACGGCCTCGCGGGCCTGTTCGTGGTCCAGGCCGGTCACGGCCGGCGCGAGCTCGCCGAGGTCGCCGCCAAGCAGGCCGCCGAGCTGGCCTTCTTCCCGATCTGGTCGTACGCCCACCCCAAGGCGGTGGAGCTGGCCGAGCGCCTGGCCCACTACGCTCCGGGCGACCTCAACAAGGTCTTCTTCACCACCGGTGGCGGCGAGGCCGTCGAGACCGCGTGGAAGCTGGCGAAGCAGTACCACAAGCTCACCGGCAACCACACGAAGTACAAGGTCATCTCGCGTGCGGTCGCCTACCACGGCACCCCGCAGGGCGCCCTGTCCATCACCGGACTCCCGGCCCTGAAGGCCCCGTTCGAGCCGCTCGTGCCCGGCGCGCACAAGGTGCCGAACACGAACATCTACCGCGCCCCGATACACGGCGACGACCCCGAGGCCTTCGGCCGCTGGGCCGCCGACCAGATCGAGCAGGAGATCCTCTTCGAGGGCCCGGAGACGGTCGCGGCCGTCTTCCTCGAGCCGGTGCAGAACGCCGGTGGCTGCTTCCCGCCGCCGCCCGGCTACTTCCAGCGCGTGCGCGAGATCTGCGACCAGTACGACGTGCTGCTCGTCTCGGACGAGGTCATCTGCGCCTTCGGCCGCCTCGGCACGATGTTCGCCTGCGACAAGTTCGGCTACGTGCCCGACATCATCACCTGCGCCAAGGGCATGACGTCCGGCTACTCCCCGATCGGCGCGGCCATCGTCTCCGACCGCATCGCGGAGCCCTTCTACAAGGGCGACAACACCTTCCTGCACGGCTACACCTTCGGCGGCCACCCGGTGTCGGCCGCGGTGGGTCTCGCGAACCTCGACATCTTCGAGCGCGAGGGCCTCAACCAGCACGTGCTCGACAACGAAGCGAACTTCCTCAACACGCTGCAGAAGCTGCACGACCTGCCGATCGTCGGCGACGTCCGCGGCAACGGCTTCTTCTACGGCATCGAGCTCGTCAAGGACAAGGCCACCAAGGAGTCCTTCACGGACGAGGAGTCGGAGCGCGTGCTCTACGGCTTCGTCTCCAAGAAGCTCTTCGAGTACGGCCTGTACTGCCGCGCCGACGACCGTGGCGACCCGGTCATCCAGCTCTCCCCGCCGCTGATCTCGGACCAGTCCACGTTCGACGAGATCGAGGGCATCGTCCGCCAGGTCCTGACGGAGGCCTGGAGCAAGATCTGAGCCCCTGCTCAACTGGCTTGAGGAACGGCCCGGTTGCGCCCATCCGAGTGAGATGGGCACGGCCGGGCCGCGTCCTTTTCCCCGGTCCCCGCTTGACCTACCTAGCGTGCCCAGTGACCGATCGGCCCTGCCTTCGTTCCCCCGGAAGGGGGACGGGAACTTCCCGGCATTCTGATCTGAACCGAGGTGTACGCCATGGTGGCCCCGCCGGACAACGACGTGCTCTGGGCACGCGCCCTGCACTTCTCCCACAGCGGCTCGCCCGCGCTCACCGGCGTCTCGCTCGGTGTCCGCGAGGGCGAGATCCTCGCCGTCACCGGCCCGCGCGGCGCGGGCAAGACGACGCTCCTGCAGTGCCTTTCGGGTCAGCTGCTGCCCGAGCGCGGCGGCGAGGTGTGGTTCAACAGCACCCCGGTGCACACCATGGGCCCGCTGGTGCGCGAGCGCCTGCGCCGCGACCGCTTCGGCTGGATCGACCCCGAGCCCGCGCTCGTCCCGGAGCTGAACGTCTGGGAGAACACCGCGCTCCCCCTGATGCTCCGCGGCACCGGCCGCCGCCCCGCCAAGACCGCCGCCCACGAGTGGCTCGACCGGCTCGACGTCGGCCACCTCGCCCGCAAGCGCCCGGCCGCCCTGCGCATGGCCGAGCGGCAGCGCGTCGCCATCGCCCGCGCCCTGGTGCACGCCCCGAACGTGGTCTTCGCCGACGAGCCGACCGCCACCCTGCACCGCGCCGACCGCGCCCACGTCCTGCGCACGCTCACGGCCGCGGCCCGCTCGCACGCCATCACCGTCGTCCTCGCCACGCACGACTCCGAGGTCAGCGCCCTCGCCGACCGCACGGTCTCGCTGCTCGACGGACGCCGCGTCAACACCGTGCACCTGCCCGCGGGGCTCACCGACCCGAACGGCACGGAAGGCCGGGCCGCGTGCTCGCTCTCCGTCTAGCCCGCGGCGCCCATCCCCTCGTCCAGCTCCGCAGGCTCCTGGTCGCCGCCGCCTCGGCGGGCACCGGCTTCCTGCTGCTGTGCACGCTGGGCTACGCGATGGGCCACCCGGACGCCTCCGCGGGCTCCCTTCTGCGCCTTGCCTGGTGCCTGATCCCGCTCGCCGCCACCGTGTACTTCGCGGTCTCCGTGGCCCGCTCCGACCCCGGCACGAAGCCGCGGCCCGGCCTGTCCGCGGTCGGCCTCGGCCCGGCCCGCCTCACCCTCATCTCGGCGATCTCCACGGCGATCGCCTGCACCCTCGGCTCGATGCTGGCGCTGCTGTTCTTCCTGCATCTGCGGGGCGACCTGTCGGGGCTGCCGTTCGACGGTGCGGCACGTCAACTCCTCGCCGCCGACCGGCCGTTGCCCCTGGCCGCCGCGCTCACCCTGCTCACGTTCGTGCCGCTCGCCGCGTCCGGGGCCAGCGCCGTCGCGCTGCGGCCCAAGGCGGTCAGGCCCGGCAAGTCCGCAGCGGAGACCGGGCAGGACCCGGCCCCCGCGCCGACCGGACTGCCGTGGGGCGTCGCGCTCCTTGCCGCCGGGCTCGCCGTGGAGACGTACGCCTCCCACGCGCGCGGCGGCGACGGGCTCCCGATGCCGGGCGGCCTCGGCGGCAGCCCCAGCGGGGTCCTGGCCGGCTGGGCGCTGACCGCGCTGGGCCTGGCGCTCGCCGGACCGGGCCTGACCTACCAGTGCGGGCGGGCCCTGCAGGCGGTACGGCCCGGGGCCGTGCGGCTGCTCGCCGGGCGCGTGCTCCAGGAGGAGGCCCGGCGCATCGGGCGCCCGCTCGGCGTGGTCTGCGCGGTGTTCTCGGGGGCGTACGCGGCGAACGTGCTGTACCGGGCCGAGCCCGACCCCGGGCCGCTGTCCACGCTCGGCGCCGCGCTCGTCGTCGGCTGCACGGTGGCGACCCTGGCGACCGCGGCGATCGAGGCCCGCCAGGAGCGCAGGCACACCACGGCCGCGCTGCTGCGCCTCGGTGCCCCCGCGACGATGCTGCGCAGCGCGGCGGCCCTGCGCGCGGGCGCCCTGCTCGCCGTGTTCGGGCCGCTGACCTGGGCCGTGGCGGAACTTTCGGCCATTCCGCTGGCACAGCGATGAGTTCTGTCGTCCACTGACGTCTATCCCTGCGTACGGAATGACACGTACGAACGAACCGACTCAGAAGGCGACGGCACCCCATGTACCAGCAGATGATCTTCGTGAACCTGGCCGTGAACGACCTGGACGCCGCCAAGAAGTTCTACTCGGACCTCGGCTACACCATCAACCAGCAGTTCACGGACGAGACCGGGTCCGCCGTGGAGGTCAGCGACACCATCATCTTCATGCTGCTGACCAAGGAGAAGTACGCGGGCTTCACGCACAAATCGATCGTCGACTCCACCAAGGAGAGCGAGGTGCTCGTGTGTCTGAGCGCCGAGAGCCGTGACAAGGTCGACGAGCTGGTCGAGCGCGCCCTCGCCGCGGGCGGCACCGAGCACGGCGAGAAGCAGGACCACGGCTTCATGTACGGCCGGGCCTTCGACGACCTGGACGGGCACACGGTCGAGGTCGCGTGGATGGACCCCTCGGCCATCCAGGGCTGACCAACTCCCGTACGCGGTACGTGCTTAGCTGGGCGGGTGTCGACATCACCCTCAGACCCCGCCCTGCCCAGCACCACCTCCGACCGCGAGATCGAGACGCTCGAAGAGTTCGACGAGGTCGTCGCCGCCCGCCGCTCCCTCACCGGGTACCGGGTGCAGGCCGTCGATCTGACGGCCCGCACCGAGGTCCTGCGCGAGACCGTCGTCGAAGGCTCCGTCTTCCTCGGCTGCCCCATGGAGCAGCACGCGGCGGAGCACGTCAGGGCGGCGGGCGCCCTCGTCTTCCCGCCCGTGCCGGGGCTCCCGTTCGACCCGTACCGGGGGCTCCTCTACACCCCGGACGAGCTCTTCGAAGGACTGTCCACCGGGTACGAGGCGACTCCCGACGCCCGTGCGTACGACTGGTTCCAGCGGACCAAGGCCGACGGTGACGTGTTCGCCTCGATGCTGCGCGCCGTGCACGACGACTCGGTCTCCGACGCCCTCGACGAACTCCTCGTAGGCGCACGGGTGGTGGGCGTCATGGGCGGGCACGCGATGGCGCGCGGCACGGACGCGTACGCGGGCGCCGCCCGGCTCGGCCGGACCCTCGCGCGGGCCGGTCTCACGGTGGCGACGGGCGGCGGCCCGGGCGCGATGGAGGCGGCGAACCTGGGCGCGTACGCGGCGCCGCACGACGACGCGATGCTCGACGAGGCGCTCCAACTCCTCGCGAAGGCACCGTCGTTCACGCCGTCGGTCACGGACTGGGCGGGCGCGGCGTTCGAGGTCCGCGGCCGCTGGCCCGACGGGGGCGCCTCGGTCGGCATCCCCACCTGGTTCTACGGCCACGAGCCGCCGAACGCCTTCGCGTCCCACCTCGCCAAGTACTTCGCCAACGCCACCCGCGAGGACGGCCTGCTCGCCCGGTCGAACGCGGGCGTCGTGTTCCTGCCCGGCGCGGCCGGCACGGTGCAGGAGATCTTCGACAACGCCACCCCCAACTACTACGAGTCCCGCGGCGAACCGACCCCGATGGTCCTCGTCGACCGCACGCACTGGACCGAGCGCCTCCCGGCCTGGCCGCTGCTGCAGTCCCTCGCGCGCGGCCGCTCGATGGAGTCCCGGATCACGCTCGTCGACACGGTGGAGGAGGCGGGCGAGGTCCTGACGCACAACTGACGGGGTTCTGAAACGCGGAGTGGGTCAAGCGCGGGTCAAGAGTGAACTCTGAGGGACCGCTGTGTATTGACGCTGCGTTACCAGTACTTGTAAACGTGAGGGGACCGTGAGGGCGCTGAGGCGGGAGCCGTGAGCTCCCTCACCGCGCCCGCCTCTTTTTCGCACTTGATCCCGTGAAGGACAACCGTGTCCGTAACCCCCCGTATATCCTCCCGCGTCGCTCGCTACGCCGGTGTGGCGGCCGCCGCGACGGCGCTCACCCTCGGTGTCGCCGGTTCCGCGTCGGCGTGCAACATCCGCGAGTTCAGTGCCGCCGCCACCTGCACCGGTGAGCAGGGCGTCATCACCGTGACCGACAAGGACGGCTCGGGCACCCCGGCGACCGTCTCGGTCTACCTCGGCGACAAGCTCGTCGGCACCCAGGACGTGAAGGGCTCCTCGGAGGGCACCACCATCACGTTCAACGAGAACTGGGCGCCGAACGCCACGTACCGCGTGCACGTGAAGGCCGGCAACCAGGTCGACGAGGACATCAAGCCGGACGTCACGACGCCCGCCAAGGGCTGCGCCACCGAGAAGCCGACCCCGACGCCGTCCTCCCCGGCGCCGAGCACGTCGAAGCCGGCCGAGACGGCGACGCCGACCCCGTCGGCCTCCGAGTCCAGCGCCGCCCCGGCGCCGGCCCCGAGCAACTCGGCCTCCCCGGCGGGCGGTTCGGACCTCGCCGAGACCGGTGCCAGCTCCAACACCCCGCTGATCGCGGGCATCGCCGGGGCCCTCGTGGTCGCGGGCGGCGGCGTGGTCTTCGCGCTCCGCAAGCGTGGCGCCGCTCAGCGCTGACCTGACGGACGAGGGGTCGTACGGGATGTTTTCCGCCCGTACGACCCCTTTCCCGTGCCCGCGTCCTTCCTACGCCCTCCCGCGTCCTCAGCCGAACGTCGCGCGCCGCAGCCAGAAGTCGAGCAGCTCCCGGTCCCCGAGCACCTCGACCCGGCCGCCGTCGAGCGCCTCGCGCCGGTAGAACGCGAGCAGCACGGCCGTCAGCGGGCCGCGCAGCGCGACCTCGGCCTTCGCGTGGTCGCGGCGCCAGACGATGCCGTCGTCGGCCAGCTCGATCAGCCACTCTGCGGCCACGTCGGGGGCGGTGTCGGTGGCGTGCAGATGCAGGGTGCGGCCGCCCGCCTTCAACTCCTGTGTCTCGTCAGCGGCGTCCGTGTCCTGGGCGAAGCGCACGATGCGCAGCCACTCGTCGATCGCGTCGGCGGCGACGTCGGGCGCCACGTCGTAGTCGGCCTGCGCGGCGAGCGCCGCGTCGGCCCGGTGGATCACCGTCTCGTGGGTCATCCGGCGGGCCCAGAACGCCGCGTCCTGCCGCCACGCCCAGGTCCAGACGGGCACCCCGGGCCCGGCGTCCCGCAGCGTCTCGGCGAGCCTCCCGGCCCCCGCGCCGAGCCAGCTGTCGAGGCTCGCGGCGTCCTCGCCCTGCGGCACGCGGTCCGGCACCTCGTCCTCGTCGAGCACCTCGCTCGCCCGGGTGCGCACCATCGTCTCGGCCCAGCGGTGGGCGGCGCCGACGTGCACGGCGAGGTCGCGCAGGCTCCAGTCGGGGCAGGTCGGGACGGTCGCGGTGAGATCGGCCCCGGCCAGGTGTTCCCTCAACAGGCCGGTCTGGGCGACGATTTCGGCGCAGTAGCGCTCGTGCGAGAGCTCGCGGGAGGGATCGTGGGAGCGATCGTCGGAGAGCTTGCGGAAGGGGTGGCTCGCGGGTGGTACGCGCTCGGTCATGCTCCCGACCCTACGCAGCGGTCGCGCCGTCCAGCATCACGATTTCCGCGGCGTCGAAGGCTACTCCGACGCGCGCCCCGGGCTCGGGTGCCTCGCGCAGCGCGCACGCCGCCTCGAGCCGGGGTGCGCCCTCGGGCTGCAACTGCAGTGCGACGTGCGTCCCGCGGAAGGTGCGGGCGGCCACCGTGCACGTCACCTGTGCGTCGGCGGCGGGCACGAGGCGTACGCCCGCGGGCCTGACGAGGATCGTGCCGACGCCCTGCGCCGTGCCCGCCGGCACCGGCACCTTGCCCCACGGGGTGTCCGCCACGTCGCCGGAGACGGTGGCTTCGGCGACGTTGTCGAAGCCGAGGAAGCGCGCCACGAACTCGTCCGCGGGCCGCTGCCACACGTCGAGCGGCGTGCCGGACTGGGCGATGCGCCCGTCGCGCATGACGACGACCCGGTCGGCGAGCGCGAAGGCCTCGCCCTGGTCGTGCGTGACGGCGAGGACGGTGGTCCCCAACTCCCCGAACAGTTCCCGCAGTTCGACGACGAGGCGCTCGCGCAGGGACCGGTCGAGCTGGCCGAGCGGCTCGTCCAGCATCAGCAGCCGGGGCCGCGGCGCGAGGGCCCGGGCGAGCGCGACACGCTGCTGCTCGCCGCCGGACAGCGCGGAGACGGCCCGGCGCTCGGCCCCGGGCAGCCCGACGAGCTCCAGCAACTCCCTTACGCGCGCGCCCTGTTCGACCTTCGGTGCGCCGTGCATCCGCAGCCCGAAGGCGACGTTGCCGCCGACGTCCCGCTGCGGGAACAGCTGGTGGTCCTGGAACATCAGACCCACGCCCCGCTTGTGCGCGGGCACCCCGCGCTGGTCACGGCCGCCGAGCAACACCCGCCCCCCGTCGAGGGGTTGGAGGCCGGCGACGGCCCGCAGCAGCGTCGACTTTCCGCTGCCGCTCGGCCCGAGGACGCACACGATCTCGTGCTCGGCGACCTCCAGGTCCACCGTGTCGAGCACGGCGCGCCCACCGAACCGTACGGTCGCGTCGTCCAGGGTCAGCAGGGCCGTCATCAGAACTCCCCGGTCGAGGCCTTGGCAGGCCGCATGCGTTCCAGCAGCAACAGCGAGACCGCGCAGACGAGCATCAGCACGGTCGAAAGGGCCATCGCCTGCCCGTAGTTGAGGTCACCGGCCCGGCCGAGGAGCCGCGCCACGGCCACCGGCAGGGTCGGGTTGTCGGGCCGCGCGATGAACACGGTGGCCCCGAACTCGCCGAGGGACACGGCGAAGGCGAACCCGGCCGCGATCAGCAGCGCCCGTCGCACCATGGGCAGATCGACCTCGCGCCACGCCCGCAGCGGGGAGGCCCCGAGCACGGCCGCGGCCTCGCGCAGGCGTCCGTCGACCGCCCGCAGGACGGGCAGCATGGTGCGTACGACGAAGGGCACGCCGACCAGTGCCTGGGCGAGCGGGACCAGGATCCAGGAGGCCCGCAGGTCGAGCGGCGGCTTGTCGAGCGTGATGAGGAACCCGAAGCCGACGGTCACGGCGGACACCCCGAGCGGCAGCATCAGGAGCGCGTCGAACCCGCGCACCAGGCGTCCGGCCCGCCGGGTGAGGGCGGCCGCGGCGAGCCCGCCGATGACGAGCGCGATGGCGGTGGCGGCGAGGGCGTACTCGAGCGAGTTCCAGATGGCGTCGACGGGCGGGACGAGGAAGGTGCCGCCGTCGGCGTTCCCGAGCGCCCGGTAGTACGCGAACCCGACACCGCCCGGCGTGTCCAGCGACCGCTGCACCAGCACCCCAAGGGGCAGCAGGATCAGCACGGCCACGGTCGCCAACACCCCGGCGAGCAGGGTCCGTTGAGCGGCCCCGCGCGGCCGCCGCGCGGTGTGCGCGGCGTCGACGAGCCGCAGCGTGCTCTCCCGCCGCCGCACGCTCCACGCATGCACGGCGAGGATGAGTCCGACGGCCGCGAACTGCACGATCGTCAGCACGGCGGCGGTCGACAGGTCGAAGATCTCGGCGGTCTGCCGGTAGATCTCCACCTCGAGGGTCGAGAAGCCGGGCCCGCCGAGGATCTGCACGACGCCGAACGAGGTGAAGGTGAACAGGAAGACCATGAGCGCGGCTGCCGCCACGGCCGGCCCGAGAGCGGGCAGCGTCACCTTCCGCCACGCCGCGAGCCGCGAGGCGCCGAGCATCCGCGCGGCCTCCTCCTGCCGCGGATCGAGCTGCCCCCACAGGCCGCCCACGGTCCGTACGACGACGGCGTAGTTGAAGAAGACGTGCGCGGCGAGGATCGCCCACACCGTGGTGTCGAGCCGCACCCCCCACAGGTCGTCGAGCAGCCCTCCCCTGCCGACCAGCGCCAGGAAGGCGGAGCCCACGACGACGGTCGGCAGCACGAACGGCACGGTCACGACGGCGCGCAGCACCTGCTTGCCGGGAAAGTCGAGCCGGGCGAAGACGTAGGCGCCCGGCAGCGCGATCAGCAGCGTCAGGGCAGTCGACGCGAGCGCCTGCCACACGGTGAACCACAGCACGTGCCGGATGTCCGACTGCCCGAGCACGTCCGCGATGCGCCCCACCTGCCAGTCCCCGCCCACGTACAGACCGCGCCGCACGATCGCGACGACCGGGTACGCGAAGAAGACGGCGAAGAACACGACGGGCACGGCCATCAGGCCGAGCCGCGCCGCGTTCCCCGTACGCACCCGGGGCACGTCCCAGGTCCTGGCGGTCTTGGCGGTCTTGGCGGTCTTGGCGGTCACTTCCTGACGATCGAGGTCCACGACTTGACCCAGTCGTCACGGTTGTCCGCGATCTTGCGGGGGCTCATGGTTTCGGGGCTGTCGACCTTCACCGCGTACTTCTTGTAATCGGCGGGCGCGACGGCACTCTTGGTCACGGGGTCCACGAACATGTTGAGCGGCATGTCCTGCTGGAACTCCTTGGAGATCAGGAAGTCGACGAACGCCCGGGCGCCCTTCTCGTTCTTCGCCCCGTCGAGCACGCCCGCGAACTCGACCTGCCGGAAGCAGGTGCCGGTCGCGACACCGACCGGCGACGTGGCCGGCTGCGGGTCCGAGTAGATCGCCTCGGCGGGCGGCGAGGACGCGTACGACACGACGAGCGGCCGCTCTCCCCCGGCCTTCTTGCCGCCGGCGCTGCCGCTGAACTCCTCGTTGTAGGCCTGGTCCCAGCCGGAGACGACCTTCACGCCGTTGTCGACGAGCTTGTTCCAGTACGCCTGCCAGCCGTCGTCCCCGTAGCTCGCGGCCGAGCCGAGCAGGAAGCCGAGGCCCGGCGACGACGTGGCGGCGTCCTCGGTGACGAGCAGGTTCTTGTACGCGGGCTTGGCGAGATCGGCGAAGGACGCCGGCGGAGTCAGCTTGTGCTCCGCGAAATACTTCTTGTCGTAGTTGACGCAGATGTCGCCGGTGTCGACGGGAGTGACACGATCCTTCCCGGCATCGAGCCGGTACCGGCTCTCGACGTCCTCCAGGCCCTTGGCCTTGTAGGAAGCGAAGATCCCGTTGTCGAGGGCCCGCGACAGCAGGGTGTTGTCGACGCCGAAGAAGACGTCGCCCTGCGGATTGCCCTTGGACAGGATCGCCTTGTTGACGGCCTGCCCGGCGTCGCCGTCCTCCAGGACCTTCACCTGGTAGCCGGACTTCTTCTCGAAGTCCTTCAGTACGTTCTTGGAGACGGCCCACGAGTCGTGGCTGACGAGGGTCACGGTCTTGGAGTCGGACCCGCCCGACCCGCTGGACTGCGACCCGCACGCGGACAGCACGACGAGCCCGAGCCCCACGGCAACAGCTGTGTACGTCGTCGTTGCCTTCGTCTTCTTGCTCACTGGTTTTCCTCCTGGGGGTGACCAGGAAGAGACGCGGCCCTGCCCGGAAGCCTTGTCTCCAAAGCTTCCGGGCAGGGCGCAACAGCTTGAGTGGTGTCCGAACTTCCTACCCAGAATGACCTGGGCAAGGTTCAGAGGGTCTGCGGCCCGCCCCTGTATGGCTGCCGCACTCTCAGCGCTGTGGCGCTCCCCTGTCGGAATATGCAGATGTACTTACGCCGTAAGGCTACCGCTCGGTCGCGGCGAGCTGACCACACGCCCCGTCGATCTCCTGGCCACGGGTGTCCCGGATGGTCACCGGCACCCCGTGCGCGGCGATGGCCTCGACGAACGCCTTCTCGTCCTCGGGCCGCGACGCGGTCCACTTCGACCCAGGAGTCGGATTCAGCGGAATCAGGTTCACATGGACCGGCTTGCCGCGGAGCAGCCGCCCGAGCCGGTCACCGCGCCACGCCTGATCGTTGATGTCGCGGATCAGCGCGTACTCGATGGACAGCCGGCGACCGGACTTGGCCGCGTACTCCCATCCGGCGTCCAGCACCTCCCGCACCTTCCACCGCGTGTTGACGGGTACGAGGGTGTCGCGCAGCTCGTCGTCCGGGGCGTGCAGCGAGATGGCGAGGCGGCACTTGAAGCCCTCGTCGGAGAACCGGTGGATGGCGGGCACGAGGCCCACGGTCGACACGGTGATGCCGCGCTGGCTGAGCCCGAGACCGTCCGGCTCGGGATCGGTGAGCGCGCGGATCGACTGGACGACCCGCTTGTAGTTGGCGAGCGGCTCGCCCATGCCCATGAAGACGATGTTGCTGAGCCGGGCAGGCCCACCCGGGATCTCGCCGTCCCGCAGGGCCCGCATCCCGTCGACGATCTGATGCACGATCTCACCGGTCGACAGATTCCGGTCGAGACCGGCCTGCCCGGTGGCGCAGAACGGACAGTTCATCCCGCATCCGGCCTGGGAGCTGATGCACATGGTGACCCGGTCCGGGTACCGCATCAGCACGGACTCGACGAGCGTCCCGTCGAACAGCCGCCACAGGGTCTTGCGGGTGGTGTCCTGGTCGGTCGACAGATGCCGCACGACGGTCATCAGCTCGGGCAGCAGCGCTTCGCGCAGCTTCTCCCGCGACCCGGCCGGGATGTCGGTCCACTCCGCCGGATCGTGCGCGTACCGCGCGAAGTAGTGCTGCGACAGCTGCTTGGCGCGGAACGGCTTCTCGCCGATCGCGGCAACAGCTTCTTTCCGCTCGGCGGGCGTCAAGTCGGCAAGGTGCCGCGGCGGCTTCTTGGCTCCGCGCGGGGCGACGAATGTGAGTTCTCCGGGCTTAGGCATGGCCGTACCAGTGTCGCACGCCCCGGATCAGCCGCAGCTCAGTCCAGGATCGCCCCGATCACGCCGACGACCCGCGACCCGTACGTCTTCCAACGGTGTCCCGTCCGGCAGTACAGCCGCGGTTTGCGCCGCCCCTCCTGGTCGATCAACGCGTCGCACCACTTGCAGGGCATGTCGCCGCTGTAGGTGCCGTCCTTCTCGAGTCGAGCCCTCCCCATGGACTGGACCTTATGCCGACGAGCCCCCACCCGGCGGGCGAGGGCTCGTACCAGATCGGCAACAGGATCCGGAGGACCCGGTTCAGCTCGATGCGACGGCCGGGGTCAGCTCGATCCGACGAAGAGCACCAGGAGCAGCCACACCACAGGCGCCGTCGGCAGCAGCGAGTCGAGCCGGTCCATGATCCCGCCGTGGCCGGGCAGCAGCGTGCCCATGTCCTTGATGCCGAGGTCCCGCTTGATCATGGATTCGCCGAGGTCGCCGAGCGTGGCGCTGGCGGCGACGCAGGCGCCCATGACCAGGCCCTGCCACCACGTGCCGTCGTCGATCAGGAACTGCATGCACAGCACGCCCGCCACCATCGCGAACGACACCGCTCCGAGCAGGCCCTCGCGGGTCTTGCCGGGGCTGATGCGCGGCGCGAGCTTGTGCTTGCCGAAGCGCCAGCCGATCGCGTACGCCCCGGTGTCGCTGACCACGGTGAGGATCAGGAACGTCAGGACGCGCCAGGCCCCGTCGTCCGCGGTGAGCATCATCGCCACGAACGTCGCGAGGAAGGGGACGTAGAAGGCGGCGAAGACACCGGCCGTGACGTCCTTCAGATAGCCCTCGGGCGGCTCGGTCATGCGCCACACCAGGACGGCGAGCGCGGTGAGCGCCATCGCCACCCAGGCGCCCTCTGCGCCCCGGACGTATCCGGCGACGACCATCGCCGCACCACCGACGGCGAGCGGCACGAGCGGCGCCTTGATGCCCTTGCGCTCCTCGAGCCGCGACGTCAGCTCCCACAGGCCGACGACGACGGCGACCGCTATCACGCCGACGAACACGGGCTTGCGGATGAACAGCGAGGCGATGATCACCGCGCCGAGCCCGACGCCGACCCCTATCGCCGCCCCGAGGTCACGGCCCGCGCTCTTCTTCTGCTTCTGCGGTGCAGGAGCGGCGGGGGCCGGCTGAGGTGCTGCGCTGGACATGGGCTCCTGCGGCGTCTGCGGGGTCGTCTCGTCGCGGAACAGGGGGCCGCTCAGCCGAGCGGCCCCCGGATCGTCCTGGTCACCGCCACCGGCGGGCACATCAGGCATTTCGGGCACGATGGGCATGGGCCGAGTCTCCTCAACCGCGTGCCGTTCGTACGCGGGACCCGCCGAAGCGCGCCCCTGGTCGTACGACGGCGCCTGACCGTAGGCGGGCCCCGTTGGAGCACTGCCCTGGTCGGCGGGCCCCCAGTACCCGGGCCCGGTCTGCGGCGCCCCCCAGGAAGAGTCGTTCACGGATTCCTCGAACCTCGATGTTCCGCGCTGGCTCAGACTTCGAGCAGCTCGGCTTCCTTGTGCTTGAGCAGCTCGTCGACCTGGGCCACGTACTTGGCGGTGGTGTCGTCCAGCTCCTTCTCGCCGCGACGGCCCTCGTCCTCGCCGATGTCGCCGTCCTTGATCGCCTTGTCGATGGCGTCCTTGGCCTTGCGTCGGACCGAGCGGATGGAGACCTTGCTGTCCTCCGCCTTGGTCTTGGCGACCTTGATGTAGTCGCGGCGGCGCTCCTCGGTGAGCTCGGGGAACGTCACACGAATGATGCTGCCGTCGTTGCTCGGGTTGACGCCCAGGTCGGAGTCGCGGATCGCCTGCTCGATGTTGCGCAGCGCGCTCTTGTCGAACGGGGTCACCACGGCCATGCGCGGCTCGGGCACCGAGAACGAGGCCAGCTGGTTGATCGGCGTCAGCGCGCCGTAGTAGTCGGCCACGATCTTGTTGAACATCGCCGGGTGCGCACGACCGGTGCGGATCGCGGCGAAGTCCTCCTTGGCGACCACGACGGCCTTCTCCATCTTCTCCTCGGCCTCGAGGAGGGTCTCTTCGATCACCACTTGCTCCTGCGTGTCTTGAGTGAGGCCCGGCGTGCACGGGGCGGCCGGCTGCGTCGTGTGTCTTTGCCTACGAGGATCCCAGGAGGATTCCGGGAGGGATTCCTACGAGGTTTCCTGCGAAGTTCCTGCGAGGTTTCCTGCGGTGTCCTTGCACGGTGTCCGACCGGCAGGACATTGTCCATCCCTCGCGGGACGGTACGGGTGTCAGGTCAGGCGCGGGTGCCCTGGTCGCCCACGAGCGTCCCGATCTTCTCACCCTTCACGGCGCGGGCGATATTGCCCGACGTGAGCAGCTCGAAGACGAGGATGGGGAGCTTGTTGTCGCGGCACAGGGTGATCGCGGTCATGTCGGCGACCTTCAGGTCGCGGGTGATGACCTCGCTGTAGCTGAGCGCGTCGAACTTCACGGCCTCGGGGTTGGTCTTCGGGTCCGAGTCGTAGACCCCGTCCACCCCGTTCTTGCCCATGAGCAGCGCCTCGGCGTCGATCTCCAGGGCGCGCTGCGCGGCGGTGGTGTCGGTGGAGAAGTACGGCATGCCCATACCGGCGCCGAAGATGACGACGCGGCCCTTCTCCAGGTGACGTACGGCGCGCAGCGGGATGTAGGGCTCGGCGACCTGGCCCATCGTGATGGCGGTCTGCACGCGGCTGTCGATGCCCTCCTTCTCCAGGAAGTCCTGGAGGGCCAGGCAGTTCATGACGGTGCCGAGCATGCCCATGTAGTCGGAGCGGGCCCGGTCCATGCCGCGCTGCTGCAGCTCGGCGCCACGGAAGAAGTTGCCGCCGCCGATGACGACGGCGATCTGCGCCCCGCCGCGGACCACGGCCGCGATCTCACGGGCGATGGCGTGCACCACGTCGGGGTCGACACCCAGACCCCCGCCCCCGGCGAAGGCCTCGCCGGAAAGCTTCAGCAGAAAGCGCCCCGCGCCTTTGCCGTCGTCGCTCTTGTCGCCTTTGTCGGCCTGGGTGGTGGTCATGACTGTCTCGCCTCTTTTACTTGGCACACATACAAAGAAGGCCATTGCCGATGGGGTGTTCACGTCCCATGCGCGGCAATGGCCTCCTCGTCACATCTGCGGTCGCCCGGCGCGTACCCGGACGACTGCTGTCGACCCTAGCGGGGTCTCGCGTCGGTCGCGGTACGGACTCAGATGCCGACCTTGATGCGCGAGAAGCGCTTCAGGGTGACACCGGCCTCCTGGAGGACCTTCTCGACGGACTTCTTGTTGTCGAGGGCGTACGGCTGACCGAGCAGCGTGGCCTCCTTGAAGAAGCCGTTGACGCGACCCTCGACGATCTTCGGGAGCGCGGCCTCCGGCTTGCCCTCGGCGCGGGTGGTCTCCTCGGCGACGCGGCGCTCGGACTCGACGACCTCGGCCGGCACGTCCTCCTTGGAGAGGTACTTCGGCGCGAAGGCGGCGATGTGCTGCGCGACACCCTTGGCGAGGTCGGCGTCAGCCTTGTCCAGCTCGACCAGGACACCGATCTGCGGGGGCAGGTCGGGCATGGTGCGGTGCATGTAGGCGGTGACGTAGGCGCCGGAGAACTGCGCGAAGCGGTCCAGGACGATCTTCTCGCCGAGCGTGGCGTTGGCCTCGTCGACGTACGCCTGGACGGTCTTGCCGGCCTCGATCTCGGAGGCGAGCAGCGCCGCGATGTCGGCGGGGTTCGTCTTCGCGATGTGCGCGGCCAGCTCATTGGCGACCGACTGGAACTTCTCGCCCTTGGCGACGAAGTCCGTCTCGCACTTCAGCTCGACGATGACACCGGTGGAGTTGTCGTCGGCGATGAGGGAGACGACCGCGCCGTTCTCGGCAGAACGGCCCTCGCGCTTGGCGACGCCCTTCTGACCCTTGATGCGCAGGGCCTCGACGGCCTTGTCGACGTTGCCGTCGGCCTCGTCGAGCGCCTTCTTGCAGTCCATCATGCCGGCGCCCGTGAGCTCACGGAGCTTCTTGACGTCAGCGGCGGTGTAGTTCGCCATGATCCTGGTTTTCTCTCTACGAAGTCTGAAGTCTGACTCGAAGTCTGAAGCGGGTCACGGGTGAACGGCGGGGGCCGAAGGGGCCCCCGCCGTCACTCACGAACCCGGTACCCGTGTGGGTCAGGCCTGCTCGGCGTCGGCGGCCGGAGCCTCGGCAGCCGGAGCCTCGGCGGCGGGCGCCTCGGCAGCGGGGGCCTCGACGGCGGCGTCGGCGGCGGGGGCCTCGGCAGCCGGGGCCTCCTCAGCCTTCTCGTCGGCCTTCTTCTCGCCCTCGAGCAGGTCGCGCTCCCACTCGGCGAGCGGCTCGCCGGCGGCCTTCTCGCCCGGCTTCTGGTCGCCCGTGGCCACGCCGGAACGGGCGATGAGGCCCTCGGCGACGGCGTCGGCGATCACGCGGGTGAGCAGGGTGACGGAGCGGATCGCGTCGTCGTTGCCCGGGATCTTGTAGTCGACCTCGTCGGGGTCACAGTTCGTGTCGAGGATCGCGACGACCGGGATGTTGAGCTTCCGGGCCTCGCCGACAGCGATGTGCTCCTTCTTGGTGTCCACGATCCAGACGGCGCTGGGCACCTTGGACATCTCGCGGATACCACCGAGGGTCTTCTCCAGCTTGGCCTTCTCGCGCGAGAGCACGAGAAGCTCCTTCTTGGTGAGACCGGACGCGGCGACGTCCTCGAAGTCGATCTGCTCGAGCTCCTTGAGGCGCTGCAGACGCTTGTAGACGGTCGAGAAGTTGGTGAGCATGCCGCCCAGCCAGCGCTGGTTCACGTAGGGCATGCCGACGCGGGTCGCCTGCTCGGCGATGGCCTCCTGCGCCTGCTTCTTCGTGCCGACGAACATGACCGTGCCGCCGTGGGCGACGGTCTCCTTGAC
Organism: Streptomyces sp. NPDC050085; assembly: GCF_044460595.1. Classification (NCBI taxonomy): domain Bacteria; kingdom Bacillati; phylum Actinomycetota; class Actinomycetes; order Kitasatosporales; family Streptomycetaceae; genus Streptomyces; species Streptomyces sp. NPDC050085. The sequence continues at coordinate 153,359 of NZ_JBITJZ010000009.1, read as the reverse complement.
GAACTCGTAGGCGCGGTCGATGTACGACAGCGACTGGAGCAGGTCGATGATGTAGATGCCGTTGCGCTCCGTGAAGATGAAGCGCTTCATCTTCGGGTTCCAACGACGGGTCTGGTGACCGAAGTGGACGCCGCTTTCCAGCAGCTCCCGCATCGTGACGACGGCCATGGCCGTACTCCTCTGGTGTTCTCGGTTGTTTCCTGACGCCCCACCGCGCCTGCCACGTACGTCGCTTTCGCTGGTACGGGACCGATGGGCGCTGCACCGCTGGACTCTCGTCCGGTGTCGGGGCGTGCGAAGTCGATCCGGTGGCCCGGATCGCCACATGAAGTGTACGGGACCCACGAGGGACCGGGTGACGCCGCTGTCCACAACCGCCCGGTAGTCCACGTTTCCCGGCCATGATCCGCACGGAACCCCTGCCCCGAGGATCATCCGAGCCATGGGAAAACCACTCTGCGTGACGCCGACGCGGCTCTCCTGCGCCCTATGCGTCCTCTACGTCCTCTACGTTCTTGCGCCGCAACCCGCGTTCGCCGGCGACGCCCGCTTCTGGCCGACCGGCGACCGCCCCGCGGTGGTCCGCCCCTGGGTCCCGCCCGCGACGCCCTACGGCCCGGGCCATCGCGGCGTCGACCTCGCGGCCCCCATCGGCGCCCCGGTGCGCGCGATCGGGCCCGGCCGGGTCTCGTTCGCGGGGGAGGTCGCGGGCAGAGGCGTGGTGTCGGTGGAACTGTCGGACACGGGGGACCCACCGCTGCGCACGACGTACGAACCGGTGACGGCGACGGTCGAGCCGGGCGAGGAGGTGGCCCCCGGCGACGTGATCGGCGTCCTGGAGCTCCCGACGGGCCACTGCCCCGCCCGATCTCCGTCGTGCCTGCACTGGGGCCTGCTCAGGGGCGACACCTACCTGGACCCGCTGTCCCTACTGGACCCGTCACTGCTGCACGGGCCTCCGGCGAGGCTGCTGCCGGTGTGGGGCCCATCGGTACAGGTGTGGGGCCCATCAGCACAGGTGTGGGATCAGCCAGCACAGGCATGGGGCCCATCAGCACAGGAGGGAGTTCAGCCCTGAACGCCCCGCAGTGCCATGGCCACGGCCGCGTCCACGATCACGCCCGGATCCTCCGCCGCCCCGAGCTCGATGCGGCGCACCGCCGCGTCGACAACCCCCTGCAGCAGCATCGCCGCGAGCCGGGGCTGCTCGTGTCCCATCTCACCGAGCGCCTCGACGATCATCGCGACGAGCCCGCCGTGCGCGGCCCGGATCTTCTCCCGCGCCCCGGCATCGAGCTCACTCGCGGAGATCGCGACGACTGCCCGGTGCCGTCGGTCCCCGACGAGCGCCAACTGCTCGCGCACATAGGCCTCGACCTTGCCCTCGGGTGTCCCGGCCCGCGCCATCCCGGCCTCGACCTCCGCGGCCCACACGGGAAAGTCGACCGCACACAGCTCCTCGACCACGGCCGCACGGGACTTGAAGTACTCGTAGACGGACGACCGTGCGAGCCCCGTCCGCTCCGCCAGCGCGGGGAACGTCAGCGCCTCCGTCCCGCCCTCGGACAGCAGGGAACGCGCCGCGTCCAGAAGGGCGCCGCGCTGCATCGACCGGTGCTCGGCCACAGAGGCCGCTCGAATCCTTGGCACCTCTCCACTTTACGGACGCGCCGCCCGCGCCGCCGCCACGGCAGGGACGATTCACCATCACTGGAGCACCAGGGGCCCCTCAGCGACCAAAACTGGCCAGCTTCGCCCGCAGCTGCAGCACCGATTTCGTATGGATCTGGCTCACTCTGCTCTCGGTGACCCCGAGCACATTGCCGATCTCCGCGAGGGTGAGGCCCTCGTAGTAGTAGAGGGTCACCACGGTCTTCTCGCGCTCGGGCAACGTGTTGATCGCCCGCGCCAGATACCGCCGCAGCTCCCGGTCCTCGGCGACCTCGACCGGGTTGTCGGCCGCCTGGTCCTCGAGGGTGTCCATGAGGCTGAGCCGGTCCCCGCTCTCCCCACCGACGTGCAGCAACTCCTCCAGCGCCACCACGTTCGCCAGCGACAACTGGCTGAAAACGGCGTGCAGTTCCTCGAGCGCCACTCCCATCTCCGCGGCGACCTCGCTCTCCGAGGGAGTGCGCCGCAGCTTGGCCTCGAGCGTCGCGTAGGCGCGCTCCACGTTCCGCGCCTTCTGCCGCACGGACCGCGGAATCCAGTCCAGCGCCCGCAGTTCGTCGATCATCGCGCCACGGATCCGGGTGATCGCATACGTCTCGAACTTGATCTCGCGCTCGATGTCGAACTTCTCGATCGCGTCGATCAGCCCGAACACCCCGGACGAGACGAAGTCGGCCTGCTCGACATTGGGCGGCAGCCCCACGCTGACCCGGCCGGCTACGTACTTCACCAGCGGCGAGTAGTGCAGGATCAGCTGCTCGCGCAGGCGCTCGTCGCCGGTCGCCTTGTACGACCTCCACAGCTCCTCGAGGGAGGAGGGAGCCGGAGGCCGCACGCTGGAGCCGCGGGCTGCGGGAGGGACCGCCGCCCGGTCGGACCCGGAGGTGTGCTGTGGCATGCGCCGCCTTGTGCCGTTCTGCTGCGCACCGAGGGATTCGGAAAGTGAATCGGAGAGGGTGCCTGACGTCGTGGTCGCTGGGATCGCTTTGCTGGTGAAGATGCCGTGTTGCCCGTCTGGTGGTGACTGGTACCGAGCCGCCTGCCTGATTCCGGATTGTGGGGACGAACCCGAATCCTGGTGAGCGTAGCGTGACTGGAGTGTCGCGGTGTGCGAAGGGTATGGGATCGTACGCGCGCAGATACGTTCCCTTGGGCGACTTGCGCGGACTCCTCCGGCCCCATACATGACCGGACCGGAGCGCCAACTACCGGAATTGCCAAGGTCATCGGGGGTCATCCGGACGGCGGAACGTCTCGCGTCAGGGAACCTCCCCTTCCGAAAACACCGACCGGATCGCCTGGCGTGTCAACTGCCAGCCATCGCCGTGTCGTTCGACGAACCCCAAAGAGCGCAGTTCGTACAACCTCCCGATCGTCTCGTCCGTCCCCGCCCCCGCCGCCACCGCGATCTCCCCGACGCCGTGCGCCCCTTGTGCGGGCAGCGCCGCCAGGACCCGTGCCGCGTCCGGCGGCAGCAGATCGCGCGGCAGCACGGGACCACGCCGCTCCGGTGCCAGCTCCCCCATGTCCCCGACCAGTTCGACGACTTCCTCCGCGTCGGTCACCAGCACCCCTTCCTTGCGCAGCAGTTCGTGCACCCCGGCGGAGACGGCGCTGGTCACCGGCCCCGGCACCCCCATCACATGCCGCCCCAGGCGCACCGCCCAACGGGCCGTGCCCAGCGCCCCGCTCCGATACGCCGCCTCCACGACAACGGTGCCTCTGGTGAGCGCGGCGATCACCCGGTTCCGCAGGATGAAGCGGCTGGGAGTCGGATGGTCGCCGGGCGGCAACTCGCCCACCACGAGCCCCTGTTCCACGACGCGGTCGATCAACTGGGCGTGCCCTCGCGGGTAGACGCGGTCCACCCCGCAGGCGAGTACGGCGACCGTGGCTCCCCTGGCCCCGAGCGCACCCCGGTGCGCCGCCGCGTCGACCCCGTAGGCACCGCCCGAGACGACGACCCAGCCGCGCTCGGCAAGGCCGGACCCGAGGGTCGCGCCCATCCGTACCCCGTAGTCCGTGCAGGCCCGCGCGCCGACCACGGCGACCGAGCGCAGCGCCCACATCCGCAGGTTCGTCCCGCCCCGCACCCACAGCCCCAGGGGCCGCGCATCCCCCAGGTCGTCCAACTGCCCCGGCCACTCGGCGTCCCCGGGGCAGACGAACCGCGCCCCGAGCTTCGCCACCCGGTCCAAGTCCCGCTCCGGCGGCGGCGCTTCACGGGCCCGCGCGACCAGTCCCGCCCATCGCTCGGGCCGCACCCCGGGCAACGGCAACGGCTCCTCCGCGCCCCCCGCGTCCCCCGTGGCCCCGTCGATCCGCCGCACCGTCTCCACGGCCCCGAACTCGCACAGCCAGCGTCCCGCCACCTCCCAGCCCGGCTCCACGATCCGGGTCAGCCGCGCCCGCGCAAGCCGCACCGCGTCCGGCACCCCCGCCGCGGGCCCACCGGCCGCTGTCACGATCCGGCCCCGATGGTCATCGGCACCCCGCGCGAGATCCCCGTCCGCAGCTGCAGCGCGAGCGCCACGTCCTGCGCGAAGGGCCGCTCACGCCCGCTGAGGTCGGCCACCGTCCACGCCACCCGCAGCACCCGGTCGAGGCCGCGCGCGGTCAAGAAGCCCCGCTCCAGGTCCAGTTCGGCCTCGTCCAGGGCGCCCGGGGCCGCGGGCCACCGGGTCCGCAGGGCGTGGCCCGGCACTTCGCTGTTGGTCCGCCACGGGGTGTCGGCGAGCCGCGCCGCCGCTCGCGCCCGCGCCTCGCGCACCCGGTCGGCGACGACCTGGGTGCTCTCGCCCCTCGGCCCGTACCCCGACAGTTCGTTGCGCGTGACGGGGTCCACCTCGACCCTCAGGTCCACCCGGTCGAGCAGCGGCCCTGAGAGCCGGGCCTGATAGCGCCGCACGGTGGCCGGCGGGCAGTCGCACTCCCCACCGTGCACCCGGTACTGCCCACAGGGGCACGGGTTCGCAGCGAGCGCCATCAGGAAGCGCGCGGGCAGCCTCACCACCCCGGCGCTGCGGGCGATCACGACGTGCCCCGCCTCCAGCGGCTGACGCAGGGCGTCGAGCGCCTGGCTGCTGAATTCGGGTGCCTCGTCGAGGAACAGCACGCCCCGGTGGGACAAGGACACGGCGCCCGGCCGGGCCACTCCGGGGCCGCCCCCGACGAGCGACTGCATGGTCGCCGAGTGGTGCGGGGCGCAGTACGGAGCGGTGTCGATCATCGACTTGCCCGGGGGCAGCATGCCCGCCACCGAGTGGATGGCCGTCACCTCCAGGGATTCCTCGCGGGTGAGCGGCGGCAGGATGGCCGGCAGCCGCTCGGCGAGCATCGTCTTGCCCGCGCCCGGGGGCCCGGAGAGCATCACGTGGTGGCCGCCCGCCGCGGCGACCTCGATCGCGGTGCGGGCCGAGAGCTGCCCGACGACATCGGCCAGGTCGAGCCCGTGCCCGTCGTGCAGCGATCCGCCGAGCCCCGTCCCCGCTCCGCTGCCGGGCATGCTCAGCCCGGCGAGCATCGGGTCGGGGCGCCCGAGCTCCTGCGGGTCCTCGTCCGGGACCGGTTCGTCGGTGAGCACGGCGATGAGCTGGCGCAGGCTGCGGACCCCGAGGACGGAGACGCCCGGCACCAGGGCCGCCTCGCCGGCCGTGCACTCGGGCACCACGACCTGCTCGTACCCGGCGTCGGCCGCGGCGAGGACAGCCGGGAGCACGCCCCGCACGGGCCGCACCCGCCCGTCGAGCCCCAACTCCCCGATCATCACGATGTCGGCGAGGACCTTCGGATCGATCCGCTCGGCCGCACCGAGCACGGCACACGCGACAGCAAGATCAAATCCCGAGCCGCCCTTGGGCACCGACGCCGGGCTGAGCCCCACCGTGAGCTTCTTCTGCGGCCAGTCCGCCCCCGAGTTGACCACCGCGGCCCTGACCCGGTCGCGGCTCTCCACGAGGCTCTTGTCGGGCAGGCCCACGAGCGTGAACGCGGCGATGCCCGGCTCCAGGTCCGCCTGTACCTCGACGACGACGCCCTCGACACCCACCAGGGCCACGGAACACGTACGCGCGAATCCCATCAGGACACCCCCCGCACATGCTCGACACGGGGCGCTCCGCGCTCCGGCAGCACCACTCCCACCAGGTCGATCCGGACGCCGCCCGGTGGCGCTCCCCCGTGCTCCTGCACCCAGCGCTCCGCGAGATCGCGCAGCCGCCGGGCCTTGACCGGGGTGATCGCGGCCATGGGGTGCTCGAAGGCCCCACCGCCGCGCTGTCCCCTGCGGGTCTTGACCTCGCACACGACGATCGCGTCGCCGTCCCGCGCCACGATGTCGATCTCACCGGACCTGCCCGCGCGCCAGTTCCTCGCGAGCACCGTCATCCCGGCGTCGGTCAGCCGCCTCGCGGCCAGATCCTCGCCGTACTTCCCCATCGCGCCCCGTGCGTTCACGTCGGCACCACCTCCGACGTCCACGCTGACGCACGGACGCACACGAAGTGGATCTTGGTGAACTACTCACGGGTTGTGGAAAACCCCGTCACCCACAGGGCGACAGGAGCCGGCGAGACGGCGAGACGACGAGACGACTGAGGCAGGCTCAGCTGCCCGGAAGCTCCAGGTCGCTCTTGTTGAGCTCCTCGATGTTCACGTCCTTGAAGGTCAGGACGCGCACCTGCTTCACGAATCGCGCGGGCCGGTACATGTCCCACACCCACGCGTCCGCCATCGACACCTCGAAGAACACCTCGCCCTGGACCGAGTGCACCTGCATCTCGTAGTCATTGGTGAGGTAGAAACGCCGCTCGGTCTCGATCACGTATTTGAACAGCCCGACGACGTCGCGGTACTCCCGGTAGAGCTTCAGCTCCATCTCGGTCTCGTACTTCTCGAGGTCCTCGGCGCTCATGGCATGTTCCCCTTCAGCCGTGCGTCCCCCTATTGTGCGCCAGCCTCTGGGACCTCTAGACGATTTCCGTGTCGAGGACCAAAGGCCGGCTCGGGGGACCTTCGTCGAGCAGCCGGTTCAGCAGCTCGGCGAGTCTGGTCGGATACACCGTCTCATGCGCCTCGGCCAGTTCCCGGTACGTCCACCAGCGCGCTCCGGCGACGCTGCGTCGTTCCAGGTCGGTCAGGCCCTTCTCGTTGATCTCGGGCAGCGCCGCGGAGGACGTCGTGCGGGCCAGGAAGTACCACTCGTCCTGGTCCCAGCGCCGCCCGTCGAACGGGAACGAGCAGACGCGCTGCCACAGCACCGGGCCCAGCTCCACCTCCGTGATGCCGGTCTCCTCCGCGAGTTCCCGCAGGGCCGCCTGCTCACGCGTCTCGTCGCCCTCGAGGCCGCCACCCGGAGTGAACCACCAGTCGTCCGCGCTGTCGCCCGGCTCGTGTCCGTGCAGCAGCAGGATGCGGCTCTCCTGGTCGAGCAGGACGACCCGGGCCACTTTGCGCAGTACTCGCCCCGTCTCAGGCACGGGCCGGCTCCGCGGCCTTGGTGCGCGGTCGGCGAAGACGCCCGGCGATCGGCCCGTAGGCCGCCCCCGCCAGCACCAGGACGGCGCCCGCGACCACGGCGGTCACCAGCAGCCTGAGCGGCCCGGGCCGGGAGATCCCGCCGGGCAGCGCCTCGAAGCCGGTGGGCTTGGCCAGCATGCCGTCCATGGGCCAGGCCACGGCGTCCACACGGGCCTTCACGGCGTCGCGGGCCACCGAGCCGTGCTCGGCGTCGCCGAGGTGGACGCTGGAGTCGAGGGAGCCCATGCGCTCGTCGCCGAGGAGGAAGATCCGTCCGGCGGGCACGGTCGTGGACTTGATGCCGGTGAGCGAGGCGTTCTTGCCGGCCGGCAGATACGGTTCCTCGATCACCTTGCCGTTGACGGTCAGCTTGCCGTCCGTGCAGCAGGCGATCTTGTCGCCGCCGATGCCCACGATGCGCTTGACCATCGGCATGTCGCCCCAGGTCTTGTCCTGGAAGACGACGACGTCGCCGCGCTTGACCTCGCTGCCGTCGATGCGCTGCGCGAGGACCCGGTCGCCCGCGCCGATCGTCGGTGTCATCGAGTCGGTGGGCACCGTGTACGGCTGGTAGACGACGGCACCCCATGCGAACCCGCCGAGGAACAGCACACAGCCGAGGGCCACGGCTATGCCCGACAGCACGCTGCCGACCTTGCCGTGGCCCTCGGCCGCACGACGTGTCCTGCTCATCCCAGTTGCTCCCCGCGTCGGAGAAATCGATCTCGCGGCCCGGCCCGACATGGCTCGGACCACGGAAGATCGGCGATCTGGGACGGCACCCTACCCGGCGGTACCGGTCGCAGAAACCCTGGTGTTCCCCTCGGTAAGACGCCGGTTGATCTTGCGCCTGCGCCACAGGACCAGCGGTACCGCGCCCGCGAGCCCGAGCGCGCCCGGAGCCGCGCTTGCCGCCGCGTTGATGCCCGGCTGGTCGAAGGTGTCCGGCACCGGCAGGGTCGACCAGTGCGTGGGCGGCCAGGCGACGACGATGGCGCGGCCCACGACGTTGTCCACCGGCACGAAGCCGTGGTTCTTGTCGCTCTGGTGGTAGCGGGAGTCCATCGAGTCCTGGCGGTGGTCACCCATGACCCAAACTTTGCCCTTGGGTACCGTCACCTTGAACGTTCCGCCCGCATTGTCCGCCGTGCACGGGGTGTTGCCCGCGTACACGTACGGCTCGTTGAGCGCCTTGCCGTTGACCTTGAGCGGGCCCGTGCCCTTGCACTCGATGGTGTCGCCACCGACGCCGATGACGCGCTTGATGAGGTCCTTCTCGTTGGCCGACGGCATCAGGCCGATCCAGCTGAGGACCTGCTGCACCGCGTTCGGCTCCGCCGTCGGCTCGCCCTCCAGCCACTTGTCGGGGTCGTGGAAGACGATGACCTCGCCGCGCTCGGGCTCGGAGCCGAACCACGGGGTCAGCTTGTCGACGAGCACGCGGTCGCCGATCTGCAGCGTGTTCTCCATGGACGCCGACGGGATCGAGAACGCCTGGACCAGGAACGTCTTGATCACCAGGGCGAGAACGAGCGCGATGACGACGAGGAGCGGCAGCTCCTTCCAGAAGGAGCGGGGCTTCTTCGGCTTGCTCCCGGCCGTCTCGCCCAAGTCCGCGTCGCCACCGGGCGGCGGCGCCGTGGCCTCACCGTCTTCGGGCACGTGGTCCGTCGCGGCGGGACTCGCCGCGTCGTCGGATCGCCCGGGCTGCTTCTCGGGCTCGTGCCCCGACCGTGCGCCGACCGCCAAGTCCCCCACATCCACTCCTCAGTCCGTGCCGCTGCCTGATCCCTACGCGATGCAGGCCCACCACTCCCATAACGAGCGGGAGTTCCGCAGGGCTCGGGAGGGGGATCAATCCGTCCGGATCCGACGCGCTCGAACCCGGTACGGCACTGTTCGCGGTGGCCAGCCTATGCGACGCGGCGGGAGCCGCGGTCGACCCGTCGCCATGCGCGTCGGACACTGCGGAGAACGTGTCCGGTTCGCCGAGCCCGGTCCAGTGCCCGATCGGCCACACGATCCACCGGGCACGGCCCACGACCGACTTCTCGGAGACCGTTCCGTTGAACTTCTCCGTCAAGTGGTACCGCGAGTCTGCGGAGTTGGCCCGGTGGTCGCCCATCACGAAGAGCCGCCCTTCGGGCACCTTCACCGAGAAGTCGAACTTGGAGGGGGCGTTTCCGGGGTGGATGTACGCCGTCTCGTTCAGCGGGGTTCCGTTGACCGTGACGCGGCCCTGCGCGTCGCAGCACTTCACGGTGTCGCCGCCGACCCCGACGACACGCTTGATGAGATCGCGCTCGTTGTCGGACGGCAGCAGCCCGATCCAGGTCAGGCCTTCCTTGATCTGCTTGACCCCGACGGGGTCGTCCTTCTTCTGGCCGGTCTCCTGCTCGAGCCACTTGCCCGGGTCCTGGAAGACGACGACGTCGCCGCGGTGCACCTTCGCGCCGAACCAGGGGGTGAGCTTGTCGACGACGACCCGGTCGCCGATCTTGATCGTCTGCTCCATGGAACCCGAGGGGATCACGAACGCCTGGATCAGGAACGTCTTGAGGACGAGGGCTATGAGCAGGGCGACGCCGATCAGGAGGGGTATCTCCTTGATCGCGGAACGCCTTCTGCGTCGCTTCACCTTGCGCGCGAGCCTGCGCCGCTCGGCGCGGCCGGGCAGCGGCGGTCCGCTGGTGGGCCGGCTCCCGGTGGGCAGCCGGTCGTCCGCGCGATGGCCGGAGCGGATCTTGCCGCGCCTACCCATGGGCACCGCCGGGTGCGGGCACGCGCGCGTAGACGTCTTCACGCGACAAGGAGTGCCAGTGTCCGGCGGGCCAGGCGATCCACTGTGCCCTGCCGATCACGTGGCCGACGGGGACAAACCCGCCGCCGGGCGCGCCCAGATAGTCACGGGAGTCGCGGGAGTCGCTGCGGTGGTCGCCGAGCAGGAAGAGGGAGCCTTCGGGAACCTCGATGTCGAAGGGCACCTCCGAAGGGGCGTCCCCGGCGTGCAGCACGGAGCGCTCGTCGACGGACTGCCCGTTCACCGCGATCCTCCCCTTGCTGTCGCAGCAGACCACGTGGTCTCCCCCGGTGCCCACGACGCGCTTGATGTAGTCGGCGTCGCCGAAGTAGCCGCTGCCGTCAAAGACGACGACGTCCCCCCGCTTCGGCTCGGCACCGAAACGGTACGCCAACTTATTTACGAGAACGCGGTCCCCGATCCTCAATGTCGACTCCATCGAGCTGCTGGGGATCTGGAACGGCTGCATCACGAAGACGCTGAACGCCAGCAGGAACGCCATGCACAGGAGCAGGGCGAGCGTGATGCGGCCGCCGGGCAGCCAGGAGACGACCCCGGACAGCACAGAGGAGCGCGACCGGTCCTCCTCGCCCGCTGAGGTGTGCTCGGGGGGCTCGGAGGAGCGGTCGCGCTCCAGAGGCTGTGCTTCGGTGTCCATCGAGGCCAGATGCTATCCGGCGACTTCGTGACCCCGAACGCGAGATCAGTTCTCGCGCTTCTCCTTGATCTTCGCGGCCTTGCCGCGCAGGTCGCGCAGGTAGTACAGCTTGGCGCGACGCACGTCACCCTTGGTGACGAGCTCGATCTTCTCGACGATCGGGGTGTGCACCGGGAAGGTGCGCTCGACGCCCACGGAGAAGGAGACCTTGCGGACCGTGAAGGTCTCGCGGACACCGGCGCCCTGGCGGCGGATGACTACGCCCTTGAACTGCTGCACACGGGAGCGGTTGCCCTCGATGACGCGGACGTGGACGTTGACGGTGTCACCCGGGCGGAAGGCCGGGACGTCGCTGCGCAGCGACGCGGAGTCGACGGAGTCGAGCAGGTGAGTCATGATCGTCTGCTTTCTTCACCGATGCCACAGGTCATCGGCGGGAGGTATGCGATGAGATTCGGTAGCTGATCGCGTCGGGCCTTGCGTCGTTCCCCCTGTGGCAGGGGCGCAGGCTGGACGTACAGCAGCGGCCTATTCTTCCACGGCCATGGGCGTTGGCCCAAATCGCCCGTCGGGGCCGGGGCCCCAGCCCAGGATCGAGAGCATTTCCCGGTCCTTCTTGTCGAAGGCCTTGGGGTCCGTGCGCCCGATCAGGTCCGGCCGGTGGCGCACGGTGCGGCGCAACGCCTCGTCCCGGCGCCAGCGGGCGATCTTGCCGTGGTGGCCGCTGAGCAGCACCTCGGGGATGTCCCGGCCGCGCCACTCGGGCGGCTTGGTGTAGACGGGCCCTTCCAGGAGGTTCGCCATGGCCCCCGGCGCGAAGGAGTCGTCCTGGTGGGAGGCGGCGTTGCCGAGGACGCCCGGCAGCAGGCGCGCCACGGCCTCCGTGATCACGAGCACCGCGGCTTCCCCGCCGGCGAGTACGTAGTCGCCGATCGAGACCTCGTAGACCGGCATGCGGGTCGCGTACTCGTCGATGACGCGTCGGTCGATGCCCTCGTAGCGCGCGGGCGTGAAGACCAGCCAGGGGCGCTCGGAGAGCTCGACCGCGAGTTCCTGGGTGAAGGGGCGCCCGGAGGGCGTGGGGACGACCAGGACGGGCCCGTGCGCCCCGCTCTCGTACCCGTCGGCGAGGACGTCGTCGAGGCAGTCGCCCCACGGCTCGGTCTTCATGACCATGCCGGGGCCGCCGCCGTAGGGGGTGTCGTCGACCGTGTTGTGACGGTCGTACGTCCACTGCCTCAAGTCGTGCGCGTGGACGTCGAGTTGACCACGCGCGCGTGCCTTGCCGACGAGCGAGACGTTCAGCGGCTCGAGGTACTCGGGGAAGATCGTGACGACGTCGAGCCTCATGCGGACTCTTCCTCCGAGGCGTCGCGGGAGGAGGCGACCTCCGCGCGGTCGTCGATCAGGCCCGGCGGCGGGTCGATGACCGCCTTCTGCTCCTCGAGGTCGATCTCGGTGACGATCTCCTCGACGAACGGGATCATGACCTCGCTGCCGTCGGGGCGCTCCACGATGAACAGGTCCTGCGAGGGCAGGTGCGAGATCTCGGTGATGCGTCCCACCTCGGTGCCGTCGACGGTGACGACGTCGAGGTCCATGAGCTGGTGGTCGTAGAACTCGTCCTCGTCCTCCGGCAGCTCCTCCGGGTCGACCTCGGCGATCAGGAGGGTGTTGCGCAGCGCCTCCGCGCCGGTGCGGTCGCGTACGCCCGCGAAGCGCAGCAGCAGGCGCCCGCTGTGCACCCGGCCGGACTCGATGGTCAGCGGTCCCGTGGAGGCGGGGTCGGTGGCGAGCACCGCGCCGGGGCCGAGCCGCAGCTCGGGCTCGTCGGTGCGCACCTCGATGGTGACTTCACCCTTGATGCCATGGGCGCGGCCGATGCGCCCCACTACCAACTGCACGGTGCGAAACTCTCCTGTCATACGACTAGGGCCGGGGACGGCCCGTAAGCCCTCCCCGGCCCGAGCCGGTGTTCAACTTGTCAGCGAACCTGGTCGACGTCGACGAGGTCGACGCGGACTCCGCGGCCGCCGATGGCGCCCACGACGGTGCGCAGGGCACGCGCGGTGCGGCCGTTGCGGCCGATCACCTTGCCGAGGTCGTCGGGGTGGACCCGGACCTCGAGCACGCGCCCACGACGCAGGTTGCGCGAGGCGACCTGCACGTCGTCGGGGTTGTCGACAATGCCCTTCACGAGGTGCTCAAGAGCCTCCTCGAGCATGCTCAGGCCTCGGTCGACTCGGACGCAGCGGCCTCGGCCGTGTCGTCCTTCTTCTCAGCCTTCTTCTTCTGGGTGATGGCCTCACCCTTGGGCTCGTCGGCCGTGGCCAGCGCCTCGAAGGACGGGCGAGCCTTCTTGGGCTCGGCGACCTTCAGCGGCTCCGGAGCCGGCAGGCCCTTGTGCTTCTGCCAGTCGCCGGTGAGCTTCAGGATGGCGAGAACCGGCTCGGTCGGCTGCGCGCCGACACCCAGCCAGTACTGCGCGCGCTCCGAGTCGACCTCGATGCGCGAGGGGTTCTGCACCGGGTGGTACAGACCGATCTCCTCGATGGCCCGGCCGTCACGGCGGGTACGGGAGTCGGCGACGACGATGCGGTAGTGAGGCGAACGGATCTTGCCCAGACGCTTCAGCTTGATCTTGACTGCCACTGGAGTGGTGTCTCCTGGTCTTGACGTGGGTGGGCACGGCGAGATTGCCGCGTGGGGTTGCGGTACCCGAGTGCCCGATGGACGCGTCAGCCGGAGGAGAGAGGGGTCCTGTGCGACTGTCGAGTACAGCTGTCCATTGTGCCATACGCCGGTGGGACGACCGACCCCGCGTCCGGCCACCCCACCAGGCGCTGAGCGCTCACCCCGCCGCCACGCCGACGACCTCCGGGATGCGGAACGGCTTGCCGCATCCGCCGCACACGATCGGCGCCTGCGCGAGCACCGACGGCACGACGCGGACATTGCGGCCGCAGTCACAGACGGCCTTGACGCGGACGCCGCCCCCGGAGGAGCCGTGGCGCGCGGCCGGGCCGCGGAAACTGCGCTTGGTGTCCGCGGCGGTCGCCACGGTGTGCGCCTTGAGGGCGCGCTGGAGCCGCTCGATCGTCTGCCGGTAGCGCTGCTTGGCCTCCGGGTTGAGCGTGACCAGCGAGAAGCCGCTGCTGGGGTGCGGCTCATCGGGATGGTCCAGGCCCAACTCCTCGGCGATGGCGAGGAATCTGCGGTTGTGGTACCGGCCGGCGCGCGAGGTGTCGCGGACTCCGCGCGCTGCTGCGATGCCATGGACTGCCTCGTGAAGCAGTCGCTCGAAGGAGAGCTCGTGTCCGCAGGCGGACGACGACTCCCCGATCAGGGATTCGGGCGCGGCAAGATCCGGCAGTTCGGGGTGGTGCCGCTGAATGTCGGCCCACGCCCCTGCCAGCTCTGCGGCGAGAACAGGTGGTGTCGTGCTCACGTCGTGACAACGAGCCGGGGTGCCTCTGTGTTCCTATTCCGGGGCATCCCAAATATTTTGCACGTACCAGTCAGTTGCCGCTCATGCGTCCTGACGAGGGCGGGTGCGCTGATCTGCGGAGAAGCTTCACAGCTCACACCAAGGTGGTGCGTAGTAACACGTACGCCCCGGCGTGTACGCGAGCCGCGCGCCGGGGCGTCCGTTGCACAAGTCCTGTTTTCGGCCTCAGTACGCGCGGGCCACCACGGCGACGTTACCGGGTGCGTCATCCGCGTCGGGCACCGACCCGTCCGCGGCGAGCAGACACCGTACGGACACCGCGTGCTCCGCGAGCTTGGCCTCGCCCTGCTCGCCGAGGGCGGCCCACGGGATGCGCGCCCAGCCTCCGGCAGTGGCCGCCTCGACGGCCTCGTCGACGGTGGTGACGTCGCTCGTACGGGACGTGCGGCGCTCGCGCGACTGCTTCAGGAGCAGTGCCTGATCCTCCTCCAGGACCGTCGGCAGCAGCCCGGCCAGGGAGTCGACGGACACGGCCTCCTTGCCGCCGGGGATGCGCCGGGCGAGCATCGCGGTGCCGTTCTCCAGGTCGCGCGGTCCGATCTCCACCCGTACGGGGACGCCCTTCAGCTCCCAGTCGACGGCCCGCCTCCCGAAGGGGACGTCCGTACGGTCGTCCACGTGCACGCGGATTCCGGCCGCCTTCAATACGTCGCCGATCTCGCGCACCTTCTGGAGCACCGCCTCGTCGCCCTTGATGGCGAGGACGACGACCTGTGTGGGGGCGAGGCGGGGCGGCACGCGCAGGCCGTTGTCGTCGCCGTGCATCATCACGAGGGCGCCGATCATGCGGGTCGTCGAGCCCCAGGACGTCTGCCAGACCAGCTCCTGCTTGCCTTCCTTCGACAGGTACTGCGTGCCGAACGCCCTGGCGAAGTTCTGGCCGAGTTCGTGGCTCGTGCCCATCTGGAGGGCCTTGCCGTCGCCCATCATCCCTTCGAGGGTGAGGGTGTTGATGGCGCCCGCGAAGCGCTCCTTGGGGGTCTTGCGTCCCAGGAGGACGTCCATGGCGAGGACGTTCTCCATGAAGTCCGCGTACACGTGCCGGTGGATGCGTGCCGCGAAGTCGCGCGCCTCTTCGTAGGTCGCGTGCGCCGTGTGGCCCTCCTGCCACAGGAACTCCGTCGTACGAAGGAAGAGCCGGGGCCGCAGCTCCCAACGCACCACATTGGCCCATTGGTTGATGAGGAGGGGAAGGTCGCGGTAGCTCTGCACCCACTTGGCGAAGTACTCGTTGACGATCATCTCGGAGGTGGGGCGGACGACGGCGGGCTCCTCGAGCTCCTTGCCGCCGCCGTGCGTGACCACGGCCAGCTCGGGCGCGAAACCCTCGACGTGGTCGGCTTCGCGCGCGAGGTAGGACTGCGGGATCAGGAGGGGGAAGTACGCGTTCTGCGTGCCCGTCTCCTTGATGCGCGCGTCCATGTCCTGCTGCATCCGCTCCCACAGGCCGTAGCCGTACGGCCGGATGACCATCGTGCCGCGCACCGGCCCGTTGTCGGCCAGTTCGGCCTTGGAGATCAGGTCCTGGTACCAGCGCGGGAAGTCTTCCGCCTGGGGCGTGAGAACAGGTGCTTTGGCCATGGCGCGCATGCTACGGCGCGAGGCGTACGTGCCCCGAATCCTTTTCGCCCGGATGCCCGTGCGCACCGTCGTGCGCCCGTCATATGACGCTCCGAGGGCGCACGACGGTGTGCGCGGGCATTGTCGGCACGCCTGCCAAACACCCCCTAGACGTGACGGACGATGCGGAGTTCCCTGGCATACGGGGGGCGTGCGGGCAGCGCGCGGACACGGTCGGCACGGCAGAGCGACATCGCACGGCAGAGCGACATCTCTCGAAGAATCTCGGCAACTCTCGGCATCTCTCGGTGGATTGGGGCACTTTCGATGACACCTACGCTCGTGCGGCGACACCTCCCCCTCGCGGCACCGGCACCGCGCGCGGACCGGGACGCACGCGCGCGTGACTGGGCAGAGATCCAGGAGCGGATGCTGGTGCCCGTCTACGAAGCGGTCTACCAACGGCTCGAGGTCGGTTCCGGCACCCGCCTCCTGGCGCTCGGCTGCGGCTCCGGGCTCGCCCTGCTCATGGCGGCCTCGCGCGGCGCCTCGGTGACCGGCGTCGAGGCCGAGCGGCCCGAGCGGCTGGCACTGGCCCGTGAGCGGCTGCTGCCCACCGCCTGGAAGGAGCGCGGGCCCACGGGCACCCGCCTGTCCGACGGCGGCGACGACGGCACGGCGCCCACGGGCCCGGGCGGGACCCCGTACGACCTGATCACCGCCTTCCAGCCGATCGGCTGCACGGCCGGCGACGCGGACGGTCTGTCGACGCTGCTGGCGGAGGCCGCGCCGCTGGCGCAGCGGGGCGCTGCCGTGGTGCTCGTCGGATGGGGCCCTCCGGAGCGCTGCACCACGTCGTCCGTCCTACGGGTGGCCGCGAAACTCGCCGACCCCCTCCGTAGTACGGGCAGTTGGCGGCCCGCCCTGCGGGACGACCTCGAAGAGGTGGCTCAGCGAGCGGGGCTGCGGCCCGACGGATCGGGGCGCGTGGCCTGCCCCTTCGGGTACGCGGACACGGAGAGCGCGGTGCGCGGCCTGCTCTCCACCGGGCTGTTCGACGCGGCAGTGGGGGCGACCGACCTGGCACAGGTGGACAAGGAAGTGACGGAGGCGCTGCAGCCGTACGTACGCGGCGACGGCACGGTCTGGATGTCCAATGTCTTCCGGTACCTGATCGCGCGGACGGTGTGAGGCCGGACGGTGTGAGGCACGAGCCGCCCGCTCAGTCCTTGGTGAGGCGCGTGATGCCAGCGACCCGGTACGCGTCGGCCTCCTCCAGGGTCTCGCTCTCCATCAGCGCGGCAGCGAGCGCGTCCAGCTTGTCGCGGTTCTCGCGCAGCTTGTCGCACGCCTCCGCGTAGCACTCGTCCACGATGCGGCGCATCTCGCCGTCGATCGTGTCCAGGGTGTCCGGGGCGGCGGCGAGTCCGTACGCCTGCTGCGCATCGTTCGGCAGCGCCGACAGACGGCCGACCTTCTCGCTCATGCCCCAGCGGGCGACCATGCCGCGGGCGATGTTGGTGACCTGTTCGAGGTCGTTCTCGGCTCCGGTGGTGATGACTCCGTAGACGACCTGCTCGGCTGCCATGCCGCCCAGTGCCCCGATGATGCGCCCGCGCAGGTACTCCTCCGTGTACGCGTACTTGTCTGCATCCGGGGTGGACAGCGTCACGCCGAGGGCCCTGCCGCGCGGCACGATGGTGATCTTGCGGACCGGGTCGGCGCCGGGCTGGAGCATGCCAAGGAGGGCGTGACCGCTCTCGTGGAAGGCGGTGCGGCGGCGCTCCTCCTCGGGCATCACCAGGGGCCGCTCGGCGCCCAGCTGGACCTTCTCGAGCGCCTCGGAGAGGTCGGTCTGCGTGACCTCCTTCTGCTTGCGCTTGACGGCGAGGAGGGCTGCCTCGTTGGTGAGGTTGGCCAGTTCGGCGCCGGTCATGCCCGGTGTCGTACGGGCGACTTGGGCGAGGTCGACGTCCTGGGCGAGCGGGATCTCCCTGGAGTGGATCTTGAGGATGGCCTCGCGGCCGCCGCGGTCGGGCGGCGAGACGTTGACGACGCGGTCGAAGCGGCCAGGCCGGGTCAGGGCAGGGTCGAGGACGTCGGCGCGGTTGGTGGCGGCGATGACGATGACGCCCTCGGAGCCGGTGAAGCCGTCCATCTCGGTGAGGATCTGGTTCAGGGTCTGTTCGCGCTCGTCGTGGCCGCCCATGCCGGAGCCGCCACCGCGGGCCCGGCCGATGGTGTCGATCTCGTCGATGAAGATGATGGAGGGCGCGACCTTGCGGGCTTCGGCGAACAGTTCCCGTACGCGCGAGGCACCGACGCCGACGATCATCTCGATGAACTCGGAGGCCGAGGCCGAGAAGAACGGAACCCCGGCTTCACCCGCGACCGCGCGCGCGAGCAGCGTCTTGCCGGTGCCGGGCGGGCCCGCGAGGAGCACGCCGCGCGGCATCTTGGCGCCCATCTTGCGGTACTCGTCGGGGTTCTTGAGGAAGTCGACGACGTCGTTGAGCTCGCCCTCGACCTCGTCGATGCCGGCGACGTCCTCGAAGGTGGTGCGCTTCTTGCCGGGCTCCAACTCGACCGGTTTCGGCGGCTGTTTGCGGCCCAGCATGCCGCCCGCCCCGCCCATGCCCTGGCTCATCCGGCGCGCGATGAAGATCCACAGGACGACGAGGAGCAGCATCGGGGCGAGCGAGATGAGCAGGTTGGACAGGAAGCTGCGCTCCTGGACGACCGGTTCGGCCGTCACCGTCACGTCGTGCTTCTCCAGGTTCTCCCACAGCTGGTCGTCGGCGAAGGACGGCCGCTGCGTCGTGAACTTGGTGTAGTTGTCGCTGCTGCTGTCGCTGTCGCCGGGAGTGGGCTGCTCCTTCTTGAGCTGGCCCTGGATCGCGTCGCCCTTGGAGTAGATCTTGGAGACGTTGTCGTTGGCGACCTGCTTGCTGAACTCGGTGTACGAGATCGTCGGCTCGTCGCCCTCGTTGAAGAAGGACAGGACCAGGTTGGCGATGAGGTAGACGATCAGCGCCGTGAGGATGAGGCTGCCCCAGCCGCCGGGCATCTTGCGCTTGGGCGCCTGCGGGGGCGGGGGCGGCGGCGCACCCTCGGAGCGCCACGGCTGATCGGTGCGATCGCGCGGGGGTACGGGGTTCGCCACGCCTTCTCTCCTTCGCCGCCGGTCCTGGGCCCATCAGCGCACACATCACGGGGGCCCGCCACCGGGGAAGAGACGCGCGAAGGGCCCGGAACCGCATCGGTCCCGGGCCCTTCAAAAACGTACGCGGACAGTGTCCGGGCAGGTCAGCCCATGAACTTCTTGAACTCGTCGGGGAGCTCGAAGTCCTTGCCCGCCTGCTGGTCCGCGCCGGGCAGGCCGAGCGCGCCGCCCGCCTGAGCGGCCGCCTCGCGCCGGGCCGCCTCCTCCTGCTCCTGCTGCTTGCGCTTCATCGGGTTGCCGGAGCGCTGCTTGCCCTTGGCCTTCTTCGGCTGCTTCTTCGTCCGGCCGGCGCCGCCGCCCATCCCGGGCATGCCCGGCATCCCCGGCATGCCGCCGCCCTGGGCCATGCGGGACATCATCTTGCGGGCCTCGAAGAACCGCTCGACCAGGTTCTTGACGGCGCTGACCTCGACGCCGGAACCCTTGGCGATACGGGCGCGGCGCGAGCCGTTGATGATCGTGGCGTCGGCGCGCTCGGCCGGGGTCATCGACTTGATGATCGCGGCGGTGCGGTCGACGTCGCGCTCGTCGAGGTTGTTGATCTGGTCCTTGATCTGACCCATCCCCGGCAGCATGCCGAGCAGCTTGGAGATGGAGCCCATCTTCCTGACCTGCTCCATCTGCGCCAGGAAGTCGTCGAGCGTGAAGTCCTGGCCCTTCTTGGAGGCCAGCTTCGAGGCCATCTTCTCGGCCTCTTGCTGCGAGAAGGTCTGCTCGGCCTTCTCGATCAGCGTGAGCATGTCGCCCATGCCGAGGATGCGGGACGCCATGCGGTCCGGGTGGAACGCGTCGAAGTCGTCCAGCTTCTCGCCGTTCGAGGCGAACATGATCTGGCGGCCGGTGACGTGCGCGATCGACAGCGCCGCACCGCCTCGGGCGTCACCGTCGAGCTTCGACAGGACGACGCCGTCGAAGCCGACGCCGTCGCGGAACGCCTCGGCCGTGTTGACCGCGTCCTGACCGATCATGGCGTCGACGACGAAGAGGACCTCGTCGGGCGAGACCGCGTCGCGGATGTCGGCGGCCTGCTGCATCAGCTCGGCGTCGATGCCGAGGCGGCCCGCGGTGTCGACGATGACCACGTCGTACACCTTGGACTTGGCGTACTCGATGGAGTCCTTGGCGACCTGCACCGGGTCGCCCACCCCGTTGCCCGGCTCCGGCGCGTAGATGCCGACGCCGGCGCGCTCGGCGACCACGCTCAGCTGGTTCACCGCGTTCGGGCGCTGGAGGTCACAGGCGACGAGCAGCGGCGAGTGCCCCTGGCCCTTGAGCCAGCTGCCGAGCTTTCCGGCGAGGGTCGTCTTACCGGCACCCTGCAGACCCGCGAGCATGATCACGGTCGGGCCGGTCTTGGCGAAGCGCAGACGGCGGGTCTCGCCACCGAGGATGCCGATGAGCTCCTCGTTGACGATCTTGATGACCTGCTGGGCCGGGTTCAGCGCCTGGGAGACCTCGACGCCGGCAGCCCTGGTCTTGATCTGCTTGATGAATGCCCGGACGACCGGCAGCGCGACATCGGCTTCCAGCAACGCGATTCGAATCTCGCGTGCCGTGGCGTCGATGTCCGCCTCAGAGAGACGGCCTTTCCCCCGGAGGGTCTTGAAGGTATTCGCCAAGCGGTCGGAGAGAGTGTCGAACACGGCGCTCGTCGGTCCTCAGGTTCGTCGGATGGTGGGCAGTCGCCCCCCAGGGTATCTGGCGCGCGAAACAAAGCGCCCCCGCCTGCCGGATCCGGCAGGCGGGGGACAGCGCCCCGCGCAGGCGGGGACGACGCGTGCGAAACCTCGGCGCCGGCCGCACGACGAGCAACGCTGCGCAGGCGCACGCCACTCAGACCTGCAACGCCCCTTCCACCGCCCTGGCCACCGACACCGCCTCCGCCGACGGCAGCGGTGCCCCCTCGGGCCCGGTGACGTAGAACGCGTCCACCGCGTTCGCCCCCAGCGTCGACACGTGCGCGGAGCGCACCCGTACGTCGGCGGCCTCCAGGGCGCGCCCGATCCGGTGCAGCAGGCCCGGCGCATCCTGGGCCCGCACTTCGATGACCGTCGCGAGGCGGGACGCGGCCGAGGCCACGGTGACCCGGGGCGGCGGTGCCACCACGCCGCGCCGGCGCGGATAGGCCGCGTCCCGCTCGGCGAGGCGGGCGGTGATGTCGAGCGATCCGTCGAGGGCGCGTACGAGATCGGCGCGGAGCCGGGCGGCCTGCGGCAGGGACCCGTACTCGGCTGCGACCCGCCAGTCGAGCAGCAGGACGGCGCCCTCCCCCGCCTCCGGGAACGTCAGGGCCCGCAGCTCGGCCGCGCGCACCGCGAGCCGGTGCACGGCGAGCACCCCGGCCACCGCGGGCAGCACCCCCGGCTGGTCGGGCACGGCGATCAGCAGCTCGACGCCGAGCGGCTCCGGGTCGCCCGCCTCGCCGGCGGAGCCGTCCGGCACCGCTTCCGTCTGCGCGCGCAGCGCGAGCACCGGGCCGCCCGTGCGCAGCGCCTCCAGGGCGAGCCGCTCCTGCTCGGCGGTGGGCTCGGCGGTGACGGAGGCCACCGCGTCGACGGGTTCGTCCCCGGCGAGCACCGCCGCGACCCGCTTGACCAGATCGGCGACGAGCGAGCCGCGCCAGGTCGACCAGGCGGCGGGCCCGGTGGCGAGCGCGTCCGCCTCGGTGAGGGCGTGCAGCAGCTCGAGCGTGCCGACCGAGCCGACCGCGTCCGCGACGGCCCGTACGGTCGCCGGGTCCTCCAGGTCGCGCCGGGTCGCCGTCTCGATGAGCAGCAGGTGATGGCGTACGAGACAGGCGAGCACCGTCACGTCCGCCCGGTCGAAGCCGATCCGGGCCGCGACGTCCCGCGCGATGATCTCGCCCGCGACCGAGTGGTCGCCGGGCCAGCCCTTGCCGATGTCGTGCAGCAGCGCGGCGACGAGCAGCAGGTCGGGACGGCCGACGCGGCGGGTCAACTCGGCTGCCTGGACGGCGGTTTCGACCAGGTGCCGGTCGACGGTCCAGGTGTGCACGGCGTTGCGCTGGGGCCGGCACCGCACCCGCTCCCAGTCCGGCAGCAGCCGGGTGATCAGCCCCTCGGCCTCCAGGGCCTCCCACACCTCGACCGTGGGGCGGCCCGCACCGAGCAGCGTCACGAGCTGTTCGCGGGCCTCGGCGGGCCAGGGCGTGGGCAGCGGCCGGGCGGCCGAGGCCATCCTGCGTACCGCGTGCAGCGACAGCGGGAGCCCGGCCTGGGCGGCAGCGGCGGCGGCGCGCAGCGGGAGGACGGGGTCGCGCTCGGGCCGGGCCGCACGGGCGAGCACGACCTCGCCGTCCATCTCGACGACGCCCTCGGCGAGCGGCGAGCGCTCCGCGGGCGCGGGCCTGCCGCCCAGCATGGCGCGCAGCCGGGGGCGTACGGCACGGGATTTGAGGACCCGGCCCACCTCGCGCCAGGTGACATCGCTGGCGTACGAGACGGTGCGCGCGGCCTCGTACACCTGGCGCAGCAGTGTGTCGGCGTCCAGCAGGCCGAGTTCCGCGGCGACCTGGTCCTGTTCCTGGAGCGCGAGGCGGTCGGTGGCGCGGCCGGTCGTCAGGTGCAGGGCGTCGCGCACGTCGAGGAGGCGGCGGCGCGCGTCGGCGAGGCCCTCGCGCGGCGCGTCGGCCAGCCAGGACGCGGCGACGGCCCGCAGTGCCGTGGCGTCCCGCAGTCCGCCGCGCGCTTCCTTCAGGTCGGGTTCGAGCAGGAACTGCAACTCGCCCTGCCGCTCGGCCCGTTCCTCGCACAGCTCGTGCAGTTCGGGGAGCCGCTTGGGGGCCTGGTTGCGCCAGTCCGCGAGAACGGCGGTGCGCAGTCCCGCCGTCAGGCCGAGGTCGCCCGCGATGTGCCGCGCGTCCAGCAGGCCCAGCTGCACCTTGAGGTCGTCGCCCGCCGTCTTGCGGGCCTCGACGGGGGTGCGCACGGAGTGGTCGAGGGCGAGGCCGAGGTCCCACACCGGGTACCAGATGCGGTCGGCGAGGGCGGCGACCTCCCCGGCGTCGGCGGAGCCGTCGTGCAGGAGGAGCAGGTCCAGGTCGCTGCGCGGGGAGAGCTCGCCGCGCCCGTAGCCGCCGACGGCGATCAGGGAGACGCCCGGCGCACCCGCCCCGAACAGCTCGGTGAGCCAGTCGTCGGTCAGTTCCGCGAGGGCGGAACGGCGCGGCGGCCCGGACTGCGCCTCTCCTTGGAGGAGGCGCAGCCGGGCCGCCGCGTAGCCGCTGGGTTCGTCCGCTGCTTCGGTCCGTACGTCGTTCACACTCGTCACCCAGCGACTCCCGTCCCTTGCAAGGCAGTTCGTTACAGCGCGTCCGGTCCGCGCTCGCCCGTACGGACCCGTACGGCCGTCTCGACGGGAACCGCCCACACCTTGCCGTCCCCGATCTTGCCGGTCCGCGCGGCCTTCACGACGACGTCGATCAGCTGCTCGGCGTCGTCGTCCTCGACCAGCACCTCGATACGGATCTTGGGCACGAGGTCGACCGTGTACTCGGCCCCACGGTAGACCTCCGTGTGGCCGCGCTGGCGGCCGTAGCCGCTGGCCTCGGTCACGGTCAGGCCCTGGACGCCGAAGGCCTGGAGGGCTTCCTTGATCTCGTCGAGCCGGTGCGGCTTGACGACCGCGGTGATGAGCTTCATGCGTCGACCTTCTTCGTGTCCGTAGCCGTACCCGTGGCGACCGGCGATGGCACCGCCGTGCGGGACGCCGTGCCGCCGCCCGCGCCGCTGAAGTCGTACGCGGTCTCGGCGTGCTCGACCTGGTCGATGCCGGACACCTCGTCGTCCTCGCTGACCCGCATGCCCATCGTCTTGTCGATGAGGAAGGCGAGGATCGCGGAGGCGACCAGCGAGTAGCCGAGGACGGCACCGACACCGGCGCACTGCTTCCACAGCTGGTCGAAGGTGTGGTCGCCGTAGAGGACACCGGCCGCGTCGGACTGGCCGCCGCCCGTGGCGAAGAAGCCGATGAGCAGGGAGCCGACGACACCGCCGACGAGGTGGACACCGACGACGTCGAGCGAGTCGTCGTAGCCGAACTTGTACTTGAGGCCGACGGCCATGGCGCACAGCACACCGGCGATGGCACCGATGGCGATCGCGCCGAGCGGCGAGCAGGAGCCGCCGGACGGGGTGATCGCGACGAGACCCGCGACGGCACCGGAGGCCGCGCCGAGCGAGGTGAACGCGCCGTGCCGCAGCTTCTCGTAGGCCAGCCAGGCGAGCATCGCGGCGGCGGTGGCGACCTGCGTGTTGATGAACATCAGCGCGCCGACGCCGTCGTCGTTGCCCAGCCACGAACCGGCGTTGAATCCGAACCAGCCGAACCACAGGAGGCCCGCGCCGAGCATCGTCCACGGCAGCGAGTGCGGCCGCATCGGGTCCTTCTTGAAGCCGACGCGCTTGCCGATGACGAGGATCACGCCGAGGGCGGCGGCACCGGCGTTGATGTGCACGGCCGTACCGCCGGCGAAGTCGATGACGCCGAGGTCGAAGGCCCAGCCGCCGGTCCCCCACACCCAGTGCGCGACCGGGAAGTAGACGACCGTGGCCCACAGGGCGATGAACAGGGCCCACGCCGAGAACTTCACGCGGTCCGCCAGGGCACCGCTTATCAGGGCGGGCGTGATGATGGCGAACATCAGCTGGAAGACGGCGAAGACGTAGATCGGGATGGTGTAGCCGTCCCAGAGCTGGGTCAGGCCGATCCCGCTGAGACCGACGTAGTCGCCGTCCCAGCCGATCAGCGACCCCTTGTCGGTGCCGAACGCGAGCGAGAAGCCGTACAGCACCCACAGGATCGTGACGATCCCGAGGCTGATGAAGCTCATCATCAGCATGTTCAGGGTGCTCTTGACGCGGACCATGCCTCCGTAGAAGAAGGCAAGACCCGGCGTCATGAGCATCACCAGGGCGGAACAGATCAGCATGAAGCCTGTGTTCGCGGCAGAAAGCTTGGGCGCTTCTGCGGCAAGCGTGATGGCGGCTGGTGCCATCGGCGTCTCCTCGTCATTGGTACGGCCCCGTGCGGGCGAAGCCTGAAGCGGTCATGAGGGGTGGGCCGGTTATGCGCCAAGAGATTGGCGCAGCGCGGTTTCCGTGGGTGCCCCTCGATGTTTCGCCGCAGTGACGAAGAGGTCGTGGGTGTTACGCGTCCATGAACTGCCGGATGGGGCGGCCGCCGATCGTTATCGTGGCGCAACCAAGCGGCGACACGGCCGGGACACAGCAGACCGGCCGCGACGGTCGTCCGCGATGACCTGGCGTGGGGGAGCCGAGTCGGGCTGTTCGGGACGACCGGCCGCGGCCGGCGCAGTGGGGGTCCGTACGGACCGGTGTCAGACCGCGGCCTCCGCGGTCTCGGGCAGGTGAAGGGCCAACTGCTCGGTCAGCTGGATGACTTGGGCCACGTCCCCGAAGTCGCGGACCGCGGTGTCGACGGTCTTGCGGATACGGGTGTTGACCCGCTCGGAGCGCACCTTCCTGGCGATCGACAGCGCCTCCTGCGCCAGGACCGTGCACTGCTCCGGCTCCCGCTGGAGCAGGTGCACCGTGGCCATCCCGATCAGGTTCAGTGCGTACGAACGCTGGTGCTCGGCGTCCTTGGAGAACAGCTCGACGGCGCGCTGCATCACGGGCTCGGCCATCGACGCGTACGTGGGACTGCGGCCGGCGACATAGGCGAGGTCACGGAACGAGTGGCTGTTCTCCCCGTGCAGTTCGGCCTCGGAGAAGAAGCGGATCCAGTCGGGATCCGGGTCGTCCCAGTCGTCGGCGTCGGTGAAGGTGTCCTCGGCCATGCGCACGGCCCGCTTGCACTTGCCGGGCTGCCCCATGTTCGCGTACGCGCGGGCCTCCATCGCATACAGCATGGACTGGGTGCGCGGGCTGGCGCAGTCACGACTGCCGTACTGCGCGAGGTGGATGAGCTCCAGGGCGTCGTCCGGGCGGCCGAGGTGGATCATCTGCCGGCTCATGCTGCTGAGGATGTACGAGCCGAGCGGCTTGTCCCCGGCTTCTTTCGCGGCGTGCAGGGCGAGCACGAAGTACTTCTGGGCGGTGGGCTGCAGGCCCACGTCGTAGCTCATCCACCCGGCCAGCTCCGCCAGTTCGGCCGCGACCTTGAACAGGCGCCTGGTGGTGGACTCGGGCTGCGGCTCCTGCAGCAGGTCGGTGACCTCGTGCAGCTGGCCGACGACCGCCTTGCGGCGCAGGCCTCCCCCGCACTGGGCGTCCCACTGGCGGAACATGACGGTGGTGGACTCGAGCAGGTCCAACTCGGGCCTGGACAGCCGGTTCCCCCGGCGCTGTGCCGCGGCGTCGACCTCCGCCCTGGGGGCCGCGCCGCCCGGCGTCGGCACCAGCCAGCGCTGCATGGGCTCGATCAGCGAGGGCCCCGCGGCGAGCGCGAGGGAGCTGCCGAGGAAGCCGCGGCGCGCCAGCATCAGGTCGCTGCGCGAGAACTCGCCGATGAGGGCCACCGTCTGCGGGCCCGTCCACGGCAGGTCGACACCGGACACCGAGGGCGCCTGGTGCGCGGCCCGCAGGCCGAGGTCCTCGACGGCGACCACACAGCCGAACCGCTCGGAGAACAGCTCGCTGAGGATGCGCGGGATCGGCTCGCGCGGGTTCTCCCCGTCGAGCCAGCGCCGCACCCGTGAGGTGTCGGTGGAGATGTGGTTCGCACCCAACTGCCGTGCCCGTCGGTTCACTTGACGCGCCAGCTCGCCCTTCGACCAGCCACTGCGCACGAACCACGAGCCGAGCAGTTCGTTCGGGCGCTTCTCAGCGTTCGTCACGCTTCCGCCGCTGCCGCCCACTGGAACGCCCCCATCCCTGAAGCCATCTAAGACACTCAATGTCCGGTCCTGTCGGCCACTCTTACTTGCCCGGGTTGCCCGCAAGCCCTATCAGGATGCCGTCAACTAGGGCCTCCCGTCCGGCAGTTGTCACTCCTCGAACAGGAAACCGACTTGCCTGCGGCATACCCACGGGTGCACACACCCTCAGGGTTCGTGCACTGAAAGTAATCCTACGATCACCCCTCCGGCGAGGGCGAACCTGGAAACGCCACCATTCGCCACCCCTTCGAATGAACTCAGGTACGGCCACACACGATTCACTTGACATAGGACAGCCGGAAGTGGGCGGAACGGTGTGCGACGGGGCGTGCATCACCGGGCGCACCACCCCCGGGCGCGACGCGGCGCCGCCTCGTCCGGGCGACAGGCACGCCACGTCACGATCCGATTCCGTCTCGTAACCACCGGCGCGCAGGACCCGTTGGAGGGGGCATGGGCTTCACGATCGGCGGCATCCGGGAGATGCGCTCCGGCTCACGTCGCCGCGGCCGCACGTCCGGCCGCGCTTCGGACTGCACCACGGTGGCGGAGTTCACCGGGCTGTGGGGCTGGGACGTGGTGCCCGGCGCCCGCGCGGTGAGCGGGGTCTGCTCCTGCGGCCGGGCCGACTGCCCGGCGCCGGGCGCCCATCCGCTCGACCCGTCGGCGGTGGTCCCGGCCGGCGCCACGCTCGACGAAGTGACCGAGTCCTGGGGCCGGTTCCCCGGTGCCGCGGTCCTGCTCCCGGTCGGCCGCGCCTTCGACGTCATCGACGTGCCGCAGGCCGCGGGTCGCCGCGCGCTGACCCGGATGGAGCGCATGGGCCTCCCGCTCGGCCCGGTGATCGCCACCCCCGAGGGCCGCGCCCACTTCTTCGTGGCACCGGGGGCCGCGGCCGAACTGCCCGCCCTGCTCTACCGCACGGGCTGGGACGACGCCTCCCTCGACCTGCACGCCCTCGGTCCCGGCGCCCACGTCACGGCCCCGCCGTCGGACCGCGCGGGCCTGGGCCCGGCGACCTGGCTGCGCCCCCCGTGCCTGGACACGGCGACCCAACCGCCGCAGGCGCGGCTGCTGTTGGGGACGCTGGCGTACGTGGCGCACCGGTCGCCCGGCGCGTAAGCCGCCCGCAGACAAGGAAGCGCGTAAGCCACCCGTACGCAAAGAAGTGCGGGGAACCGGCTCCGGTTCCCCGCACTTCTGCGACTCCTGCGACGCCTGAGACGCCTGCCCGTACGACTACTCGCCGATCAACGCGTCCACGAACGCCTCGGGCTCGAACGGCGCCAGGTCGTCCGGTCCCTCGCCCAGGCCGACGAGCTTCACCGGCACGCCCAGCTCCCGCTGGACCGCGACGACGATGCCGCCCTTGGCCGTGCCGTCGAGCTTGGTCAGCACGATGCCGGTGATGTCGACGACCTCGGCGAAGACGCGGGCCTGCACCAGGCCGTTCTGTCCGGTCGTCGCGTCGAGCACGAGGAGCACCTCGTCCAGCGGCGCGTGCTTCTCCACGACGCGCTTGACCTTGCCGAGCTCGTCCATCAGACCGGTCTTGGTGTGCAGCCGGCCCGCGGTGTCGATGAGCACGACGTCCGCGCCGGCCTCGATGCCCTCCTTCACGGCGTCGAAGGCGATGGACGCCGGGTCGCCGCCCTCGGGCCCGCGCACCGTACGCGCACCGACGCGGTCGCCCCACGTCTGCAGCTGGTCGGCGGCGGCGGCACGGAAGGTGTCGGCCGCACCGAGCAGCACGTTCTTCCCGTCGGCGACGAGGACTCGGGCGAGCTTGCCGGTGGTGGTGGTCTTGCCGGTGCCGTTGACCCCGACGACCATCACGATGCCCGGGGTGGCCCCGTTGACGTTCCCGTCCGTCTTCACGGAGCGGTCGAACTCGGGGACGAGCAGCGTCAGCAGCTCCTCGCGCAGCAGGCCGCGCAGTTCGTCCGGGGTGCGCGTGCCGAGCACCTTGACGCGCTCGCGCAGGCGCTCGACCAGCTCCTGGGTGGGCTGCACGCCGACGTCGGCGGTGAGCAGCGTGTCCTCGATCTCCTCCCAGGTGTCGTCGTCGAGGTGCTCGCGCGACAGGAGCGTGAGGAGCCCCTTGCCGAGCGCGTTCTGCGACCGGGAGAGCCGGGCGCGCAGCCGCACCAGGCGGCCCGCGGTCGGCTCCGGCACCTCGACCTCGGGAGCGGCGGGCTCCTCGACGACCGGGGCCGGGGGCTCCTCTTCGGTGACCGGCTCGGCGGCCGGAAGGTCGACCTCCTCGATCGTGCGCCGCGCTTCGTCGCGCGGCGTCTCGGCCTCGTCGCCGACGTGCGGCTCGGTGGGCGGGGCGGCGGTGATGTCGGGGGTCGACGGGGGCGCCGGCGGCAGCTGCTTCTTCTTGCGACCGCTGACCACCAGCCCGCTGACCGCGCCGATCAGGACCACGGCGATGACTACAGCAAGGATGACGATTTCCATAACCCGTCCAGTATCAGTCATGGGCCCCGGACAAGGCCGTTCTCGTAGCTTCCTCCGAAGGACAAAGGCCTCTGGAGGGAACTACTCGGACTAAAGTACGATGGAGGAGGTTGCATCAACGCGCGTAGAGTCCAGCGCGTCCCCTCTTCCCGCCCCACCCCACAGAGGCACGGAACCCCACCGCATGAGCAAGACCGCCGAAACCGAAGGCGCTCTGGAGACGCGTGGCATCGAGCCCGTCCCCGATGCCGAGCGCACCGCCAGGACCCGGGAGCTCTTCCCCACCTGGGTCGCCGCCAACATCAGCGTGCTGCTGCTCACGATGGGCGCGAGCCTCGTCGTGGCGTACAAGCTCAACTTCTGGCAGGCGATCGTCGTCGCGATCGCGGCGCCCGTCCTGTCGTACGGCCTGGTCGGCCTGATCGGCATCGCGGGCAAGCGCGGCGGCGCCCCCGGCATGGCGCTGTCCCGCGCGGTCTTCGGCCAGCGCGGCAATCTGCTGCCCGGCTCGCTGATCTGGGTCGCTCGCTGGGGCTGGGAGACGATCAACGCGGTGACGGGTGCGTACGCCGTGCTCACCGTCCTGGACATCCTGTTCGGCATCAAGCAGAACGACTTCCTGGTGATCGTCACGCTGCTCTGCTTCGTGGTCGCCACGTTCGCGATCTCGGGTCTCGGGATCAACGCCGTACAGAAGTGCAACAAGTACGCGACCTACCTCTTCGGCCTCTTCACGCTGATGGTGCTGATCTACCTGATCGTCGACACCGACTGGTCCAAGGTCTTCGACCAGCCCGCGGGCAAGATGTCGCTGATGGTCGCGGGCATCGGCATGATCGCCGCGGGCGGCGTCAGCTGGATCCCCTCCTCCCCCGACTTCACGCGCTACCTGCCGCGCACCGCCTCCTCCAGGGCGATCGTGCGCAACTCCGTCGGCGGCGCCGGCATCGTCGTCCTGCCGATGGTCCTGATGGGCGCGGTCATGGCCGTCTCCGTCCCGGACCTGGCCTCGGCCGCCGACCCGGTCTCCTTCCTCGGCGACCTGCTGCCGATGTGGATCGCGGTGCCGTACCTCCTCATCGCCCTGGTCGGCATGCTGCTGATCAACGCGATGTCGATGTACTCGGCCGGCTTCACCGCGCAGACCCTCGGCTTCAAGGTGCCGCGTCACTGGGCGGTCTCCATCAACGCGCTGATCTCGCTGATCTTCGGCGGCATCCTGATGCTCGTCGCCACCAGCTTCATGAGCTCGTTCATCGCATTCCTGTCGCTGCTCGCGGTCGCCTTCTCCGCCTGGGTCGGCGTCTTCGGCGCGGACATGCTGAAGCGCAAGCACTACGACGCCGAGGCCATGCTCGACACGACCCGGACCAGCGCCTACTGGTACAAGGGCGGCTTCTCCCCCGCCGCCGTCGTCGCCTGGGCGGTCGGCCTCGGCGCGGGCCTGCTGTTCACGTCCTCGACCTGGTTCAGCGGCCCGCTCGCCTCGAACAACTTCATCGGTGAGTACGGGCTCGGCTGGATCGTCACGATCGTCGTCTCGGGCCTGCTGTACCTGGCGCTGCCCAAGCCGGCGGACACCACGAAGGCCCCGAGGAAGCCGAAGAGGCCGCAGCCCTGGCTGTCTGACGCTCCGTCAGCTACCGTCCCCCTTCACCCGAGCCCTGGCCCGCGCGAAGGGGGACTGTCGTATGCCCGTGTCCGTCGTACGGTTCAATCTGGTCGATCCGGCCGGCACTCCCGAGTCGCTCAGCGCCCGCTACAAGGCGGCCGTGGAGATGTCGGCGTACGCCGACGAGCGCGGCATCGACACGATCCAGATCGAGGAGCACCACGGCGTCGCCAACAACTGGCTGTCCTCGCCGTTCACCTTCGCGGGCGCGGTCTTCGGCGCCACTCAAGGAAATTCTGCGGCGCGAAGCGCCTCGTTGAGGGGCGGTGGTCGGGCGACGGGCGGGCGGATCGCCGTCACCGTCTCCGCGATCATCGGCCCGCTGTACGATCCGCTGCGCCTGGCCGAGGACATCGCCGTCCTCGACCTGGTGAGCGGCGGCCGCCTGGTGACCGTGGCCGGGATCGGCTACCGGCCCGAGGAGTACGCCCAGTTCGACGTGGAGTGGAAGCGGCGCGGCAAGCTCCAGGACGAGCTGCTCGACACGTTGCTGAAGGCCTGGACGGGCGAGGAGTTCACCTACCGCGGCCGCCGGGTGCGGGTCACCCCGCGCCCGTTCACCCAGCCGCACCCCCTGCTCCTGGTCGGCGGCTCCTCACAGGCGGCCGCACGCCGGGCGGCCCGGCTCGGCCTGCCCTTCTTCCCGAGCGCTCACCTGCCGGAGCTGGACGCGTACTACAAGGAGAAGCTCGCCGAGTACGGCACCGAGGGCTGGACCATGATGCCCGCGAAGACCACGCCGCTCCTGCACCTGTCCGAGGACCCGGACCGCACCTGGGCCGAGTACGGCGAGCACTTCCTGCACGAGGCGCGGACGTACGCGTCCTGGCAGTCGGGGGACATCAAGTCGGCGGTGCGCTCCGGGGCTTCGACCGTGGCGGAACTGCGCGCCGAGGGCGTCTACCGCATCGTCACGCCCGAGGAGTGCCTGGCCCAGGGCCTCGACAACTACGTACTGCACCCCCTGTCCGGCGGCATGCCGATCGAGGAGGGCCAACGCAGCCTGCAGCTGTTCGCGGAGCGGGTCGTGCCCGCGCTGAAGGGCTGAGCCGGACACGACGTCGCCCCCGGTCCGGGCGGGTGCCGGGCCGGGGGCGACGGGGATGTACGGGGAGATGGCAGCGGGGTCTTGTTTCCATCTCCCCGGGTCTTGCGGGGAGTTCGGGCCTAGCCCATCTCCTCCAAGGACTTGCCCTTGGTCTCCTTCACGAACTTCATGACGAACGGGATGGAGAGCGCGGCGAAGGCGCCGTAGATGATGTACGAGCCGCTCAGGCTCCACTCCGACATGCTCGGGAAGGTCTTGGTGATGGCGAAGTTGGCCAGCCACTGGGCCGAGGCCGCCACACCGAGCGCCGCGGCGCGGATCCGGCCCGGGAAGATCTCGCCGAGGAGCACCCAGACCACCACGCCCCAGGAGAGGGCGAAGAAGAGGACGAAGGCGTTGGCGGCGATGATCGCGGTCAGGCCCTGGGCGTTGGGGAGCGAGACGGTGTCACCGGAGCCGGTCTTGTACGAGAAGGCCCAGGCGCAGGTGAACAGGGCGGCGGCCATGCCGACGGAGCCGATGATCGCGAGCGGCTTGCGGCCGATGCGGTCGACGAAGACCATCGCGATGACGGTACCGATGATGTTCACGATCGACGTCTCGAACGAGTACAGGAACGAGCTGGAGGGGTCCTTGCCGATGGACTGCCACAGCTGGTTCGAGTAGTAGAAGATGACGTTGATGCCGACGAGCTGCTGGAAGACGGAGAGGCCGATGCCGATCCAGACGATCGGCAGGAAGCCGGCCTTGCTGCCGAGCAGGTCCTTGAAGGACGACTTGTGCTCGCTGCGCATGCCCGCCTCGATCTCGCGGACGCGCGCGTCGGCGTCGATGCCGGCGCCCTCCACCTCGGCGAGGACCTTCTTGGCCTGCTCCTCGCGGCCCGCGGAGATCAGGAAGCGCGGCGACTCGGGGATCGCGAAGGACAGCAGCCCGTAGAGCAGGGCGGGGATGACCATGACGCCGAGCATCCACTGCCAGGCCTCGAGGCCGCCCAGCTTGCCGCGCTGGTCGCCGTCGGCCATGTTCAGGATGCCCCAGTTGACGAGCTGGGAGATGGCGATGCCGATGACGATCGCGGCCTGCTGGAACGAGGCGAGCCGGCCGCGGTACGCGGGCGGGGCCACCTCGGCGATGTAGGCCGGGCCGATCACGGAGGCCATGCCGATGCCGAGACCACCGATGACGCGCCACATCGTCAGGTCCCAGGCGGCGAAGGGCAGCGAGGAACCGACGGCGCTGATGGCGAAGAGCGCGGCGGCGATCTGCATGACGCGGATACGGCCGATCCGGTCGGCGATCCGGCCGGCGATGGCCGCACCGACGGCACAGCCGAGGAGCGCGGACGCGATGATCCAGCCCAGGGTGTCGGCACTGACGTCGAACTTGTGCTGGATCGCGACGGTGGCGCCGTTGATCACGGAACTGTCGTAGCCGAACAGGAAACCGCCCATCGCGGCCGCCGCCGTGATGAAGATGACGTGCCCGAGGTGGTCGGGCTGGGCGTCCCTGGCTCCTGACGAAGGTGCCGAAGTGCTGGTCACGTGTACTCCTCGGGCCACCGGCTTCGCTGCCGGGGGTGGGGGCGAGCCCTTCAGTAGTGATTCCAGTGGCGCACAACTTCACGCCGCCCACCACCTGAAGGTAAAAGCAACGTTGCAGAGACTATGCCTTCAAGTTTCGAAGTCAACAGGGGGCCTGGTGTGGATTTCCCGGCATGGGCGTGGAGACCTGCGTTCAAGTCTTGAATGCAACTAGGAGGCCACGGTTGAGGCCGGGGTCTAGCGCAGCCGCTGGCTGATCACCTTCGACACCCCGTCGCCCTGCATGGAGACGCCGTACAGCGCGTCGGCGACCTCCATCGTGCGCTTCTGGTGCGTGATCACGATGAGCTGCGAGGCCTCCTGCAGCTCCTGCATGATGCGGATGAGCCGCTGCAGATTGGTGTCGTCGAGGGCCGCCTCGACCTCGTCCATCACGTAGAACGGGCTGGGCCGCGCCTTGAAGATGGAGACGAGCAGCGCCACGGCGGTCAGCGACCGCTCGCCGCCGGAGAGCAGACTGAGCCGCTTGACCTTCTTGCCCGGCGGACGCGCCTCGACGTCCACGCCCGTGGTGAGCATGTTGTCCGGGTCGGTCAGGATCAGCCGCCCCTCGCCGCCCGGGAAGAGGCGGCTGAACACGCCCTCGAACTCGCGGGCCGTGTCCCGGTACGCCTCGGTGAAGACCTGCTCGACGCGCTCGTCGACCTCCTTCACCACTTGAAGCAGGTCGGCGCGGGTCTTCTTCAGGTCCTCCAACTGCTCGCTGAGGAACTTGTGCCGCTCTTCCAGCGCCGCGAACTCCTCCAGGGCCAGCGGATTGACCTTGCCGAGCTGCTGGTAGGCGCGCTCGGCGGCCTTCAGCCGCTTCTCCTGCTCCGAACGGACGAACGGCCGCGGCTGGTTCCGCGGGTGCTCCGGGTCGTCCGGCAGCTCCTCCCCCTCGGCGGCGAGCGAGGGCGGCACGAGCTGACCCGGACCGTAGTCCGCAACGAGCCCGGCCGGTTCGACACCCAGCTCCTCCAGCGCCTTGGTCTCCAGCTGCTCGATGCGCAGCCGCTTCTCGGCACCGAGTACCTCGCCGCGGTGGACCGAATCCGTCAGCTTGTCGAGTTCCGCCTTCAGGTCCCGGCCGCGCCCGCGCTCGGCGACGAGCTCCTGCTCCCTGAGCGCCTTGGCCCGCTCGGCGAGGGTGCGCTCCTCGTCGGCCCGCGCGATGGACACCTCGACGTGCGCGAGCAGCTGCCGGGCACCGGACGCCACGGCCTCGGCGACGGCGGCCTCGTACACGCGGCGGGCCCGCTGCCGCTCGGCACGCGCGCGTGCCTCGCGTTCGGCGCGCGCGGCCCGGTCCAGCGAGTCGGCGCGCCCGGCAAGCCCCTTGACCCGCTCTTCATGCGTACGTACTTGAAGCCGGGCCTCCATCTCGGTCTGGCGCGCGTTGGCGCCGTCCGCGTTGAGACGGTCGCGCACGGAGGTGTCCGGCTCTTCGTCTTCCCCGTAAGGGGTCTGCTCCTCGGCCACGGCGAGCCGCTCGGCCAGCTCCTCCGCGTCCATGGCGGCCTGCTCCAGGGCGTCCTGCGCCTTGGCCGCGGCGGCGGCGCTGCGCTCGGCCTCGCCCGCGGCGCCCCGCGCCTGCCCGGCGAGCCGCCCCAGCTGCTGAGCACGGCCGGACCGCTCCCGCTCTATGGCCCGCTGCCGCTGCCCCAACTCCTCGACGAGCGCGGCACATTCCTTGCGCCGGTCCCCGGCGGAGTGCTGCGCCTCGGCCAACTCCTCGCACTGGGCGGCCAGTTGCTCCAGTTCGGCGGCGGCCTCGTCGACGGACGCCTGCACTTCGAGGAGGCTCGGCGCGCCGGCCGACCCGCCCTGCGCGAAGTGCGCCCCGAGCAGATCGCCCTCGGCGGTCACCGCGGTCAACTCGGGCCGCGCGTACACCAGGTCCTCGGCGTCCTCGAGCGTCCCGACGACCACGATGCCGCGCAGCAGGTGCCGCACCGCGGGCATCAACTCGGCGGGCCCGCGCACCAGTTCGGCCGCGTACGGAGGACTGCCCGGGGTCACCTCGGCCGGCGCCTCTGCGGCATCGGACGCCAGCAGCAGCGCCGCCCGCCCCGCGTCCTGCTTGCGCAGCAGGCGCATCGCCTCGGCGGCGGAGGCGGGGGTGGCCACGGCGATCGCATCAGCGGCGGCGCCGAACGCGGCCGCCACCGGTACCTCGAACCCGGGCGCCACCGACAGCAGCTCGGCGGCAGGACCGAGCACCCCGGTCAACCGCTCCTTGGCCCCGAGGAGCGCGCCCGTGCCGTCCTTGCGGCGCAGGCCGAGCGCGAGCGCCTCGTGCCGGGCGGCGACCGCGGCCCGCTTGCGCTCCGCGGACGTCGCGGCCTCGCGCGCACCCGACAGCGCCGCCTCGGCCTCGGCGAGGGCACTCTTGGCACCCTCCAGCTGTCCTACGAGTTCCTCGTCCCCGGCATCGAGCCCGTCGACCTCGGCCTTGAGCTGCTCGTACTCCTCCTGCGCGGCGACGGCCCGCTGCTGCGCCTCGTCGCTGGCCAGGGCAAGGCGGTCGATCTCGGCCTGCGCGGACGCGGCCCGGGAACGCGCGGCGTTCGCCTGCCCCTGCAGCCGGGCCAGGCCCTCGCGCCGGTCCGCGATGGCGCGGGCGAGGTCCTTGAGCCGGCGCTCCTCGACCGCCAACTCCCGCTCGAGCTCGGCACGGTGGGCCACGGTCTCGTCGAGCGCGGTCTGCGCCGCTTCGAGCGCGGCCGCCAGCTCGGCCTCCTGCTCCCGCACCCGGGCGGCCTCGCGCTCCAGGTCCTCGGGGTCACGCCCGCGCCGCTCCTCGGCGGGCGCGGACGTCGCGCTCTTGACCCGGGCGTCGGCGAGCGAGACGGTGCCGCGCACCCGCTCGGCGAGCTGCGACAGCTCGACCCAGCTCTGCTGCGCCCGCTGCAGCCGCGGGGTGAGCTGCCGGACCTCGTCCTCCAGATGCCCCTCGCGCAACAGGGCCTTCTTCAGCTCCGCCTCGGCCGCTTCCTTGCGCCGCTTCAGCTCCGCCTCGTCGGCGACCTCGGCGCTGAGCGCCTCCCGCAGCCGTACCAGATCGTCCGCGAGCAGCCGCAGCCGTGCGTCGCGCAGGTCGGCCTGGATGACGGCGGCCCGGCGCGCGACGGCGGCCTGTCTGCCCAGCGGCTTCAACTGCCGCCTCAGCTCGTCGGTCAGGTCCTGTACGCGGGCGAGGTTGGCCTGCATCGCGTCCAGCTTCCGCAGCGCCTTCTCCTTGCGCTTGCGGTGCTTGAGGACACCGGCGGCCTCCTCGATGAAGGCACGGCGGCCCATCGGATCGGCGTGCAGGACGCCGTCGAGCTGCCCCTGGCCGACGATGACGTGCATCTCGCGGCCGATGCCGGAGTCGGAGAGCAGGTCCTGGATGTCGAGGAGGCGGCAGGTGTCGCCGTTGATCTGGTACTCGCTGCCGCCGTTGCGGAACATGATCCGCGTGATGGTGACCTCGGCGTACTCGATGGGCAGCGCGCCGTCGGAGTTGTCGATGGTGAGGGACACCTCGGCGCGGCCGAGCGGCGGGCGCCCGGTCGTCCCGGCGAAGATGACGTCCTCCATCTTGCCGCCGCGCAGCGACTTGGCGCCCTGTTCGCCCATGACCCAGCTCAGGGCGTCCACGACATTGGACTTGCCCGAACCGTTGGGACCCACGACGCAGGTGATGCCCGGCTCGAACCGCAGGGTGGTGGCCGAGGCGAACGATTTGAACCCGCGCAGGGTCAGAGCCTTGAGGTGCACGCCGTCGGACTCTACCCGGCACCCCTGTCTCACTCCATGAACCCACGGTTTCACCCATGAAGGTGCAGGGCACATCAGACGTTAAGAAAGCGCTTCGGTGCGCGGGGGCGTCGAGACCGGAGCACGGCCAGAAGAAAGAAGGGACGCCGAAGCGTCCCTTGCATATCTGTATCAAGCGGCTGTTACGAGCAGCGGCCCGACCACGTACGTCGCTGGATGTGGTCAGGTGAGCGCAGGCTCCGCCTGGGGTACGTCGATGCTCTCCAGGAGAGATTCGTGAGAAGCGGCAGCCGCGAGTGCGTCGTTCTCGGCCTGGATCCGGCCGAGCTCGGATTCAAGATCCTGGACGCGCTGCTGGAGCCGTCGCATCTCGGCGAGGAGTCGCGGGTCGCTGCCGCCGACGTAACCGAGAAGCGCCTTTGCCATGATGGATGGTCCTCCACACTGAGTGACCGACCGAAGCGGTGTGGGTCGTGAGGGAATCGCACCCGCGGTGCTTGGCACTCTTGTTTTGCTGTGGTCTTGCTGCCGTTCATACATGCCAAACAGCTAAGGTGCGCGGGGCTTCCAGAGTCTCACCAAAAAGTTTGACGGTCAACACGATCACGCCCCGTATTGGCGGGCAACCCGGGGGCTCTGCGCCGTGAATCGTCCGGCGCGGCCTGACCTTCGGGGCCCTGGGGGCGTAGCGATCATCCGCTCCTTCGGAGCCTGCCACGAGTCCCCCGCGTTGGCAACCACCAGGGCATTTCTGCCCCGCGCAGTTGCCTGCGGCACCTCTTGCGCGGCGTCACCGGGCCTCGCCTGCAGTGACGGTTCAGCGGATGGCAAACCCGTCGTAGCCGCCGCGGGGTGTGTCCCAGATCTCGGTGACGCCGTCGACGCGGCCGGGTGTGTCGTCGCCGTGCAGCCAGTCGAGCAGTTGCTGGCACGCCGGACGCGGTCCTTCGGCGACCACTTGTACGCGACCGTCTTCCAAATTGAGAGCAAAACCACTCAGGCCGCCGATCTCCAGCGCCCTCGCGCGGGTGAACCAGCGGAAACCCACACGTTGGACGCGTCCTCGCACCCACGCGACCAGCCGTACGTCTTCGTTCATGGGTGCACGCTAACCGGCCAATTGCACTCGGAGCACTTCGTCCCCTTGCGTCTTGGGGTACCGTCGCGGACCGATGAGCCTCACCCGTATGGGTGAGTCACAGGGACGACCGCGAGGACGAGGAAGGCCAGGACATGGGACGCCACCGACGCTCCGCCGCCGGCCGCGCCGCCACGGGCCGCGCCGCGGACACGCACGAGACCTGCCCCGAAGGCCCGTCGTACGGCGGATACGCCCCGAACTCCGCGTACGCGGAGTACTTGGAGCACTCGCCCTCCGTCCGCTCCGAAGCGGACGACGACGCCTATGCAGACCTCTACGGCGCGGGCCCGGCGGGCTCGTACCCGGGTCAGAGGTACGCGTACGACGAGACGCAGCACTCGTACGACGAGACCGTGACCGGGGTGTACGGCTCCATATCCCCGGCCGGTGGTTCGGGCGGGCAGTCGCACGGCAGGACCCACCGCCGCAAGAAGCGCGGCGGCGTCCCGGTCCGCACCGGACTGCTCGGCGTGTCCGCCGCCGTCGCCATGGGCGCGGTCGCGGTGGCCTCCGGGCTGCTCCCCGGCGGTGACAACTTCAAGCTCGGCGGCGACAACGGCGGCAACAAGGTGCAGGCCGCCGGCTCGCCCACCGTCGAGGCGCAGGGCGGTACGGACGGCGCGGTCGACGACCGCGCACCGTCCGCCGCGAGCCGCGGCTCCGACCGTGCCACCCCGTCGGCCCCGCCCTCGAAGTCCGCGTCGGCGACGCCGTCCAAGGCGCCCTCGAAGAAGCCGTCGGCCCCGAAGTCCTCGGCCGACAGTGCCAGGACGAAGAGCGCGAGCCCCGCCACGAAGGCCCCCCAGAAGACGCAGGCGCCGGTGTCCAAGGCGCCCGCCACGTCGTCGGAGAGCGCGGCCGCCGCCCAGGTCCTCACGCTGGTCAACCAGGAGCGCGCCAAGGTGGGTTGCTCTCCCGTGACCGCCGACAGCGGCCTCGCCGCACTGGCGACCTCGTTCAGCGAGGACATGGCCGCGCGCGACTTCTTCGATCACACGGACCCCGACGGGGCGACGCCGTGGGACCGCGCCAAGAAGGCCGGCATCACCAACCTCGGCGGCGAGAACATCGCCCGCGGCCAGGCCGACGCCCAGGCGGTGATGGACGCCTGGATGAACAGCGCCGGGCACAAGGCGAACATCCTGAACTGCGACTTCAAGACCCTCGGCGTCGGCGTGCACTTCGGCTCCGGCGGCCCCTGGTGGACGCAGGACTTCGGTTACTAGGGCCTGCCTGGGGGCCCCGGACAGGCCCTAGGCCGCTGCCGCACGCCCCGCGAGGAACACGCGCGCCGTCTCGGTGACGCGGCGGCCCAGGTGCTCGGCGGTGGCGACGTCCGCCTTGTGGACCGCGTCCGGGCCCTCGTCGCTGTTGGTCTGCGCGGCGGCGCCGGAGAAGAACCCGAGCCGGTTGAGGTCGTCCTCGGAGCCCTGGCTGCTGTTCCAGCCCGGGTGCAGGCCGAGGTTGACCCAGGTCATGCCGTGCTGGGCGGCGAGCGTCTGGAAGAACTGCAGCGTGTGCAGCTTGTCGCCGCTCTTGGACGCGGAGTTGGTGAACCCGGCGGCGAGCTTGTCCTTCCAGGCGTGGCCGAACCAGCGCTTCGACGTGGCCTCCGCGAAGACGTGGAAGGCGCCCGACGCGGTGCCCATGTAGGTCGGCGATCCGAACACGATGGCGTCGGACGCGTCCAGCCGCGCCCACTCCTCCTCCGTGATCTCGTCGACGTTGATCAGGTGCACCTCGGCCCCGGCCTGGACGGCGCCGGTGCGGACGGCCTCGGCGACGACGGCGGTGTGGCCGTAGCCGGAGTGGTAGGCGATGGACACGACGGGAGCGGGAACGGACGCGGACGTGGTCATGGGGACGTACTCCTGAATCGGTGGGAACCGCTGCGGGACGGCAGCAGCGCATCGGGAAGCGACCACCGAAGGAAAGCACTAACTTTTGGAAAGCGCAACCCAATAGATTGCGCTGCGTAGGAGTATGCTCTCAGGCATGGACTCCACAGACCTCGCCTACGACGTCTTCTCCAAGGCGTGTCCGTCCCGCGGCACGCTGGAGCACGTCACGGGACGCTGGGGCGCGCTCACCCTGGGGGCGTTGCACGAGGGCACGTTCCGCTTCAACGAGCTGCGCCGTCGCGTCGACGGGGTGAGCGAGAAGATGCTCTCCCAGACGCTGCACGCGCTGGAGCGCGACGGCCTGGTGCACCGCGACGCCCAGCCGACGAACCCGCCGCGCGTGGACTACGAACTGACGCCGCTGGGCCGGGAGGTGGCCGAGCGCCTGCTGACCCTCATCCACTTCGTGGAGGGGCGGATGGACGACGTCCTGGTGTCGCGCGAGCGCTACGACGAGACGCGCGGGGCGCGCTGACAGCGCGGGCAGAAGTAGCTCGACCGGTTCATCCAGGGCCGGCGGCGCATGGGGGTGGCGCAGCGCCGGCAGGGCAGTCCCTCGCGCCCGTAGGCGTCGAGTGACCGGTCGAAGTAGCCGGACTCCCCGTTCACATTCACGTAGAGGGAGTCGAAGCTCGTCCCGCCCACCGCGAGCGCCGCGTTCATCACATCCCTTACGTGGCCGAGGAGTTCAGCCGTGCGCGGGCGCGTAAAGGTGGCGGTGGGACGCTCGTAGTGCACCTTCGCGCGCCAAAGCGCCTCATCGGCATAGATGTTGCCGACGCCGCTGATGAGCGACTGGTCGAGCAGGGCGCGCTTGATGGTGGTGCGCTTGCGGCGCAGCGCCTCGTGGAACGCGGCGTCGTCGAAGAGCGGGTCGAGCGGATCGCGGGCGATGTGCGCGATGACGTCGGGCAGACCGTCCGGGCTGTCCGCGGCGGTCTCGTGCAACGAGAGCCCACCGAAGGTGCGTTGGTCGACGAAGCGCAGTTCGGTGTCCAGGTCGTCCTCGAACCGCACCCGGATCCGCAGGTGCTTCTCGTCCGGGGCCGCGTGCGGCTGAACGAGCAGCTGGCCGCTCATGCCGAGGTGCGCGAGGACGGACAGGTGCGTCGTCTCCAGCGGCAGCCACAGATACTTCCCGCGCCTGCTGGGCTCCCCGATCCGCTGCCCCTTGAGGCGGTGCGCGAAGTCCTCGCCGCCCGCGACGTGCCGGCGCACGGCACGGGGGTGCAGCACCTCCACGTCGCCGACGGTCCGCTGCGCCACCCATCGGGCCAACCCCCGCCGGACGACCTCGACTTCGGGCAGCTCGGGCACGGTGGTCCTCCGGACGGAACAAGACGGAACAAGACGGAACAGGGAGATGGCTTCCGGGAGCGTATCGCGCCCTGAAGGGGCCCAAAAAACGCCCGCCCCCACCGGCGTGAGCCGATGGGGGCGGGCGTCAGGAACCGAAGAGCTACGCCCCGGGGGCGGTGTCGGCGGCCGCCCCTTCCGAGGCAGCTGCCGCAGCCGCGGCCTTGGCCCGCTCGTCCGCGGCGGCACGAATGGCCCGCCAGGCGGATTCCGCGGCCTGCTGCTCCGCTTCCTTCTTGCTGCGGCCGGTGCCGGTGCCGTACGAGACGCCTCCGACGCGGGCGGCAGCAGTGAAGGTCTTCTCGTGATCCGGACCGGTCTCGGAGACCAGGTACTCGGGAACACCGAGCCCCTCGGTCGCCGTGAGCTCCTGGAGACTGGTCTTCCAGTCCAGGCCGGCACCCAGATTCGAGGACTTCTCGATCAACGGGTCGAAGAGACGGTGGACGAGTTCGCCCGCCGCGTCCAGACCCTGGTCCAGATACACCGCGCCGATCACCGCTTCGAGGGTGTCGGCAAGGATGGACGCCTTGTCCCGGCCGCCCGTGCCCTCTTCGCCCCGGCCGAGCCGGATGAAGGAGCCCAGGTCGAGCCCGCGGCTGACCTCCGCC
Source organism: Streptomyces sp. NPDC050085 (assembly GCF_044460595.1). Classification (NCBI taxonomy): domain Bacteria; kingdom Bacillati; phylum Actinomycetota; class Actinomycetes; order Kitasatosporales; family Streptomycetaceae; genus Streptomyces; species Streptomyces sp. NPDC050085. Next base: position 111,024 of record NZ_JBITJZ010000009.1, on the reverse strand, counting down.
AGTGCACGCGAATTGACCACCGCGGCCCGCAACTTGGCCAGCTGGCCTTCGGGCAGGTCGGGGTGGGTGCGATACAGGGTGTCGGTGACCACGAGACCGAGCACGGAGTCCCCGAGGAACTCGAGGCGCTCGTTCGTGGGCAGGCCACCGTTCTCGTACGCGTACGAGCGATGGGTCAGCGCACGCACCAGAAGGGCGGACTCGAGTTGATACCCGAGCCGCCCTTCCAGAAGCGTGTGGGACGAGGCTGTGGTGTCGGCCTTTTTCTTGGCGTCATCCGCCGATTTATGGCTAGCCACTGTGCCTCTCACCAGCCGCTCAGACCTCGAGGACCTGGCGCTTGTTGTAGGTGCCACAAGCGGGGCACGCGATGTGCTGCAGCTTGGGCTCCTGGCAACGCTCACACGAAACCAGGGTGGGGACCGCAGCCTTCCACTGCGACCGGCGGTGGCGCGTGTTGCTGCGCGACATCTTCCGCTTCGGAACAGCCACGGCTACTTCTCCTGCTTCTCGTCGACGCCCGCTTGTGCTTCGGCGCCGCTCATCTCGTCCTTCTCGCCGTCCTGGATGGTGCCAGCGAGTCCCTGCAATGCCGCCCAACGGATGTCGACGGCGTCGTGGTGGTGGCCCGGGTCGTCCGCGAGCCGCACTCCGCACTCGGAGCACAGCCCTTCACAGTCGTCCTGGCACACCGGCTGCATCGGCAGTGCGAGCACCACCGCATCACGCAGCACAGGCTCGAGGTCGAACATGCCGTCCTCGAGAAAGAGCCTGTCCTCGTCTTCCTCGGCGTCGTCGGCCGGCTCCGCTTTCACGCGGCCCCGGTCGTCGGCGTCAGGGTACGAGAACATCTCCTGGAAGTCCGCGTCGACCTCTTGGTCGAGCGGCTCCAGACACCTTACGCACTCCCCCTTCGCCGATGCACGGGCGGTGCCTGTGACAAGCACCCCTTCCATGACCGACTCCAGACGGAGGTCGAGCTCCACCGGGGCGCCTTCCGGCACCTCGATGACTCCCTGGATACCGAAGTCCTTGGGAGCGTCGATCGTGCGGGACAGCCGCTGCATGGCACCAGGACGCCGGCCCAGCTCGTGCGTATCGAACACGAGAGGGTTGCGGTGGTCGAGGTGGGTGTTCAGGGCTGGTCCTGCTTTCGTTCTTCGAAGCTCATGGGGCGCTGCCCCGAATTTTCCGGGCAGCTCGGATCGCACGTGTACGCGCGACCGAAGAGCCAGGATACTGGACCTTTCGCTCTCGGCCCAATCCGGTCCTGGTCCGGTCCCGGTCCGGCTCAGCGGCCCTGTTCGTACTGACGCTCGTACTCCCGCACCTGATCCATGTTGATCATGCTGGTGTCGAAGAGGCTGGTCTCGTCGAGCGCACCGCCCTGGGCGGCCTGCTGCGGATCGTGCTGCTGCGGCGGCTGCTGCTGGTACGCGGCGTACGGATCCTGCTGCTGCGGCGGCTGCTGCTGGTACGCGGCGTACGGGTCCTGCTGCGGCTGCTGGTACGCGTAGGGGTCCTGCTGGTACGCGGTGGCGGCGTACGGGTCCTGCTGTGCGTACGGGTCCTGCTGCTGGTACCCGTACTGCTCGGGCTGCTGCACGTACGCCGCGGCGGCGGCCGGCTGCTGCTGGGGCTGGGCCGGGATCTGTGCGGCGGCGGGCTCCGGCTGGTCCTGGCTCGGGATCTGGCCGCCGATCTCGGCCAGGCCCGCCAGGTAGTCGGCGTCGCTGGTGTGCGCCTGGGCGCCGCCCTCGCCGTCCAGGGACAGCGCGCTCAGGTCGTCGCTGGCGATGCGGCCGTGCAGCTTCTGGCGGCCCTTGCCGACGGCCTCCAGGGTCTTGGCGAGCACCGCCTCGAAGGCGCCGAGCTTGACGTCCACGTACGCGTCGGCGTCCCGGCGCAGCGTCTCGGGGTCGTGGCTGCGCTCCGGGGCGTCCTCGTCCTCGTAGCCCTGCTCGTCGACGCCCGGGCCGGTGCCGAGCAGCTTCTCGCGGCCGCGGCCGACCGAGCCGAGGGTCTTGGTCAGGACGACCTCGAAGTTGGCCAGCTTGGAGTCGACGTAGTCGTCGGCCTCGGCGCGGACCTCCTCGGCCTCCTGGCGGGCCTCCTCGAGGATCCGGTCCGCCTCGTTCTGCGAGCGGCGGGCGATCTCGGTGTCGGAGATCAGGGAGCCGCGCTCGGCGTGCGCGGTCTCGATGATCCGCTCGGCCTCGGCACGGGCCTGCTCGACCATCTGCTCGCGCCCCCCGATGAGCTCCTGGGCCTGGGCCAGGGAGCCGGGCAGGGCCTGGCGCACCTCTTCGAGCATCGCGAGCAGGTCGGCGCGGTTGACCACGCACGAGGCCGACATGGGCATGGACCGGGCGTTGCCGACCGCGGCGACGATTTCGTCGAGCTTCTTCTGCACGTCCACCGTGTGCTCGCCACTCTCTCGTCTTGTCACGGGTGTGACAGGGGTTTTGGAGACGGACGGGACGACTGTATGCCCAACTGGCGGGTGGGTGTCACTTCTTGGGGATGCGCTCGGTCAGGGCCTCGTGCACCAGTGGCGGGACCAGGTGCGACACGTCACCGCCCCAGGCCGCGACCTCCTTGACGAGCGAGGAGGACAGGAAGCTGTAGGTGGGGCTGGTGGGGATGAAGAGGGTCTCCACGCCCGACAGGCCGTTGTTCATCTGGGCCATCTGCAGCTCGTAGTCGAAGTCGCTGACGGCGCGCAGGCCCTTGACGATGGCGGGGATGTCGCGCTGCTTGCAGAAGTCGACGAGGAGGCCGTGGAAGGACTCCACCTCCACGTTGCCGAACTCAGCGGTGACCTCGCGGATCAGGTCGATCCGCTCGTCGACCGCGAACAGTCCTTGCTTGGACTGGTTGATCATCACCGTGACGTGCACGACGTCGTAGAGCTTGGATGCTCGGCCGATGATGTCGAGGTGGCCGTTGGTGATGGGGTCGAACGACCCGGGACAGACTGCGCGGCGCACGGGAAGTCCCTCGCTCTCCGGTCCGGTCATCGTGCGTCGTCGCACGTGAGGGTGGTGTTCAAGGCGGCGCGACCGTACCAAAACGTGCCCTCGCCGTAGCGACGGGACCTCAGCCCCTCAAAGCCGTCCGGCCACCGGAATTCGCCGCCTCTGGTGCTGCGTTCAACGGTGACGAGCGCGTCGTCCGTGAGCCACCCCTGAGTCCGGAGTGTGAGCAGGATCTCCCGAAGATCGTCGTCCGAGACGGCGTACGGGGGGTCGAGAAAGACCAGGTCGTAGGGGGTGGCCGGAGGCGGACCCGCGACGACTTGTTCCGCTTTTCCGGTACGTGCCTCTGCTCCGGGCAGACCGAGCGCCTTGATGTTCTCGCGCACGGTGCGAGCGGCACGCGCGTCGGCCTCGACCAGGAGCGCGTGCGCCGAGCCGCGGGACAGCGCCTCCAGGCCGACGGCTCCCGAGCCCGCGTACAGGTCGGCGACGCGGGTGCCGTCGAGGGTGCCGAGCAGCGCCTGCCAGGTGGAGAAGAGGCCCTCGCGTGCCCGGTCGGAGGTGGGGCGGGTGCCGTTGCCCGGCGGTACGGCCAGGCGGCGTCCGCCGGCGCGGCCGCCGATCACGCGGGTCATCTCGGTCCTTGTCCGTATGAGGGGCTGTGGGGATCAGTCTCTCAGCCCTTGTCGAGGTACTGCTCGCGCTCCTCGTCCAGCAGGGCGTCGAGCGCGGTGCGCAGTCCGGGCAGGCGCTCGAGGTCCGGGTCGGCCGTGACCACTCTGGTCGCCTCCTCGCGCGCCTCGGCGATGATCTCCTCGTCCTCGATGACGGCGAGCATCCGCAGGGAGGAGCGCACTCCGGACTGGGCCTGTCCGAGGACGTCGCCCTCGCGGCGCTGCTCCAGGTCGATCCGGGACAGCTCGAAGCCGTCGAGCGTGGAGGCGACGGCGCCGAGGCGGGCGCGGGCGGGGCTGGCCTCGGGCATCTCGGTGACCAGGAGGCACAGACCGGGCGCGGAGCCGCGGCCGACGCGGCCGCGCAGCTGGTGGAGCTGGGAGACGCCGAAGCGGTCGGCATCCATGATCACCATCGCCGTCGCATTCGGCACGTTCACCCCGACCTCGATGACCGTCGTCGCCACCAGGACGTCGGTCTCGCCCGCGGCGAAGCGGCGCATCACCGCGTCCTTGTCGTCGGGGTGCATCCTGCCGTGCAGGACCTCGACCTTGAGGCCTTGGAGCGGGCCGTGCGCCAGCTCCTGTGCGACGTCGAGGACGGCGAGCGGCGGCCGCTTCTCCGCCTCGTCCTCGGCCGACTTCTTCTTGGCCTTGCTCTTCGCCGCCTTCTCGTCCTCGTCGTCACCGATGCGCGGGCAGACGACGTAAGCCTGGTGTCCCTTGCCCACTTCCTCCCGGATGCGCTCCCACGCGCGGGCGAGGAAGTGCGGCTTGTCGGCGGCGGGCACGACGTGGCTGGCGATCGGCGAGCGTCCGGCGGGGAGCTGGTCGAGGACCGAGGTCTCCAGGTCGCCGAAGACCGTCATGGCGACCGTGCGCGGGATCGGCGTCGCGGTCATGACGAGGAGGTGCGGGGGCTGCTTGCCCTTGGAGCGCAGGGCGTCGCGCTGCTCCACGCCGAACCGGTGCTGCTCGTCCACGACGACCAGGCCCAGGTCGTGGAACTGCACCTTGTCCTCGATCAGCGCGTGCGTGCCGATGACGATCCCGGCCTCGCCGGTGATCAGGTCGAGCAGCGCCTGCTTGCGCGCGGCGGTGCCCATGGAGCCGGTGAGCAGCACGACCTTGGTGGAGTGCTCGGAGCCGCCGAGCATGCCTCCCTCGGCGAGCTCGCCCATCATCTCGGTGATCGACCTGTGGTGCTGCTGGGCGAGGACCTCGGTGGGCGCGAGCATCGCGGCCTGACCGCCCGCGTCGACGACGGCGAGCATGGCGCGCAGGGCCACCATCGTCTTTCCGGAGCCCACCTCGCCCTGGAGCAGCCGGTGCATGGGGTGCTCGGTGGCCAGGTCGTCGAAGATCTCCTTGGAGACCTTCTGCTGGCCGTCGGTGAGGGTGAACGGCAGCTTCGCGTCGAAGGCGGTCAGCAGTCCGTCCGGCTTCGCCACGCGCGGGGCGGCGGTGAGCTGGGTGTCGGCGAACCGGCGTCTGGCGAGCGCGACTTGGAGGACGAACGCCTCGTCCCACTTCAGGCGGGCCCTGGCGTCGGCGATGTCGTCCTTCGTGTGCGGCCGGTGGATCTTGAGGAGGGCCTCGGTGAGCGGGACGAGTCCGCGGCCCTCCCGCAGCGACTCGGGCAGCGGATCGACGGCTTCCTGGGCGCTGGGCAGCACCAGGTCGACAGCCTTGGCGATCTTCCAGGACTCCAGCTTGGCGGTGGCCGGGTAGATCGGCAGCAGCGCGCCGGCCCAGGAGCCGACGGCCTCGGCCGCGTCCTCCGTGGAGTCCGCGGTCAGCAACTGGTAGGCGGGGTGCGCCAGTTGCATCTTTCGGTTGAAGACGCCGACCTTGCCGGCGAACATCGCGCGCGTGCCCGGCAGCAGGTCCTTGTGCGGCTTGTGGACGCCACGGCCGAAGAAGACGAGCTGGAGCTGGCCGCTGCCGTCGGTGATGGTGACCTCGAGGCGCTGCCCGCTGCCTCCGTTGAACTTCAGGATGCGGGCCGTGGCGACCTGCGCGACGACCGTGACGTGCTCGTCCAGCGGCAGCTCCGCGAGGCGCGTGAGCTCCCCGCGCTCCGCGTATCTGCGCGGGTAGTGGTGGAGCAGGTCACCGACGGTGTGCAGGCCTAGGTGCTCGGCCATCACCTTCGCGGTGGGCGGGCCGAGCACTTTCTTCAGCGGTTCTTCGAGCACAGGCACGAGATCCATTGCACACCACGCCACTGACAATCCCGTCCCATCCCCGCGAACATCCCTGAAAACCGCTGGTCACGCGAGACTCCCCGGCCCTAGGATGACCGGCCCGGCCCTTGATCGCGGTCACCTCTCGCGGGACCGCCCGACCCGCGCCGTCGCCCGTCCCCCCACCGGCGCTGCGACGATGGACTCACAGACTCCCCAGGATTCCCAGCATCCTTCGCGTGCCCAGGCACCGCACACGTTCCAGGTCGACCTGCGCGGTCTCGTCGACCTGCTCTCCCATCACCTGTACTCCAGCCCGAAGGTCTATCTGCGCGAGCTCCTGCAGAACGCGGTGGACGCCATCACCGCCCGTCGCGCCGAGGAGCCCGACTCCCCCGCCACGGTGCGGCTGTTCGCCGAGGGCGGGTCGCTGCGCGTCGAGGACTCCGGCGTCGGCCTGACCGAGGCCGACGTGCACAACCTGCTCGCGACGATCGGCCGCAGCTCCAAGCGCGGCGAAGGACTGGAGTCGGCCCGCGCCGACTTCCTCGGGCAGTTCGGCATCGGCCTGCTCGCCTGCTTCGTCGTCGCCGAGCGCATCCGCGTGGTCAGCCGCAGCGCCCGCACGCCGGACGCGCCGCCGGTCGAGTGGACGGCCCGCGACGACGGTTCCTACACGGTGCGTACGCTGCCGGACGCGGCCCGCACCGAGCCGGGCACGACCGTGCACCTGGAGGCCCGCGCGGGCGCCGCCGACTGGCTGCGCGAGGAGCGGGTCCTGTCCCTGGCACGGGACTTCGGCTCACTGCTGCCGTACGACGTGCGCGTCGGGGACGCGGCGGTGACCGACCTGCCGGCGGCCTGGAACCGTACGTATCCCGGCCCGGTCGCGCGCCGGGTCGCCCTGGCCCGGCACTGCCACGAGCTGTTCGGCTTCACGCCGCTGGACTCGATCGACCTGGACGTGCCGCTCGCCGGCATCCGTGGTGTCGCCCATGTGCTGCCGCAGGCGGTCAGCCCGGCGCAGCGCGCGGGCCATCGCGTCCACCTCAAGGGCATGCTGCTCACCGATCGCGCCGAGCAGCTCCTGCCCGACTGGGCCTTCTTCGTGCGCTGTGTGATCGACACCGACAGCCTGCGTCCCACGGCGTCGCGCGAGTCGCTCTACGAGGACGAGACACTGGCCGCCGTGCGGGAGGCCCTGGGCGAGCGCATCCGGGAGTGGCTCACCTCGCTGGCCGCCGGTGATCCCGAGCGGCTGGCCGCCTTCTTGTCCGTGCACCACTTGGGCGTCAAGTCCCTTGCGCGGCACGACAAGGAGATGCTGCGCACGATGCTTCCCTGGCTGCCGTTCGAGACGACGGACGGGCAGCTCTCCCTGGAGGAGTTCGCCCAGCGGCACCCCGTCGTGCACTTCACGCGGACCGTGGAGGAGTACCGGCAGGTCGCGCCGATCGCCTCCGCGCAGGGCATCGGGGTGGTCAACGGGGGTTACACGTATGACGCCGATCTGGTCGAGGCGTTGCCCTCGGTGCGCCCGGGCACGGCCGTCTCGGAGCTCGACGCGGACACGGTGACGGCACATCTGGACGCCGTCGATCCGGCCGAGGAGCTGGCCCTCTCGGCGTTCCTGGCGGCCGCGCGGGCCACGCTCGACCCGCTCGGCTGCGATGTCTCCCTGCGCGCGTTCCACCCGCTCACGGTGCCCGCGCTGCATCTGGACGACCGGGCGGCCCGGCACGAGCAGGCGCGCGCGGAGGCCGAGGCGCAGGCCGACGACCTGTGGGCGGGCATCCTCGGCTCGCTGCGCGGCAGCGCCCCGCGCGCGCGGCTGGTGCTCAACCACCTCAACCCGCTGATCCGCAGGGTGAGTTCACTCACCGACGCGGAGCTGATCGGCACGGCGACCGAGGCCCTGTACGGGCAGGCGCTCCTGATGGCACAGCGCCCGCTGCGCCCCGCCGACTCGGCACTGCTGAACCGCTCGTTCATCGGCCTCCTGGAGTGGGCCACGTACCCCGGCACCGGAAAGGACGACGCCCGATGAACGGGACGATGGATCTGGACGCACTGCGCAGGGCCATGGCGGAGAACGCCTCGCTGCCCGAGGGCCCGGCCCGTGGCGCCCGCGCCGAGGCGCTGCTCGCCGAGGCCGAGAAGCTCGATGTCCCGCTCGCCGTGATCGAGGCGCTCGGTCACCAGCTGCAGATGTACAACTACAGCTCCGAGAAGGACAAGATGTTCGTCCCCTTCGCGCGCCTGCTGCGCATGTGGGACGAGCGCCCCGAGGACTTCGACGCCTACGAGACGCACTCGCTGCACTGGGTCTTCAAGTGGATGTCCGGCGGCATGCTGCACCAGCCGCACATTCCGCTCGCCTCCATAGAGAAGTGGCTCGGCGAGATGGAGCACCGCTACAGGGTGGCCGGTCATTCCGAACGGGCCGTCCGTATGAGCGAGTTCTACGTCGCCGACCACATCGGCGACGAGGAGCGGGCCACGCGCGCGTACGACGCATGGCTGGCGGCCGACCGCGACGACAAGGCCGACTGCCACGCCTGCGAGCTGAACGGGCAGGGCGCCCGGCAGTCCGACCTGCGCCACGACGAGCGCGCCCTGGAGCTGTGGCGGCCCGTCCTGGAGGGCGAGTTCACGTGCGCCCACGAGCCGCACGCCACGCTCGCCGACTCGCTGCTGCCCCTGCTGCGTCTTGGACGTCCCGAGGAGGCCCGCGCGCACCACCTGCGCGGCTACCGCCTCGTACGGCAGATGGAGTCCATGCGGGGCGCGTTCGCGGCGCACGTGGAGTTCTGTGCCCTGACGGGCAACGAGGCGCGGGCGCTCGAGCTGCTCGGGGAGCGGCCCGCGTACTTCACCGACAGCGGCAATCCGCAGGCCCTGATGGACTTCCTCGCGGTGACCGCGCTGGTGATGGACCGGCTGGTCGTGCTGGGTCTGGGCGAGCAGAGCGTCCCCGGGCCGGCGGACCGCGCCTGGACGGCCGCCGAACTGGCCGGCCACGCGCGCGGCGAGGCACTGGCGCTCGCGGCCCGCTTCGACGAGCGCAACGGCACCTCCCGGATAGGCCGCCGGATCCGGCAGCGCATGGACCAGCAGCCGCTCCTCGACCGGCTGCCGCTGGGCGTACGCGTCGTGCGCACCACGGCGTCGAAGCCCGTGACCTCCGTGGCCGCTGCGCCTACGGCTCCGGCCCTGGACGCGGCGGCCCTGGTGGCCGAGGCGCGACGGCTGTCGGAGACCGAGGGCGGGCCCGACGCGGCCCGCGCCTGGCAGGCAGCCGCACAGGCCGCCGGGGCGGAGGGCCTGGAGCTCACCGTCCACGACCGGGCGGAGATCGCCGACTACCGGGCGATGGACTCCGAGGACGCGCTCGAACTGTTCGCGCGGGCGGCCGAGTTGTACGAGGAGGCCGGCGTCCCGGCCGAGGCGAGGGCGGCACGCGCGCGTGGCGCATACGCACTGGCCCGAGAGGGACGCCTGGACGAGGCCCGCGCCGCGATCCAGGAGCCGTACGAGCAGGTGCTGGCCGTCCTGGAGGACCTCGACGCCGGCACGGCCCGCCCCGCGGCAGCCGTTCTGGCATGTCGCGCGCGCATCCTGCTGCAGGCCCACTCCGGCGACTCGGCGGACGCCGACATCGCGGCGGCCGAGGAGTGCGTACGTCAACTGCTCGCTGTCACCGAGCCGTTCGCGGACGTCCCGCGACTGGCCTCGCAGGCCACGTCCGCGCGGTCGCTGCTCGGGGACGTCGCCGTGCACCGCGGCGACCGGGAGACGGCGGTGACGCTGTACGAGGAGGCCGCGGCCGCGCATGTGGCGGCGCGGCGGCCCTGGCTGGCCGTGGATTGCGAAGTGCGGCTCGCGGGGCTCGCGCGGGAGCGGGACGACGCGGAGGGTGCCGAGCAGGCGCTGCGGGCCGCGGTGGAGCACGGCGCCGGGTATCTGGACCCGTTCCACTCGGCACAGCTGCATCTCCAGCTGGCCGACGTGCTGGCGGCCACCGAGCAGTTCGGGGCGGCCTCCGCGCACGCTCTGGAGGCGGCGCACTGGGCCGACGAGGCGGGCGAGAGCGCCGGGTTCGGGGCCTGGGCGCGCTTCCAGTTGGGCGGGCACCTGCTGCGCGAGGAGCGCATGGCGGAGGCCGCCGAGGTGCTGGAGTCGGCGCTGGCCGACCTCAGCGCCGAGGACCACGGCGACGGGGCGATCGTGCAGGCACAGTGGTGGCTCGGCGACTGCGCCCGCGCCCTGGGCGAGCACCTGCAGTCCGCCGAGGCCTGGCTGAAGGCGGCGGAGATCGCCCAGCACTGGCCCGAGCAGCGCGATCACGCGATGCTCGCGAACCTGGCGGCGGACGCCCTCGACCGGGGCGGCCGCCCCGAGGACGCGGACCGTGCCTACGCGCGCGCGGGCGAGCTGTGGGCCTCTTTGGGGCACGTGTACGCGGTGGTGCGCTGCCTACGCGCGCGTGCCTGGCTGGACTCCGCGTCGGCGGACGAGGAGCGGGAGTTCATGACCGCGGCGATCCGCGCCTGCGAGGAGGCACTGTCCGCGGCCGGCGCCGACCGTACGGCCCTGCTGTCCGAACTCGGCCATACGCACCGGCAGTTCGCCGATCTTCTGCAGCGGCGCGACGACGCCGGGAGCGCGGTCCAGCTGGAGCGTGCGGCGGCCGCGTTCGACGGGGCGGGGGACGCGGAGCGGCGTGACGAGGCCCGGGCGGCACGCGCGCGGTAGGGGCGGGGAGGGCGGCTATTCGACGCCGATCAGCATCAGCGCCGACTGCCGCCCACCCCGGTACACGACGGTGTCCACGGCCAGATAGGACTCGCGGACATGCCGTTCGAGGCCGTCCGCGACCTCGTCCGGGACCTCGTCGCCCAGGACGAGCGTGACGAGCTCGCCGCCTGCCGAGAGCATCCGGTCGAGGACGGCGCGGGCCGTCACCGGGACCTCGCCGCCGATGACCGCGACATCGCCGTCGATGAGGCCGAGGACGTCCCCGGCCTGACAGATCCCGGCCATGGTCCACGACTGCCGCTCGGCGACGGCCAGTTCGCCGTACCGGGTCGCTCCCGCGGCCGAGGTCATGGCGACGACGTCCTCGTCGAAGCGCCGGTCGGGCTCGTGCACGGCGAGCGCCGCGATGCCCTGGACGGCGGACCTGGTCGGGATGAGGGCGACCCGTACGCCCTCGGAACGGGCCTGTTCGGCCGCGGCGGCGGCCGTGTGGCGCAGCTCCGCGTCGTTCGGCAGCAGCACCACCTCGCGCGCGTGGGCGCGCCGGATCGCGTCGACCAGTTCACCGCTGGCCGGGGGTTCGCCGGGCCGGTCGGGCACGGTCGTCGCGCCGGCCTCCGCGTACAGACCGGCGAGCCCGTCGCCCGGCACGACGGCCACGACGGCTCGCTGTGCCCGCTCGCGCGGCGGCGCCGAGGAACGGGCCGCGTGCGCGTCACCGACCCCGAAGTGCGTGATGCGGATGCGGTACGGCCGGCCGGCCTCGACGCCCGCCTCCACGGCCGCGCCCGCGTCGTCGACGTGCACATGGACGTTCCACAGGCCGTCCCCGCCCACGACGACCAGCGAGTCCCCGAGGGCGTCGAGCCGCGTCCGCAGCCGGGCCACGGCACGGTCGTCGGCTTCAAGCAGATAGATGACCTCGAAGGCGGGCCCGGCGGCGCCGGGCTCCTCCGGGCACTCGAGAGCGGCGGCACCGTCGGCGTCCTCGTAGGCACTGTCGGCCATGGCGCCCGCGCGCGCGTGGGCACCGTTCGCGCGGCTACGTAGAGGTGCGGTCTCCCCCGACACGGCCTGGCTCAGCGCCCCGAGCACGGCGACGAGACCCCGCCCGCCCGCGTCCACGACCCCGGCCCTGCTCAGCACGGCGAGCTGCCCGGGGGTCGCCTCAAGTGCCGCGCACGCGCCTTCGTAGGCGGCACGGGCCACGGCCCGGCAGTCGCCTTCGGCGTCCGACGCCGCGTCCGCGGCCGCCGTCGCCACGGTCAGGACGGTGCCTTCCACGGGGTGGGCGACCGCCTCGCGCGCGGACTCGGCGGCCCGGCGCAGCGCCACCCGAAGCTCGCTCGCCCCGGCCCCGTCGGCGTGATCTCCGTCACGGCCCGCATCATCGGCAAGCACCTGCGCCATGCCCCTCAGGAGCTGCGCGAGGATCGTCCCGGAGTTGCCGCGGGCGCCGATGAGCGCGCCGTGCGCCATCGCGCGCATCACTTCGGGCAGCGTGGGCACGACCGGCTCGGGACCGGCCTGAAGACCGGCGAAGACCGCCTCGACGGCCTGGTGCGCGGACTCGACGGTCAAGTAGAGGTTGGTCCCGGTGTCCCCGTCGGCCACGGGATACACGTTGATCGCGTCGATCTCCGCACGGTCCCGGCCCAGTGCCTCAAGGGCGAATGAGCACCAGGCGCGCACCGCGGCTACGTCGAGCACGTGTCGCACATGCGGCACCTGCGCCTCCTTGAGCAGCTGGACAGCTGGATTGGCCTCGCAGAGTAGACCCCGCCGGGAGACCCCCGGGAAAGGCCCCCGACCTGGGGGCCTGGGCATCGGTCCGGGCAGCCATGGTAGTTTCGTTGTACCGAAGCAGCCGTTGTATGCTGCTCCGGTTGCCCGATATCCATCGGGCTCTCCCCTGGCACCGCCACTCAGATCATCGATCTTGATCCCGGCATGCCGGGATCAACCGTAAGTGCATCTGAAGTCTTTGGAGTGACCCGTGGCTGCCAACTGCGACGTCTGCGGCAAGGGGCCGGGCTTCGGCAACAACATTTCGCACTCGCACCGCCGTACGTCCCGTCGCTGGAACCCGAACATCCAGCGTGTGCGTGCAGTGGTCGGGCGGACGCCGAAGCGGCTCAACGTCTGCACCTCGTGCATCAAGGCCGGCAAGGTCTCGCGCTGACGTAACGCGTAGCGCGGCCACCTCGCTGGTTGCTTGAAAAAGCCGGTCCCCTCGGGGGCCGGCTTTTTCGTGCGCCCACGCGCGGTCCCGTGGTCCGGCGCGGCACATCCGGACTCCGATCACGACTGTCAGTGGCGGCTGCCAGACTCTGCGCATGCGGTTCGGCATCCTCGGCCCTCTCGACGTGCGGGCCCACGACGGCAGCCCTCTGGACCCCGGAGGGCCCCGGCCGCGTGCCCTGCTCACCGAGCTGCTCCTGGACGCGGGCCGGACGATCTCGGTGGAGCGCCTGATCGACGGCCTGTACGGCGAGAACCCCCCGGCCCATGCGGCGAACGCGCTGCAGTCGCAGGTCTCCCGGCTGCGCAGGCGGCTGGGCGTGGACATCGAGGCGGGACCGGCCGGGTACCGGCTCGTGATCGACCCGGACGCGGTGGACGTGCACCGCTTCGAGCGCCTCGCGCGCGAGGGCAGGCAGGCACTGGGCACTGGGGACCACGCGCGTGCGGCAGCACTGCTGCGCGAGGGCCTCGGTCTGTGGCGGGGTGCGGCGCCGGACGGTCTGCCGCACCTCGACGAGCTGCGGCTCGGCGCGGTCCAGGACCGGATCGAGGCCGACCTGGCGCTCGGCGGCGACGCGGACCTCGTCGCGGAGGTGCGCGAGCTGATCGCACGGCACCCGCTCAGCGAGCGTCTGTACGGGCTGCTGATGCGCGCGCTGCACACGGCGGGCAGGCCTGCCGAGGCACTTCAGGTCTACGAGGAGGCGCGGCGTCTGCTCGCGGACGAGCTCGGCACCGATCCGTCGGCCGAACTGTCGGCGCTGCACCTGGAGCTGCTGCAGGGCCGACCGCCCGTACGGCAGCGCGGGGTGCCGGCCCAGTTGACCCGCTTCGTGGGGCGGACGGAAGAGCTGGCCAGGATCGACGAGCTGCTGACGGGCGCCCGTCTGATCACGCTGACCGGACCCGGCGGCGCGGGCAAGACGCGCCTGGCGATCGAATCGGGGCGGGCCCGCGAGGACGTCTGCTACGTGGAGCTGGCGCCGCTCGCCGACGGCCAGGGCATCCCGTACGCGATCCTCACCGCGCTCGGCGTGCGCGAGGGGCTGCGCGGCCCACAGGGCGAGGAGGCCGTGCAACGGCTCGCGTCCGTCCTGGAAAACCGTGAGCTGCTGCTGGTGCTCGACAACTGTGAGCATGTGATCGACGGCGCGGCCCGGGTGGCGGGCCTGCTCCTGGGCAGCTGTCCCGGTCTGCGGATCCTCGCGACAAGTCGGGAGGCCCTCGGCATCACGGGCGAGGTGCTGTGCCCGGTGCCACCGCTCGCCGCGGGCCCGGCGGCCCAGCTGTTCCGGGACCGAGCGGCCGCCGTGCGGCCGGACTTCGAGGCGGACGGCCACGCGCGCGTGGCGGCGATCGCCGGTATCTGCGAGGCGCTCGACGGGCTGCCGCTGGCGATCGAGCTGGCGGCGGCCCGACTGCGTACGCTCACGGTCGACGAGCTGGCCGGGCGGCTCGGCGACCGCTTCCGGGTCCTGTCGCGCGGGGACCGCACGAAGGCGCCCCGCCACCGCACCCTGCGAGCCGTCGTCGAGTGGAGCTGGGAGCTGCTCGACGAGGAGGAGCGGGACCTGGCGCGCCGCATGACGGTGTTCGTGGGCAGCGGTCTGTCCGGTGGCGCGACGCTGGATGCCGTCGAGGCGGTGTGCGGCATCCCGTATCCGGAGGATCTGCTGGCCTCGCTCGCCGAGAAGTCCTTCCTGGAGGCGTCCGACGGGCGGTACCGGATGCTGGCGACGATCCGCGCCTTCTGTGCCGAGCAAGTGGCGGTCGGCGTCCTGGACGACCTGCGGGACGCACACGCCGCCTACTTTCTGCGACTCGCGGAGGAAGCGGAGCCGTGCCTGCGCGGACACGGCCAACTCCCCTGGCTGGCCCGGATGTCCACGGAGCGCGGCAATCTGGATGCCGCGCTGCGCCACTTCCTCGCAGCCTCCCCCTCCGACGGGCTGCGCCTCATGGCTGCCCTCTCTTGGTTCTGGCGGCTGCACGGCCTGGCCGGTGAGCGCGTGCCCCTGGCACGTGAGCTGATGGCCGCGGTGGGGCCGAAGGCACCGCCTGGCCTGGAGGAGGAGTACGCGCTGTGCGCGCTCAACTCCGTGACGGGCGACGGTGACGAGGAGCGGCTCTCGCACGCGGACCGGGTCCTGGCGGGGATCGACCGCCAGTTGAGACTGCCGTTCACGGTGGTGCTGTGGACACTCGCCGTCGGACCCGGGAAGTCGCGCGACGATCTGGTGCAGGCCCAGGTCGGCAGCGATCCCTGGGGCCGGGCTCTGCTCTGTGTCGGGCTCGGGTTCCAGGAGCAGTTCGCGGGACGTCCCGTTGCGTCGGAGGCGCTGTTCGGACAGGCCCTCGCGGGTTTCCGGGCGACCGGGGACCGCTGGGGCATGGCCAACTCCCTCGACCAGCTGGGAATGTACGCCGACTGGCGCGGCGAGCGCACGCGCGCGCTGGAGCTGCTCGACGAAGCACTCGGCTACGCAAGGGAGTTGACGGCCCCGGAGGAGATCGCCGACCTGCTGTGCCGACGCGGCACCGTCCTGCTGCGCAGCGGCAGGTACGCGGAGGCGATCGCGGACTTCGAGCGGGCCTGCGACCTGGCTCGCACGGCGGGCGCCCCCGAAAAGGTGGCCGGAGCCCTGTGGGGCATGGGCGACGCGGCACGCCTGTCCAAGGACACGGCCCGCGCGCGGGAGCACTACGAGGCGGCGCTGGCCATCAGCGCGCGCTCCTGGTACAGCGTCGGGCAGACGGTGCACATCTTCCTGGGGCTGGGGCGCACCGCTCTCGCCGAGGGGCGTGACGAGGAGGCGGACGACTGGTTCGCACAGGCCCGCACGCTGTCGGCGGAGGACGAGACGCAGGGGCTCGAACTCGCCCAGGTGGCCGAGGCGTTGGCAGCCCGGGCGGACGGCCCCGAGTGTGCGGCGACCCTGCTCGGCGCTGCGGCGGCGCTGCGCGGACAGCTGATCGTGGACGACCCGGACGTCACCCCGCTCGAGCGACGCCTGCGACAGTTGCTGGCGCCCGAGGCGTACCGGAAGGCTTTCGCCCTGGGCATGAGCCTGCGGCAGGACGCGGTGTGCGATGGGTATGAGCCTGCGGCAGAACACGGTGCGTGAGCGGTAGCACCGCACGCGCCTCGGGCCTGGCCGAACGCCCCTGCCCCGACGCATCCTGACCGAACTGCACCCCGACCGAACTGCACCCTGGTCGAACGCACGCTGGTCAGCGGGCGGTAAGGCACGGTCAGCGACTGGTCAGCGAACGGTAAGCGCCCACCCGCAAGCTCACTGGCATGACGAAGCAGACGCACACCACGGCCGATCACCACCACATCACCGACAGCGGAACTGTCGACCACGACCCCGTCAGCAACCGCGCCACCGACTCCCTCGCCCACCTCGACGTACTGGTCTCTGGCGCCAGCATCGCCGGCCCCGCGATCGCCTTCTGGCTCTCCCGCCAGGGCGCCCGCGTCACGGTCGTCGAGAGGGCGCCCGCCCTGCGTGAAGGCGGCTTCGCGGTCGACTTCCGCGGTCACGTCCACCGCACCGTCCTCACCCGCATGGGCATCTGGGACGAACTGCACAGGATCCAGACGGACATGGGCCGTCAGACGATCGTCAACGCGGACGACAGCGAGCGCGTCGACCTCCCCGCGTATCTGATGAGCGGCGACGTCGAGGTGTTCCGCGGCGACCTGTCCCGTCTCCTGTACGAGCGCACGAAGGACAGCGTCACCTACGTCTTCGGCGACTCGATCGCCTCGCTCACGGAGACCGCGACCGGCATCGACGTCACCTTCGACCACGGCGCACCGCGCACCTTCGACCTGGTCGTCGGCGCGGACGGGCTGCACTCGAACACCCGGCGTCTCGTCTTCGGCGACGAGTCCCAGTACCTGCAGTTCTTCGACTACTACGTCGCCGGGTTCGACATGCCCAACCACCTGGGCCTGGACCGCACGGCCCGGCTCTATTGCGAACCCGGCCGCGCCGCGGTGATCAACAACTACGACGGGAATCCCGACCGTGCCGGCGCGGCCGTGGTCTTCCGGTCGCAGGAGTTCACGTACGACCGCAAGGACGTCGACGGGCAGAAGCAGATCGTCGCCGACAAGCTCCGAGGCCTGGCCTGGCCCCATGTCGAGCAGATCCTCGACGCTCTCGAGAAGACGGACGACCTGTACTTCGACGCGATCGCCCAGATCCATATGGACCGGCTCTCCAAGGGGCGCGTGATCCTGCTCGGCGACGCGGGTCACGGCGCCACGATGGGCGGGATAGGTACCGGGACGGCGCTGGTGTCGGCCTACGTCCTGGCGGGCGAGCTCGTGGCGGCGCGCGGTGACCACCGCACCGCGTTCGCGGCCTTCGAAGCGGAGATCACGAAGTACGCGAAGGGCTGCCAGAAGCTCTCCGCCAACGCGGGCCCGTTCTTCGCCCCGCCCACCGAGAAGAAGATCCGCAGTCGCGACCGGGCGTACCGGATGCTCGGTTCGCGCTTCCTGGCCGGCTTCTTCAAGCGCCTCACCGAGAAGACGGCGAGCGATCTGACGCTGAAGGACTACGGCCTGGCCGGAGAGTCGGCACCGTCGACGCCGTCGGCACCCTCGATGCCGTCGATGCCGTCGATGCCCTCGGCACCCTCAATACCCGAGGCGCCCGCTGCCCCCATGACCGACCCGGTGCGCTCCCCCGCCCTGAACATCCAGCCGTGATCCACGGGACCGATCCCCCCGCCGAGTGCGAACCCGGCGGCGATCGCCCCGGTCACGTACTCCTTGGCCGCATGCACGGCCTCGGGCACCGACTGCCCCTTCGCCAGCTGTGCCGCGATCGCGGAGGCGAGGGTGCAGCCCGTGCCGTGCGTGTGCCGGTTGTCGTGGCGCGGGGCGCGCAGCCAGTACTCCTCGGACCCGTCCGTGAGCAGATCCACCGCCTCTGAAGACCCTGATCCCGAACCACTGGAGGACCCGTGTCCCGCATGTTCCCCACGTCCGGGCCCGAGCCCCAGATGTCCGCCCTTGATGACCACCCAGCGCGGTCCGTAGGCGAGTACGGCTGCCGCGGCGCGCCGCATCCCGTCCTCCGACTCGACCTGGATGCCGGTGAGTTGGGCCACCTCGTCGAGGTTCGGGGTCGCGACCGTGGCCGTGGGCAGCAGCTTGGTGCGCACGGAGTCCAGCGCCGACGCGGCGAGCAGCGCGTCGCCGTGCTTGGACACACCGACCGGGTCGACCACGACCGGCGCATCGGTCCCGGCGAGCAACTCGGCCACGCATTCCACGAGTTCGGGCGACGCGAGCATCCCCGTCTTGACGGCCTGCACCCCGATGTCGTCGACGACACTGCGGTACTGCGCACGCACCGCCTCCACCGGAAGCTCCCAAGCGCCTTGCACACCAAGGGAGTTCTGGGCGGTGACCGCCGTGACGACGCTCATGCCGTGCGCCCCCAGGGCGAGCATCGTCTTCAGATCGGCCTGGATCCCGGCCCCGCCGCCGGAGTCGGACCCGGCCACGGTCAGCACACGTATCGGCGCGGGAGCAGAAGCGGTGGCGGCACCGGAGGCGGTAGGGGCAGCGGTCACGACTCGATCTCCCCACCGGGGAGATCGTCCCCGAAGTGGTCCCAGCCGCCCTTGCGGGTCCAGGGTGCACCGTCCACGGTGACCTGCGGCAGCGCGGAGGGGTTGAGCACCTCGCCGATCACCTTCCAGCGGGCGGGCAGCTTCACGTCCGGCGGGAAAGTGGCCACGATGGCGTGGTCCTCTCCCCCGGTCAGCACCCACTGCAGCGGGTCGACGCCGACGGCCTGGCCGATGTCGTTCATCTGCGAAGGCACGTCCACCTTCCCGGACTTGATGTCGATGCGGACCTTGCTGGCCTCGGCGATGTGGCCCAGGTCGGCGATGAGCCCGTCGCTCACGTCGCACATGGCGGTCGCGCCGAGCCCGGCCGCGGCGGGGCCCGCGTGGTACGGCGGTTCGGGCCTGCGGTGGGCCTCGACGAAGGCGCGCGGCGAGCGGAAGCCGCGGGAGAGCACGGCGTACCCCGCGGCGGACCAGCCGAGCCAGCCGGTGACGGCCACGACGTCCCCGGGCTGGGCGCCGGCGCGGGTCACCGGTTCGTGGTTGCGCAGATCGCCGAGCGCGGTGATCGCGATGGTGATGGTGTCACCGCGGACGACATCGCCGCCGACGACCGCGGCACCGGCCACCTGGCACTCGTCGCGCAGCCCGTCCATCAGCTCCGAGGGCCAGGACGCGGGCAGCTCGGCGGGCACCACGAGGCCGAGCAGCAGCGCGGTGGGCACGGCACCCATGGCCGCGATGTCGGCGAGGTTCTGTGCGGCTGCCTTGCGGCCGACGTCGTACGCCGTGGACCAGTCGCGCCGGAAGTGCCTGTTCTCGAGCAGGACGTCCGTGCTGGCGACGACCCTGCGGTCCGGCGCGGCGACCACGGCGGCGTCGTCGCCGGGGCCGATCCGTACGGCCGGGGTGGTGGTGAGCCGTGAGGTCAGCTCTCGGATGAGGCCGAACTCGCCCAGCTCGCCGACGGTGCCCTTCATGCGCGTACTGCCCCTTCTGCCCCGGCCTGCTCGCGGTCGCGGGCCGTCTCTGTCATGGGTACGGTTTTTGTCACGGGCGTGCCCTCTGCTTCCGTCATGGGCCTGCCTCTACGATCTGGTGCGCGTCAAGCGCAAACGCGGTCTCTACGCCACAGCCACCCCGGGTCTCCCCGCGGCGACCAACGACGCGATACCGTGGCGTCCCTTCTCCCCACATGATCCTCGTGGCCGCCCTGGAGGTTCCGTGGTACAGGCGTACATCCTGATCCAGACCGAAGTCGGCAAGGCGTCGACCGTCGCCGAGCTGATCGGCAAGATCGCAGGAGTGATTCAGGCCGAGGACGTCACCGGCCCCTATGACGTGATCGTGCGCGCACAGGCCGACACGGTCGACGAGCTGGGTCGCATGGTGGTCGCCAAGGTCCAGCAAGTGGACGGCATCACCCGCACCCTGACCTGCCCGGTCGTCCACCTGTAGCCCCCGTCTACCCTGTGCCGGTGAACTCTTTCCGTCACCGGCCCCGCCTCGTCCTCGGGCTGCCCGCACTCTGCCTGATCGCTGCGGCGGGCTGCTCCTCAGCAGACGGCAGCGCGTCGATCGTGGTTCCCCGCCCGGACGCGACGGTTGCGAAGCTGTGCCAGAACCTGGACAAGGTACTGCCGGCGAAGGTGGACGGTCTGGGTCGCGAGGACCCGAAGCCCGCGTCCGCGTTGACCGCGGCCTGGGGAGGCAACGCGATCATACTGCGCTGCGGTGTCGCGCAACCCCCCAAGATGATCGACCCCAAGGTCGCCGAGGGCGCGGACGACGACGCCGTCGCGGGCGGGGTGAACGGGGTGGACTGGCTGATGGAGAAGCAGGACGACGGCACGTACCGGTTCACCACCGCCAATCGGCAGGCCTATGTCGAGGTGAGCGCGGAGAAGGGACGGGACAGTTCGAGCATCCTCGTCGATCTGGCCCCGGCCATGAAGAAGGCGATCCCCAAGGGGATCGCCTCCTGACACCGTGCTCTGCGGGACGGGCTAGCGCAGCCCGGTCGGGCGTCGCAGCGCCGCCTGCAGGAGCTTGTCCACCAGCTCCGGGTAGCTGACTCCGCTCTCCTGCCACATCCGCGGGTACATGGAGATGGGCGTGAAGCCCGGCAGCGTATTGATCTCGTTGATCACGAACTCGCCGTCCTCGGTGAGGAAGAAGTCCGCGCGCACGATGCCCTCGCAGGACACCGCGTCGAAGGCCGCGACGGCGAGCCGCTGGACCTCGGCCGTCTCCTCCGGCGTGAGCGGCGCGGGCACGATCCCGGCGGCGGAGTCGATGTACTTGGCCTCGAAGTCGTAGAAGTCATGGGCCTGTACGGGCGGGATCTCGGCCGGGACGGAGGCGCGCGGCCCGTCCTCGAACTCCAGGACCCCGCACTCGATCTCGCGCCCCACGATGCCCGCCTCGACGATCACCTTCGGGTCGTGGGCGCGGGCCGTCTCCATGGCCTCGTCGAGCCCCTCGAAGGAGTCGAGCTTCGTGATGCCGAACGACGAGCCCGCGCGTGCGGGCTTGATGAACAGCGGCCAGCCCTGCTCGCCGACGAAGTCCGCGATGCGGCGCCGCGCGCCCTCCTGGTCGCTCTCCCACTCGCGCGGCCGGATCACCAGATAGGGGCCGACCTTCAGCCCGAAGGACGTGAAGATCCGCTTCATGTACTCCTTGTCCTGGCCGACGGCCGAGGAGAGCACACCGCAGCCGACGTACGGCGTTCCCGACAGGTCCAGGAGGCCCTGGATCGTGCCGTCCTCGCCATAGGGGCCGTGCAGCACGGGGAAGACGACGTCGACGTCACCGAGCGCCTTGGGGACGGATCCCGGCTCGGTGTAGACGACTTCGCGCGAGGACGGGTCGACGGGGAGCACCACGCCGCCCTCGGGCGACTCGGCGAGCTGGTCGACGTCCGGCACCTGGCGGTCGACGATGGCCATCCGCTCCGGGTCGTCCGACGTCAGCGCCCACCGCCCGTCGCGCGTGATGCCGATCGGCAGCACGTCGTACTTGGAGCGGTCGATGGCGCGCAGCACGGCGCCCGCGGTGACGACGGAGACGCCGTGTTCGGAGCTACGACCACCGAAGACGACGGCGACACACGGCTTCTGCCCGCTCGCACCACTCACAGAGGACGCGGAGGACGCGGCGGACGCAGGGCTCTGGGGGAGGTTCTCGCTGCTCATATCGCGTTGAGCGTACCTGCTGGTACTACCGGAGTCAGCGCCCGAAGAGCCGAGCCGTGCGACCGTCGCTCAGTGTCGCTCGGACTTGGCGGAGCGCGACATGAGCTCCTTCACCGCGACGACCGGCGGCTTCCCCTCGTGGACGATGCTGACGACGGTCTCGGTGATCGGCATGTCGACACCGTGCCGGCGCGCCAGATCGAGCACGGACTCACAGGACTTCACGCCCTCGGCGGTCTGCTTGGTGACCGCGATGGTCTCCTCGAGGGTCATGCCCTTGCCGAGGTTGGTGCCGAAGGTGTGGTTGCGCGACAGCGGGGACGAGCAGGTGGCCACCAGGTCGCCGAGGCCCGCGAGCCCGGAGAACGTCATCGGGTCGGCGCCCATGGCGAGTCCGAGGCGCGTCGTCTCCGCGAGGCCGCGCGTGATGAGCGAGCCCTTCGTGTTGTCGCCGAGCCCCATGCCGTCGGCGATGCCGACGGCGAGGCCGATGACGTTCTTGACGGCGCCGCCGAGCTCGCAGCCGACCACGTCCGTGTTCGTGTACGGCCTGAAGTACGGGGTGTGGCAAGCGACTTGGAGCCGCTGGGCGACGGCCTCGTCGCGGCAGGCGACGACCGCGGCGGCGGGCTGGCGGGCGGCGATCTCGCGGGCGAGGTTCGGCCCGGTGACGATCGCGATGCGGTCCTCGCCGACCTTGGTGACGTCCTCGACGACCTCGCTCATCCGCATGGCCGAGCCGAGCTCCACACCCTTCATCAGGGAGACGAGCACGGTGTCGGGGGCGAGCAGCGGCGCCCACGCGGCGAGGTTGCCGCGCAGCGTCTGCGACGGCACGGCGAGCACGGTGAAGTCGGCGCCCGCCGCGGCCTCGGCCGGGTCGTTGGTCGCGCGCACGCTCTGCGGGAGTTCGACGCCCGGCAGGTAATCGGGGTTCGTACGCGTGGAGTTGACCGTCTCGGCGAGGTCGGCGCGGCGGGCCCACAGCGTGACGTCACAGCCCGCGTCACCGAGCACCATGGCGAACGCCGTGCCCCAGGAGCCGGTCCCGAAGACGGCGACCTTCGCGGGACGGCTCACTTGCTCTCCTCAGGGGTTCCCTCGACTGCCGAACTGCCGCTGCCCGCCTGGGACTTGCGACGCTGCTGGATCCGCGCCTCACGCGGGTCGTACCGCTTGGCCGGAGCCTTCTCGCCGCGCAGCTGCGCCACCAGCGAGGTGATCTCGACCATGATGACCTCGGTGACCTCCTTGAGGAGTTCCGGCGTCATCTCCTTGTCGTAGTAACGCGACAGGTCGACGGGTTCACCGGCGAGGACATGGTGCGTCTTGCGCGGGAAGAAATCCGGCTTCTTCGCATAAGGGGCGAGCGCGTCGGTGGCGCCCCACTGGCCGACGGGAATGACCGGGCACTTCGTCTGCAGAGCGACGCGGGCGACGCCCGTCTTACCGGTCATCGGCCACAGTTCGGGATCCCGGGTGAGCGTTCCTTCGGGATAGAAGGCCACGCACTCACCGCGCTCCACGGCGTCGATCGCGGCGCGGAAGGCGCTCAGTGCGTTCGTCGACTCGCGATAGACGGGAATCTGCCCGGTGCCACGCATCGCGGCGCCCACGAACCCCTTCTTGAAGAGGCCGTGCTTGGCGAGGAAACGCGGGACTCGTCCACTGTTGTACTGAAAGTGGGCATACAGGAACGGGTCCAGATGCGAATTGTGGTTCACCGCGGTGATAAATCCGCCGTCGGCAGGAATGTTCTCCATTCCGCGCCAGTCCCGCTTGAACAGAACCACCAGCGGCGGTTTGCAGAGGACCGCTGCGAAGCGGTACCAGAAGCCGATTCTGCGGCGGGACACTCGGACACCTTCCTCTAGGACCTGGCAGGTGAGACCTGACGGGCCGCACAAGTGTCGCCCCGGGTCACCGGTCTGTCGAGAACACCGTACGCCCGCCCCACTCGGGCCACCTCATGCACAGGTCACAATAGGCGCGTGCAGTGGACCCTGGTGATACCGCTGAAACCGCTGGTGCGGGCCAAGAGCAGGCTGGCGCCCGCGGCCGGGGGCCTGCGCCCGGGCCTCGCCCTGGCGTTCGCCCAGGACACCGTGGCGGCGGCGCGGGCCTGTGCGGCGGTGCGCGATGTGGTGGTCGTCACGGACGACGCCCGCGCCGGACGCGAACTGGCTGCCCTGGGCGCCCGCATCGTCCCCGACACCCCGCAGGCGGGCCTCAACGCCGCTCTCGCGCACGGAGCCGCTGCCGTACGCTCCCTGCGCCCCGCGGCCGCTCTCGCGGCCCTGAACGCCGATCTGCCGGCGCTGCGCCCCATGGAATTGGCCCGCGTTCTCGCTGCGGCCGCCGCATTTCCCCGGGCATTTCTGCCCGATGCCGCCGGAATCGGCACAACACTCTTGTCCGCGGCCCCCGGCGCGGAATTGCGCCCCGCATTCGGCACGGCCTCACGCGCCCGGCACACGGCGTCCGGCGCCGCGGAACTCCCCCTCGACGGCGTCGACTCCGTGCGCCAGGACGTCGACACCGGCGACGACCTGCGCGCCGCGCTCGCCCTCGGCGTGGGCGCGTACACGGCCAAGGCCACGGCGGGGCTCCTGCCGGTGGACTGAGTACGCTGCCTGCATGCAGGCCACCGCGTACACGTACGACCCCGATTCCCGCTCCGGCAGCGTCCTTCTGGATGACGGCACCCCGGTGCCGTTCGACGCCGCCGCCTTCGACGCGGGCGGCCTCCGGCTGCTGCGGCCCGGCCAGCGGGTGCGGATCGAGGTCCAAGGCGACGAAGACGGCGCCCAGGCACGGCAGATCACGCTCGTGACGCTGCAGACCTTCTGAACCGCACAACCAAAAAGGCCGCTCACATGCCGCGGGCCGGGCTCCCCGAGGGGAGCCCGGCCCGGCGCGTGAGCAGCCTTGTGGCGTACGCCCAAGAAGGCAGGTGCCCTTACTTCTTGCGGGCGGTGGCCTTCTTGGCGGTGGTCTTGCGCGCCGTCGACTTCTTGGCGGGGGCCTTCTTGGCCGTGGCCTTCTTCGCGGGCGCGGTCTTCTTGGCGGTGGCCTTCTTGGCGGTGGCCGCCTTCTTCGCCGGAGCCGCCTTCTTGGCCGTGGTCTTCTTCGCCGCGGCCTTCTTGGCGGTGGCGGTGGCCTTCTTGGCGGTGGTCTTCTTCGCCGTGGCCTTCTTCGCGACGGTCTTCTTCGCCGGCGTGGCCTTCTTGGCGGCGGCCTTCTTCGCCGTCGTCTTCTTGGCCGCGGCCTTCTTGACCGTCGCCGAAGCACCGCCGGTCAGGCTGCCCTTGGGCGCCTTCTTGACGGCCACGTCGTTCTTCGGGAGCTTCTTCGAACCCGCGACGAGGTCCTTGAAGCCCTGGCCCGCACGGAAGCGCGGCACCGACGTCTTCTTGACCCGGACGCGCTCACCCGTCTGCGGGTTGCGGGCGTAACGGGCCGGGCGGTCGACCTTCTCGAACGAACCGAAGCCGGTGACCGAAACGCGGTCACCCTGGACCACGGCACGGACGATGGCGTCGAGTACCGCGTCGACAGCCTCGGCGGCCTGCTGACGGCCACCGACCTTGTCGGCAATCGCTTCTACGAGCTGCGCCTTGTTCACGTCTTCCCCTTCGGAGACATTGCCGGAACGAATCTCTTTCGATCCGGCTTTTTCGCACGTTAGGCAGATATATACCGCAAATCAAACGCGAAACGGGCTAATCACCCTTGTGCCGCAACGAACTCGGCTGTCTCAGAGTTCCTCTTCAGTGACGGAGCCCTCTTCGAAGTCGTCGAGGTCCGCCCTGAATCGCTCCAGACGCCTTGCCGCACCGGCGAGATCGTGTTTGGCCGCAGCCGTAATGGCCAGCAGCTTCCGGGTCAGCGCCATCCGTACGCCCTCCGGGACTTGCAGTGCACGCACTCTGGTGTGCGCTTCCTTGAGTTGGTCCGCGACTGCCGCGTACAGCTGGAGTTGGCCGTCGTGGTCCATGCACAGATTGTGCCATCTGGGGCGAGTTGTCGCCTCCGCAGGGGGTAACTCCCGCCCCACGAGGGCTTCCTGGGCTCTGCCACGACATGCCCGCTCAGCGCGGCACCGAGGCTCGCGTACCCGCGGAACACCCTTGGTATTCAAGGGAGTTGAGAGGTCGCAGAGACCACCCGTTCAGGTCATCGGGAAGCGCCCGGAGGCGGACACAGAAGTACCCCCAACCGGTGCACGATTGGGGGTACGTGGTCTGCGGATCTGGCCTGAATGAGCCTTGCTCGGTGACTGAACCGGCCGGTCAGACCTGGACGGTGCGCGGCTTGAACGCGGGGCGCTTGGCCTCGTAAGCCGCGATGTCCGACTCGTTCTGCAGGGTGATGCTGATGTCGTCGAGCCCGTTGAGCAGCCGCCAGCGGGAGTTCTCGTCGAGTTCGAAGGACGCGGTGACGCCCTCGGCCCGAACTTCGCGCTCCTGCAGGTCGACCGTGATCTCGGCCTGCGGGTCGTTCTCCACCAGTTCCTGCAGCGCGTCCACGACCTTCTGGTCCAGGACCACGGTCAGCAGGCCGTTCTTGAGGGAGTTGCCGCGGAAGATGTCCGCGAAACGGGAGGAGATGACGGTCTTGAAGCCGTAGTTCTGCAGGGCCCACACCGCGTGCTCACGGGACGAACCGGTGCCGAAGTCGGGACCGGCCACCAGGACGGTGGCACCCTCGCGCTCGGGCTTGTTGAGCACGAACTCGGGGTCCTTGCGCCAGGCCTCGAACAGCCCGTCCTCGAACCCGTCCCGCGTGACCTTCTTGAGCCAGTGAGCAGGGATGATCTGGTCGGTGTCGACGTTGCTGCGGCGCAGCGGGACG
Source organism: Streptomyces sp. NPDC050085 (assembly GCF_044460595.1). Taxonomy (NCBI): domain Bacteria; kingdom Bacillati; phylum Actinomycetota; class Actinomycetes; order Kitasatosporales; family Streptomycetaceae; genus Streptomyces; species Streptomyces sp. NPDC050085. Next base: position 84,535 of record NZ_JBITJZ010000009.1, on the reverse strand, counting down.
GCCCGGCCGGTGTGCGTGGTGAATGCTTCCATGGCTGATCAGACTCCAGCGGGCGTACGGTCGTCGGCTTCGGCGAGGTCCGCCGGGGAGGCCAGATGGCCCAGCACGGCGGTGGCGGCGGCGACCTGGGGCGAGACCAGGTGCGTACGGCCGCCCTTGCCCTGCCGGCCCTCGAAGTTGCGGTTGGAGGTGGACGCGGAGCGCTCACCGGGGGCGAGTTGGTCCGGGTTCATGCCCAGGCACATGGAACAGCCCGCGTGCCGCCATTCGGCGCCGGCCTCCTTGAAGACCTTGTCCAGGCCCTCGGAGACGGCCTGCAGACCCACGCGCGCGGAGCCCGGGACGATCAGCGCCCGTACGCCGTCGGCGACTTTGCGGCCCTTGAGGATCTCGGCGGCGGCGCGCAGGTCCTCGATGCGGCCGTTGGTGCAGGAACCTACGAAGATGGTGTCGACCTTGATGTCGCGCAGCGGCTGCCCGGCGGTCAACCCCATGTATTCCAGGGCCTTTTCGGCGGCGAGGCGCTCCGAAGCGTCTTCGTACGAAGCCGGATCGGGGACGGAGGCCGAAAGGGGCGCGCCCTGACCGGGGTTGGTGCCCCAGGTGACGAACGGGGAGAGTTCGTCGGCCTTGATGAAGACCTCGGCGTCGAAGACCGCGTCGTCGTCCGTCCTCAGCGTCTTCCAGTACTCCACCGCGGCGTCCCAGTCGGCGCCCTGGGGCGCGTGGGCGCGGCCCTCGAGGTACGCGAACGTGGTCTCGTCCGGGGCGATCATGCCCGCGCGGGCGCCGGCCTCGATGGACATGTTGCAGATCGTCATCCGCGCTTCCATCGACAGCTTCTCGATGGCCGAGCCGCGGTACTCCAGGATGTAGCCCTGGCCGCCGCCGGTGCCGATCTTGGCGATGATGGCCAGGATGAGGTCCTTGGCCGTGACGCCCTCGGGCAGTTCGCCGTCGACCGTGATGGCCATGGTCTTCGGGCGGGCCAGCGGCAGCGTCTGGGTGGCGAGGACGTGCTCGACCTGCGAGGTGCCGATGCCGAACGCGAGGGCGCCGAAGGCACCGTGCGTGGAGGTGTGCGAGTCGCCGCAGACCACGGTCGTGCCCGGCTGGGTCAGGCCCAGCTGCGGTCCCACGACGTGGACGACGCCCTGCTCGACGTCGCCCAGGGAGTGCAGGCGCACACCGAACTCGGCCGCGTTCTTGCGCAGCGTCTCCAGCTGGACGCGCGAGACCGGGTCGGCGATCGGCTTGTCGATGTCGAGGGTCGGGGTGTTGTGATCCTCGGTGGCGATGGTGAGATCGAGGCGCCGCACCGTGCGACCGGTCTTGCGCAGCCCGTCGAAGGCCTGCGGGCTGGTCACCTCGTGCAGCAGGTGCAGATCGATGAAGAGGAGGTCGGGCTCGCCCTCGGCGCGCCGGACGACGTGGTCGTCCCAGACCTTCTCCGCGAGTGTCCTACCCATCGCTTTCCCTCCGGTCGGCTTGTTGTGCGCCGACCCAACTAGAGATTCGGATCGCCGTCGCTCGTACCCCTCGTACCGGACGTCGGCTGCCGAGCCCGTTGGTCCGCGGGCCGGTGTCCGTACAGAGTGGCAAGTTCCACGGGAAATTGAACTTGCGTTTCACAGAGTGAGACGGGAGTATCGACGCATGGACAACAGTAGCGGCGTCGGCGTTCTGGACAAGGCAGCCCTTGTCCTGAGCGCCCTGGAGTCCGGACCCGCGACCCTCGCAGGCCTTGTCGCGGCCACCGGATTGGCAAGACCCACAGCTCACCGCCTTGCGGTCGCCCTGGAGCACCACCGCATGGTGGCGCGCGACATGCAGGGTCGTTTCATTCTCGGCCCGCGCCTCGCGGAGCTCGCGGCGGCGGCGGGCGAGGACCGCCTCCTCGCGACGGCAGGGCCCGTTCTGACTCACCTGCGGGACGTCACGGGCGAGAGTGCCCAGCTCTACCGCCGCCAGGGCGACATGCGCATCTGTGTCGCCGCGGCGGAGCGGCTGTCCGGACTGCGGGACACCGTCCCGGTCGGTTCGACGCTCACGATGAAGGCCGGCTCGTCCGCGCAGATCCTGATGGCCTGGGAGGAGCCGGAGCGCCTGCACCGCGGTCTGCAGGGCGCCCGCTTCACCGCGACCGCGCTCTCGGGCGTACGCCGTCGCGGCTGGGCCCAGTCGATCGGCGAGCGGGAGCCGGGCGTCGCGTCCGTCTCCGCGCCGGTGCGCGGCCCGTCGAACCGCGTGGTGGCCGCCGTCTCGGTCTCCGGACCCATCGAGCGTCTGACGCGTCACCCGGGCCGGATGCACGCCCAGGCCGTCATCGACGCCGCGGGCCGCCTCTCCGAGGCCCTGCGCCGCACGGGCTGATCCACAACTCCCTTTACGTTCCTGCCAGTTCCGGCCGGTCGCTCCAACGCCGCAGCGGCCGGCCGGAGTTGTGTCCGCAGACGCTCAGCCACCGCACAACTGCCGCTCAACTGCCGCACACGAAGAGGCCCTTCCCGATTGCTCGGGAAGGGCCTCTGATCGTTCGCGCGTACCCCCGACCGGATTCGAACCGGCGCTACCGCCTTGAGAGGGCGGCGTGCTAGGCCGCTACACAACGGGGGCCTTGCGGATGCGAGATCCGCGGTTGCAGATGAGCTCTGCGAGCTGGCCTACCAGGACTCGAACCTAGAATGACGGTACCAGAAACCGTAGTGTTGCCAATTACACCATAGGCCATGGTGGTTTAGACCATTTTCAGATCTTGACCAGTACCCCCGACCGGATTCGAACCGGCGCTACCGCCTTGAGAGGGCGGCGTGCTAGGCCGCTACACAACGGGGGCCCTAGCGATCCTGCATTGAGGTCGGCGGGAGCTACCCATAACCGTCCCCACGGGAAGGATCTGTACCCCCGACCGGATTCGAACCGGCGCTACTGCCTTGAGAGGGCAGCGTGCTAGGCCGCTACACAACGGGGGCTTTGTGGATCTGGAATCCACGGTGCAGATGAGCTCTGCGAGCTGGCCTACCAGGACTCGAACCTAGACTAACGGAACCAGAAACCGTCGTGCTGCCAATTACACCATAGGCCACCAAAACGCCAATCCCTAGGGGATCTTTGCTTGGCTTGCGCTTCCGGGTCCTGGGCTTTCGTCCCGCTCCCCTCGGCGCAGGAAGAACATTACCCGAAGGTGTCCGGCGCTCCAAAACGGGTATCCCGCGCCAACAGCGGGGGCAGCTGGTCAAGACCCGTGATGCGAACCAGCTCGGGCCGGCCGCCGATCTCCGCGCGGTCCAGCCAGATGCCGACCAGGCCCGCTTCCGTCGCCCCGCGGGCATCGGTGTCCGGCTGATCACCGACGTACGCGATCTCGTGCGGCTCCAGGGCCAGCTGCTCGCACACCGCGTGGAAGGCGGCGGCGTCCGGCTTGGCCACGCCCAGCTCCGCCGCGCACAGGACGGCCTCGAAGCGGTCTCGCACGCCGAGGACGCGGAGCTTGCGGTCCTGGTTGTGCAGGGAGGAGTTCGACAGGACCGCGTGCCGGTAGTCGTCGGCGAGGGTGTCGAGGGCGGGCACCGTGTCCGGGAACAGGGCCCAGGCCGCCTCGTAGTGGGTGAGGTAGCGGGCGAACCAGGCGTCGGCCGTCGCGTCGTCCATCTCCCGCTGCCGCACGAAGGCCCGCACCCGGTCCCTGCGCTGCCCCTCCCAGTCGGCCTCCCCCGCCTCGAAGCGGGCCCAGTGCTCGCGGGTCAGCGCCTTCCAGTGGGCGAGGGCGCGCTCGGCGGTGCCGAAGTCATCGAGGAGACCCTCGGTGGTGAGGTGGGCGCGCATGCCGGTGGTGTCCGCCGTGGCGTAGTCGAAGAGGGTGTCGTCGATGTCCCAGACGATGGCGCGGATGGGCATGAGGGGACGATACCCACGGGTGCGGTCGACCCACCGCCCTCAACAGTCCCACCCAGTGCAGGGAAAATCCCCACCCCTTGAGCCTCATCCACCTAAGATTGATCGACAGTTCGTTCGATTAACACATCGAGGGGGAACTATGTCCACGTTCAAACGGCGCATGTTCGCGGGGGCGGGCGCGGCGGCTGCGCTGACTGCGGCCATGGCCTTCGCGGCCACGCCCGCTTCTGCCACTACCTACGAGGCCGACACCGCCGCGAGCGGCAAGTACTCCTCCCCCGCTCAGGGATCCATGCGCTTCGACAACTATGGCGAGCTCTTCTACGTCTGCGACAACTGGCCCGACGGTGCTGGAGTCATCGGCTACTGGAAGGTCGGCAGCGGCGGCACCGTGCACTCGATCTACAACGGTGGGGGCGCGCAGACCTGCGAAAAGCGGGACGAGGAGATCGCCGAGTACGCGGACGTCTACTTCAAGGTCTGTCTCCGTGACAACGGGACCGTCGTATCGGGAACGTGCACCAGCTGGCGGCACGCCTACGCGTAGCACTGCCTTGTGGGCATGAGGAAGGGGGCGACGACCCGGCTGGTCGTCGCCCCCTTCCTCATGTCAACCGGTCAGCCCGCGAGCTTCGCCAGCGCCGCGTCAATGCGGGTCAGTGTCCGCTCCTTGCCCAGGATCTCCAGGGACTCGAAGAGCGGGAGGCCGATCGTGCGGCCGGTGACGGCCACGCGGACCGGGGCCTGGGCCTTGCCGAGCTTGAGGCCGTGGGCCTCGCCTGCGGCCAGGACGGCCTCCTTCAGGGACTCCGCCGAGTTCCAGTCCGCGGACTCCAGCTTTTCGCGGGCCGTGGTGAGGAGGGCGTCGGAGCCTTCCTTCATGGCCTTCGTCCAGCTGGCCTCGTCGAAGGCCGGCTCGGGGAGGAACAGGAAGTCGACGTTGTCCGTGATCTCGGAGAGGACCTTGAGGCGGGTCTGCGCGTGCGGGGCGATCGCCGCCCACTTCGCCTCGTCGAAGTCCTCCGGGGCCCAGGGCGCGAAGGGCGCCTTCAGCCAGGGCTCGCAGCGGGCCGCGAAGTCCTTGGGGTCGAGCAGGCGGATGTGGTCGCCGTTGATCGACTCGCACTTCTTGAGGTCGAAGCGGGCCGGGTTCGGCTGGACGTCCTTGACGTCGAAGGCGGCCACCATCTCGTCGATCGAGAAGATGTCGCGGTCCGCCGAGAGGGACCAGCCGAGCAGCGAGAGGTAGTTGAGCAGGCCCTCGGGGAGGAAGCCGCGCTCGCGGTAGAGGTTCAGCGACGACTGGGGGTCGCGCTTGCTGAGCTTCTTGTTGCCCTCGCCCATGACGTACGGGAGGTGGCCGAAGACCGGCGTCTGCTTCGCGATGCCGAGGTCCTTGAGCGCCGCGTAGAGGGCGATCTGGCGAGGGGTGGAGGACAGCAGGTCCTCGCCGCGCAGGACGTGCGTGATCTCCATCAGCGCGTCGTCGACCGGGTTGACGAGGGTGTAGAGGGGGGCACCGTTGGCGCGGACGATGCCGTAGTCCGGGACGTTCTCCGGCTCGTACGTGATGTCGCCGCGGACCAGGTCCGTGAACGTGATCGTCTCGTCGGGCATGCGGAAGCGGACGATGGGCTTGCGACCCTCCGCCTCGTACGCCTGCTTCTGCTCGGCGGTCAGCTCGCGGCAGTGGCCGTCGTAGCCGGACGGCTTGCCGGCGGCGCGGGCGGCGTCGCGGCGGGCGTCCAGCTCCTCCGTGGAGCAGTAGCAGTAGTACGCGCGCCCGTTGTCCAGAAGCTTCTGCGCGACATCCTTGTAGATGTCCATCCGCTGCGACTGGCGGTACGGCGCGTGCGGGCCGCCGATCTCGGGGCCCTCGTCCCAGTCGAAGCCGAGCCAGCGCATCGAGTCCAGGAGCTGCTCGTACGACTCCTCCGAGTCGCGGGCCGCGTCGGTGTCCTCGATGCGGAAGACCAGGGTGCCCTGGTTGTGGCGCGCGAAGGCCCAGTTGAACAGGGCGGTGCGGACCAGGCCCACGTGCGGGTTACCAGTGGGCGAGGGGCAGAAACGGACACGGACTGCTGGGGCGGATGCGCTAGCCACGCTTGACAACCTTGTTGGTGAGAGTGCCGATGCCTTCGATGGTGACGGCGACCTCGTCGCCGACACGGAGCGGGCCGACCCCTTCCGGGGTGCCCGTGAGGATGACGTCGCCGGGAAGCAGCGTCATGGCCTCGGAGATGTTCGCGATCAGGTCCGCGATGGGCGTGATCATGTCCGACGTACGGCCGAGCTGGCGCTGCTGGCCGTTGACCGTGCACTGGATCGTGAGGTCGGAGGCCGCCGCCACGTCCAGGTCCGTCTCCACCCAGGGGCCGAGCGGGCAGGAGGTGTCGAAGCCCTTGGCGCGGGCCCACTGCTTCTCGCGCTTCTGGACGTCGCGGGCGGTCACGTCGTTCGCCGCGGTGTATCCGAGGATCACGTCGTTGACGCGCTCGCGCGGGACCTCGCGGCACATGCGGCCGATGACCACGGCGAGCTCCGCCTCGTGGTGCAGGTCCTCGGAGAAGGTCGGGTACTGGATCTCGTCGCCGGGGCCGATCACGGAGGTCGACGGCTTGAAGAAGGCGAAGGGGGCGTCCGGGACCTCGTTGCCGAGTTCCTTCGCGTGCTCCGCGTAGTTGCGGCCGAAGGCGATCACCTTGTTCGGGAGCACGGGCGGCAGCAGCCGGACCTTGCTGACCGGGACCTTGGTGCCGCTCAGCTCGAAGTCCGCGAACGGGATGCCCTTGATGATGTCGAGGACGAGCTCTTCAGGCTTGTCGCCTTCGACCGCGCCGAAGGCGACGTTCCCGTCGATGGAGAATCTGGCGATGCGCACGGGTGGCTGCGCCCCTTTGTCTGTGCCGGTGGGCCTGGGTCTTGGTACGGGTCCCAGGCTAACGCGGTGCGCGGGGGCGTGGTCCGTCAGACGACGGGGGCTGCCTCCGGGGCGACCATCAGGATGGTGCGGCGCGGGTTCGCCGTGTTCGTGGGGAGCGTCGTCGCGTGGTCCGGGAGGGCCGGGGCCGCCTGGATCTCGTCCGCGTCCTTGAGGTGCGCGAGCGTGGTGCGCCGCGGGTTCGCGAGGTTGAGGAACATCGTCGTCGTCTTCATGGCTTCGCTCTGGAACCTTCTCGGTCGACTGCTCGGTTGTCTGTTGGGCCATCCCTGTAAAGCGTCAGGCTAAACATCTGATTCCCGCCGAAAGCCGGGAAGTTGTGATCCAGCTCGTGTGAGTTTGCTCACGAGCGCGTACGCAAATGGGGCACTTCGGGCCGTCAACTCCCGTACGAGAAACGGACATTGCATCCCTGAAGCCACCATTCCGCTCCCGATCATGGCGACTGGGACACCCCCCGACCGTACCTGGAATGGCCGCATATGACCGCTTTCCTCTAGATCACTTTCTACGTCTCGTGACACTCCCCTCACATGGTGTCACGGAGGGGGCGGTGCGCCCCTCGGGCCTTGTTGGAGATCCTGCACTGTGCTGGAATTCGCGGGACCGCCGCGGGATCGAACCGGCGCGCAGGGGCGCGAAAGAGCGCCGAACAGCGGCGGGGAGGGGGAGCCAGCGCCGGTCACTCACGACCACAGGGGGGCGTTTCAGGTCGCCCCTCGAACTACGCCGACACCGTCTTGGCCGCGCATGCGGGCGGGACGCCTGGTCCAGAGGTTGCGACGCTAGTGCAGGGACGTAAGAACAGGGATGGCAGCGCTGCGGCGGAGCCGGAGCCGCGCGGCGGGACCGGCCCGATAGCCGGCGGTTCCCAGGCCCCGCACGCCCAGAACCCGGGGCGCACGGCGTCCGTCGACACCGGGGAGCGCGACGGGCGCTCCACGGTGGCCGGTGGCCCGACCGCGCCCGCGGCACCCTCGGTGAAGGCCAAGGGACCCACCGGGCCCGGTCCGCGAATAGCCCTGCGCAACTGGCGCATCTCGACCCGTCTGGTGGCGCTTCTGACGCTGCCCGTGGTCGCCGCGACCTCACTGGGCGCACTGCGCATCGCGGAGTCCCTGGACGACATCCAGCAGCTCGACAACATGAAGCTGCTGACCGAGATGACGAAGCAGGCCACCGACCTGGCGTCGGCGCTCCAGGAGGAGCGCGACCAGTCGGCGGGGCCGCTGTCCAACGGCTCCAAGGCGACGGAAGACTTCGGCATCAAGGCCTCGCGGACCAAGACCGACCGCGCCCGTGACACCTTCCTGCAGAGCACGACGAACATCGAGAGCGACGGCGAGTCCGGCAGCCTCAACGGTGTGCGCGAGCACGCCGTGCAGATCGCCCACGAGCTGATCACGCTCAACAAGATCCGGCAGGACGCCTACGCCAGCAAGGCGAACTCCTCGCAGACCGTCGAGGCGTACGCCCGCATCATCGAGCAGTTGCTGTCCCTGTCCACGGACATGGCCCAGGCGACCAGCAACCCCGAGATGATCCAGCGCACCCGCGCCCTCTCGGCGTTCTCCTCCGCGAAGGAGTACGCGTCCGAACAGCGTGCTGTCATCGCCGCCGCGCTGCCGGCCAACAGCACCACGTTCGGCACCCTCTCCGAGGTCGACCGGCAATATGCCGCAGCCGCCCAGGAGAACCAGACGTCGCAGTTGGAGTCCTTCAAGAGCGTCTACGGCAACATCGACGCGGAAGAACTCCTCAAGCCGCTGGACGAGAACAACGCCAGCATCAAGGCAGCGGACAAGTACGCACAGCGAGTCCTCGCCAAGCAGGACGGCATCAAGACCCAGGACAAGCGCTCCTACAAGGACTGGGTCGACGCGGACAGCTCCCGGATCCAGGAGATGTCCAAGATCGAGCTGACGCTGCTCAACCAGATGGAGCAGCAGGCCCGCGAGCTGCGCAACTCCTCCGAGCAGTCCGCCATCCTCAACGGTGCGCTGATCCTGATCGTGCTCGGCGTCTCCCTCGTCGGCGCCTTCGTCGTGGCCCGGTCCATGATCCGGTCGCTGCGGCGACTGCAGGACACCGCGACCAAGGTCGCCCAGGACCGGCTGCCCGAGCTGGTCAAGCAGCTGTCGGAGTCGGACCCGCAGGACGTCGACACCTCCGTCGAGTCCGTCGGTGTGCACTCCCGGGACGAGATCGGCCAGGTGGCCGCGGCCTTCGACGACGTGCACCGCGAGGCCGTGCGTCTCGCCGCCGAGCAGGCCCTCCTCCGGGGCAACGTCAACGCGATGTTCACCAACCTCTCGCGCCGTTCCCAGGGCCTCATCCAGCGTCAGCTGTCGCTCATCTCCGAGCTCGAGTCCCGTGAGGCCGACCCGGACCAGCTGTCGTCGCTGTTCAAGCTCGACCACCTCGCGACCCGCATGCGCCGTAACGGTGAGAACCTCCTCGTCCTCGCGGGTGAGGAGCCCGGCCGCCGGTGGACGCGGCCCGTGCCGCTCGTCGACGTGCTGCGTGCCGCCGCGTCCGAGGTGGAGCAGTACGAGCGCATCGAGCTGGCCGCCGTGCCCGCGACCGATGTCGCCGGCCGCGTCGTCAACGACCTCGTGCACCTGCTCGCCGAGCTCCTCGAGAACGCGACCTCGTTCTCGTCGCCGCAGACCAAGGTCAAGGTCACCGGTCACGCGCTGCCCGACGGGCGCGTGCTGATCGAGATCCACGACACCGGTATCGGTCTGTCGCCCGAGGACCTCGCCGCGATCAACGAGCGGCTCGCGTCCCCGCCGACCGTGGACGTGTCCGTCTCGCGTCGCATGGGTCTGTTCGTGGTCGGTCGTCTGTCGCAGCGTCACGGCATTCGCATCCAGCTCCGTCCGTCGGACTCCGGCGGTACGACCGCGCTCGTCATGCTGCCCGTCGACGTCGCCCAGGGCGGCAAGAAGGCTCCGGGTCCCGGCACCACGGGTGGTCCCGCTGCCGCGCAGGCCGCGGCCGGTGCCGCCGCCGCTCGGCGCGGTGTCACGCCGGGTGCCGGTGGTGGCGCCGCGGGCCGGCTCGGTGCGGGCCCGGGTGCGGCGCGGCCGCAGGTCGGTGCCGGTACCGGTGGGCCCCGGGCCGCTCTGCCCGGCCGCGACGGCGGTCCCCAGAACAACCAGAACAACCAGAACCCCCAGCACAACCAGCACAACCAGAACAACCCGCAGGTCTCGCAGGGGTCCCGCGACTTCGGTCAGCAAGGTCAGCAGGGACAGCAGGGACAGCAGCAGCCCGGGCACCAGGGTCAGCAGCGGCCCCAGACCCCGCAGGCTCCCCAGCCCGCGCGGGCCCAGCAGGAGCCGGGCATGTTCGACGCCCGCCCCCAGGGCCCGGTCCCGCCGCAGCAGCGCACGCACAGCGACCCCGCCGAGCAGCAGGGCCGACGCCCGGTGCTGCCCCCGCGCGGCGGCCCGCGTGCCGAGCTGCCCGGTGGCAACCCGCAGCCCCGCGTGCCGAGTTGGAGCGACGAGAACGCGCAGCCGCGGCTCGACGCCCCGCGCGAGCACGACGAGCCGGACTCCACGGCACGGTTCCCGCGGGTCCAGGACGAGCGCCAGGGCCCCGGTTCCACGGCCGAGTTCGCCCGCCCCGACTACGACGCGCCGCGTCCCGCACCCCAGCCCGGCCAGGGCCAGGGTCAGAGCCAGGGCCAGAACACCGGTCAGTTCGTCCGCTCCGACGTCTTCGGCGGCGCGCCGAACCACGGTGGCGCGAACGGGATGTCCCACGGCAACGGCATGGCGAACGGCAACGGCTCGTCGTCCGGCACCGGCCAGTTCGAGCGCCCGCAGGACCCGTTCGCGCGTCCTCAGGACCCCTCGGGCACCGGCCAGTTCGAGCGTCCTCAGGACCTGTCCGGCACCGGTCAGTTCGAGCGTCCGGCGGCGCCGCGGCAGCGCGGGGCGCAGGACTACCCGCCCGCGCCGCGTCCGTCCGGCCAGAACCAGGGTGCCCAGGGCGTCCCGATGCAGCCCGCGCAGCAGGACTACCTGCCGCCGGCCGGTATCGGTGACGGCCGTACGCCGCTGTACGACACGCTCGAGACGAACTGGTTCCACGGTCAGCAGGGACAGCAGCAGGACCAGGGCCAGCCGGTCCAGGGCCAGCCGCAGAACCAGCAGCCGTACGCCCAGCCGCAGCAGCACACGCAGCAGCCGCTGCCGCAGCGCGGAGCCCCGCAGCAGGCTCCGCAGCGCCCGCAGACGCCGGCCCCGGCCGCGCGTCCCGCGGCCGCGCCCGTCCCCGACTCCGGCCAGAACCAGGCCAATTGGCGACAGTCCCCGAACGACGAGCTGATGCGTCAGGCCGAGCGGGTGCGCAAGCCCGCCGCGGGCGGCGTCACCGTCTCGGGCCTGCCGCGCCGTGTGCCCCGGGCGAACCTCGTGGCGGGCACGGCACAGGAGCAGCAGAACCAGACCGGTCCTCAGGTCTCGCGTGCGCCCGACGACGTACGCGGACGGCTGACCAATCTCCGTAGGGGCATCCAGCAGGGTCGCAACGCCGGTGGCACCGGTCAGACCGGCAGCTACCCCAGCCCCACTCACCAGCAGGAGCGTTAGTTGAGCCAGATGAGCCAGGCGGCACAGAACCTGAACTGGTTGATCACCAACTTCGTGGACAACACCCCGGGTGTCTCGCACACGGTGGTGGTGTCCGCGGACGGTCTGCTGCTCGCGATGTCCGAGGGATTCCCGCGCGACCGCGCGGACCAGCTGGCGGCCGTGGCGTCGGGGCTCACCTCACTGACGGCCGGGGCCTCGAGAATCTTCGAGGGCGGGCCGGTGAACCAGACGGTCGTGGAGATGGAGCGCGGCTTCCTCTTCATCATGTCCGTCTCCGACGGCTCTTCCCTCGCCGTGCTCGCGCACCCCGAGTGCGACATCGGCCTCGTCGGGTACGAGATGGCGCTCCTCGTCGACCGGGCGGGCGCCGTGCTCACCCCGGATCTGCGTGCCGAGCTCCAGGGGAGCCTCCTGCACTGAGGCGGGTGACGGCCGGTAACCCCGGCGGTCTCCACAGTCTTACGCACCACCAGCCCCGGAAACCACAGCAGTCACGCAATCCCCTTCCGATCAGCTCCCTTTCAGCTCCGTTTCATCGAATGGCCGTCACAACTCCCCCACCGGCCCACCCTCAGACGACAGGTGCCCGACCTGCCGTCCCGCCCGGAGGATCCATGACCCCGCCCACCGCTCCTCACGATCCGTACGGCAGTGCCGCGGCACACGCCGCCTACGGTCCTGAGGGCGACCAGCCGCTGGTCCGCCCTTACGCGATGACCGGCGGCCGGACCCGGCCGCGCTACCAGCTCGCCATCGAGGCGCTCGTCTCCACGACCGCCGACCCGGCGTCCCTGGTGACCCTGCTCCCCGAGCACCAGCGCATCTGCCACCTGTGCCGTGAGGTGAAGTCGGTCGCGGAGGTGTCGGCCCTGCTGTCGATGCCTCTCGGGGTGGCCCGGATCCTCGTCGCGGACCTGGCCGAGGCCGGGCTCGTCGCCATTCACCAGCCGGGCGGCGACGAGAACAACGGCGGTGCGCCGGACGTGACTCTGCTCGAAAGGGTGCTCAGTGGACTTCGCAAGCTCTGACGGCGCGACGGGAGCCGCCCGTTCGACCACCTCGGCCAAGATCGTGGTGGCCGGTGGCTTCGGCGTCGGCAAGACCACGTTCGTGGGCGCCGTGTCCGAGATCAACCCGCTGCGCACCGAGGCCGTCATGACGTCCGCGTCCGCGGGCATCGACGACCTGACCCACACCGGGGACAAGACGACCACCACGGTCGCCATGGACTTCGGCCGCATCACGCTCGACCAGGACCTGATCCTCTACCTGTTCGGCACGCCGGGACAGGACCGCTTCTGGTTCATGTGGGACGACCTCGTGCGCGGCGCGATCGGCGCCGTCGTGCTCGTGGACACGCGCCGCCTCGCCGACTGCTTCCCGGCCGTGGACTACTTCGAGAACTCCGGTCTGCCGTTCGTCGTCGCCCTCAACGGCTTCGACGGTCACCAGCCCTACGCTCCCGAAGAGGTGCGCGAGGCGCTGCAGATCGGGCCCGACACCCCGATCATCACGACGGACGCCCGACACCGTGCGGATGCAAAGAGTGCGCTGATCACGCTGGTGGAGCACGCGCTGATGGCTCGTCTCAAGTAGACAGAAGCGGTCGGAAGTCAGCCACCAAGTGGCTGGATCCGTACGGCAGTTGTCGTAGGCCCCGCAGCGGCCCCTGTGGCCTTTGACACGCGGGGCCACTGTGTTCATAACGTTTCGACAGAGAATTCCGGTGGCGCCGACACACGTCGCGCACACCCGGTTCCACTGCGCTCACAAGAGCCCCGCCTTTTGGCGGGGCTCGCTCTTTATGACCGTTTTATCTAGGGCATACATCACGCGGAGCTTCCGGTTCCGACTGTTTGGAAGTGCACCTCCTGACGTGCTGGAATGCGCTGAACTGCCCAGTAAGAACGGGCCTGGAGACATACAGCGGCACGGAGTAGGTGCCGACGCCGAGAGGTTGTTGGTCGAGTGAGGCGAAGCAAGAACAGTCCCGAGCCGGCGTCGGCGCGGGGCAACTTCACCCCGCCGCCGCGCACAGCGGCACAGGCCGCACCGGCCGAGGCGGCACCCGCGCCGTCGGGCGGCCGGATGTCGCCGCGCAACTGGCGCGTGCCCACGAAGCTGAACGCGATCCTGCTCATACCCGTACTCGTCGGCCTTGTCATGGGCGGCTTCCAGGTGAAGAGCTCCATTGACACGTGGCACGAGGCCCAGGACGCCGAGAACACCGCGCGCCTGGTCCAGGCGTCGCTGACGTACGGCGACCAGCTCATCCAGGAGCGCGACGCCTCCGCCGCTCCCCTGCTCCAGGGCAAGAAGAACGACCCGGCGGTGGTCAAGGCGCGCAAGGCGACGGACGCCGCCGCGACCGCGTTCCACGCCGCGGCGCAGAACATGCCGCACACCGCCGGGCTCGAGCGCCGCATGGCGCAGTTCACCAAGGTCGAGGGCGGCCTGGAGAAGCTGCGCGCCGCCGCCTACACCTCCAAGCTGCCCGGCGTCGCGACCGAAGAGGGCTACGTCGCCATCCAGCACCCGCTGATGGAGTTCGCCAACGAGCTCGGCCTCGGCACCGGAAACATCACCAGCTACGGCCGCACCGTCTACGCGATCTCGCTGACCAAGGCGGCGCTCTCGCTGGAGCGCTCCATCGGCATGCACCTGCTGGTCAAGCCCGGCCCGACCGTGACGTCCTTCGCCAAGCAGCGCACCGCGCTCGGCAGTTACGCCTACCTCGAGGGCATCGCCATCGAGGAGTACAAGGGCGGCGGCACGCAGGCCGACCTCGACAAGCTCGACGCCGCGATCAAGCAGCTGAAGGCGGACGGCGTGAAGCGCGCCGCGGCCGTCAAGCAGGAGAACCCCAGCTACGTCCCGCCGCCGGCCGACTCCACCGAGATGGTCGGCGACCTGGTGGCGATGCCGAGCACCCAGCCCAGCGCCCGTCTCGCGCTCGCGCAGAAGGGCGTGACGGTCGACAACTGGTGGGCGGTCAACACCGCGAAGTTCAACGCCTACCGCACGATCGAGTCGAATCTCGCCGACAAGGCCGTGACCGAGGCCTCCGGCATCGCCGACGACGCCAAGCGCCAGGCGATCATCATCGGCGCCGCCGTCGTGATCGCCCTGCTCGCCGCGTTCCTGCTCGCCGGGATGATGGCCCGCCAGATGTCCCGCTCCATGCGCCGCCTGCGCTCCGCCGCGTTCGACGTGGCCGAGCAGCGCCTGCCGATGCTGGTCGACCAGCTCTCGCGCACCGAGCCGGGCCGCGTGGACACCCGCGTCCAGCCGATCCCGATCACCACGACCGACGAGATCGGCGAGGTCGCCCGCGCCTTCGACCAGGTTCACCGGGAAGCGGTACGGCTCGCCGCCGAGCAGGCCCTCCTGCGGGGCAACATCAACGCGATCTTCACCAACCTCTCGCGCCGCAACCAGTCGCTGATCGAGGGCCAGCTGACCCTCATCACCGACCTGGAGAACAACGAGGCCGACCCGGACCAGCTGGAGAACCTCTTCCGCCTGGACCACCTCGCGACCCGTATGCGCCGCAACGGCGAGAACCTCCTGGTCCTCGCCGGCGAGGAGCCGGGCCGCCGCTGGGACCAGCCGGTCCCGCTGGTCGACGTCCTGCGCGCCGCCACCTCCGAGGTGGAGCAGTACGAGCGCATCGAGCTGCAGGGCGTCCCCGAGGCCGACATCCACGGCCGCGCGGTCACCGACCTCGTGCACGCGCTCGCCGAGCTCCTGGAGAACGCGACCACGTTCTCCTCCCCGCAGACCAAGGTCCGCGTCACCGCGACCCGTCTCCCCGACGGCCGCATCATGATCGAGATCCACGACAAGGGCATCGGCCTCACCGCCGAGGACTTCGCGGACATCAACCACAAGCTGGCCAACCCGCCGACCGTGGACGCCGCGATCTCCCAGCGCATGGGCCTGTTCGTGGTCGGCCGGCTCGCCGACCGGCACGGCATCCGCGTCCAGCTGCGCCCCTCGGGCGAGCAGGCGGGCACGACCTCCCTGGTCATGCTCCCGGACGCGATCACGCACGGCGGTGGCGGCGGCGAGGCGCAGCCCGACCACAGCGAGTTCACCGTCTCGACGATGATCCCGACGCAGCAGGCCTTCGAGAAGGCTCCGCTGCGCACGGCGGCCGAGCTCGGCTTCGACGACAGCCGCTACGAAGTCCCGGACGACGCCCGTGAGTTGGACCCGGTCGGCCGCTCCCTCATGCGTGAGGAGCGGCGTGCGGCCCTGGAGGCGCACGCACAGGGCCAGGACGGCCAGCTGCCGGGCGAGCGCCCGCTGTTCCGCGACGAGGTCGCCCCGCAGCAGCCCCAGCAGAACCAGCCGGCGTACGCAGACCGCGCAGACCACGCAGACCACGCAGAACAGCAGTCCGCGTACGACGGTCAGCAGCTCGGCTACGACCACCAGCAGCAGGTCGCCTACGACGATCAGGCTCAGGGTGTCTACAAGGAGCAGGGGGTCGCCTACGACGGCGGGCAGCAGGGCGGATACGACGCCTTCGCCCCCGCGCAGCCGGCCTACGACGGTGGACAGCAGGGCGGCTTCCCGTCCGGCTACGCCCCGCAGGACGGCTATGCGGAAGTCTCCCAGGAGTCGTACAACGCCTTCGAGGAGCCCGCGCAGCAGGCCGACTGGCAGGCGCAGGACGCCTACCAGGGCGACTTCCAGACGTCGTACGCACCCGAAGCGGAATCCGATCGGGCGGCTGACGCGGCGCAGCGGGACAGCGTAGGCTTCGCCCCGCACACCCCCGCACCCTCGGCCGGCCCCTCTCCTTCCGTCGCGCACGAAATGACCGACGCCGGTCTGCCGCGCCGGGGCTCCAGCGCCCCTCAGCGCGAGGAATCCCCGGCACAGGCGCCCGCCCCGTCGACGGGCGGCGACACCAGTGACATCTGGCGTTCCGCCAACGACGAGCGGTGGGAGCGCGCGGAGCGGCTGAAGGAGCCGAAGGCGGGCGGGGTCACCTCGTCCGGGCTGCCGCGCCGCGTGCCCAAGGCCAACCTGGTCGAGGGCACAGCGGAGTCGACGCCGCAGGGCGGTCCGCAGGTCTCCCGCGCCCCCGAGGACGTACGGGGCAGGTTGAGCAATCTGCGTCGCGGCGTGCAGCGGGGTCGCGACGAGGGCAGCGGTGAACAGCAGTGATCCAGACGAACGGCCAGGCCACCGGTATTCACCACAGTGGTCCTGACAGCACCTACATCCAGGAGCGTTAGTGTGAGCCCGATGAGCCAGGCGGCACAGAACCTGAACTGGTTGATCACCAACTTCGTGGACAACACCCCCGGGGTGTCCCACACCGTGGTGGTCTCCGCCGACGGACTCCTTCTGGCGATGTCCGAAGGGTTCCCCCGCGACCGCGCCGACCAGTTGGCGGCCGTCGCGTCGGGACTGACCTCGCTGACCGCGGGCGCGTCCCGCATCTTCGAGGGCGGCGCGGTGAACCAGACGGTTGTGGAGATGGAGCGGGGATTCCTCTTCATCATGTCCATCTCCGACGGTTCTTCGCTCGCCGTCCTTGCACACCCCGAGGCGGACATTGGCCTCGTTGGGTACGAGATGGCCCTTCTTGTCGACCGCGCGGGCTCGGTTCTCACCCCCGACCTGCGTGCGGAGCTTCAGGGAAGCCTTCTCAACTAACAGACAGGCGGTGCGTTTTCGCGTCCCGTGGCCGTAAAGTTTCGGGACGCGGCTCCACAGTGATGGTGCCCAGCGCAGTCGGAGGAGGAGTACGTGTCTGGTTCAGCAACACCCCCGAGCGGTTCGTCGGCCAACTGGCCGCCCTACGGCCCTGCCCAGGGTCAGGGTCAGGCCGGTGCGGGCGACGGCTCGAACCGGTACAACTTCCCCTCGACCCCCTCTGTGCCTTCTGGCCCTTCGGCGCCGAGCCATGCCCGGCCGACCCGGCAGCCCGGTCCCTACGACCAGCCGCCGGCGCCGCGCATCCAGCCTGTTCAGCCGCAGCCGCGCCCTGACGCGAGGCCCGCGCCCGCTGCGAACAATCCCCTGGTGCGCCCGTACGCCATGACGGGCGGCCGCACCAGGCCGCGCTACCAGCTCGCCATCGAGGCGCTGGTGCACACCACCGCGCAGCCGCACCAGTTGCAGGGCCAACTGCCCGAGCACCAGCGGATCTGCAACCTCTGCCGGGAGATCAAGTCGGTGGCCGAGATCTCGGCCCTGCTGACGATCCCCCTCGGCGTGGCCAGGATTCTCGTCGCCGACTTGGCGGAGGCGGGCCTGGTCGCCATCCATCAGCCCGGCGGCGACGAGAACGCCGGCGGCCAGCCAGACGTGACTTTGCTCGAAAGGGTGCTCAGTGGACTTCGCAAGCTCTAGCGGAGGGCCGGCAACTCCAAGTCGTTCCACCACGTCCGCGAAGATCGTGGTGGCCGGCGGGTTCGGTGTCGGCAAGACGACCTTCGTGGGCGCCGTGTCCGAGATCAACCCGCTGCGCACCGAGGCCGTCATGACGTCCGCGTCCGCGGGCATCGACGACCTGACCCACACCGGGGACAAGACGACCACCACGGTCGCCATGGACTTCGGCCGCATCACGCTCGACCAGGACCTGATCCTCTACCTGTTCGGCACGCCGGGACAGGACCGCTTCTGGTTCATGTGGGACGACCTCGTGCGCGGCGCGATCGGCGCCGTCGTCCTGGTCGACACCCGCCGCCTCGCCGACTGCTTCCCCGCGGTCGACTACTTCGAGAACTCGGGCCTGCCCTTCGTCATCGCCCTCAACGGCTTCGACGGCAACCAGCCGTACAACCCGGACGAGGTCCGCGAGGCGCTGCAGATCGGCCCCGACACCCCGATCATCACGACGGACGCCCGACACCGGGCCGACGCCAAGTCGACGCTGATCACGCTCGTCGAGCACGCGCTGATGGCGCGACTGCGCTAGTCACGGCCCAGTTCGTGCCGAAGGGCCGCACCCCTTGCCCCTGGGTGCGGCCCTTCGGCGTGTCCGGATTCAGCCGGCGAGGGCCTCGGCCCGCTCGGCGAGGGCCTCGTTCATGGCCCGGAACTGCGGCAGGGTACGGGAGTTCAGGTAGCCCGCGGCGAAGGGCACGGCAACTCCGGTGAAGCGTTCGCTCTGGGTCAGGCGGACGCGGCCGGGGCCGAGCCGCTCGATGCTGAAGCGGTGTTCTCCGTCCGCGATCCACCCCGGGCCCATCTTCCCCAGCCACCTCAACTCCCGCCCCGCGTCGGCCACTTGGACCCGGGGCTCGAAGGTGCTGTCGCCGCCCGAGTCGTGCAGGACGATCTTCAGCCGGGCCCCCTCGTCGAGCCTGCCGCCGGACGAGGTCACGCGGGCGGAGGTCATGAACGGGTTCCAGTCCCGATAGGCCGGGAGGTCCGACAGCACCTGCCAGACGTCCTCGGGCGAGGCGTCTATCTCGATCGACGCGGTCAGCCGCGTGGCGTGCAGCTGGGCCCACGTGGTGTATCCGGCGAGGAGGGCGACCAACGCCCCCAGCACCACGAGCAGTCGGGGTCTACGCGTGAGCAGCGACGTACGAGCCATCAGGGGTTCCTCTTTCGTCGGTGTCCGGCGGGGATGATGGACGGTCAGGCGGACGCGCCACGCAGCGCGTCGGCGACGAGGTGCTCCACGTACGCCTCGTCGAGGGGGCGCCCCGTGATGAGGAGCCGGTAGTAGAGCGCGCCGGCGAGCTGGTCGAAGAGGACCTCCGGGTCGATGCCGGTGCGCAACTCGCCCTGGTCCCTTGCCTGTTCGAGCAGGCCCAGCACGAGCGCGTTGCGGCGCCGGAACATCTCCTGGACGGCCGCGCCGACGTCCTGGTGGCGGGCGGCCGCGGCGGCGACCTCCGCGACCAGCCCCGCGGAGCTGTCCCCCGACGTCGCGGGGCGGCCCGCCCGGCGCATGCGGTCGAGCCCGGAGACGATCGCGGTGAGGTAGCGGACGAGGTCGGCCCGGACGTCGCCGCTGTACTCGACCGGCACGGTGTCCTGGAACCGCCCGACCACGGCGACGATCAGATGGTCCTTGGTGGGCCATCTGCGGTACAGCGTGGTCTTCGCGACTCCTGCCCGCGACGCCGCTTCGTCGACCGAGAACCGGTCGTATCCGCGCTCGATCAGCAGCGCGAGAGCCGCGTCGACGATCCGTGCGTCCGCACCCTCGCTGCGCGGCCTGCCGCGCCGGACCGTCGGCTCCTTCTCGGTGTCCATGCGCCCGCCCTCTTTTTCGCTACGGCCGTTTCGTAAAGCAGCGTAGAGCCCTCCCCGGGATTTTCGCAACGGATGTATCGAAAATGTGCGGGCTCACGAGAACGGCACACGAAAAGGCCCCGCCTCCTTCCCCGGGAGACGGGACCTTCGATGCGTGCGGGGTGCGTCAGCGCCAGCTGTGCGGCGCGCGGAAGCCGGGCTCGCGCTCGAGGCGGCGCCAGGCGGCACGGGTCTTGCGGCCGTGGTGGGCCGGGGCCTCGGGGGTGGCGGAGGCGCGGGCCAGGAGGATGGCGGTGATGGCCGCGACTTCCTCGGGCTCGGCGTGGCCCTTCTCGACGCGGATGTCAGGGGTGGACATGCGGCAGGTCTCCTAGGGAGTGGGTACTGCGGGTTACTGCGGGGGGTTGCCGTGCTTGCGGGCCGGCAGGTCGGCGTGCTTGCTGCGCAGCATCGCGAGCGAGCGGATGAGGACCTCGCGGGTGGCCGCGGGGTCGATCACGTCGTCCACGAGGCCGCGCTCGGCCGCGTAGTAGGGGTGCATGAGCTCGGCCTTGTACTCCTTGACCATCTTCTTGCGCATGGCCTCGGGGTCGTCGGCGTCAGCGATCTGCCGGCGGAAGATCACGTTGGCCGCACCCTCGGCGCCCATCACGGCGATCTCGTTGGTCGGCCAGGCGTAGGTGAGGTCGGCGCCGATGGACTGGCTGTCCATGACGATGTAGGCACCTCCGTACGCCTTGCGCAGGATGAGCGAGATCCGCGGCACGGTGGCGTTGCAGTACGCGTACAGCAGCTTCGCGCCGTGCCGGATGATCCCGCCGTGCTCCTGGTCGACTCCGGGGAGGAACCCCGGCACGTCGAGGAGGGTCACGATGGGGATATTGAAAGCGTCGCACATTTGGACAAAGCGGGCAGCTTTTTCGCTGGCCTCGATGTCCAGGACGCCCGCGAGGGACTGCGGCTGGTTGGCGACGATGCCGACGACCTGGCCGTCCAGGCGGGCAAGCGCGCAGATGATGTTGCGCGCCCAGCGCTCGTGGACCTCGAGGTAGTCGCCGTCGTCGACGAGCTCCTCGATGACCTTGGCCATGTCGTACGGGCGGTTGCCGTCGGCCGGAACCAGGTCCAGCAGGACGTCCGAGCGGCGGTCCGCCGGGTCGTCGGACTCGACGGTCGGCGGGTTCTCGCGGTTGTTCTGCGGGAGCATCGAGATCAGGTAGCGGACCTCGGCGATGCAGGTCTCCTCGTCGTCGTACGCGAAGTGCGCGACGCCCGAGGTCTCGGCGTGCACGTCGGCGCCGCCCAGGCCGTTCTGCGTGATGTTCTCGCCGGTGACCGCCTTGACGACGTCCGGTCCGGTGATGAACATCTGCGAGGTCTCACGGACCATGAAGACGAAGTCCGTCAGTGCCGGGCTGTAGGCCGCGCCGCCCGCGCACGGGCCGAGCATCACCGAGATCTGCGGGATGACACCCGACGCCTTGGTGTTGCGCTGGAAGATGCCGCCGTAGCCCGCGAGGGCGGAGACGCCCTCCTGGATACGGGCGCCCGCGCCGTCGTTCAGGGAGACCAGCGGGGCACCGGCCGCGATGGCCATGTCCATGATCTTGTGGATCTTCGTGGCGTGGGCCTCGCCCAGGGCGCCGCCGAAGATCCGGAAGTCGTGTGCGTAGACGAAGACCGTGCGGCCCTCGACCGTGCCCCAGCCGGTGATGACACCGTCGGTGTAGGGCTTCTTCGCCTCCAAGCCGAAGCCGACCGCGCGGTGCCGGCGCAGCTGCTCGACCTCGTTGAACGATCCCTCGTCCAGGAGCAGCTCGATGCGCTCGCGCGCCGTCAGCTTGCCCTTGGCGTGCTGCGCCTCGGTCGCCTTGTCGCTGGGTCCGCGCAGGGCCTGCTCACGGATCGCGTGCAGCTCGGCCACGCGCCCACGCGCGTCGGTGGGCTCGCCCTCGGGGGAGTCGTCCAAAACGGTCATGTAGTGACCTTACGAAGCCGACCAAGAAAACGGGCCGTCGACTCTGTACAGTCTCCGGCCCGTTTTCCTGGTAGGCCCGAACAGAACCCCGGCGTCATGCAGCCGAAGCTACTGCTCAGGCCCCCGTCGGCTTGTAGGGGTCACACAAAGGCGACGCGTGAGAGGCCTGTCACACTCCGCAGTGGAAGCGGGCGTCGCCCCAGTCCGCGTGGTCGTTCCCGTTGCCGTCGCCGCCGTCCCCGACGATCAGGTCGACATACTTGGCGCCGGTCACGTCGGCGGTCAGCGACCAGGCCGCGTCGGTGGCCTTGAGGACCGGCGACTTCACCTTCTCGGTGCCGTCGGCCGCCACCGAGAATTGCACACTCCCCCGGCTGGTCTGTACGTCGTCGACGCCGACCTGGGCGGTGACGGACGTGCACCGGCCGCCGAGGTAGTAGCGGACCTTGGCGGGGGCGTGCGTGCCCAGACCCTTGGCGTAGGAGACGCCGCCGATCTTGAGCGGGGTGCCGTCGCCCTGGCCCTGTTCGCCGACCGAGAGGTCACGCTCGACCGGGCCCCAGCCGTTCTCCGCCGACGTCCAGTCCATGTCACTGGCGTACGTGTCCTTGGTGGGCGGCGGCGGGAGCGTGCGGACCGCGGCGAGCGCCGCGAGGGTACGGCTCGCGCCGCCGACCGTGTACGTGGCCTTCGCGTGCAGCTCGTACGGCTGGTACGCGGCGTCGGCGGGCGGGGTGACCTGCCAGGTGGTGGTGGCCGTGGCGCCGGGTGCGACCGGGTCGAGCGCGACGGGTCCGGCCGGTTCGGCCTTCCAGCCCTCGGGCAGGGCAAGGGAGACGGACGCGTCCGTGACCGGCTGGGCCTCGTAGTTGGTGAAGGTCGTCTCCACCTTGTTGGGCTGTCCGGGCTCCAGGGTCTCCCCCGCCCGCACTGCGAGGGTGCCGCAGGCGGCCGGTTCCTTCGCCGGGCCGAGGTCGGTCACGGTGAAGTCGTCGAGGACGAAGTCCGCGCCGTCCGGGGCGCCGGGCAGCTTGCGCAGACCGGTCCAGGTGTCGCCGCAGCCCGCCGTGACCGTGGTGGTGAAGTGTCCGGTCGTACGCTGCTGGGCGATCGGGACGGCGGCCGTCTCGACGGCGTCGGCGCCGCGATCGTAGCCGCTGATCCACTGGTAGGCGCCCGCGTGGCTCGACTGGTAGGAGAAGTCGACCTTGTAGGCGTGGCCGTCCTTCAGGGGGACGTCGGACGTGGACGTGCGGTAGACGACGCCGTCGTTCTCCTCGTGCGACTTGAGGGATTCGGAGCCGTCGCCGATGACGTCGTCGGTCAGCTTTCCGTTCCAACCGGCCTGCGTGTACGGGGCGTTCTTCTGCGCGATGTGCGTCCGCGGGTCGGTGACGCCGCCCGCGTCGCCCTTGTCGAAGGGGCCCCAGCCCTGGTCGACGTCCTCGAAGTCCTCGTGGACGACCGTGCCGGGCTCGGTGGTCGGGGCGTTCGCGACGACGCGTACGTCGTCGACGCGGACCTTGGATCCCTTCGTGTCGGCGGCCGCGGCGATGCGCAGGGTCGGATTGCCGTGCGCGGGCGCGGTGAAGTTCACCTTCATCCGCTGCATGTGGGTGCCGCTCCAGTCGCTCGCCGCCATCGTGTTCGCCAGCGTCGAGCGGTCGGTGCCCGTGGTGGCCCCGCCCGCCGACAGTGTCGTACGGCGGGAGGCGCCCGGCTGGACCTCGACCCAGGCGGATGCGGTGTAGCGCTTGCCCGGCTCAAGTCCCTTCAGGGGCTGGGAGATCGCGGCCGCTGCGGTCCCGGTGAGGGCGGCGCTGTTGCGGCCGTTCGCGTCGGTGTCGCGGGCGACCGTGCCGCTCTTGTCCCAGCCGGTCAGGCGGGCGTCGTTGAACCCGGGGTCCTTCACTCCGGTGCCCTCGCCCCAGGCCGGGTCGGTGGCGCGCGGGGTGCGGGCGGCCGGGTAGAGGACGTAGGGCTGACCGGCGTCGGCCTTCAGGGTGACCTTGCCATCGGCACCGGTGCGGACGGTGCCGGTCTTCACGCGGCCGTTGTCGGTGAGCTTGTAGACGGTGTACGAGCCGCGCGGCACGGCCCAACTGGTCGTCCCGCCCTGCTTGTTGTAGTGGTAGAGCTTCGCCTCGCCGTCCTCGGACTTCCAGGGCAGCAGGTAGCTGTCGCCGTCGAGGACCAGGCGGCCGTGATCGTAGAAGGCGCGCTTGCCGTTCTCGACGGTGCCGCGCAGGCCGCCGGTGAAGGTGACGTCGTTGCCGTCCCATCGGGTGATCTGCTGGTGCTGGAGGTACTTGGCGGGCAGGTCGCGCTGCCAGACGTTGGCGTAGAAGTCGTTCCAGTCGTTCTCGCCCGTCCAGCCCTCGAAGTCGACGAGGGCGCTCTGACCGAGGACCGGGTCGTTGTTCCAGACGTCCTTCTCGCTGTTCCGGATGAACCGGATGATCTTCGAGTTGAGGCCCTTGTTCGTGGCGCCGCCGTAGTCGAGGTCGTTGGCCCAGTGCGACCACAGGGACTGCCGCTCGAACTTGTCGGCCCACTCGGTGGCCATGTTCCAGCCCTGGCCGTTGATGGCCTTCGCGGTCTGCTCGGCGATCCAGCCGTGCGTGTAGTACACGTCGACGTAGACCGTGGTGAGGTTCGTGTCGGTCTCGTCGCGCAGCTGCTTGAAGCGGGCGGCGAGGTCGCCGCTGTCGATGTCGCGGCGCTGGTTGATGTAGTAGCTCTGGTCGAGCCAGTTCCAGCCGGGCGCCTTGGGGTCGATCAGGTCGTCCTTGAAGTGCTTGGCGACGGGGTACGCCTCGGTGGCGTTGACGTGGACGCCGAACTCGGCGCCGTACTTCTTGCCCGCCTCGAGCAGCTTGTTGAGGTCCTTCAGGCCGCCCGCGCGCTGGTTGGTGTTGCCGCCGTAGTCGGGGTGCGCGGAGTCGTGGCCCTCGGAGGCGTACCCCTTGAGCAGCGCGAACTGGCCGAGGTCGTCCGTCGCGAGCGAGATCCGCTTCACGTCGTCGAGGGTGCGCAGGAACGGGTGCTGGGCCTGGCTCGCGAAGTTGAACGGGATGTGGGTGATGACCCGGTCCGCGGTCCCCTCGCCGCCCTTGGGCTTGATGCCGATGGAGCGGAAGGCGACGGCGCCGTCCTGCCAGTCGACCTTCCCGTCGGCGTTGGCGTCGGGCGTCACGACGACCTTCGCCCACGGAAGGTCCGCGCCGGAGGCGGGAGTCGGCGCTCCGTCGCCGCGGTACGTCCACTGCCCGGACCAGACGCCGACGCGCGTGCTGCCGTCGGCGTCCTTGCGGGCCTGGTGCCAGAACCGGGCGTCGTCGCCGCCGGTGGCGCCGCTCGGCTTGTCGTACGTGGAGTTGGACTCGACGGCCGCCGCGAGCTGCCCCGTGTTGACGATCGCGTACGAGGCTCCGGTCGCGGACTGCTCGGCCGGGGTGTCCGCGGTGACCTTGCCGAAGACGTCGGCGGTGCGGGTGGAGTCCGGGTCGAGCTTGGTGAACGCGGTCTGCGCGCCGGTGTCCGTACTGCCCACGGAGACCAGGTCGTGGCCGGGGATGTCGATCGTGCCGACCCGGAAGGCGGCGGTGTCGCGCACGGCCGTCACCTTGAAGGTCGTGGTCCGGCCGGAGACGGCGAGCGTCGCGTCGATCTCGACGCCCGGGAGGTCGGGGAACGTGAGCGTGTACGCCGCCTGCGCGCCGCTGACCGCGGGTGCGGCCTTGAGATGGACGGCGTACGCCTTGCCGTTGAGGGTGACCTCGGTGACGGGCCTGGTGCTGCCGAGGAGGCGGGCGCCGGTCGCGTCCGCGTAGGCCAGGACGCGGGGGAAGTCTTCGGCGACGGTGACCTTCAGCTGCGGGGAGGCCAGGACGAGGCCGGGGGGCTCGTCCTGCGCCTCCTTCGCGGCCACCGGGGCCGCGAGCGCGACCACGGTGGCTGTCGCCAGGGCCAGGGCATGAGGGGCTCGGGATCTTCGGGACATGGGGTCTGGGTATCGGCGGAGCCCATAGCGGGTCAACGTTTCCGGGCGGCACCCCTTGCCGCAGTCCAACAATCGGTTCCGGGAAGTCCAAGTTGCCGTCGCGGGGCTCTGCCCCGGACCCCGCTCCTCAAACGCCGGAGGGGCTGGATTTCAGAGCCCCTGCGTAGATCGCACGGGAACCCAACTCCTCCTCGATCCGGATCAGTTGGTTGTACTTGGCCGTGCGGTCGGAGCGGGACAGGGAGCCCGTCTTGATCTGGCCGCAGCCCGTGGCGACGGCCAGGTCCGCGATCGTCGTGTCCTCCGTCTCGCCCGAGCGGTGCGAGACGACCACCGCCCAGCCGGCCCGGCGCGCGGCGGACACCGTGCCGAGCGCCTCCGTCAACGTACCGATCTGGTTGACCTTGACCAGGACCGCGTTGCCGACGCCCGTCCGGATGCCTTCGCGGACGAGTGCCTCGTTCGTGCAGAACACGTCGTCGCCGGTGAGCTGGCAGCGGTCGCCGACGCGGCCGGTCAGTGCGCGCCAGCCGTCGAGGTCGTCCTCGGCCATCGGGTCCTCGACGGACACGATCGGGTACGCGTCGATCAACTTGGCCAGGTAGTCGACCTGTTCGGCCGAGGTGCGGCGCACGCCCTCGCCCGTGTACGCGTACACGCCGTCCCGGTGGAACTCCGACGACGCCGGGTCCATGACGAGCCCGATGTCCGCGCCCGGCCGGTACCCGGTGCGCTCGATCGCGGCCATGACGAAGTCCAGGGCCTCCTCGGCGGTGCGCAGCGCGGGTGCGAAGCCGCCCTCGTCGCCGACGCCGGTGGAGTGCCCCGCGGCGAGGAGGTCGCGGCGCAGCGTGTGGAAGACCTCGGAGCCCATGCGGACGGCCTCGGCGAACGTGGCCGCGCCGACCGGGGCGATCATGAACTCCTGGAAGTCGAGCGGATTGTCGGCGTGGGCGCCGCCGTTGACGATGTTCATCATCGGCATCGGCAGGACGCGGGCGTCGGCGCCGCCGAGGTAGCGGTAGAGCGGCTGGCGGTGTGCGGCGGCGGCCGCCTTCGCGGCGGCGAGGGAGACGCCGAGCAGGGCGTTCGCGCCGAGCCTGGCCTTGGTGGGCGTGCCGTCGAGCGCGATCAGCGCGGCGTCGAGGCCGGCCTGGTCGTCGGCGTCGCGCCCGGTGACCGCGGCGGCGATCTCGCCCTTGACGTGGGCGACCGCGCTGTCGACGCCCTTTCCGTGCCAGCGCCTCGGGTCGCCGTCGCGCAGTTCCACGGCTTCGCGGGCTCCGGTGGAGGCGCCGGAGGGGACGGTGGCGCGGCCCAGGGATCCGTCGGCGAGGGCGACGTCCACCTCGACGGTGGGGTTGCCGCGACTGTCGAGGACGGCGCGGGCGGTGACGGATTCGATGACGGTGGGTCCAACTGCCTTGACGGACATGAGAGTTCCTCAGGGTGGTTGCCTGCCGGGCCCCGGCTGCGACGACGCTGGCGCTGAGCCCGACGAGAAAAACTCTACAGCATTGCTGTTCAGTCCATCTGTTCAGTTCTGCTGTTCAGCTCTGCTGTTCAGTCAGGCTGCGCAGCCCTGCTGCACAGCAGAGCTGCGGGTTAAAGTGCCCTATGCCCACCCCGGAATCCGCCGCCGTAGCCGTCGAACTGCGTACCGCGATGGGCAGGCTCACGCGCCGCGTGCAGCACGAGGACCGGATTCCGCACGGCCAGGTCGCCGTACTCGGCGTCCTGGACCGGGACGGCGCCATGACCACCAGCGATCTCGCGGCGGACCAGCGCGTGCGTCCGCAGTCGATGGCCCGCGCGGTCGGCCTCCTCGCGGAGCAGGGCCTGGTCACCCGCCGCCCGCACCCCACGGACGGCCGCAAGTCCCTGGTGGAGCTTTCGCCCGCCGGGCGGGCCGCCCTGGAGACGGAGCGCGGCCGCAGGGCAGGCTGGCTGGCGCAGGCCATCGAGCGGGAACTCACCACGCAGGAGCGGGAGTTGCTGGCGCGCGGCGCCACCCTCATGGAGCGGCTCGCCGCGCACTAGCGCGCCCTGCGGCCACGAGGTCAGCAGCCGCCGCAGTTGTAGTAGAGGACGTCCCAGTGGTTGCCCTCGTCGGCGTAGATGTTCCCGGAGCCGGACTTGTACTGCGGTGCGCCGTCACCTCGTAGGCCGATGTACGTGAAGGTGCCCTTGATGTAGTTCGTGACGCAGGTGTTCTTGCCGTAGTCGAGCTTGTAGCCGTTCCAGTGCGAGTACGTGCCGCTCGCATGGCCCGTCTCCGTGCCACCGGTGATGTTCAGGGCGCAGCCGCTGGCCCGCTTGAGGGTCTGGGCGCCCTGGGCCGTGGGGAGATTGAGCTGGTCGAAGGACGTACAGGTGGCGTTGTTGCGGTCGGAGCAGCCGCCGGACGACGACCAGGTGATGCCCACCTCGCGGAACATCGAGGTGGCGGTGGCGTGGCTGATCTTCGTGACGGCGAAGGCGTCGGTGGCCGTGGTGAGCACGCCGAAGCCGGGGGCAACGAGGGCGCCGGTGGTGAGCGCGAGGGCGGTGAATGCCGAGCGGATGCGCATCGGGGGTCCTTTCCTGCTGTCGACTGCACGGGCTGAGTGAGCTGTGAGACGGCTGTGATGCAGGTGGAGCGAGCAAGGAGATGGTGCCCGTTTCTACGCGCGTCCGGAAGAGCGCCCGGAAGATCCACCGGGTGTAATCGAAGGGACACGTTGCGATTGATGTTGAAAGTTGAACATCATCGCGCTAGAGTCGTCTCTGTTGATGGTTCAACTTTCAACATCATGTCGGCACCCCCGTGCCGCCCGTCCCCCAAGGAGCACGTCATGGGCATCTTCGGCCGCAAGAACGACGAGACCACCGCCACCCCGGCCGCCGCGCAGGCGGGCCAGGACCTCAGCGCCCTCACCGGTGAGTACACCGTCGACCCGGCGCACACCTCGCTCGGCTTCGTCGCCCGCCACGCGATGGTGACCAACGTGAAGGGCAGCTTCACGGACTTCACCGGCGAGCTGCACCTCGACGGTTCGGCCCCGGACAAGTCGACCGCGTCGTTCGACGTGCAGATGGCCAGCATCGACACGGGCAACGCCGACCGTGACGGCCACCTGAAGAGCGCGGACTTCTTCAAGATCGAGGAGTTCCCGACGATGACGTTCCGCTCGACGTCCGCCGAGTCGCTGGGCGGCGACGACTACCGCATCACCGGCGACCTGACCATCCTCGGCACGACCAAGCCGCTCACCATCGACCTGGAGTTCAACGGCGCGGCGAAGGACCCGTTCGGCAACGAGCGCGTCGGCTTCGAGGGCAAGGCCGAGATCCTGCGCTCCGAGTGGGGCCTGACCTGGAACGCGGCGCTCGAGACCGGTGGCGTCCTCGTCTCCGACAAGATCAAGCTGAACTTCGACATCTCGGCGATCAAGAGCGCCTGAGCCGACCGGACCACCCGTCGTACTCAGCGAGTTGAGGCGGCCACGAGTTGCGTGGCCGCCAACTCGCCGTACAGTGCGTCCTTTTCGAGCAGTTCGGCATGGGGGCCCTGGGCGCGGACGCGGCCGTTCTCCAGGACGACGATGCGGTCCGCGTCCACGACCGTCGACAGGCGGTGCGCGATCACGAGGACCGTGGTGTGCGGGGCGAGGTCGCGGACGACGTCCCGCAGGTGCTGTTCGTTGACGGCGTCCAGGTTCGCGGTGACCTCGTCGAGCAGCAGCAGGCGCGGGCGGCGCAGCAGCGCGCGGGCGATGGCGACCCGCTGGCGTTCGCCGCCCGAGAGCAGGACGCCGCGGTGGCCGACGCGGGTGTCGAGCCCGTCGGGGAGCCTGCCCACCAGGCCGTCGAGCCGGGTGCGCGCCACGACGTCGAGGACGTCGCTCTCCGGTGCCTGCGGGGCCGCGTACAGCAGGTTGTCGCGCAGAGTGCCCGCGAGGACCGGCGCGTCCTGTTCCACGTATCCGAGGCTCGCGCGCAGGTCGGCGAGCGGCCAGTCGCGCACGTCGCGGCCCGCGACGGACACGGTGCCGCCTGCGTGGTCGTAGAACCGCTCGAGGAGTGCGAAGACCGTGGACTTGCCCGCTCCCGAGGGGCCGACGAGTGCCGTGAGGCCGCCGGCCGGGGCGTCGAAGGTGAGGCCGTCGTGCGCGGGGGCGCGCTCCTCGTCGTAGCGGAAGACGACGTCGGTGAACGTCACGTCCACCGGGCCTGGTGTGTCGGTGAATTCCCTTGCCGGGGCGATGGGTTGGGCCTCTTGCGCGTCCTCTCCCGGCAGGTCCTCGATCTGTGTGATCCGGTCGAGCGCGGCCATGCCGTTGGTCAGGCCGACCCAGCCCTCGGTCAGTTGGCCCAGCGGCGCGACCAGGTAGAACAGGTACAGCAGGAACGCGATCAGCGAGCCGATGTCGAGCGCGCCCGACGCGACGCGGGCGCCGCCGACGCCGAGCACGCACAGGAACGCCACCTGCACCGACACCACCATCGACACGTCGGACGCGGACGTCCAGCGGGCGACGGTGAGGCCCTTGTCCCGGGCCCGGCGGGCGACGGCCGTGACGGCGGCCTGTTCGCGGTCCTCGGCGCCGTTCGCCTTGACCGTACGGAAGGACTGCAGCGCCCGGTCGAGCGCCCCGCCCATCTCCCCCACCGCCTCCTGCGCCTGGGTCTGCGCGCGCCGGATGTGCGGCATGAGCAGACCGAGCGCGGCCGCGACTACGGCCAGGACGAGCACCGTCACACCGAGCAGCACCAGGTCCACGACGCCCATCAGGACGACGGTGCCGAGCAGGGTGAGCGCGCCGGTCAGCGACTCGACGAGGCTGCGGGACAGGACCGTGCGCAGGAGCGTGGTGTCGCCGGTGGCGCGGGTGAGCAGGTCGCCCGGGGTGAGGCCGTCCACGGAGGCGATCTTCAGCCGGAGCATGCGGGCGACGAGGCGTTCACGGGCGCCGAGCACGACCGCCTCCCCGGTACGCGCCAGGAGATAGCTGCCGGCCGCGGTGAGCGCGGCCCCGGCGAGCACGACGAGCGTGAGCAGGAGCAGCGCGGGGGCCGGGGACCGGTTCTCGGCGAAGGCCTCCACCGCGTACTTCGCCATGAACGGCATGGCGAGCCCGGCGCCCGATCCGGCGAGCGCGAGGACGCCGCCGAGGGCCAGGGTGCGGGCGTGCGGGCGGGCGTGGGCGAACAGGCGGCCCAGGTCAGCGGGCATGCGGGGCCGGTACCTCCGCGTTCTTCGGGGCCGCGGCGACGGTCATGAGGGGGCGGTAGTCCGCCGCCTGTGCCCCGTCCTCCACCATCCGGCCCCCGGCCTCGACCCAGGCGTGCGGGGCGAACGGGGGCGCGGCGCGGACGCCCGCGTGCCAGGTGGGCCAGGTGCCCGCCGTCCGGCACAGCACGGCGATCGCGACGGAGCGCGGCAGACAGCCGTACCAGCCCGCGCAGCGGCGGCTGGTGGCGACGACCGCCTCGTACGCGGCCCGCGTCTCCTCGTACGTCGCGGGGCGGGCGCCGCGGCGGGCGAGCGTGAGCACGCGGCGCAGCCGGTCGGGGCGCAGGCGGCCCACGAGCAGGCCCACGGCGATCGCGAGCCGCACCTTCGGGCCGCGCACGCCGCGGCCCGGCATCGTCATCTCGGTGCTCACGGGGTCGCCATCCGCGCCTCGACGAGCTGGCGGGCGAGGTCGGCGACGTCGGCCTCGGCGCGGGCCCGGTCGACGTCGAAGGCGGCGAGGATCCGCTCGACGGCCTCCTCGGGGCTCAGGCCGTCGGCGAGCGCGGTGACGGCGACGGTGCCGGACTCGTTCAACTGCCAGTACGTGCCGGTGCGTTGGTCCAGGAGGACGCCGCCGAAGTCGGTGCTTGTGACGGTGATGCCGGGGCTGAGGATCACGGGGCGAGAACCCTTTCGGAGGTCGTGTCGGCGTCACGCAGCCACATCTCGCAGGCGACCGCCGAGTCGATGGAGCAGCGGGTGTGCAGCGGCGCGTACGGGTCGGCGGCGAGCGCGTCGAGCCGCTCCGCGTCGACCAGGCCGAGGGCGGCGAGGTGGGAGGCGTCCGGGTCCCACAACTGCCGTAGTTCGTCGGCGTGTTGGACCAGGCCCTGCACGGTGTCGCTGCTCATGTGGTCCTTGGTGGTCCGGGCGAGCAGCGGCGCGGGCACGACGTCGCGCACGGCCTCGGCGAGCAGCGGCTTGTAGCGGCCGGGGTCGAGCCGGTCGGCGAGGCGTACGGCGAGGGTGGCCTCGATGACGTGGTCGGCGTACATCGGCGCGGCCACCGGAAGCCCGAGCGCGTGCCCGTACTCCTCCATGGCCTGGAAGTGGCGGGCACCCATGCGGACGGTGTCGAGGTCGAGGTGGCGTCCGGGGCGCGGGGCGAGCGGTTCGGCGCTCGCCGCGGCCTCGCGGAACGCGCCGACGATCAGGGTGCGCGCGTCGGGCGTCAGCCAGGGCGGCAGCGACTGGCGAACTCCCCAGGACAGATGGGGAGTTCGGGCGGTCGGGACCAGGTCGCCGGTGACGGCGCCGGCGAGCCAGGTGCGGAAGGAGGGGCGGGTCAGCAGGGCGCGGACCGTGGCGGCGAGCGGCCAGCCGAGCTGGTGGCGCACGGCGCTGATCCGGTTCCAGGCGGCGACCGGCTGCCCGGGGAACAGGTCGCCGGCCGCGGCCGGGAGCGCCATGAACAGCTCGTCGCCGCCGTAGCCGGTGAGGTGGCACTCGGCGCCGGTGGCCGCGGCGCGGGCGAGCAGCATCCGGGCGCGGGCGCGGGCGGGCGCGACGGGCAGGGGCTCGTCGGTGGGCAGGTCGGCGGGGCCCTGCAGCCGTTCGGCGACCCCGGCGTAGAAGAGGGGCGCCTCGGCCGCGGGGACGGTGAGGTGGGTGAGGCGGGGGCCGGTTCCGGTCGGGGTTCGCGCGCGGGCCAGGTCGACGGCCCGGCGGGCCCACGTCTCGTCCTCGGCGCCGCGCTCCCTGGACGCCACGGTCAGCAGGGCGAGGTCGGCGGGGCCCGCGCGGCGGGCGAGGAAGGCGAGGGACGTGGAGTCGAAGCCGCCGGACAGCTCGCAGCTCACGCGGGTGCGTCCGGCGAGATGGGCGCGCACGGCACGGTCGAGCGCTTCCCCGAGCCGCAACGCGCCTTCCGCCATGGGCAGTTCGGGGTCCGGGGCGTGCCACCAGCGGTGCGTGCGGTACGTCCCGTCGGCACGCAGGGCGAGGGCGTGCGCCGGGTCGATCTCGGTGATGCCGCGCCAGACGGGGCGGCCGCCGAGCGGGTGCGGCACGAAGTCGAGGAGGCGCAGCGCGAGCGCGGCCTCGTCGAGGGCGGCGCCGGTGAGGTGCGCGAGGACGGCGGGGCGGTCGGAGACGAGTCCGCCGGGACCGGGGCCGGTGGGACTGGTGGGGTCGGTGGGGTCGATGGGGCCAGTGGGGCCGGTGGGGCCGGTGGGGCCGGTGGGGGTGGTGGCATAGACGCGGCGCAGGCCGGAGGCGGTGCCGCGGACCCACGTCATGTCTCGTATACGAGATATCACGTGATGTACACCGGGCAGCGAGCGCGCCAGGCGCCGATGCAGGTCGGCGTTGTCGCGCGCGGCGCTCAACTCCCGTACGAGATCGGCCTCCGGGACCTCGTCGGGCCCGATGAGGACGACGGCGTCCGACCCCGCGAGAGCACTGCTCACGCGGCGCAGCGGGGTGCGGAGGACGACCCAGGGGCGGCCGGACGGATACCGGAACACCTCGTAGTCGTCACCGTCGGCGGGAAGACGCCCGGCCGCCGCCCGGCCCGCCGGGGTGTCCGGCAGGACGACGAAGCAGTCGCGTGCGTGGGGCGGCTGTACGGGGCGGCCGGGCATCTTCACCGTTTCCTCGGATCTCGCACTTCGGATGTCGAGCCGGCTGCGGCCGGCCTGGCCTGTCAGGTGAAGCGGCGGACGACCCACTCCTTGTAGGCGCCGACGAAGTAGCCGGCCGTCGTCTTGGTGAAGTCGCCCTGCTTGACCATGGCGGGCTTCACGTAACTCTTCTTCGTGTCCTGCGCCTGCTTGTTCAAGGCCATCTCTCCCTCTCACGTACGTGCAACGGATGTGACAGGTGCGCTTGGTGCGGTTGCTGCGCTTGGTGCACTTGGTGCGGTTGGTGTGCACTGTGTGCTTCGTGTGCATCGTGTGAACACCACGGCGATCATTGCCAGTTGGTGAGCATCCATGCACGGAACGCGATCGAATTCACAGGACGACTTGATCGCTTCACGGCAGAATCGGGCTTATCGGCAAGAGCTGCGGCAAGTCGGCGGGGGTACGCATGAGTAGGGGACGAGTTCGGGCCATCGGGAGATTCCGGGGCGTCTCCGCGGAGCGGGTCCGGCGGGACATCCTCGACGCGGAGGCCGGGGCGGAGCCGTACGTGCTGCGCGGCGCCCGGATCCGCGGGGCCCTGGCGCTCGACGGGGCCGAGATCGGACGGCTCGTGCGGTTCGAGGGGTGCCGGTTCGACGAGCCGGTGACCCTGGAGGGCGCGAGCACGCTGGCGTTCACGGTCACCGAGTGCGAACTGCCCGGCTTCG
The DNA here is from genome assembly GCF_044460595.1 of Streptomyces sp. NPDC050085. Classification (NCBI taxonomy): domain Bacteria; kingdom Bacillati; phylum Actinomycetota; class Actinomycetes; order Kitasatosporales; family Streptomycetaceae; genus Streptomyces; species Streptomyces sp. NPDC050085. The sequence continues at coordinate 50,304 of NZ_JBITJZ010000009.1, read as the reverse complement.
TCGCGCCGACCGCCCAGATCGGCGGGCGGCTCGATCTGCGCGGATCGACCATCAGCGGCGGCCGCCGCGGCGCCGTGAACCTGGTCCACGCGCACATCACGGGCGGGCTCCGGCTCGACCGGGCGCACCTGGTGTCGACGGAGGCGATCGCACTGAACGCGGGCGGCCTGGTCATGGCGGGCGGGGTGTTCTGCGAGGACGGCTTCGTGGCGCACGGCCAAGTCCTGTTCCCCGGCGCCGAGTTGCCCGGCGGGCTGTGGATGGGCGGGGCGCGGATCGTGCTGCCGGAGCCGACGGAGGTCGCGTTCAACGGGGACTCGCTGCGGGCGTCGAGCGTGCGCCTGAACCACGGGTTCCGGGCGGACGGGCGGGTGCGGCTGCGCGGGGCCCGCATCGACGACATGCTCTCCTTCAAGGACGCCGAACTCCTCGGCGTGGGCTCGTCGTTGATGTGCGTCGGGGCACAGGTGGAGGCGCTCGACCTGCGGTTCGCCAGGCCGCCCGCGGGCGGGGTGAACCTGCGCAACGCGCGGGCGACCCGGATCCAGGACGCGCCGCCCACCTGGCGCGATCCGCTGGGCCTGGACGGGCTGACGTACGACTGGCTGGAGCCGACGGCGCGGAGCCAGCGCGAGGACTGCGCGAACCGGCTCCGCTGGCTCAGCCACCAGCAGGCGTACGCACCGCAGCCGTACGAGCAACTGGCCGCGTACTACCGCCGGTTGGGCCACGACGACGAGGCGCGCCGCGTCCTGCTGATGCGGGAGCGGCAGCGCAGGAAGACCCAGCGGCCGCTCGGGCGGATCTGGGGCGGCCTCCTCGACGCGACCGTCGGTTACGGCTACCGGCCCTGGATCGCCGGGATCTGGCTGGCCCTGCTGACCCTCGTCGGCTCGCTCGTCTTCCACCTCCACACTCCCGTGGCGAACAAGCGGGGCGAGGGGCCGCCCTTCAACCCGTTCGCGTACACCCTCGATCTGCTCGTCCCGATCGGGGGCCTCGGCCAGCGCGACGTCTGGCACTGGGCGCAGCCCGAGGTGCAGGGGCTCGCGTACGGGCTCGTCGCGGTCGGCTGGGTGCTGACGACGGCGGTCGTGGCGGGCGTGACACGCACACTGAGCCGAGGATGACGCCACTGGCGCCACGGTGACACCATGCCCCTGACCTGCTCTTTTAATGCATCCACCTGACGGCGACGCCATCACTGGCACACGCGACGCCATAAATGCCTAGCCATGGCACCACTGGTGTGCCATGATGGCACCACCGAAACGCACCGCGCTTCGGGAGCAGGCCGGAGCACATCGCCGAAGGACAGAAGGACAGGGGTGGGGACCATGAAGACTGCACAGGACCAGCAGCAGACGGCGCCCGGCGCCTTCCACGCCTTCGCCCGCTTCGTGCTCTGCGGCGGCGGGGTCGGGGTCGCCTCCAGCTTCGCCGTGGCGGCGCTCGCCTCCTGGATCCCCTGGGCCCTGGCCAACGCGCTGATCACCGTGGTCTCCACGCTGCTCGCCACCGAGTTGCACGCCCGCTTCACCTTCGGTGCGGGCGGACGGGCGACCTGGCGCCAGCACACCCAGTCGGCCGGGTCGGCGGCGGCCGCGTACGCGGTGACCTCCGTGGCGATGTTCCTCCTGCAGCAGCTGGTGGCATCGCCCGGCGCCGTGGTCGAGCAGGTCGTCTACCTGTCGGCCTCCGGGCTCGCGGGCATCGGCCGGTTCGTGGTGCTGCGGGTCGTCGTCTTCGCCCGCATCCTGAAGCAGCCGACGGCCCGCCCCGCGACCGTGGCCCGCACCGCGGCCCCGGTCACCGCCGAGGCCCTCTGCCCCGCCGCCTGACCAGGCACCTGCTCGGCGACTTGGCCACTCGGCTACTTGCTCTGCACGATCTGGATCAGGTTCCCGCAGGTGTCGTCGAGGACCGCCGTGGTCACCGGGCCCATCTCCAGCGGCTCCTGGGTGAAGGTCACCCCGAGGGCGCGCAGCCGCTCGAACTCGGCCCGGACGTCGTCCACCGCGAAGGACGCGGCCGGGATGCCGTCCTCGACCAGGGCCGTCTTGTACGGCTGCACCGCGGGATGACCGGAGGGCTCCAGGAGGAGCTCGGTGCCGTCGGGGGCCTCCGGGGAGACCACGGTCAGCCAGCGGGCGCCCCCGCCGAGCGGGACGTCGTGCTTCTTCACGAAGCCGAGGACATCGGCGTAGAAGCGCAGGGCCGTCTCCTGGTCGTCGACGAAGACGCTGGTGATGTGGATCCTCATGGGGTGCTCTCCGGGGGGTCGGGCCTGAGCCATCGGGTCACGATGCGCTCGAGGGGGGCGGTGTTGAGGTCGTGGAACTTGTAGCGGCCCTCGCGTCGCGTGCGGACCAGGTCCGCGGACTCCAGGACGGCCAGGTGCTGGCTGATCGCCTGCCGGGACAGGCCGAGACCGTGCTTGGTCGAGAGGCGTGCGCACATCTCGAACAGGGTCTGGCCGTCGCGGTCCACGAGCTCGTCGAGGATGCGCCGACGCGTGGGGTCGGCCAGCGCCTTGAAGACGTCGTCCGGCATGCCTCCACGATAGGCAAGTCATCACTTGCCTATCAAGCGGAGGCGGCACGGCCGCGTGAGCTGGCTCACAAAGAGGGCGTCCGGTGTCACAAACGGCACCCCCTGTCCTGTCTCAGCTGTGAGCACCGACGGGAGGCTTGTGATGTCCGACAGCACCACCCGCGCCGAGCGGCCCCCAGCACCCGCGGCGGGCGAGCGCATCGCCGACTGGGCCGACGGCCGGCTCGGGGTGTACGGCCTGGGACGGAAGTACCTGCGCAAGGTGTTTCCCGACCACTGGTCGTTCATGCTGGGCGAGATCTGTCTCTACACGTTCATCGTGCTGGTCCTGACCGGCGTCTATCTGACCCTCTTCTTCCACCCGTCCATGAACGAGGTGGAGTATCACGGCAGTTACGTCCCGCTGAACGGCGTACGGATGTCGGAGGCGTACTCCTCGACGCTCGACATCAGCTTCGACGTACGCGGCGGACTGCTCATCCGGCAGATCCACCACTGGGCGGCTCTGCTCTTCGTCGGGGCCATGTTCGTCCACATGATGCGGCACTTCTTCACGGGGTCGTTCCGCAAACCCCGCGACCTGAACTGGGTGTTCGGGTGGCTGCTGCTCTTCCTCGCCCTGTTCGAGGGGCTGCTCGGCTACTCGCTGCCGGACGACCTGCTGTCGGGCGCGGGCATGCGCCTGATCGAGGGCATGACGCTGTCCGTCCCGATCGTCGGAACGTATCTGTCGTTCTTCCTCTTCGGCGGCGAGTTCCCCGGCCACGACATCGTGGGCCGCTTCTACTCGATCCACATCCTGCTGCTGCCGGGCATCATGGCGGCGCTCGTCGTCCTCCACCTGATCCTGGTCTTCTACCACAAGCACACCCAGTTCCCCGGCCCCGGAAAGTCCGAACGCAACGTCGTGGGCCAGCCGTTCTTCCCGGTGTACGTCGCCAAGGCGGGCGGCTTCTTCTTCCTCGTGTTCGGCGTCGTGACCGTCATCGCGGCCGTCGCGTCCATCAACCCCGTCTGGGTGTACGGCCCCTACCGCCCCGACCAGGTCTCCACGGGCGCCCAGCCCGACTGGTACCTGGGGTTCGCGGAGGGGCTGGTGCGGGTGATGCCCGGCTGGGAGATCGCGGCGTGGGGCCACACCCTGAACCTGGGGATCCTCGTCCCGCTCGTCGCGTTCCCGCTGTGGCTGGTGCTGATCGGGGTGTATCCGTTCGTCGAGGCGTGGATCACCGGCGACCGCCGCGAACACCACCTCCTCGACCGGCCGCGAAACCGCCCTGTCCGCACGGGACTTGGCGTCGCCTGGCTCGTCGGGTTCTTCGTGGCGATGATGGCGGGCGCCAACGACATCTGGGCCACGCACTTCCACCTCTCGGTGAACGCCATCACCTGGTTCGCGCGGGTCGCGCTGATCGCGGGCCCGGTGCTCGCGTTCGTCGTGACGAAGCGGATCTGTCTGGGCCTGCAGCGACGGGACCGCGACAAGGTGCTGCACGGCCGGGAGACGGGGCGCATCCGGCGGCTTCCGCACGGCGAGTTCGTGGAGGTCCACGAGCCCCTGCCCGCCGAGGAGCTGTACCGGCTGACGCAGCACGAGCAGCCCGCCGCGCTGGCGGCGGCGCCGGACACGGACGAGCACGGGGTGCGCAGGCGCGTGCGCGGGGCCACGCGGCTCCGGGTCGCCCTGTCCCGGTGGATGTACGGGGAGGGCACGCAGATCCCGAAGCCGCGCACCGCGCTCGGCAAGGACGAATCCGGGCACGAGCAGACGTCCGTACGCGGATGAGGCGCGGGCCGCCGCAGGCCCGTGCCGGGCACGGCCGCCGTTGCGTCGAACGGCGGTACGCACCGCGGTGACGGCACGCCGGAGCATGCCGCTGCGGCTACGGTCCGCTCATGACCACCTGCACGCACCCCCGTCACCTCGCCCGCATCGGCCGGACCGTGGCCGCCGCCGCGGTCCTGGCCGGGGCCTGGGCGCCCGCCACGCACACCGCCGACCTCGGCGTCACGCTCACGGGCCCTGCCCAACTCCGGCCGACGGGCCAGGGCACGTGGACGGTCACCGTCCACAACACCGGCCCGTCGGACTCCCCCGGCGCCACCATGACCCTGTCCCTGCCGGAGGACGTGGTCCTCCTGACCGGCCCCCCGGCCGTCTGCGAACTGAGCGGTGGGTCGGCGGCCTGCACCCTGGGGAGGATCGCCGAGGGCGCGTCCCTGACCATGCGCTTCACGGCCCGGGCGGAGGACTACGCCCGGGGCAGGTACGTACTCGCCGCCGCGGTGACCGGAACCCTCACCGACCCCGACGCCTCCGACGACACGGCCACACGCACGACGTTCGTGGGGCTGCGGCCCGGCGGCTGCTGAGCGTCCGTCACTGACTGTGCGAGAACGCGCGGATGGCGCGCCACCGGCGCTGGAAGAAGCGGAAGAAGAGGATCTCCTGCGCCAGTGCGTAGCACCCGGCGCCCAGCGCCGCACCGACCGCGGTGCGGGTGCCGTGCCCGGAGACGATGTCGACGAGGAAGTAGATCCCGACGACATGGGCCAGGATCCCGGCGGACAGCATGTAGGCCGCCGTCGCCGCGTACGGGTAACTCATGTGCGTACGCGAGGAGATGAGGCCGGATTCCCAGGTGAGGAGGTCCGGCTCACCGAGGTGCTGGTTGATCCGGGCCTCGATCGCCGCGACGCCCCGGCCCGCGCGCTGGGAGCGGTGGTACTCACCGAGCCAGATCAGCAGGCTCGCCTTCGCGCTGACCGGGATGAACACGAGACAGATCGGCACCACCAGGGCCGGGGTCACCGATGTGCTGAGGATGGCCGCCATGACCACGGCCAGGGACGTGAACGCGAAGTTCATGATCTGGATGCGGTTGCTGATGGACTGCAGGCTCTCCTGCCGCAGCGAGTTGTACTCGGTCAGCAGCGCCTGCACGGTCACGGGCAGGATCTGGGTGGGCGTGGGCGGATCCTGCCCGGGCCCAGGGCCCGGCGACGGCGGCTGCGTCGGCACCGACGGGTGAGGGCCCGGCGCCGCGGGTGAGGTCATCTGCCCACCTCGGAGTCGGAGAAGTCGGTGAAGTCTGAGACGGTGAACCCCGGGAAGCTGTCGCCGTCCCGTTCGTAGGCGTACGGGACGGCGCGCAGGCCCAGTGCCGCCGCGCGCCGCAGATTGGACTCCCGGTCCTCGACCAGTGCCACCCTCCGCCCGGTCAGGTCCTCGGCGGCGATGTCGAGGAGTCCGCGTCCCGGCGTCCCCTTGGTCACGCCGAGGTCCTGCGACACGTACACGAGGGCCGGATCGATCCATTCGCTCAGGCCGAGACGAGCGAACTGGCGGGCGTACCAGAACGACGTGTTGTTCGAGGCGATGCCGAGGGCCGCGCCCGTCGCGGCGGCCGCCCCGAGCAGGCGCTGCGCCCAGGGGCTGGGCCTGAGCAGCTCGTGCCCCGCGTCCCGGACGATCCCGGCGGGCAGCTCGGTGCCGAGCTCGGCGGCCAGCTCGGCCCAGTAGTCGGCCTCCCGGGCCGGTGTCACGGAGTACCTCCGCCACAGCTTGCCGCCCGCCGCTTCGGCAGCGGCGCGCGGAATGCCGAGCCGGTCGGCGATCCCGCGGCCGGGGGTGAGCAACAGGGTCTCCCAGGGGTCACAGAAGAGCACCCCTCCGAGGTCGAAGAGGATCACGTCTGCGTCGGGCACGGTCAGCTCCGTTCGCGGCCGGTGCGCACAGTGCTCTGACTGGTCGGCTCAGCGTAGCAACTCCCCTGCGCCGGCACGGGGTTGACCGGATGGGTCAGAAGCCGCCGCCACCGAAGTCGCCCCCGCCGCCGAAGTCACCGCCGCCACCACCGCCGTCCCCGAACCCTCCCCCGAAGTCCGACGAGTCGAAGTCCGCGCCCGAATAGTCGCCGCCGTCGGCGTAGCCGCCCCCGTCCGCGTAGCCGTACGCAGGGCTCGCCATCATGGAGCCGAGCATCGTGCCGACGAGCAGGCCCGGCAGGATGCCGCCGCCGAAGTAGCCGCCGGCCCAGGGGCCGTACATCGGGCCCGCGTCGTAGTACGGGCGGCGCTCGCCCGCGCCCGCGTCGACCGTGCGCACGAGCGGCTCGGCGCCGTCCCGCAGCCGCGTCGCGTCCGCCGCGCAGACCGGGACCTCGCGGGGCTGCCCGCCGGGCGGTGTCCACTCGGCGTCCTGCACCGAGGGCCCGTGGCGGGGGTCGAAGAAGCACGGCACCCGCCGTTCGGGCAGCGGGCGGCCCTCGCGGCGGGCGGCGAGGAGCGCGAGCGAGAAGCGGCCGTCCTCCAGGGCCTGCGTCACGCCGCGCACGTCGTCGGGCCGCTGCGCCGCGGCCATGTACTGCTTGGCCTTCTCGTACGCGTCGAGCGCCCGCTCGAAGTCGGCCCGCATCGCGTCGTCGGCCCCGGCCTCGGCCGGGCGGAAGTCGAGCCGGTCCAGTTCCTCGCCGAACGCGGTGATGTCCTCGTCGACCACCACCCGCAGCTTGTCGAGGGCGGCGCGCTCCGCCTCCTCGCGGCGCCGCCGGTTCCGCCTGACCAGGGCGTACGCGCCCGCGCCACCGGCCACGACGACCACGCCGACGCCGATCAGCGCGCCCACGGGGGCGCCCGGGTCCCCGCCGCCCCAGGACGAGGGCGCGGAGCCCTTCGCCGTACGGACCGCGGTGTCGACGAAGTCGTCGAGCTGCCGGGCGACGGGCTCACCGCGGACGCTCGTCGTCAGGTTGTGAACGGCGTCGGCCGACATGACCTGGTGGTCGGCGCGCGCGTCGAAGGCGTCGCCGAGCCGCACCCCGTACACCCCGACGACCCCCGTCTTCGTACGCAGATCGGTGAACAGGTCCTGCTTGGGGAAGTCGGCGGGCAGCACCGCCACCATCACCGGCTTGTCCGCGTCCTTGATCCTCTTGGTGAGCGCGTCGACATCCGCCGAGGTCAGCGCGCCGGCGACGGCCGGATCGACATACACGGGGCTCTTCTCCAGGGCGTCCGCCACGGTCGAGACGTCCGAGGCCGCAAAAGCGGCGGGCGTGCCGGTGAGCGCCGCGCCGAGGGCGAGGAGCAAAGCGGCGAGGGCCGCCAGGGAGGGCCTCATACCTCGACGCTAACCCAGCGCGGGTGTGAATGACGGATCGAAGTGTTCGTGACGTGAACTCTTGACGCGCGCATGGAACCCCCTTTAACTCACGTCTTGAACTAAGCCATGAGAGTTACCTGTTGGGACACAGGAGGCACCATGCGCACCCCCACCAGATCCGGGCGCCTGGCCAGGCTGTTGCTGGCCGGGGCCCTGACCACCGCAGGACTCGCCGGCGCGGGCGTCACCGCGGCGCACGCGGCCGGCGAGCAGGTCTCCGTCTGGCTGACCACCACCGACGACAGCGGCGGCCGCCACGTCACCCGGGGGCTGCAGCAGCAGGCCCCGGTCTCCTTCCAGCCGGGCACCGGCGGCAGCGGGACGGCGATCACCGTCGACGAGAACACCCGCTACCAGACGTTCACCGGCGGCGGCGCGTCCTTCACGGACACCGCGGCCTGGCTGATGAACAGCAGCGGCGCCCTGTCGGCGGCGACGCGGGACGCGACGATGAAGAAGCTGTTCTCGCCGACGGACGGGATCGGGCTCTCGTTCGTGCGCAATCCGATGGGCGGCTCCGACCTCGCGCGGTACGGATACACGTACGACGACATGCCCGCCGGGCAGAGCGACCCGTCGCTGGCGAACTTCTCGATCGCCCACGACCAGGCCGACGTGCTGCCGCTGACCAAGCAGGCCAAGCAGCTCAACCCGGCCGCCACCGTGATGGCCTCGCCGTGGACCGCGCCCGCCTGGATGAAGGACAGCGGGCAGCTCAACGGCGGCTGGCTCAAGGCCGAGGACTACGGCGCGTACGCGAGCTACTTCGTGAAGTACATCCAGGCGTACCAGGCGGCCGGCGTGCCGATCGACTACGTCACCGCACAGAACGAGCCGACGTGCTGCTCCGGCTATCCGTCGATGAGCTGGAACGGCTCCGGGCTCGCGTACTTCACCAAGAGCGAGCTGCTGCCGAAGCTCGCGGGCGCCGGGCTGAGGACCAAGGTCCTTGCCCACGACTGGAATTGGGACACCTACGACGCGTACGCCGCCCCGACCGTGGACGACGCGGCCGTGCGCGCCCACCCGAACTTCGGCGGGATCGCCTGGCACGGCTACGGCGGCGACGTCGCCAAGCAGACCGAGATCCACAACAAGTACCCGGCCCTCGACGCCTTCCAGACCGAGCACTCCGGCGGCACCTGGATCGCGAACCAGCAGCGCGAGGACATGACCAACATCATCGACTACACCCGCAACTGGGCGAAGTCGGTGACGAAGTGGTCCCTCGCCGTGGACCAGAACCGGGGTCCGCACAACGGCGGTTGCGGTACGTGCGACGGGCTCATCACCGTCCACAACGGGGACGCGAACAGCGGCCGGGTCGACTACAACATCGAGTACTACACGATGGGGCACCTGACGAAGTTCGTCCGGCCGGGTGCGTCGCGGATCGCCTCGACCGCCTCGAGCGCCGTGCCGAACGTCGCGTGGCGCAACACGGACGGCTCGAAGGCGCTGATCGCGTACAACGACGCGTCGAGCGCGAAGGACGTCACCATCAACTGGGGCGGCCGGCACGTGACTTACTCGCTGCCGGGCAAGACGTCGGCGACGTTCACGTGGAGCGGCACGCAGGCCGGCGGCGCGGACCGGGTGGGTGCCTTCCACGGGCTCGGCGGCAAGTGCCTCGACGTACGGGACGGGTCCACCGCCAACGGGGCCGTCGCGCAGATCTGGTCCTGCGTCTCCGGTTCGCAGAACCAGACCTGGACCGTGCAGGCGGACGGGTCCGTGCGGGCGCTCGGCAAGTGCCTTGATGTGAGCGGGGGTTCGACCGCGAACGGGGCCAGGGTTCAGCTCTATGACTGCAACGGATCGGGGGCTCAGCAGTGGCGGTACGAGGCGGGCACCGGGGATCTGGTGAATGCCGGTGCCGACAAGTGCCTCGATGTGACCGGGAATTCGTCTACTGACGGGACCGCGACCCAGCTTTGGTCGTGTACCGGCGCCGCCAATCAGAAGTGGACGCTTCAGTAGATCGAGCCTGTCCGGCGTTTGAGGAGCGGGGTCCGGGGCGGAGCCCCCTGAGACCCCGCTCCGGGTACTCACTACTCGACCGGTTCGACCCCGGCCCTCAGCAAGCCGTACGTGTACGCGTCCTCGAGCGCCCCCCACGACGCCGCGATCACGTTCTCCGCGACGCCGACCGTGGACCACTCGCCCGAGCCGTCGCCCGTGGAGATCAGGACGCGGGTCGTGGAGGACGTGCCGTGCTTGCCCTCAAGGATGCGGACCTTGTAGTCGAGCAGCTCCAGCTTCGCGAGCTGGGGGTAGATGCGCTCGAGGCCCACGCGCAGGGCGCGGTCGAGGGCGTTGACCGGGCCGTTGCCCTCGGCCGTGGCGACGATGCGCTCGCCCTTGGCCCAGAGTTTGACCGTGGCCTCGTTGGCGTGGGTGCCGTCGGGGCGGTCCTCGACGATGGCCCGCCAGGACTCGATGCGGAAGTACTTGCGCTCCCGGCCCTCGGCCTCGGCGCGCAGGAGGAGTTCGAAGGACGCGTCGGCCGCCTCGTACGTGTAGCCCTGCAGCTCGCGCTCCTTGACGCGCGCGACGACGCGGCCGACCAGTTCGCGGTCTCCGCCGAGGTCGACGCCGAGCTCCTTGCCCTTGAGCTCGATGGAGGCGCGGCCCGCCATGTCGGAGACGAGCATGCGGATGCGGTTGCCGACGAGCTCGGGGTCGATGTGCTGGTACAGGTCCGGGTCGACCTTGATGGCGGAGGCGTGCAGGCCCGCCTTGTGCGCGAAGGCCGAGACACCGACGTACGGCTGGTGCGTGGACGGCGTCAGGTTCACGACCTCGGCGATGGCGTGCGAGATGCGGGTCATCTCGCGCAGCGCGCCCTCGGGCAGGACCTTCTTGCCGTACTTGAGCTCGAGGGCGGCGACGACCGGGAAGAGGTTGGAGTTGCCGACGCGCTCGCCGTAGCCGTTGGCCGTGCACTGGACGTGGGTCGCGCCCGCGTCCACGGCGGCCAGGGTGTTGGCGACGGCGCAGCCCGTGTCGTCCTGGGCGTGGATGCCGAGCCGGGCGCCGGTGTCGTCGAGGACGGTGTGCGTGATCGCCTGGACCTGGGCGGGGAGCATGCCGCCGTTGGTGTCGCACAGGACGACGACGGAGGCACCGGCCTCGTGGGCGGCACGGACGACGGCCTTCGCGTACTCGGGGTTGGCGCGGTACCCGTCGAAGAAGTGCTCGCAGTCGACGAAGACGCGGCGGCCCTGGGAGACCAGGTAGGAGACGGTGTCGCGGACCATCTCCACGTTCTCGTCGAGGGTGGTGCGCAGGGCCAGTTCGACGTGTCGGTCATGGGACTTGGCGACCAGCGTGATGACCGGGGCGCCGGACTCGAGGAGCGCCCTGACCTGCGGGTCCTCGCTGGCCTTGGCGCCCGCGCGGCGGGTCGAGCCGAAGGCGACGAGCTGCGCGTGCTTGAAGTCGATCTCCTTGACGGCACGGGCGAAGAACTCCGTGTCGCGGGGGTTGGCACCGGGCCAGCCGCCCTCGATGAAGCCCACGCCGAAGTCGTCCAGATGCCGTGCGATGGTCAGCTTGTCCGCGACCGTGAGGTTGATGCCCTCGCGCTGTGCGCCGTCGCGCAGCGTCGTGTCGAAGACGTGAAAGGAATCGTCGAGTTCACCGGTGGGGGTCTCGCTACGTTCGCTCGGGCTGCTGCTCATGCTGATCTGGCTCCTGATCGGGATCTCGGTCTTCGTACCGGAATGACCGGCTCCACCGTCCTTCTATGATCCCTCGCACTCCCTGCCTGGCTGTGGGTGGGCCAGAAACAGAAAAACCTCTCGCGGGTGCGAGAGGTCTGCGCGCGGGTCGAGGACGACGGTGTCCACCTGTACCGGGTCGTACGAGGCGGTCACTGCGGACCGGCGCGCCTGCTGCCAATAATCATGGCGAACGAGAGCACGCCCGCAGTCTGCCACAGCCCGGGCGCGGCCCGGGCTGTGGTCTCACCATGCGGTCAGACCGCCGACTCCAGTACGGAATCTTCCTGCTTGACCCGGTTCAGGTCGATGTCGCGGGTCTCGCGCATCGTCAGGTAGACGACCAGCGACACGGCCGCGCACCCGGCGACGTACCAGTAGAAGCCGGACTCGATGCCCCCGTCCTTGAACCACAGGGCGACGTACTCGGCGGTGCCGCCGAACAGGGCGTTGGCGATCGCGTACGGCAGGGCGACGCCGAGGGCGCGGATGCCGGTCGGGAAGAGCTCGGCCTTCACGCACGCGTTGATGGACGTGTAGCCGGTGACGACGACGAGCGCGAGCAGGGCGAGGCCGAGGGCGGGCCAGAAGGAGCCCGCGTGCTTGAGCAGCGTCATGATCGGCACGGTCAGGAAGGTCGAGCCGACGGCGAAGGTGATGAGCAGCGGGCGGCGGCCGATGCGGTCCGAGAGCGCGCCGGCCAGCGGCTGGATGCAGGCGAAGACGATGAGCGCACAGAACGAGACGAGGGTCGCCGTCTGCTTGCTCAACCCGGCCGAATTGGACAGGTACTTGGTGAGATAGGTGGTGTACGTGTAGTACGCCACGGTGCCGCCCATGGTGAGCGCCATGACGAGGAAGGCCTCGCGCTTGTGCGCCCACAGGGCCTTGATCGTGCCCTTGTCGTCGCCGCCCACGGTCGCGTCGGCGTCGGCGGACTCCTCGTAGACCTCGGTCTCCAGCATGTTGCGGCGCAGGTAGAAGATGATCGCCGCGCCGAGGGCGCCGACGACGAACGGGATGCGCCAGCCCCAGCTGTGCAGGGCGTCGTCGGACAGGGCGTGCTGCAGGATGAGCAGCAGCCCGAGGCCGACGATCTGGCCCGCGGTCATGGACACGTACTGGAAGCTGGAGGCGAAGCCGCGCTTCTTCGGGTCGGACGCCTCGGTGAGGTAGGTGGCGCTGGCCGCGTACTCGCCGCCGACCGAGAGTCCTTGCAGGAGGCGGGCGACGAGCAGCACGACGGCGCCGCCGTATCCGGCGACGGCGTAGGTCGGCGCGACGGCGATGAGCACGGCGGACGCCGACATCAGCGTCACCGTGAGGGTCAGTGCGGCCTTGCGTCCCTTGCGGTCACCGACCCGGCCGAGCAGCCAGCCGCCGACCGGCCGCATGAAGAAGCCGACCGCGAAGATGCCCGCGGTGTTCATGAGTTGGGCGGTCGGGTTGCCGTCGGGGAAGAACGCCCCCGCGAAGTACGTGGCGAAGCTCGCGTACACGAACCAGTCGAACCACTCGACCATGTTCCCGGCCGACCCGACCAGGACCTTCTTCCATTGCTCTCGTCCCATGTGGGGCCACGATGAGGGATCGCTCCGCCGGGTGACAAGGGTGGCCGGTGCAACGATCGGGCGTACTTGCGGTCATTGTGGTCGCGGGGGCTCGCCCCCACGGCGCTCAGTGCGTCACCCCCTCCGACACCCTCAGGTCCACCCGGGTCGACGCTGCGGCCAGCAGCAGCGCCCGGATCCCGTCCGCGACCAGCGCCACCGGCAGCGACGGCGCCGAGCCGTCCCGTACCTGGTCCGGGGACCACGGGACGTGGACGAAACCGCCCCGGACGGACGGGAGTTCGGTGGCCAGGAGATGGGCAAGGCCGTACGCGACGTGGTTGCAGACGAACGTGCCGGCAGTGTGGGAGAGCGCCGCCGGAACCCCGGCACCCCGCATCGCCGCGACGCACGCCTTCACCGGCAGCGACGAGAAGTACGCGTCGGGCCCACCCCGCACCACGGGTTCGTCGACCGGCTGGGCCCCCGCGTTGTCGGGGATGCGCGCGTCGTCGACGTTGAGCGCGACCCGTTCGACGGTGACGCCGGTCCGGCCGCCCGCCTGGCCCAGGCAGAGGACGAGTTCGGGCCGGACGTCGGCGACGGCACGGCGCAGTGCGGTGATCGACTCCCCGAAGACACACGGGAGTTGGACGGCGGTGACGGCCAGTCCTTCCGGAGGGGCGGCGGCGACGAGTTCCGCCGTCTGCCACGACGGGTTCACGGATTCCCCGCCGAAGGGTTCGAATCCGGTGAGCAGGACCCGGGTCATCGGCTCAGACCTCTCAGACCGCGAAGACGGACATGATCACGATGCAGCAGCCGAGCAGCGGCAGCGCCGTCGGCAACTGCGCCTTGATCGGCCCGTACTGGTCCTTCAGTTCGAGCAGCGACGCCGGAACGATGTTGAAGTTGGCGGCCATCGGTGTGCACAGCGTGCCGCAGAACCCGGCGAGCATGCCGATCGCGAGGACCCCGGGCTCGTTGCCGTGCATCTGCTGGATGAGCACGGGCCAGCCGATCGCCGCGGTCATCACGGGGAACGCGGCGAAGGCGTTGCCCATGATCACGGTGAACAGGAACATGCCGACGCAGTACGCGATCACGGCCAGGTACGTGGAGCCGTCGGGCAGGACGTCGTCGACCAGTTTGCCGACCTGCGTGCCGACTCCGGCGACCGCGAAGATCGCGCCGAGGACGGACAGGAGCTGCGGCAGGAGCAGCGCCGCGCCCATGGACTCCAGCATCGAGCGCCCGGCGTGCAGCGGCACGGACGGCTTGCGTTCGCCGGTGACGAGCAGGCCGATGACGAGCGCGAGGACGCAGCCGATGCCGAGCCCGACGAGCGTGGCCCTGCCGGTCTCGAACAGGCCGGAGTCGTCGAGGAACGAGGCGCAGACGAGGGCGACGACGGGGATCGTGAGGGCAGGGATGAAGAGCTTGTTGCCGAGGCGCGTGGCGGAGGCCTCGCGCTGCTCGGCCGTGGTCGTCGCCGGGACGCCCTTGCCGATGAAGTTGAACCCGGCGAGCACGATGAGCACGAGGACGGCGACGCCGAGCGGTTCGGCGGGCAGGGTCCAGGTCGCGCCGCCCTCGACGACTCCGGTGCCGTACGGGAAGGTCAGTCCGAGCAGGCCCCAGAAGGCCGCGGACGTCCAGCGCTTCGGGTTGGTCCGGTCCGTCGCCATCTGTACGGCCATGACGACGAACACGAGGCCTATCAGCCAGTACAGCCACTCGACCTTGATCACTTCGCGGTCTCCTTCGGCAGCGGCAGGTCGTTCTCGGCGGCGGCGAGCGCGATCTCGCGGTCCAGTCGGCGGTCGAGCAGCAGCAGCCGGGCGCCGTGGACGACGAAGGCGCAGGCGGCCACCGGGATGGCCCACAGGGCGAGTTGGGTGGGTTCGAGCTGCTGGTGGTAGGTGGAGTTCACGAAGCCGGTGATCAGCAGGATCGAGCCGATCGCGATGAAGCAGTCCTCGCCGAAGAAGAGGCCTACGTTGTCGGCGCCTGCGGCGTGGGAGCGGACCTTCTCGCGGACCTTGTCGGGCAGGGTGGCGCCGGTGCGGCGTTCGGCGGCGGCCTCCGCCATGGGGGCCACCAGCGGGCGCACGCTCTGTGCGGGCCCGGCGATGCTGGTGAGCCCGAAGGCCGCGGTGACCTGGCGCAGCAGCAGGTACGCGGTGAGGAACCGGCCCGCGCTGAGCCCGGCGAGTCTGCCGATGAGGCGGCCCGCCTGTTCGCGCAGGCCGTACCGCTCGAGGAGGCCGATCACGGGGAGCGTGACGGCGAAGACGGTGATGGAGCGGCTGTCCGCGAACGCCTTGCCGAACGCGGCCAGGATCTCCTGGACGTTCATCCTGCCGAGCAGAGCGGTGGTGATGCCGGCGACGCCGACCACCAGGACGGGGTTGCGGCGCGTGACGAATCCGAGGATCACCACGAGCACACCGAGGAGCACGATCATGCGGCCGCCTTCATGAGGCACGAGGGGTGGGTGAGGGTTGCACGGACCTTAGGGGATCGTTGAACGATCGAACAAGAGGGCGTACGTTGATGAGGTGCCCCATGACCTTGAAGGCGGGAACGTGATCGACCTCAACGCCGACCTCGGCGAGGGCTTCGGCCGCTGGACCCTCACCGATGACGAGGCCCTGCTCTCCGTCGTGACCAGTGCCAATGTCGCCTGCGGCTTCCACGCCGGCGATCCGAGCGTGATGCGCCGGGTCTGCGACCTCGCCGCGGCGCGCGGGGTGCGGATCGGGGCGCAGGTCTCCTACCGCGACCTCGCCGGGTTCGGGCGGCGCGCGATGGACGTGCCGGCGGACGAGCTGGCGGCCGAAGTGGCGTACCAGATCGGCGCGTTGCGGGTCTTCGCCGAGGCGGCGGGGGCAAGCGTGGCGTACGTGAAGCCGCACGGCGCGCTCTACAACCGGACCGTGCACGACGACGCGCAGGCGCACGCCGTGGTGGCCGGGGTCCGCCTCGCGGGCGGCGCGCTGCCGGTGCTCGGGCTCCCGGGGTCACGGCTGCTCGCCGCCGCCGACGAGGCGGGCCTGACGCCGGTGCGCGAGGCGTTCGCCGACCGCGCGTACACCCCCGAGGGCACGTTGGTGTCGCGCCGTGAGCCCGGTGCCGTGGTCGAGGACGCGGACGCGGTGGTGCGCCGGGCCGTCGGTTTCGCCGTGGACGGCGGGGTCGAGGCCGTCGACGGTTCGCGGGTCGCGGTCGCGGCCCGTTCGCTGTGCGTGCACGGAGACACCCCGGGCGCCGCTCTGATCGCCGCCCGGGTCCGCGCGGCGCTGGAGCGGGCCGGGGTGACGGTCGGGGCGTTCGCGTGACCGGCGTGGTCGTGCACCGGGCCGGGCGGCAGGCGCTGCTCGTGGAGCTGCCGGACGGCGAGCGCACCGGCGCCTTCCACGCGGAGCTGCTGCGGCGGCGCGCGGCGGGGACGCTGCCGTCGGTCGCGGAGATCGTGCCCGGGGCGAGCACCGTGCTGCTCGACGGCGTCCGGGACCCGGAGCCGCTGGCGCGCCAACTGGCCGACTGGGACGTGCCGTTGACGCCGCCCGAGGACGGAGAGACGGTGACGGTCCCGGTCGTGTACGACGGCCCCGACCTGGCCGAGGTCGCCGAGCTGTGGGGCGTCCCCGAGGACGAGGTGGGCCCGCGTCACGCCTCGTACACATACCGCGTCGCGTTCTGCGGCTTCGCCCCCGGCTTCGGCTATCTGACGGGCCTGCCCGAGGCCCTGCACGTCCCGCGTCGCCCGACGCCGCGCACGAAGGTTCCGGCGGGGGCGGTGGCTCTGGCGGGTCCGTACTCGGCGGTGTACCCGAGGGCGACGCCGGGCGGGTGGCAGCTCATCGGCACGATGCCGGATCCGACCGCGCTGTGGGACCCGGCCAGGGAGCGGGCGGCGCTCCTCGCACCGGGAACGCGGGTCAGGTTCGCGCCGCCGGGGGAAGAGCGATGACCGCGAAACTGACCGTGGTCAGACCCGGCGCCCTCACGACCATCCAGGACGACGGCCGAACGGGCCACGCCCACCTGGGAGTTCCCCGCTCGGGCGCCCTGGACGCACCCGCCCTGCACCTGGCCAACCGGCTCGTCGGCAACCCGGAGAACGCCGCCGCGCTCGAAACGACCCTGACCGGCTGCGCCCTGCGCCCCGACCGGCAGGTCACCGCGGTCGTCGGCGGAGCCCCGTGCCGGGTCACGATCGACGGCCGCCCCGCCCCCTGGGGCACCCCGGTCCGCGTCCCCGCGGGCGCCACGCTCGACATCGGCCCGGCCACCCACGGCCTGCGCTCGTACGTCGCGTTCGCCGGAGGCGTCCTGGTCGAGCCGGTGCTCGGCAGCCGCTCCACCGACCTCCTCTCGGGCCTCGGCCCGGCGCCGCTGGCCGAGGGCGATCTGCTTCCGGTGGGCCGACCCACCGAGCCGCGACCCGCGCTCCCGGCGGCGCCCCCCTGGCCCGCTCCCCCGGCCGAACTGATCCTCCCCGCGCGCCTCGGCCCCCGCGCCGACTGGTTCACGCCCGAGGCGGTCCGCACCTTCCTGACGGCCGCGTACACCGTCTCGCCGCACAGCAACCGCATCGGGCTGCGCACCGAAGGCCCGTCCCTGGAGCGGGAGTTGACGGGCGAGCTGCCGAGCGAGGGCATGGTCCTCGGCGCGGTGCAGGTGCCGCCGGACGGCCGCCCGGTGGTCTTCCTGCACGACCACCCGACGACCGGCGGCTATCCGGTGATCGCCGTCGTCCCCGAGGAGGCCCTTGCCGCGGCGGCGCAGGCGGTGCCGGGGACTCCGGTGCGGTTCACTTCCGGCTGACGCGGCGGACGAAGACGTCCGGCACCCCGTTGGTGTCCCCCGGCACCAGGTTCGTGGCCCACGAGCCGAACACCGCGGTCGAGGCGTCCCGGCTGAGCGCGGCGATCCCCATGGCCTGGTCGTCGCTCTCGGCGCCGCCCGCGCCCACGCTCAGCCGCTCGGTCACTCCGGTGCGCAGGTCGCGCAGGAACAGCGGCCCGTGGCGCGTGTCGCCCGCCACCAGGTCGGTGGCGGAGGACGAGAAGGCCACGTACCGGCCGTCGCCGCTGATCTGCGCGCCGCTCCAACTGCCCGCGGACTGACCCCCGTTCGCACTCACGGACACGCGTCGCGTCGCCCCGGTCCGCAGATCGCGCACGAACGCGTCGTACGTGCCGTTCGTGTCGTCCGGCACCAGGTCGGGGGCGCTGGAGGTGAACGCCGCGTACCTGCCGTCCGCGCTGAACGTGGGCACGCTGGTCTGGGTGTACGGCTGCCCCGCGTAGTTCTTCGCGAAGACCTCGGCCTTCCCGGCGCGCCGGTCGTAGACGTAGACACGGCCCTCGAACCCGGGCTTGACCTGCCCCGCGGAGAACGCGATCCGGCTCCCGTCGGCGCTGATCGTGGCAGCGCCCAGGGTCCAGTACCCGGACTCGAACACCGTCGGGCTCATCAGCCGCGTGGTGCCCTTCTCGCGGTCCCGCAGATACATGCCGAACGAGGTCCGCTCGCTGGAGTCCCCGTTCTCGCTCAGCGGCGAGTCGAAGACGACGTACCGCCCGTCGGAGCTCATCACGGCCCCTGTGCCGTACCCCCCGCTGACCGGCCTGTCGTCGTCGGAGAGGCTGACCACCTCGGTGCGGCCGGTCCTGCGGTCGTACAGGAAGTAGCCGGAGTAGAAGTCGTGGCCCTCGGCGCTGCCGGTCTGGCCCCGGTAGGTCACGTACCTTCCGTTCGCACTGATCGATGCGCCGTGTCCGCCCTCGCCGATCCGCTGGACGGTGCCCCGGCGCAGGTCGCGCAGGAAGACGTCGGTGTCCGCGTTCGTGTCCCCCGGCACCAGGTTCGCCGCGGCGGACGAGAAGACGACGAACCGTCCGTCGCCGCTGACCGAGGCCCCGGTCGACTCCCCGTCCGCCTGGGTCCCGTCCGCGGCGACGCTGATCCGCTCCGTCGTGCCCCGCGCCGGCGCCCCGTGCGCCGAACCGGTCGCCCCCACGACCACCGCGAGCCCGGCCGCCACGACAGCGGCACGCATGCCTCTGCTCATCGAATCCCCCGTAAGACGCGCGTCCCCCGGCCCTGCGCCGAGGGCTCGGAGCGATACAACCGCACCGGAAGCAATCGGGCAATCCCTCAGATGACGTACAACCTGGACGGCCCGTCAGCCGTCCTGCACCACAAGCCCGTCCTCGATGAACTCCCGTACGTGATCGAGCACTTGCCCGCGTTCGGCCCCTCTGAGCCCGATCGCCACATGGATCGAGAACCCGTCGAGCAGCGCCCGCAGCCGCGTCGCGAACCGGTCCGGGTCGACGGCACGGAACGCGCCGCGCGAGATCCCCTCGGCGAGCAGCGCCACCAGGTCGCGGTGCCAGGCCCCCTCGATGGCGGCCTGGCGGGTGCGGGCGTCGTCCCCGGCGCTGCGCGACCGGTTGAACACCTCGAGCCAGAGCGTCCAGTGCGGGTCGCGGTGCCCGTCGGGCACGTACAGGTCGACGTACGCGTCGAGGCGCTCCCGTACGCCGCCCTCGCCCGCCAGCAACTGCCTCCGCCGCTCGCCCAGTTGGCCCTCGCTCCATTCGAGGGTGCGCAGCAGCAGCTCGTCCTTGGACCCGAAGTGGTACGCGAGGTGGCCGCTGCTCATCTGCACCTCGCGGCCGAGCGCGGCCATGGTGAGCCGGTCGAGCCCGCTCTCGGCGATCATCGCCATGGCCGTGGCGAGGACGGTGTCGAGCGGCGGGGCCGGGGTGCGGCGGCGGGATGCGGTCATGGCGCCGGTGTCGTACGGGCCGCGCGGGGCTGCTGCTGCGTGATGCAGTGGATGCCGCCGCCGCCCGCGAAGATCGTCCGGGCGTCGACCGGGGTCACCGTCCGGGACGGGAAGAGCCGGCGGAAGATCGCGGCGGCCCGCTCGTCGTTCGGGTCGTCGAAGGCGCACAGGACGACGCCGTCGTTGCAGAGGTAGTGGTTGATGTACGAGTAGTCGACCCAGCCCCCGTCGTCGGGGTCGGTGAGCACGGTCGGGGCCGGGACCTCGACGATCTCCAGGGGCCTGCCCTGGGCGTCGGTCTGCCCGCGGAGCACGCCGATGATCTCGCGGCTGACCTCGAAGTCCGGGTGGGCCGGGTCCTGTTGGGAGTGGACGAGGACGACGCCGGGCGCGGCGAACGCGGCGACGATGTCGACGTGCCCGCGCGTGCCGAACTCGCCGTAGTCCCCGGTGAGTCCGCGCGGCAGCCAGATCGCCTTCGACGTCCCGATCCGGGCGTGGATCTCGGCCTCGACGTCGGCCTTCGTCAAGCCCTGGTTGCGGTCGGGATCGAGCTGGACGGTCTCGGTGAGCAGGACGGTGCCCTCGCCGTCGACGTGGATGCCGCCGCCCTCGTTCACCAGGGTCGAGGAGTGCACAGGGACCCCGGCCAGGTCGGCCACGTGCCGGGCGATCTTCGCGTCGTGCTCCCAGCGGGCCCAGTCCTGGGCGCCCCAGCCGTTGAACGTCCAGTCCACGGCGGCCAGTTCACCGGTCTCTGCGTGCTTCACGAACGTGGGACCGATGTCGCGCATCCACGCGTCGTCGAGGTCGCGCTCCACCAACTCGACGTCATCGGCGAGGAGTTCACGGGCCGAGTCGAGCTGGCCCGTGCCGACGACCATCGTCACCGGCTCGAAGGCGCGCACGGCGTGTGCGACCGAGGCCCATGCGGTACGGGCCTCGGCCAGCTCCCGGTCGTCGGTGAAGGTGGGGTTGGCGCCGGGCCACGCCATCCAGGTGCGCTCGTGCGGGGCCCACTCGGGCGGCATCGCGTAGGTCATGACGGAATCCTCAGAGGAAGTAGAGGCGGTTGAGGGAGACGGACTCGGCCGGTTCGGAGCGCAGCGGCTCCCCGTCGAGGGTGACGAGGCCCGTGCGCTGGTCCACGTCCACCGCTCCCGTACGGGAGTTGAGGCGCAGGTCGGCCGGGCCGATGCCGCGGGTGCCGCGCACGGCGACACGGCGCCTGCGCGTGGGCATGGCGTCGTGCCCGTCGTCGACGGCCGCCTGTGCGACGAAGGCCACGGACAGCTCGGCGGCCGTCGCGCCGTGCGCCCCGAACTGCGGCCCCAGGACCAGGGGTTCACAGGTGTCGGTGGCCGCGTTCGGGTCGCCGACGACGCCGTACGCGGGGAAGCCGGACTTGAGGACGAGCTGCGGTTTCGCGCCGAAGAACTCGGGGCGCCACAGCACGATGTCGGCCATCTTGCCGGGCTCGATGGACCCGATCTCGTGGCTGAGGCCGTGCGCGATGGCCGGGTTGATCGTCAGCTTGGCCATGTAGCGCAGGACGCGCTCGTTGTCGTGGCCGACGCCGGGGTCGCCGAGCTCGTGCTTCATCTTCCCGGCCATGGCGAACGTACGGCGCACGGTCTCGCCCGCGCGGCCCATGCCCTGCGCGTCGGACGAGGTGATGCCGATGGCGCCCAGGTCGTGCAGCACGTCCTCGGCGCCCATCGTCCCGGCGCGGATCCGGTCGCGGGCCATGGCGGCGTCGCCCGGCAGGTCCGTCTTCAGGTCGTGGACGGAGACGATCATGCCGTAGTGCTCGGCGACGGCGTCACGCCCGAAGGGCAGGGTGGGGTTCGTCGAGGACCCGATGACGTTGGCCACTCCCGCCATCTTCAACACGTTCGGCACGTGGCCGCCGCCGCAGCCCTCGATGTGGAAGGCGTGGATGGTGCGCCCGTCGAGGACGCGAAGGGTGTCCTCGACCGAGAGGCACTCGTTCAACCCATCGCTGTGCAGGGCGACTTGGACGTCGTGCTCCTCGGCGACGCGCAGCGCCGTGTCGAGCGCGCGGGTGTGCGCGCCCATGTCCTCGTGCACCTTGAACCCGCAGGCGCCGCCCTCCGCGAGGGCCTCCACGAGCGGCGCCCCGTGGGAGGACGAACCCCGGCCCAGGAAGCCGATGTTGACGGGCCAGGCGTCGAAGGCGGAGAAGGCGTGCCTGAGCGCCCAGGGCGAGTTGACGCCGACGCCCCAGACCGGGCCGAACTCCTGGCCGATGATCGTGGTGACACCGGAGGCGAGCGAGGCCTCCATGATCCGCGGCGACAGCAGGTGGACGTGGGTGTCGACGGCCCCGGCGGTGGCGATCAGCCCCTCGCCGGAGACGATGGACGTGCCGGTCCCGACGACGACGTCGACGCCGTCGAGGGTGTCCGGGTTCCCGGCCCGCCCGATGGCGTGGATGCGGCCCTCGCGGATGCCGATGGACACCTTGCGGATGCCGAGCGCGGCGTCGATCACGACCACGTTGGAGATCACGACGTCACAGGTCTCGCGGACCGCGGCGGCCTTCAGGTGCAGCCCGTCGCGGGCGGTCTTGCCGAACCCGGCCAGGAACTCGTCGCCGTACGCCTGCGCGTCCGACTCCACCAGGATCGTGAGCCCGGAGTCGCCGAGGCGGACCCGGTCGCCGGCCCGCGGCCCGTGCGTGGCCGCGTACTCGTACGGGGTGAGGCGGCGGGCCTCGGCCGCGTGTCCTGCGGGGCGGCTCATCGTCCGGCCTCCTGATCTGCTGCTTCCTGCACTCCGAGATATCCGCAGGCGGCGGCGCGGCGCAGCGCCTCCTCGCGGGCGCCGGGGGCGTCGAGCGGCCCGTCGACGAGCCCGGCGAAGCCGATGGCCACGCGGGCCCCGCCGATCGGCACGAGCCCGACCTCGGCGGACTCCCCCGGGCCGAACCGCACCGAGGAGCCCGCGGGCACGGCGAGCCGCATCCCGTACGCCCGTGCGCGCGGGAAATCGAGGCGCGGGTTCGCCTCGAAGAAGTGGAAGTGGGAGGTGACGGAGACGGGCACGGTCGCGGTGTTGGTGACGGCGAGCGTCAACTCCGGCTCGGGGTCGGCGTGTTCGGGTCCGGTCAGCAGCGCCCCGGGAGCCTCGTCCCCCAGCCCGCGGGCCCCGATCGGGTCGCTCACCACGGCGAGCCGGGACCCGTCGTCGAAGACCGCCTCGACGTGCACCTCGGTGACGACGTCGGCGACGCCGGGCAGCACGTCGTCCGGGCCGAGTACGGAGCGGGCCGCCTCGATCGCCTCGGCGAGGCGGCGCCCGTCGCGGGCCGCCTCGCAGACGGTGTCCGCGATCAGGGCGGTCGCCTCCGGCACATTGAGCCGCAGGCCGCGCGCCCTGCGGGCCCGGGCCAGCTCGGCGGCCCCGAACAGCAGCAGCCGGTCGCGCTCCGTGGGAGTCAGTCGCACGCCTCCGCACCTCCTCATCGTTAGAACGTCACTCTAAACAACGGTCGCGACCAACGGAAGGAAGGGCAGATATAGCGATGCAGGGCTTGAGATATCCCACATTGAGCATTGCTCTAAGCGAGCTCTGCCCAAGCCGAGCGGGTCTGAGCACGCACAACGGCCCCCGTACCGCGAACTGCGGTACGGGGGCCGGGAGTTGTGCGTCAGCCGGAGATCTTGTGCATCCAGCCGTGCGTGTCCTCGACCGTGCCG
The DNA here is from genome assembly GCF_044460595.1 of Streptomyces sp. NPDC050085. Classification (NCBI taxonomy): domain Bacteria; kingdom Bacillati; phylum Actinomycetota; class Actinomycetes; order Kitasatosporales; family Streptomycetaceae; genus Streptomyces; species Streptomyces sp. NPDC050085. The sequence goes on along the minus strand of NZ_JBITJZ010000009.1, from coordinate 26,788 downwards.
CGCTGCAGGTTGAGCAGCGCCTCACGCAGCTTGAGCGTGACCTGGCCGGGGTTGCCGTCGCCGTGCGTCCACTGGTCCGACTTGGTCTTGACGTGGCCGATCGGCGTGACGACCGCGGCCGTGCCGCAGGCGAAGACCTCGGTGAGCGCACCGGAGGCGGCGTCCGCGCGCCACTGCTCCAGGGTGATGACGCCCTCCTCGGCGGTGTAGCCGAGGTCACGGGCGACCTGGAGGAGGGAGTCGCGGGTGATGCCCTCCAGGATGGAGCCGGTGAGCGCCGGGGTGACGATGCGGTCGCCGTAGACGAAGGCGACGTTCATCGAGCCGGACTCCTCGACCTTGGTGCGGGTCACCGCGTCGAGGTAGACGACCTGGTCGCAGCCGTTCGCGGCGGCCTCGGCCTGGGGCAGCAGCGACGCGGCGTAGTTGCCGCCGGTCTTGGCGTCGCCGGTGCCGCCGGGCACGGCGCGCACGTGGTCCTCGGAGACCCAGATGGTGACGGGCTTGACGCCGCCCGCGAAGTAGGCCCCGGACGGGGACGCGATCAGCATGAACAGGTACTCGTTCGCCGGGTGCACGCCGAGCGCGGCCTCCGTGGCGAACATGAACGGCCGCAGGTACAGGGCCTCCTCGCCGCCGTGCGGCGGCACCCAGGCGCCGTCCTGGGCGAGCAGCACGTCGAGCGCCTCGATGAACAGCTCCTCGGGCAGCTCCGCCATGGCCATGCGGCGGGCGGAGGTGCGGAAGCGGCGGGCGTTGGCCTCCGGGCGGAAGACGGCGACGGAGCCGTCGGGCTGGCGGTACGCCTTGAGGCCCTCGAAGATCTCCTGGCCGTAGTGGAGCACGTGCGTCGACGGGTCGAGGGAGATCGGCCCGTACGGGACGAGCTGGGCGTCGTGCCAGCCGCGGCCCTCGGTCCACCGGATCGTCACCATGTTGTCGGTGAAGTGGCGGCCGAAACCGGGGCTGGCCAGGATCGCGTCCCGCTCCGCGGCGGACAGCGGGGCGGACGAGGGCTTGAGCTCGATCGTGGGCGTCGTGGTCATGATGCGTGTCCTTCACCGTTGGTTGTGACGGACCGCGCTCACGTCTGCACTCCTTGTACTAGGACGTCCGAGCTTCCACGTACATCGCGGCCTCGCGTTCGATTATCGCGCGTGGCGAGGTGTGCTCGAAACGGACCTGGTGAGTGGTGGGGTGTGGTGCGGCGTGATGCGGCCCAGGGGTTGATGGTGGCACCCGGGGCCGCATAGGAGAAGCCGCCGGGTGCGGTGTGCGGCCCGGCGGCTTCTCTTACGTGGTGTACGTGGATGAGCGCCGGGTCAGCCGGCTACTCGCGCGGCGAGGGCGTCGCCGATCTGCTCGGTGGAGCGGACGGTCTCGCCGCGCTCACCCAGGTCGGCGGAGACGGCGGTCTCGATGCGGGCGGCCTCGGACTCGTAGCCGAGGTGCCGCAGGAGGAGGGCGACCGAGAGGACCGTGGCGGTCGGGTCGGCCTTGCCCTGGCCCGCGATGTCCGGGGCCGAGCCGTGGACGGGCTCGAACATGGACGGGAACTCGCGGCCCGGGTTGATGTTCCCGGAGGCCGCGACGCCGATGCCACCGGAGACGGCCGCGGCGAGGTCGGTGATGATGTCGCCGAAGAGGTTGTCGGTGACGATCACGTCGAAGCGGGCCGGGTCGGTGACGAGGTAGATCGTCGCGGCGTCGACGTGGATGTAGTCGGTGGTGACCTCGGGGAACTCCTTGGCCACCTGGTTGAAGACGTTCGTCCACAGGTGCCCGGCGAAGGTCAGCACGTTGTTCTTGTGGACCAGCGTGAGCTTCTTGCGGGGGCGGGCCTGGGCGCGGGCGAACGCGTCGCGGACCACGCGCTCGACGCCGAAGGCCGTGTTGACGGAGACCTCGGTGGCGACCTCGTGGGGCGTGCCCTTGCGGATCGTGCCGCCGTTGCCCGTGTACGGGCCCTCGGTGCCCTCGCGCACGACGACGAAGTCGATCTCCGGCTGGCCGGCGAGCGGCGTCGAGACACCGGGGAGCAGCTTCGACGGACGCAGGTTCACGTGGTGGTCGAAGGCGAAGCGGAGCTTGAGCAGGAAGCCGCGCTCGAGCACGCCGGACGGCACGCTCGGGTCGCCGATGGCGCCGAGCAGGATCGCGTCGTGCTTCTTGAGGGAGGCGAGGTCGGCGTCGGTGAGGGTCTCACCGGTCGCGTGGTAGCGCTTGGCGCCGAAGTCGTACTCCTCGGTCTCCAGCTTCACATCCTGCGGAAGGACGGCGGAGAGGACCTTGAGACCCTGGGCCACGACCTCCTGGCCGATGCCGTCACCGGGGATCACTGCGAGATTGATGCTGCGAGACATGACGGCACCGTACTCCTTGTCCCATGGGATGACACGCGGTGTCCAGAATGCGGACGCGTCGCGCGACCGCCGCATTCTGTTCACCCTTATGTATGGCGGGTGTTGGGAGTTACTGGGAAGTTGCCTGCCATGAGCCGAGCCACCAGCCCCGCCAACGACACCCCCGATGTCGGCATCCCGCCCCGGCTCGCCCGGCGGATGAGCATGCCCGAGCAGCACGAGTACCTCCGTACGAGGTTCAGCAGGCGCCGGGCCCTGAGCGGGGCGGCGGCCTCGGTGGGCGGGGCCGCACTGCTGGGCGGCTCGGCGTCCCCGGTGCACGCGGCGCCCGGGCGGATACGCCGGCCCGCGGTCACCGTGAACGGCTCGCTCGTCGCCCCCTTCGGACGGCACCTCGCCTTCGGCGCCGACCCGAAGACGCAGATGCGGATCTCCTGGCAGGTGCCCTTCGCGGTCAACTCCCCTTATGTGCGGGTGGGGTTGAAGCCCTGGGAGCTGAGCCGGAAGATCGAGGCGGAGGTGCGGGCGCTGCACACGCCGCCCCTGTCGAAGAAGCTCCCGGCGGTGGAGCAGCACTATCTGCACGTGGCGCTGGACGGGCTGCGGCCCGGGACCACGTACTACTACGGCGTCGGCCATGACGGCTTCGACCCGGCGTCGGCCGAGCGCCTGGGCACGCTCGGCACGTTCCGCACCGCTCCCGCCGTCCCGGAGACGTTCGTCTTCACGGCCTTCGGCGACCAGGGAGTCAGCTGTCACGCGCTCGGCAACGACCAGGTGATCCTGGGCCAGAACCCGTCCTTCCACCTGCACGCGGGCGACATCTGTTACGCCGACAGCAGCGGCCAGGGCAAGGAGTCGGACACGTACGACGCCCGCGTGTGGGACCAGTTCCTCGCGCAGACGGAGACGGTCGCGAAGTCGGTGCCGTGGATGGTGACGACCGGCAACCACGACATGGAGGCCTGGTACTCGCCGAACGGCTACGGCGGCCAGAGCGCGCGCTGGTCCCTGCCGGACAACGGCCCCGACCCGGCGAAGGCGCCGGGCGTCTACTCCTTCACGTACGGGAACGTGGGCGTGGTCGCGCTGGACGCGAACGACGTCTCGTACGAGATCCCCGCCAACAGGGGCTACACGGACGGGAAGCAGACCGCGTGGCTCGACCGGCGGCTCGGGGAGCTGCGGGCGCGGGACGACATCGAGTTCGTGGTGGTCTTCTTCCACCACTGTGCGTACTCGACGTCCACGCACGCCTCGGACGGCGGGGTGCGCGACGCGTGGCTGCCGCTCTTCGCCCGGCACCAGGTGGACCTGGTGATCAACGGGCACAACCACGTGTACGAGCGCACGGACGCCATCAGGGGTGGCGGGAACGGAGAGGTCGGCAAGCCGGTGCCGGTCGGCGCGTCGACCGATCCGACGCGCGACGGCATCGTGTACGTCACCGCGGGCGGCGCCGGCAAGGACCTCTACGGCTTCGGGCTCGGCGTGCCGGACAGCTACGAAGGCGACGTGCACGATCGCGACTCGATCGTCACCTTCCACTGGACGAAGTCACGCCTGCCCGACCCTGACACGGTTGAGTGGTCGCGGGTGCGGTACACCGGCTTCTCGTTCCTCGCGGTCGAGGTGGAGAAGGGGCGTATGAAGGTCTCCGCGCTGGCCGAGAGCGGCGAGCGCATCGACTACTTCGAGGTGCGCAGGTCTCAGTAGGCCTGAGTGGGCCTGAGTGGGTCTCAGTGACCGCTCTCGCCGCCGTTGTCCCTGCGGTCCAGCGCTCGCTGGAGGGCGGCGGCGGCGTTCTTCGCGGACTGACGGTCGGTTTCGCTCGACGGGGAGACGTGACGGACTCGGCGGCGGACGGGCGTCGCAGTGGCCATGACGGATCGACTCCTTGAGAATCCTTCGGGAACACGGGATTTCGAGGCGCCGGAAGAGGCGGGGAGCGGGGAGCTGCAGGGGTTGCCTGCCAGGTGCTCCGGCTCACAGCCGCCATTCGCGAGGTAAGCGAGACGTTCGGCTTCTACAAAGTTAGGACAGGTCGCTGCTTCTGTCTCCACAATTACTCGGACTTCCTACTATCTGAGACGCGAGTCACGCCTTCAGCCCCGCGAGACCCCTCTCAGCTCGCGGATCAGGCCGCGCACGGGGGCGGTTCTGGCCAGTTCGGGCGTGGTGACGTAACCGATGGAGCGGACGGGGCGGGCGGGGCCGAGATCAGTGATCTCGACTGTGTGCGGTGCTCCGCGCAGCGAGAGCTCCGGCATGATCGCCATGCCGAGACCGGTGCTCACCATCGAGAGCACTGTTCCGTCGTCCTCCGCCCGGACCGTGGCGCGCGGGATCCAGTCCTGGGCGGCCCACCAGTCACGGGTGTACGACCCGCAGTTCTCCGTCCAGTCGACGAGCGGGAGGGTGCGCGGGGCCGGGTGGCCCACGGGGTGGACGAGGGAGTACGCCTCCTCGGCCAGGACGTCGCCGACGAGCCCCGGCAGCACCGGTGACGTCCCTTCGCCACCGCTCATCGTCGCGATCGCCAGGTCCGCGCGCCCCGCGGCGACCTCGCCCGCCGTGCCCGCGCCGACGTCCCGTACGACGCGGACCTCCGGCTCGATGCCGGGGTGCCGGGCGGTGAGCGCCTCCAGGGCGGGCGGCAGCAGGTGCAGGGCCGCGCTGCGGAAGGCGGCGATGCGCAACGGGCCCTCGACGACGCCCTGTTCGGCCCGCGCCTCGGCGGCCATGAGCGCGAGCAGGCGCAGGACGCGGCGTGCGTGGCCGACGACCCCGGCCCCGGCCTCGGTGGTCCTGGCGCCGGACCTGCCCCGCTCGAAGAGGACCGCGCCGAGCTTGCGCTCGCTGCCCCGTACGGAGTGGGAGACGGCGGACTGGGTCACGCCGAGCACGGCCGCGGCGGCGCCGAAGCCGCCCTCCTCGGCGACGGCGACCAGGATGCGCAGCTCGTGCGGGGCGAGGTCACGGGCCTGCGACACATCGGGCACGACAGGTCTCACCTGCTTCTATGAGGGCCGCTCATGGATGCGGCCGTTGCATGAGCCCAACCCTCTGCCCGGGCCGCGCATTCCTTCCTACGGTCACGGACATGACGCACTCTCCCCGTGGCTCGTCCCACGACATCGCCCTCACCGTGCAGCAGACCTCGCGCCCCAACGGGCCCGCCACCGCCGACCACTTCCGGATCGTGGAGTCGGCCGTGCCCGAGCCCGCGCCCGGTACGGCGCTCGTGGAGAACCTCTACTGGTCCGTCGACCCGTACCACCGCGAAATGATGGACGAGTCGCCGTACGGCTCCTTCGAGCTGGACGCCCCGCTGGAGGGCCGGGCGCTGGGCCGCGTCCTCGCCTCCAGGACGCCCGGCTTCGCGGAGGGCGACATCGTCTTCCACCGGCAGGGCTGGCGGACCCACTCCGTGGTGCGCCCCGAAGAGGCCCGGCACGTCCCGTCGTTCGACGGCATCCCGCTCTCGGCCCATCTGAGCATCCTCGGCGGCACCGGCCTGACCGCGTACGTGGGGCTGACCCGGATCGCCGAACTGCGGCCAGGGCAGGACCTGTTCGTGTCGGCCGCGGCGGGCGGCGTGGGCACGGCGACGGGACGGATCGCGCGGCTGCTCGGCGCAGGCCGGATCGTGGGAAGCGCCGGTTCGGACGCGAAAGCCGCGTACCTGACCGAGCACGTCGGCTACGACGAGGTGTTCAACTACCGGGCGGGCGGAGCGATTTCGGAGCACCTCGCCAAGGCGGCACCCACCGGCATCGACGTCTTCGTCGACAACGTCGGCGGCGAGCACCTCGGTGCGGCCGTCGGGGCGCTGCGCGAGCGCGGCCGGGTGGTGCGGATCGGCACGGTCGGCCAGTACGACACCGCCGCACTCGCGCCGCCGGTCGTCTTCAACCACGCGGACGTGGTGGAGAAGAGCCTGCGCATCGAGGGCTTCCTCGTCTCCCACTACCGCGATGTGCAGGAGGAGTTGTACGCGTTCGCGGTGCCGCACCTGCAGAGCGGGCGGATCGGGCTCGACGAGACGGTGGTGGACGGGTTCGGGAACATCGTCACGGCGTTCCTGGGGATGCTGCGCGGGGAGAACACCGGGAAGATCGTGGTGCGGGCGTGAGTGGCGTGACGTGACCCCGTACTCACTCGCCATTTGAGTACGCACACCGATTCGGCCGCCCGGATTCCGCAGCAGAGTCGGGGTCATGAACGGCCTCTACTCCCTCAAGCCCTGGTACGCGAACCGGCTCGCCGGTGTCCGCGCCGGGTGCGCCGCACGCGGCGTCTCGCCCGACACCCTGACGTGGGCGGGCGTGGCATGCGGCGCGGCGGCGGGCGCCGCGCTCGCGTTCCTGCCCGCGCCGTACGCCGCGCTGCCGGTGGCGGTGCTGCTCGCGGCGCGGCTCGGCTTCGCCAACCTGGACGGCGCCCTGGCCCGGGACACGGGCCGCACGACGCGCCGCGGCGCCGTCCTCAACGAACTCGGCGACCGCGCCGCCGACTTGGCGGTCATCGCCGGGTTCTGCGCCCTGGCCCCGCTGTGGCTGGTGGCGACGGCGGCGCTCGCGGCGACCCTGCCGTCCTGGGTCGCGCTCGCGGGCGCGGCGGCGGGCGCCCCGCGCCGCAACGGGGGCCCGGTCGGCAAGACGGAGCGCTGCCTGCTGGTGGTGGTCGCGGCGGCGTCGGCCTGGTACGTGCCGGTGCTCGTGGTCGTCGCGGCGGGGTCCGCGCTGACGGCGCTGGTCCGACTGCGCTGGATCTGGCGGGATTTGGGGACCACGGGGACCACGGAGACCACGGAGGTCGTGCGATGAGCGCCGTGTTCCTCGCCGCGGAGGCGGCGACGCGGGCGCTGCCGGTCGTCGGCGGGGTGCTCGGCGCCGGAGGTGTGGCCGTGGCGGCACTGCCCGCGCGGGTGCGGATGCGGGCCGAGTTGCGCAAGCGGTGGCGGAGTTGGGCGGTGGCGGCGCCGCTGTTCCTCGGGGCGTTCCTCGTGGGGCGGGCCGGGGCGTTCGTCCTGGCGGCCGGGCTCGGGGTCGTCGCGGTGGCCGAGTACGCGCGGCTGGCCCGGCTCGGCCGGGGCGAGCAGGCCGTGCTGCTCGCGGCGGCGGTGGCGGTGCCGGCCCTGGCGTGGGCGGCTCCGGGGACGGACGCGCTGCGGGCGGCCGGGGCGCTGTTCGGGGCGGCGGTCGTGGTGGCCGTGGTCAGGGGTGACGCGTCCGGCGGCTTCACGCGGGCGTGCCGCACGCTCTTCGGGCTCGTCTGGATCCCGGTGGCCCTGGCCGGGCTCGTTCTCCTCGATGCGGACACGGCCCTCGCCGTCGGGATCGCGGTGGCCTTCGGGGACGTGGGCGCGTGGTGCGGCGGCACGGCCCTGGGCCGCCGCGGGCCACTCGCCCGCCCGCTGTCGCCGCTGTCCCCCCACAAGACGTGGGCCGGAGTGGTGGGCGCGGCGGCGGCAACGGCCGGTGCGCTGGCGGCAGTTGGACAGTTCTCCGCCGTGTTGTGGGGTGCGGTCCTGGCCGGGGGCGTGCTCGGGGACCTGGTCGAGTCGATGGTGAAGCGGGAGGCGGGCGTCAAGGACGCGGGCAGCTGGCTCCCCGGCTTCGGCGGCCTCCTGGACCGGATCGACTCGCTGCTTGTGGCGTTGCTGCTGGTGATGGTGGCGGGGGTGGGGATGTGAGCGGGGGCGGGAATGTGAGCGGGAAGCATCTCGGAGCCGGAGGACCGGACACCGCGGCGCGCGATCAGCGCCCCCAGGGGCGCGCGACCACCCCGCTCGGGCGGCCCACCACGGCCGCCCGCCTGCGCAAGGCGCTGTGGCGAACCGTTCTCACCCTGACCGGCGGCATCGAGACCCGGGGCCGGCTCCCCCGCGGCGGCTGCGTGGTCGTGGCCAACCACACCTCCCACGCCGACACGGCCGCCCTGCTCGCGGGCCTTGACGCACGGCACACCCCGCGGATCGGCGCCGCGGCCGACTACTGGTTCGCGTCACGACGACGGGCCCGCATCTGCCGCAGGCTCGCCGCCGGGTTCCCCGTCCGCCGCAGCGGCGGCGGCATGGACGATCTGCTGGCCCACGTCCCCGCCCTGCGCGCGGGCGGCACGGTCGTGCTGTTCCCGGAGGGCACGCGGGGCCGTGACGGCGCGCTCGGCTCGTTCCACCGCGGCGCCCTGGTGCTCGCCGAGCACGCCGGGGTGCCCGTCGTGCCGGTCGGGATCGCGGGCACGGACCGGCTGCTGCCCAAGCACGGCAGGCTGCGGCCGTCCCTCGTCCGGGTCCGGATCGGCGCCGCCCTGCCGCCGGCCGCGACGCCCGACGAGGCCCGCTCCGCAGTGGCCGCGCTCCATGACCGTACGGTCGCCGAACCGCTCGCCGACTCCCCCGTCCGCAAGCGGATCGCACGGCTCGTCGGCTCGCGGTGGGGGCTGCCGATCGCGTTCGCGTGGGCGTTCGCGGAGGCGCTGAGCTGGCCGCTGATGCCGGAGCTGCTGCTCGCGGTCGCCTGCGTGGCGATGCCGCGGCGCGCGCTCAAACTGTCCTTCGCCGCACTCGCGGGCAGCCTGGCCGGTGGCCTGCTGGCCCTGCAACTCGCCGCGTCAGGCGTCCAGTTGCCCGCGCCGCTCACCACGGACCGGATGCGCGCCGAGGTCCGGCACGAGCTCGCCGTCGAGGGCGGATCGGCCGTGCGCCACCAGCCGTGGAACGGCATCCCGTTCAAGGTGTACGCGCATGAGGCGGGCCGCGCGGACGTCCCGCCCGGCGACTTCCTCGCGGCCGCGGCCCGCGCCCGGGGCGTGCGCACCCTCGCCGTCGGTCTCGCCTTCGGCGCGTTCGGCTTCCTCGCGCACCGGATGCGGCGCCGGTACGGGCTGTATCTGACGCTGCTCGGGGCCGGGTTCGCGGCGGGACTCTCGATGATCGTGGCGGGGTGGGCGTAACCGCCGGCGCACCTCCCGCACATCGCCCACGAGTTCATCCCCATGACCACAGGCCTGCCGCCGGCGCCCCGGACGCACCACCCGTGACCGCTGAACTCCCCTGTCACAACGGGGAGTTGACGCACCGCACCGATGCGACACCAATGGACCTCAGAGCCGGCCGGGCCACGGTGACCCGGCCGGACCCCTGGGGAGGTCCGCCATGAGTTCGACCGCGCGTCCCACCACGCGTCCCACCATGCGTGCGATCAGCCAGCGCCGCCTCGGCGGACCCGAGGTCCTCGGCGTCGTGGAGGTGGAGCGGCCCGTGCCGGGCGAGGGCGAGGTGCTGGTCCGCGTGCACGCGGCGGGCGTGAACCCCGTCGACCGCATGGCCCGCAGCGGTGCCGCCCCGGTCTTCGGCGACCCGCCCTTCACGCTCGGCCGGGACATCTCGGGCGTCGTCGAGGAGGCGGGCCGCGACGTGTCCGAACTCCGGCCGGGCGACGAGGTGTTCGGCATGATCCGCGGCGGCGGCTACGCGGAGTACGCCGTCGTCCGCGTCGACCACGTGGCGCCGAAGCCGTCCTCCGTCGACCACGTCCACGCGGCGGCGGTCCCCGTGGCCGCGCTGACCTCTTGGCAGGCGCTCGTCGACCTCGCGCAGATCGGTCCGGCCCGCCGGGTGCTGGTGCACGCCGCGGCGGGCGGCGTGGGCCACATCGCCGTACAGACAGCCAAGGCCGAGGGCGCGTACGTCATCGGCACCGCCCGCGCGGACCGGCACGAGTTCCTGCGCGACCTCGGCGTCGACGAGCCGCTCGACTACACGACGACGGACTTCGCGCAGACCGTGCGGGACATCGACGTCGCCCTCGACCTGATCGGCGGCGAGTACGGTCCGCGCACCCTGGCCACGCTGCGCCCCGGCGGCATCCTGGTCTCCGCGGTCCTCGCCGACCTCGGCGTCACCCCGCAGGACGCCGAGGCCCGCGGCGTCCGCTTCACCCCGGTCGCCGTGCGGCCCTCGGGCGCCACGCTGCGCAAGGTCGCGGCCCTGATGGCGTCGGGCCGGATCCGCCCGCACGTCTCGGCGGTCCTGCCGCTGGAGGAGGCGGGCAAGGCGCACGAGCTGGGGGCGGCGGGCCGGACCCAGGGGAAGATCGTGCTCACGGTGAGCTGACGCCCAGGCGCTGCCGCAGGGACCCCAGCTCCTCGCCGCTCAGTCCGGCCCCCGACAAGTACCCCGCGGCGTCGAACCCGCTCGCGGCCCGGACCGCCGCCGAGTACGCGGTGAGGCCGGCCCCGGCGAGGCCCGCGGCGAGCTCGGGGCCGTCGTCCTCGCGGCCGCGGGCCGCGTGCATGGCGGCGACCCGCGGGACGCTCAACTCGTAGTCCCCGGCGATCTGTTCGGGGCTCGCCCCGGCCAGGGAGAGCAGCACCAGCGAGACGATGCCGGTGCGGTCGCGCCCGGCCGAGCAGTGGAAGGCGACACCGCCGGCCGGGGCCGTGGCCACGGCGCGGGCCACCGCGGCGACCCGCTCCGGGAACTGCGCGAGGAACGGCCGGTAGTAGACGGGCGTGCCGAACTCCCAGCCGCCCCACCACTTGTCCCAGAACTCCCGGCCGCCCGGGGCGTCGAGGCCGTCGAGCGGCACCCGCACCGTGGTCAGACCGGTAGGACGCGGCGCCGCGTCCTGCCCGTACTCGTCCGGGTTGCGCAGGTCGACGACGGTCGAGATGCCGTACGCGGACAGGTCCTGCCAGCCGCGCGCGGTGAGCTTGTCGAGGCCGTCGGCCCGCACCAGCGCGCCGCGCCGCACGGAGCCGAGTCCGCCCAGGTCACGTACGTTGAAACAGCCGTCCCAGGTCAACTGACGGTCACCGCTCGTCGTGATCGTGGTCATGACGGCATCCCATCACCACCCGCGTCCGGGCATGACACCGCCCCCGGGCCGGGGTGGGGCCCAGGACCGGGGGCGGGGTTCAGGGGGCGGGTCAGCCCATGTGCGGGTACGTGTAGTCGGTCGGCGGGACCAGCGTCTCCTTGATGGCGCGGGTCAGCGTCCAGCGCGACAGGTTCTGCGGGGCACCGGCCTTGTCGTTCGTACCGGAGGCACGGCCGCCGCCGAAGGGCTGCTGGCCGACGACGGCACCGGTCGACTTGTCGTTGATGTAGAAGTTGCCCGCGGCGTAGCGGAGCTTCTCCATCGTGTGCGCGGCGGCGGCGCGGTCGTTGGAGATGACCGAACCCGTCAGCGCGTAGTCCGACACCGACTCCATCTGCTCGAGCATGGCGTCGTACTGGTCGGCCGAGCTGTCGTCGTACACGTACACGGCGAGGATCGGGCCGAAGTACTCGGTCGTGAAGACCTCGTTGGCCGGGTCCGTGCACTCGATGACCGTCGGGCGCACGAAGTAGCCGGTGGAGTCGTCGTACGTGCCGCCCGCGACGATCGTGCAGGAGTCGTCCGCCTTGGCGCGGTCGATCGCGGCCTTGTTCTTGGCGAAGGAGCGCTCGTCGATGACGGCGCCGATGAAGTTCGACAGGTCGGTGACGTCACCCATGGTGATGCCGTCGACCTCGGCCGCGAACTCCTCCTTGAAGCCGTCGTTCCAGATGGACGCCGGAACGTAGGCGCGCGAGGAGGCGGAGCACTTCTGGCCCTGGAACTCGAAGGAGCCGCGGGTCAGGGCCGTCTTGAGGACGGCGCGGTCGGCGCTCGGGTGGGCGACGACGAAGTCCTTGCCGCCGGTCTCGCCGACGAGGCGCGGGTAGGTGCGGTACTTCTCGATGTTCGTACCGACGGTCTTCCACAGGTGCTGGAAGGTCTTGGTCGAACCGGTGAAGTGGATACCGGCGAGGTCGCGGTGGTTGAGGGCGACCTCCGAGACGGCGAGGCCGTCACCCGTCACCAGGTTGATGACGCCCTTGGGCAGACCGGCCTCTTCCAGGAGCTGCATGAGCAGCACGGCGGCGTGCGTCTGCGTCGGGGACGGCTTCCACACCACGACGTTGCCCATGAGGGCGGGGGCGGTGGGCAGGTTGCCCGCGATGGCCGTGAAGTTGAACGGCGTGATCGCGTAGACGAAGCCCTCGAGCGGGCGGTGGTCCATGCGGTTCCACACGCCCGTGGAGTTGGCCGGCGGCTGCTCGGCGAGCAGGCCCCGGGCGTAGTGCACGTTGAAGCGCCAGAAGTCGACGAGCTCGCACGGGGTGTCGATCTCGGCCTGCTGGGCGGTCTTCGACTGGCCGAGCATCGTCGAGGCGGCCAGCGTCTCGCGCCACGTGGTGGAGAGCAGCTCGGCGGCGCGCAGGATGATCGCGGCGCGGTCGTCGAAGGACATCGCGCGCCAGGCGGGGGCGGCGGCCAGGGCGGCGTCGACCGCGTCCTGGGCGTCCTGCTGCGTGGCGTTGGCGTACGTACCGATGACGGCCTTGTGGTTGTGCGGCTGGACGACGTCGAAGCGGTCGCCGCCACCCATCCGCTTGACGCCGCCGATGGTGCACGGCAGGTCGATCGGGTTCTCGGCCAGCTCCTTGAGCTTGGCCTCCAGGCGGGCGCGCTCCGGGGAACCGGGGGCGTAACCGTGCACCGGCTCGTTGACCGGGGCGGGGACCTGGGTCACGGCGTCCAGCGTCATGGGTCCGTATCTCCTTCGGGGGGTCGGGGAGTTATCGGTTGAGCAAGCGTGGGGGCAGTGTGCGGGCTCAGTCCTTGGTGAGGATCGAGCGCGCGAAGAAGAGCAGGTTGGCGGGCTTCTCCGCGAGGCGGCGCATGAAGTATCCGTACCAGTCCGTGCCGTACGCGGTGTAGACACGCATCCGGTGGCCCTCGGCGGCGAGCCGCAGGTGCTCGTCGCTGCGGATCCCGTACAGCATCTGGAACTCGTACTCGTCGAGCTTGCGTCCGGCGCGGCGGCCGAGCTCCTGCGCGATGGAGATCAGGCGCGGGTCGTGGGACCCGATCATCGGGTACCCGGAGCCCTCCATGAGGATCCGCATGATCCGCACGTACGCCTTGTCGATCTCGGCCTTGTCCTGGTACGCGACCTCGGCGGGCTCCTTGTAGGCGCCCTTGACGATGCGCACGCGCGAGCCGTTCCCGGCGAGGCGGCGGGCGTCGTCCTCGGTGCGGAAGAGGTAGGCCTGGATGACGCAGCCGGTCTGCGGGAAGTCCTTCCGCAGCTCCTCGTGGATGGCGAACATCGAGTCGAGGGTGGTGTGGTCCTCGGCGTCGAGCGTGACGGTGGTGCCGATCTCGGCGGCGGCCTCGACGACCGGGCGGACATTGCTCAGGGCGAGCTCGTGGCCGCCGTCCAGCGCCTGGCCGAACATGGAGAGCTTCACGGACATCTCGGCGCGGGTGCCGAGGCCGAGCTCCTTGAGGCGGCCGATCAGCTCGAGGTAGGCGTCGCGGGCGGCGTGCGACTGCTCGACGGTGGTGATGTCCTCGCCGACGACGTCGAGGGTGACCTCGAGTCCCTTGGCGGCGGCGTCCTCGATGACCGGCACGACCTGGTCGACGCTCTCACCGGCGATGAACCGGTCGACGACCTGCTTGGTACCCGGAGCCGCCGACACGAACGAGCGCATCTTGTCGCTGCGCGACGCGGCAAGGATCAGGGGAGCCAGCACGGGGCACCTCCAGCAGGAGCAGGAATTGCGGACAGGCCGAATCGCCGCAAAGCGGGAACGGCACGGGGAACCACCGTGAAATCTAAGGATCCCTCCGATCCTGTGCCATCGACAGCTGTCACGCATCTGTGGCCGCCACCTCAGACATCTGTATGAAGGAACGCGTGGGGTGCGCGAGAATGGCGGGGTGAAGGGCGACTACCAGGACCTGGTCGACGAGATCTCGGCGCTGCTCGGCGCCCCCGCGACCTTGGAGAACCGCGATTTCCGGCTGATCGCGTTCGGTGCGCAGGTCAGCGACGCGGACGCGGACAGCGACTTCGACGCGTCCACCCTCGACCCGGTGCGCACCCGCTCGATCCTCACGCGCGGCTCGACCCCGGCCGTGCGCGCCTGGTTCGAGGGCTTCGGCATCGCCCGCGCGACGCAGCCGGTGCGCATCCCGGCGACCCCCGAGGCCGGGGTCTTCCGCGGCCGCATCTGCGTACCCGTGCGCCACCGGGGCATCGTCCTCGGCTACGTATGGCTGCTCGACGACGATCCCGGCCCTACGCAGGCCCAGCTGGCCGCGGCGATGGAGGTGGCGGGGCGGATCGGTGCGCAGCTCGCGGACGAGGCGCAGGCGGGGGCCGACCTCACCCGGGAGTTCCACTCGGTGCTCACGGCGGAGCGCGGCTGGCAGCGCGACATGGCGGTGGCCGCGCTGCGCACCGCGCTCGGCTCGCGCGCGGACGGCCTGCACACGGTGGTCTGCGTGGCGCCCTGGCCGTCGGCCGACCCGGACGGCGTCTCCGGGGCGTCGGTCCGTTCGATCCCGGCGGCGGACGCCCTGTGCACCGTGCCCTGGGGGGTGACGGGCCAGTGCCTGGCGCTGCTTGTCCGGCTGCGGTCGCCGGAGGTGCTGACCCCGGCACTCACGGCGGCGGCGAAGCTGCGGGCGCGGGCCGGGGCCGACGGGGTGGCCGCGGGCATCGGCGCGCCGCGCTCCGACCTCGCGGAGCTCGCGGGGGCCTGGCAGGAGGCGACGGCCGCGGCCCGCACGGCTCTGGCCGATCCGCGCCTCGGCCCCGACACGCAGTGGTCGGCGATCGGCCCGTACCGCCTCCTCACGGCGCTGCCCGCGGAGGCCGCCCACGATCCGGCGGTGGCCCCGCTCCTCGCCCCGGCCCACCGCCAACTCGCCCGCACCGCCGAGGTGTTCCTCGACTGCGCGGGCCAGGCGGGCCGCACGGCAGCGGCCCTCGGCATCCACCGCCAGACCCTGTACTACCGCCTGTCGCGCGTGGAGCAGCTCACGGGCCTCGACCTGGACGAGGGCGAGGACCGGCTGCTGCTGCACATGGCGCTCAAGGCATCAGCCCTGTGATGCGGACTCCATCAACTGCCGCAGTCCCGTGGTGAGTTCGTCCGCACTCGGCGAGAACTCGGGGTCGAAGGTGTGCTGCGAGATGAGGCCGAGCACCAGGACCGAGAAGAACTTGCCGAGCGTGTCCACGCTCGGGTCGTCGGCGGGCGGCTCCTCGCCCATGACCAGGCCGATGAAGCCACGCCCGGCCTCCCGCTGAGCCGCTGACATGTGCGCGCGCAGGCCCGGCAGCTTGTCCCCCATCGACACCAGCTCCACACTCAGGTGCCAGATGGAGTCGGGCCGGCCGAGCGTGCCGATGATGCCCGACATCACGGCGTGGAAGCGCTCCAACGAGCCCGGGGCGCCCGGCAGTTCACCGACCTCGCCCCACCCTTCGGACGCCCCTTCGGCGAGTGACACGTAGGCCTGCGCGAGCAGCGCGTCCTTCGATCCGTAGTGGTAGCCGATGGACGCCAGATTCGTCCCCGACTCCTTGACGATGTCGCGCGCGGTCGTGCGCACGAACCCCTTCTCCAGAAGGCAGCGCTTGGCGCCTTCGAGCAGATCCTCGCGATGTCCCATGCCCGCACCCTACCCAGGTTCCAAACAGATGTCTTACACACTCGTTCTAGACAAGCGTTTAAGACGGCCGTATGGTTCCTGTCATGACGAACTCGCCGAGCACCACCACGACTCCCAACTCCCGTGCGGGGCGCAGGGAATGGACCGCCATGGGCGTCCTGATGCTGCCGCTGCTCCTCGTCTCCATGGACGTCTCGGTCCTCTACTTCGCGATCCCGGCGATCAGCGCCGACCTCGCCCCGAGCGGCACCCAGCAGCTGTGGATCTTCGACATCTACGCGTTCGTGCTCGCCGGCCTGCTGATGACGATGGGCTCGCTCGGCGACCGGATAGGGCGCCGCAAGCTCCTGATGATCGGCGCACTCGCCTTCGGTACGGCGTCGGTCTGCGCCGCGTACGCGAACAGTGCGGAGATGCTCATCGCCGCCCGCGCGGTCCTCGGGATCGGCGGCGCCACGCTGATGCCCTCGACGATGGCGCTGATCCGGAACATGTTCCACGACGCGGGGCAGCGCGCGAAGGCCATCGCCATCTGGTCCGCCGTGATGACCGGCGGCGTCGCCTTCGGGTCGGTGCTCAGCGGCGTCCTCGTCGAGCACTTCTGGTGGGGCTCGGTCTTCCTCGTCAACATCCCCGCCATGGTGCTGCTCCTGGTCCTCGCCCCGGTCCTGCTCCCGGAGTTCAAGGACCCCGAGCCCGGCCGCTTCGACCTGCTGAGCGTCCCGCTGTCGATGGCCGCCGTGCTCCCGCTCGTCTACGGCATCAAGGAGATCCCCTCGGAGGGCTTTGCCCCCCAGTACGTCGTCTCGCTCGCCGTCGGACTCGTCTTCTCGGTGCTCTTCGTCCGCCGCCAGCGCACGATCGCGTCACCGCTGATCTCCCCCGACCTGTTCAAGCACCGCGGCTTCGGCCCGGCGGTCGCCCTCAACCTCATCTCGGCCTTCGCGATGATGGGTTCGGCGTACTTCACCACGCAGTACCTGCAGGCGGTCCTCGGCAAGAGCGCCCTGGAGGCGGCCCTGTGGGCACTGCTGCCCACCGTCCTCATCGGCTTCGCGGCTCCCGTCGCCACGGTCCTCGTCCAGCGCGGAGTGCACCGCGCCACCGTCGTCGCGCTCGGCTTCCTGACCAGCGCCTGCGGATACGCCCTGCTGATCCTCACCGGCACCGACTCCCTGTGGATCGCCCTCGCCGGGGCGGGAGTGCTGGCCTCCGGCGCGGTCATCATCGGCTCCCAGCTGACCGACCTGGCCCTCGGCGCGGCCCCCGCGGAGAAGGCAGGGGCGGCGTCGTCCCTCCTGGAGACCGGGCAGGAGTTCGGCGGTGCGCTCGGCATGGCGGTGCTCGGCTCGATCGGCACCGCGGTCTACCGCCACGACCTGGCCGGAGCCCCCGACGAGGCCCGCGAGACCCTGGGCGGAGCGCTCGCGGTGGCCCAGCGGATGCCGGGCCGGGCGGGCGAGACCCTGCTCGCCACGGCCCGCGAGGCCTTCACCGGCGGGATGCACGCGGCGGCCGTCGCGGGGGTGGTCATCCTGATCGGGGCGGCGCTGCTGGCGAAGCGGGGGCTCAAGTCCTCGTAGGGCCACGGGCGCCAGGCGGGGCTGTGTCAGCAGCGGCTCCACCGCGGGGCCCGCGCCACCAACGAACCGGCCGCGGTCGCGACTGCTCACCCATCGAGCAGCCGCGACTGCGGCCTTTCAGCACATCCGCACGACCCGGTGGGCAAAGGACGCCACCACATCCATGTCGTGGCAGACGAACAGGTAACCGAGCCCCAACTCCCTTTGCAGACAGGCCAACAGGTCCAGCACCCCGGATCGCACGGTGGGGTCGAGCCCCGACACCGGCTCGTCGAGGACCAGCACCTCGGGGTCACCGGCGAGCGCCCGGGCGATCCCCACCCGCTGACACTGCCCACCGGACAACTCCCCCGGCCGCCGCCCGCCCAGCGCGGGATCGAGCCCGACCTGCCGCAGCAGTTCATCGACCCGCGCCGGCCCGCGGGCCGCGTCCCACCTCCCCTGGACGCGCAGGGGCTCGGCCACCGCGTCCCTAACCCGCTGCCGAGGGCTGAGCGAGCCGGACGCATCCTGGAAGACGGGCTGGATCCGGGGCCGCAGAGCCCGCAACTCCCGCTCCCCGAGCCCGAGAAGCTCGCGGCCCGCGAACCGCACCGACCCGGACGCGGCGGGCCGCAACCGCAACACCGCCTCCGCCGTCGACGACTTCCCCGCACCGGAGGGCCCGACCAGCGCGACGGTCTCCCCGCGTCCCACGTCGAAGGAGATCCCGTCGACCGCGACAACGGGCGCGTCACCCCGCCGCCGGCCCGGATACACGACCCTCAAGTCCCGTACGGACAGAACCGGTTCGCCCCCGTCCGGCATCGGATCCCGCGGCCTGCGGCGCACCGCCGCCACGAGTTCCCCGGTGTACGGGGCCGAGGGCGCCGCGAGTACGGACGCCGCGGGGCCGGACTCCTGCACCCGCCCGTCCCGCAGCACGGTCACCCGGTCCGCGTACCGCTCGACCAGCGACAGATCGTGGGTGATCAGCAGCAGCGCCGCCCCGGCCGCGGCCCGCTGCTCGGTGAGCACGTCCAGGACCTGCTCCTGGACGCACGGGTCGAGCGCGGTGGTGGGTTCGTCGGCGACGAGCAGCCGGGGCCGGTGCAGGGTGGCCATCGCGATGACGGCGCGCTGGCGCATGCCGCCCGAGAACTCGTGCGGGTGGGCACGGGCCCGTCGCGCGGCGTCGGGGATGCCGACGGCGTCGAGGGCGGCGACCGCCGCGGCCCGCGCCTCCTTGCGCCCGAATCCGCGCAACGACCGTACGGACGCGGCCAGTTGATCCCCGACGGGATGCACGGGCGACAGGACCGACAGTGCGTCCTGCGGTACGAACCCGATCTCGCGGCCCCACAGGCCCCGCCGCGCGGACCGCCCGAGCGCCTGCCCGATCTCGCGCCCGGCGAACCGTATGCCACCGCTCACCTCGGCCCCGTGCGGCAGCATCCCGAGCACGGCGCGCGCGGTCAGTGTCTTGCCCGCTCCGGACTCGCCGACGAGCGCGTGCGCCTCACCGGCGGCGATGTCCAGGTCCACACCGCGCACGGGAGCGGGGACGGCGCCGGGCAGGCTGATGGTCAGGTCCCGTACGCAGAGCACGGGTTCGGCAGTTTCACACGGCACGCGGTGATCCTTCGCTCACAGGGCGGCCGGCGGCCCGGCGGGGCCGCGCCCGCACCCCGCCCAGGAAGGACGGAGAAGACGGAGAAGACGGAGAAGACGGAGAAGACGGAGAAGACGGAGAAGACGGAGAAGACGGAGAAGAGGGAGAACACAGCGAAGACAGCGACACGGCGAGACCCGCCAGCGCGGCCAGCGCGAGGGCCGGGGCGAGGGCCGCCCATGGTGCCCGTTCCAGATAGGCACGGGACTCGTCGAGCAGCAGCCCCCACTCGGGCGCGGGCGCCTGCGCCCCGAGACCGAGGAAACCGAGGGACGCGAGGGCGAGAGCGACGCCCGGCAGCCGCAGCACCGCGTGCCGCGCGACGGGCCCGGCGACCGCGGGCAGCACATGCCGCCCGAGAATCCGCCCGCGCCCGGCCCCCAACGCCCGCTGGACCACGAGGAATCGGGATGCGCGCACCTCGCCGACCAGCGTCGCGGCATGCGCGGCCAGGGGCGGCCAGGAGGTGAGCGCCACGGCGAGCGCCGCCCCTGCGGCGCTCGGCCCCACTGCGCCCGCGACGAGGATGCCGACCACGACCGGCGGCAGGGCGTTCGCGATGTCCGCGAGGCCCGCCGAGAGGACGGGCAGGAAGCCGAGCGCGAGCCCGACGACCGCACTCACCGCGGTGACGGCGGCTGCCGTGCCGATCGTGGCGGCGGCCCCGTGCCCGAGCCGGGCGAGCACATCGCGGCCGAGGCCGTCGGCGCCGAGCGGATGAGCGGCGGACGGCGCGGCGAGCCGGGCGGCGGTGTCCACGGTGTACGGATCGCGCAGCAGCCCCCATCCGACGAGACCGAGCAGCAGCACCCCGAGGAACAACGGCACGACCAGGCGCCGCCGGGACGGCGGCGCCAAGGGCGCCGCACGCGAGGGGAGTTGAGCGTCGCGCAGACCGGGTCCGAGCAGCCTGCGCCGCACCGCGTGCGCCACCGCACCGGCCACCAGACCGAGCGCGAGCAGCACCAGCACACACGCCTGGAGCAGCGGCACGTCCTGCGACGTGGCGGCGCCGAGAGCCGTCCGCCCGATCCCGGGAATCGCGAACACGGTCTCGACGGCAACCGCGCCGCCCGCCAACCCCACGGTCACGAACCCGAGTTGGGGCACGATGGCCGGCATCGCCCGCCGCAGTCCGGCGCCCGCGATCCGCCACGAGGAAACCCCCGAGGCCCGCCACAGCTCGGCCCACCGCTCGGCGAACGCCCCGGGCAGCGCGTCCGTCACCAGCCGCCCGAGCAGCCCGCCCGCCGGTACGCCCATGGCGAGCGCGGGCAGCACCATGTCCACGGGACCCGTCCACCCGGAGGTCGGCAGCAGGCCGAGCCAGACCCCGAGCACCATCAACCCGACCGTGGCCAGCAGGAATTCGGGCACGGACGCGAGCATCGCCGCCCCGGCGCCGCCGCTGCCGCGCCCGGCCGACGTGCCGCGCGCTCCCCGCACCACGGTCCGCGCACACAGCACAGTGGCGAGCACCAGCGCCACGAGCAGCGACGCCCCCATCAGGGCCAGGGAGGCGGTCACCGCCGCCAGGACACCCGGCCCGACCCCGGCCCCGGACACCCACGACGTACCGAGATCGCCGTGCGTCAACCCGCCCAGCCAGTGGCCGAGTTGAGCAAGAGGGCCGGCCCCGAGCCCGAGGTCGCCGCGGATCGCGGCCAGCGCCTCGGGCGTCGCCTCCTGTTCGGCGGAGCGCGCCCGCAGTACGCTCAGCGCCGGGTCCTTCCCGGACAGCCAGGGCAGCAGCCCCACCGCAACCACCACGGCGACGAGGGCGAGCACCCGGCTGGCCAGGGCGACGGCAGCGGGGCCGCGCCCCTGAACTCGTATCACCAGAGCCTCACTTCACGTACGTGTCGATGCTGATCAGCTCCCGCTCGCGCGGGTCCTTCACCGAGCCGACGACGCCCGTCGCGTCCCCCTGGATCACGCGCTCGTGCAGCATCGGGATCACCGCGTCGGTCCGTAGCACCGCGGCCTCGGCGGCGACGACCGCCCTGCGCCGCGCGTCCCCGACCGGCGTCTCACCGGCCCGGTCGAGCGCGGTGTCGACTGCGGCGTCCGCCAGCTGTGCGAGGTTGAAGGAGCCGTCGGAGGCGAAGTCGCTGTAGAGGTACGCGGCCGGGTCGCCGGAGTCGAGGACCGTGGCCCGCGACAGCACGAACGCGTCGAACTTCCCCGCGAGCGCGTCGGCCTCGATGGCGGCGTACTCCCGGATCTCGAGGCCGACCCTGAACCCCGCCTTCTGGAGCTGCTGCTGCAACACAGCGGCGACTTCGGGCAGTTCGGCCCGGTCCGTGAAGGTCCCGATGGTGATCTCCGCGCCCTTGGGGTCTCCTGCCGCGGCCCGTCCGCCGATCTCGCCACGCAGCGCTGCAGCCCAGGGCAGTGCGGGCCCGAGCAGCCCGTCCGCGGTGTCGGCCCGGCCCTCGTACACGTCCCGCACGATCGGTCCGGCGTCGACGGCCGCACGCGCGGCGGCCCGCAGCGCCGGGTCCCGGAAGGGCCCCGACTCCGTATTCAGGTAAAGGGTGTTGGTGCGCGGCATCGGCACCTCGGCGATCTGCTCCTCGTCGAGGAGCGGGGCCTGTGCGACGGGGATCGCCTCGACGACGTCGGCGGCACCACTGCGCAGCGCGGCCGCGCGGGCGGTGCCGTCGGGTATGTACGTCACGTCGATCCCGGCGGCCCTGGCCCGGCCGCCCCAGTAGGCGTCGTAGCGGTCGAGGGTCGCGAAGCTGGTTCCGCCCGAGTCGGTCAGCACGAAGGGCCCGGTCCCGGCACCGACCGGATCCACCGTCTTCTTGCCGTACGCCGAGGCCGCGAGGATCGACAGCTGCGGCGAGGACAGCCGCTGCGGGACGAGCGGGTCCGCCTGCGCGGTGCTGATCCGCACGGTCTCACCGTCGGTCCGCACCGTGAGGTCGACGCCGTCCAGGATGCGCGGCTTGGGCGAGGCACCGGCCGCGCGCTCCAGGGAGCGGACGACGTCCCGGGCCGTGAGGCGGGTGCCGTCGTGGAAGGTGACGCCCGGGCGGAGGGTGAAGATCCAGGTCCTGCCTTCCTGCCGCCAGCCGGTCGCCAGCATCGGCTGCGCGTTCCCCTCGGCGTCGAGGCGTACGAGCGTCTCGGCGGTCGACCAGCGGGCGAGTTTGAACGCGTCGTCGCTGAGCGGCGAGAGCCCGGAGCGGGGCGGCTGCATCATCGCGACACGGATGCGCTTGTCGCCGCCGCCCCCTTTCTCCACGGGGGCGAAACAGCCGGCGAGGAGCGGCGCGGCAAGGGTTGCCGCCAGCACGCTGCGGCGGCGCGGGGCACGAGCGACGGAGCGGAGAAGAGGCACGGGGCGTCCAAGCAATAGGCAGGCAAAGTATCGAGGTCAGCAAAGTAGCAGACGATAATCATTTTCAACAATGCTCCATGGACCCCCGCGCACGGGGCGTGCCAGGATGGGCACGTGGCACAGACATTCGGTACGCCGTTCATCGGCCGGGAGGGCGAACTCGCCCGGCTCACCGGCGTGCTGGAGCGGGCCGCGGCCGGCGATCCGCGCGCCGTCCTGATCGCCGGGGACGCGGGCGTCGGCAAGACCCGCGTGCTGACGGAGGCCGCGGCGCACGCCGCCGCCCTCGGCGCGAAGGTCCTGACCGGCCACTGCGTGGACCTCGGAGACGTGGGCCTGCCGTACCTCCCGTTCACGGAGATCCTCGGCGCGGCGGCCGCCGACGAGCGGCTCGCCCCGGCCTTCGCCGCGTACCCCGCGGTGGACCGCCTGATCGGCTCGGGCTCGGCAGCCGCCACCGACCCCGGTTCCCGGCTCCAGCTCTTCGAGGGCGTCGCGGGCCTCCTCTCCGACCTCACCGAGGCCGCTCCGCTGCTGCTGGTGATCGAGGACCTGCACTGGGCGGACCAGTCGTCGCGCGACCTGCTCCGCTTCCTGCTCAGCCGGGGCGGACTCTCCCGCCGCCTCGCCGTGTTCGCCTCGTACCGCACGGACGACCTGCACCGCCGCCACCCGCTGCGGCCGCTGCTCGCCGAGCTGATCCGGCTGCCCTCCGTCGACCGGCTCGAGCTGCGCCCGCTGGCCGACGCGGACGTGGCCCGGCTCGTCCGCGCACTGCGCACGGGCCCGGTCCCGGACAGCACGGTCCGCGACATCGTCGACCGGGCGGAGGGAAACGCGTTCTACGCCGAGGAGTTGCTCGCCGCGCTGCCCGGCGACGACGGCACCGCCATGCCCAGCGGCCTGGCCGACGTCCTGCTCATCCGGATCGAGCAGCTCAGCGAGACCGCCCAGCAGGTGCTGCGCACGGCGGCCGTCGCGGGCCGCCGTGTCGGACACGACCTGCTGCGGGACGCCGTCCAACTCCCGGAAGAAGAGCTGGAGTCGGCGCTGCGCGAAGCCGTCGGCCACCAACTGCTGCTGCCGGACGACGACGCGACGTACTCGTTCCGGCACGCCCTGACCCGCGAGGCCGTGTACGCCGACCTGTTGCCCGGCGAGCGGGTCCGGCTGCACCGCCTCTTCGCCGGGCTCCTCGCGGGCGAGCGCCGCTCCGCGGAGAGCGCGGCGGAGCGCGCCCACCACTCGCGCGAGAGCCACGACCTGGGCGACGCGCTTGCGGCCTCCCTCGAAGCCGCCGACCACGCCCGCCGCGTCGGCGCCCCCGCCGAGGAGCTGCACCATCTGGAGACCGCGCTCGAACTGTGGGACGTGGCAGACCCCTCGGCCCGCCCCGAGAGCAGCGACCCGGTCACCCTCGCCCTGCGCGCCTCGGCCGCCGCCGCCCGGGCCGGCGAGCCCCACCGCGCGGTCCAACTCACCCGCTCCGCGCTCGCCCAGGCCGGCTCGGACGCCGACTCCGAACTCGCCGCGCGGGTGCGCTACACCCTCGCGGGCAACCTGATGCGGATCGACAATCTGCAGGCCGCGTTCACGTACAGCAGCGAGGCGCTCGCCCTGATCCCGGCCGAGCCGCCCTCGCACACCTGGGTGTGGGCGGCCGCGACCTTCGTCATGGCGTCCCGGTACGTGGGGAGCGACGAGGACGCCGAGCGGGTCGGCCGGCAGGCCGTCGTCGTCGCCGAGCGGCTCGGACTCGGCGACGCCCAGGCCGACCTGGTGGTCTCGCTCGTCGGCATGGAGCCGCACAACAGGCGTACCGCACAGGGCCGCGAGCGCCTGCTCATGGCCCGCGACCTGGCCCGCTCCGCGGGGAACATCCCGGTGGAGATGCGCGCGCTCTACAACCTCGCCATAGGGTGCTACGAGTCGAGCGACCTGGACGAGTGCCTGACCTGGATCGGCGACGGCCTCGACCGCGCCCGCCACGCCGGTCTCCTCTCCTCGCCGTACGCACTGGAGCTGCGCTACCTGCAGTCCGTACTCCTCTACACGCTGGGCCGCTGGGACGAGTGCGCGCGAGCGGCCGCCGCCGACGCCGAACTCCTCCCGGCCGCGGGCGGGTTCGCGACCGCGCCCGCGCTGTACGTCGCCCTCGCACGCGGCGAGCAGGACGCGGCCGTCGCCGGGGCCCGCGCCCTGCTCGACGGGCCCGCGGACTGGATGGCGACGCTCGTCGCGAGCGTCGTACTGATCGACGCGGCGGCGCTGCGCGGCGACGCCGAGGGCTGCGTGGCACAGCTGCGCACCTCCGTGGACACGCTCTCGGACGGCCTGGGCGTCGAGCGGCCCGACGCCGTGGTCCGGCTCGCCGCGCTCACCCTGGCGGTCGTCGCGGACGCGGCGGAGGAGTGCCGACTGTCCGGGGACGCGCCGGGCGTCGAGCGCTGGGCGGGCATCGCCGCCGAGCTGGTGGAGCTGGCCCGGGGCCCGGCGGCCCGCGGCGAGGACGGTACGCGGCAGGGGCCCGAGGGCCTCGCCTGGCTGGCCCGCGCCGAGGCGGAGGCGGTGCGTGCCGCCACCGGGCCCGACGTCGCCGCCTGGGAGCGGGCCGTGACGGCGTTCGGCTACGGCGAGCCGTACGAACTGGCGCGCTGCCAACGGCGGTTGGCCGAGGCGCTGCTCACCGCCGACCGCCGGGACGAGGCCGCCGCCGCGGCATTCGCGGCCCGGGACACCGCCGTACGCCTTGGCGCCGTGCCGCTGCGCGACGCGCTGGACGCCCTGGTCCGCCGGGGCCGGCTCGCCGACGTACCGGCCGCCGGTGAGCGCATCGCCGCGCTCACCGCCCGGGAGAGCGACGTGCTGCGGCTGCTCGGCCGCGGGCGCACGAACCGCCAGATCGGCGAGGAGCTGTTCATCAGCGGCAAGACGGCGAGCGTCCACGTGTCGAACATCCTGGCCAAGCTGGGCGCCGCGAGCCGCACCGAGGCCGTGGGCATCGCCTACCGCGAGGGCCTGATCGAGCCGGAGACCAGCGCTTTCGGCCTCTGAGGCTCGACGCACGAGAACGCACGAGGGCCGGGTCACCCGCGGGTGACCCGGCCCTCAGCAGCTACAAGACGAGCCCGCTCAGGTGAGGTTGACCGAACGCGCCGAGGTCGCGCCGATCTCCGAGGCCACCTCGTTCAGCACGCCCTGCGGCACGGTGTCGTCGACGGTGAGGACCGCAAGGGCCTCGCCGCCCACGTCCGCCCGCGCGACCTGCATGCCGCCGATGTTGATCCCGGCCTCGCCGAGGACGCGGCCCACGGTGCCGACGACGCCCGGACGGTCCTCGTAGCGCAGCACGACCATGTGGTCGGCGAGCGCCAGGTCCACGTCGTACTCGCCGACGGCGACGATCTTCTGCAGGTGCTTGGGACCGGCCAGCGTGCCGGAGACCGAGACCTCCTGGCCGTCGCTGAGGGTGCCGCGCACGGTGACCACGTTGCGGTGGTCGGGCGACTCGCTCGACGTGGTCAGGCGGACCTCGACGCCGCGCTCCTGCGCGAACAGCGGCGCGTTCACGTAGCTCACCGTCTCGTCGACGACGTCCTCGAACACGCCCTTCAGCGCGGAGAGTTCGAGCACCTTCACGTCGTGCTGGGTGATCTCGCCGTACACCTCGACGTCGAGGCGGACCGCGACCTCGCCCGCGAGCGCGGTGAAGATCCGGCCCAGGCGCTCGGCCAGCGGCAGACCCGGCTTGACGTCCTCGGCGATGACGCCGCCCTGCACGTTCACCGCGTCCGGCACGAGCTCGCCGGAGAGCGCCAGGCGCACCGACTTGGCGACGGCGACACCGGCCTTCTCCTGCGCCTCGTCCGTGGAGGCACCCAGGTGCGGGGTGCAGACGACCTGGTCGAACTGGAACAGCGGGGAGTCCGTGCAGGGCTCCTTCGCGTACACGTCCAGACCGGCGCCCGCGACGCGGCCTTCCTTGAGCGCCGAGTAGAGCGCCTCTTCGTCGACGATGCCGCCGCGCGCGGCGTTGACGATGCGCACGGTCGGCTTGACCTTGTGCAGCGCCTCGTCGCCGATGAGCCCCAGCGTCTCGGGGGTCTTGGGCAGGTGCACGGTGATGAAGTCCGAGACCTCGAGCAGCTCGTCGAGGGAGAGGACCTTGACGCCCATCTGCGCGGCCCGCGCGGGCTGGACGTACGGGTCGTACGCGACGACCTTCATGCCGAAGGCGCTCATGCGCTGGGCGACGAGAGCACCGATGCGGCCGAGGCCGACGACACCGAGGGTCTTCTCGGCGAGCTCAACTCCCGTGTACTTGCTGCGCTTCC
>NZ_JBITJZ010000008.1:116682-360261 GCF_044460595.1 Streptomyces sp. NPDC050085 | reverse complement strand
GTAGGCGCACACGCGACGGTGACCGGAGCCCGGCCGAGGAGGTACCCCGACACGGCCCCGCCCCACGACGAAAGCAACAGCGCACCGAACCCGGCAGGGTTTGTCAGCCCAACCCCGCCCCACGACGAAAGCAACAGCGCACCGAACCCGGCCAGATTTCAGCAGACCGGCCCCGCCCCGCGACAAAAGCAACAGCGCACCGAACCCGGCCAGGTATCAGCAGTCAGCCCCCGCCCCACGACGAAAGCGACGGCGCAACGACCCCGCCGGAGTCAGTCCTACCCGTCCAACTGCTCCAGCGTCGCGTTCGAAGGACCCCGGCGGGACTGCAGGTCCCGGGCGACCGACTCCGCGTCGCCGAGGACCCGTACCGCGTTGCGCCACGTCAGTTTCGCCAGGTCGTCCTTCGACCAGCCGCGGTCGACGAGCTCCGCGATCAGGTTCGGGTAACCGGCGACGTCGTCGAGGCCGTCGGGGGTGAACGCCGTGCCGTCGTAGTCGCCGCCGATGCCGATGTGGTCGACGCCGGCGACCTCGCGCATGTGGTCGAGGTGGTCGGCGACCGTGGAGACCGTCGCGATCGGCCGCGGCCGGGAGTCCTCGAAGGCGCGGTGCAGCTTCATGGCCTCCGGGGACGTGTCCAGGTGGTGGAAGCCGTGCGCGCGCAGGTTCTCGTCGGCCGCCGCCGTCCAGTCGACCGCCGCCTGGAGCACGAACTTCGGGACGAAGGTGGCCATGGCCACTCCCCCGTTCCCGCCCAGCCGCTCCAGCACGTCGTCCGGGATGTTGCGCGGGTGGTCGCAGACCGCGCGCGAGGAGGAGTGCGAGAAGATCACCGGCGCGGTCGTCACGTCCAGGGCCGCTCGCATCGTCGTCGCGGCGACGTGCGACAGGTCGACGAGCATGCCCTCGCGGTTCATCTCCCGGACCACCTCGCGGCCGAAGGCCGACAGGCCGCCGACCCCCGGCTCGTCCGTCGCCGAGTCCGCCCACGCGATGTTGTCGTTGTGGGTGAGGGTCATGTAGCGCACGCCGAGCGCGTACAACGCCCGCAGCGTGGCGAGGGAGTTGTTGATGGAGTGCCCGCCCTCGGCGCCCTTCAGCGAGGCGATCCGGCCCTCGCGGCGGGCGTCCTCCATGTCCGCCGCAGTCCGGGCCTCCCGCAGATCCCCCGCGTACCGCGCGATCAACTGGTCGACGCAGTCGATCTGTTCGAGCGTGGCGCTGACCGCCGCGTCGCCCGTCAGGTCTGTCTGGACGTACACGGACCAGAACTGCGCGCCCACGCCGCCGGCCCGCAGACGGGCCAGGTCGGTGTGCAGATGGGCGCGCTGGTCGGCGGCGATGTCGCGCGCGTCGAGGTCGTACGTGACCTGCTTGCGCAGCGCCCACGGCAGATCGTTGTGCCCGTCGACGACGGGGTACTCGGCGAGGATCGCGCGGGCCTGCTCCAAGGACTCCAAGGACGTAGTCATGAGGCCATCATGTCCCGCGTCACTTGCCGAAGCCGAAGCCGGTACCCGCGCCCTCGACCTTGGAGCGCAGGCGCTTGCCCTTCTCGGTGGCCTGGTCGTTCAGCTCCTGCTGGAACTCCCGCATCCGGCCGAGGAGTTCCTCGTCGTGGGAGGCGAGGATGCGCGCGGCGAGCAGGCCCGCGTTGCGCGCGCCACCCACCGACACCGTCGCGACCGGCACGCCCGCCGGCATCTGCACGATCGACAGCAGCGAGTCCATGCCGTCGAGGTACTTGAGCGGGACCGGGACGCCGATGACCGGCAGCGGCGTCACCGAGGCGAGCATGCCGGGCAGATGGGCGGCGCCGCCCGCGCCCGCGATGATCGCCTTCAGGCCGCGCTCGGCGGCGTGCTCGCCGTACGCGATCATCTCGTGCGGCATGCGGTGCGCGGAGACGACGTCGACCTCGTACGGGATCTCGAACTCGTCGAGGGCCTTCGCCGCGGCCTCCATGACGGGCCAGTCGGAGTCGGAGCCCATGACGATGCCCACGACCGGGCCGGAAACAGCGCTCATTCGGTGATCGTGCCCCTCAGGTATCCGGCTGCGTGACGAGCGCGTTCCAGTACGTCGTCCAGGTCGTCGCCGTAAGTGTTGACGTGGCCGACCTTGCGACCGGGCTTCACGTCCTTGCCGTACATGTGGATCTTGAGCTGCGGGTCGCGGGCCATGCAGTGCAGGTACGCGCTGTACATGTCCGGGTAGTCGCCGCCCAGGACATTGCACATCACGGTCCAGGGGGCGCGCGGTCGGGGGTCGCCGAGCGGCAGGTCGAGGACGGCCCTGACGTGGTTGGCGAACTGCGAGGTGATCGCGCCGTCCTGGGTCCAGTGGCCGGAGTTGTGCGGTCGCATCGCCAGCTCGTTGACCAGAATGCCGGGCTTCCCGTCGGGTCCGCGCGTCTCGAAGAGCTCGACCGCGAGGTGGCCGACGACGCCGAGTTCCTTGGCGACGCGCAGCGCCAGCTCCTGGGCCTCGCCCGCGAGGGACTCGTCGAGGGCGGGCGCCGGGGCGATGACCGTGTCGCAGACGCCGTCGACCTGCTGGGACTCGACGACGGGGTAGGCGACGGCCTGGCCGTGCGGCGAGCGGACGACGTTCGCCGCCAACTCCCGTACGAAGTCGACCTTCTCCTCGGCCAGGACGGGGACCCCGGCCTTGAAGGGCTCGGCCGCGTCCGCCGCGGAGCGCGCGAACCACACGCCCTTGCCGTCGTAGCCGCCGCGCACGGTCTTGAGGATGACGGGGAAACCGTCACCGCCGTCCGAGGCGCCCTCCGCTGCGAAGGCGGCCACGTCGGCCGCGTCCCGCACGATCCGGTGGCGCGGGCACGGCACGCCGAGCGACGTGAGCTTCGCGCGCATCTCGCCCTTGTCCTGGGCGTACAGCAGCGCGTCGGGCCCGGGGCGCACGGGGATGCCGTCCGCCTCGAGGGCCCGCAGGTGCTCGGTCGGTACGTGTTCGTGGTCGAAGGTGATCACGTCACAGCCCCGCGCGAACGCGCGCAGCGTGTCCAGGTCGCGGTAGTCGCCGACGACGACATCACCGACGACCTGCGCCGCGGAGTCCTGGGGAGTGTCACTGAGGAGCTTGAATCTGATGCCGAGCGGGATGCCTGCCTCGTGTGTCATACGAGCGAGCTGGCCACCGCCGACCATGCCGACTACAGGGAACGTCACACCCCCAGGGTATCGGCCATTTGACCGGTACCCGTACGGCCCTCTTCTTGGAGGAACATCCATGAATGCCGGTCCACGGGCGCTCGCGGAGGGTCCTGGTTAGCATGGCTGGGTCGGTTCTGACCGGACCGCGCGACCATGTTGACGGGGATGACGGGGGCTGAGGCGAGCACTATGACTGGAACGATTGGGCGGCATACCCGTCTTTCCGCACTGCGCCTGCGCTTCGACTCCCTGGCGAGGGAGATCGCCAAGTTCGGTGTCGTCGGCGCTCTCGGCGTCCTCGTGAACTTCGCGGTCTTCAATCTGATGCGGCACGGCACGGACCTCCAGGTCGTGCGGGCCAGCGTGATAGCGACCGTCGTCGCCATCGCCTTCAACTACGTGGGGTTCCGCTACTTCACCTACCGTGACCGCGACAAGAGCGGCCGCGCCAAGGAACTCACGCTGTTCCTCCTGTTCAGCGTGGTCGGGCTCGTGATCGAGAACGGTGTGCTGTACGCGGCCACGTACGGGTTCCACTGGGACAGTTCGCTGCAGAGCAACGTCTTCAAGTTCCTCGGCATGGGTCTGGCGACCCTGTTCCGCTTCTGGTCGTACCGGACCTGGGTGTTCCGGGCGCTGCCCGCCCGTGAGGCCGTCGCCAACGCCGAATCGTTCCTGGACGACCCGGCACCCGCGGTCCAGCGCCTGAAGTAAGTCCACCCGCCCCATCTATCTGATGGTCTCCGGCTCCGCGTCGCCCGCGGGCTTCCTCAGCGGCGTACGCGACAGGAAGAGGCCGAAGACGGGCGGGGCCGCCTGGAGCATCTCGAGCCGGCCGCCGTCGGCCTCGGCCAGATCCCGGGCGACGGCGAGGCCGATGCCCGTCGAGTTCCGGCCGCTGATCGTCCGCTCGAAGATGCGTGAGCCGAGCTCCGAGGGGACGCCCGGGCCCTCGTCCGTGACCTCGATGACCGCCTGGTTGCCGGTGACGCGGGTGCGCAGGGCGACGGTGCCGCCGCCGTGCATCAGGGAGTTCTCGATCAGCGCGGCGAGCACCTGGGCGACCGCGCCCGGGGTGCCGACCGCCGCGAGATGGCGCTTGCCGGAGGAGACGATGGCGCGCCCCGCACTGCGGTAGGCGGGCCGCCACTCCTCCAGCTGCTGCTTGATCACCTCGTCCAGGTCGAAGGAGACGGCCGAACCGGTGCGCGGGTCACGGG
Source organism: Streptomyces sp. NPDC050085 (assembly GCF_044460595.1). Classification (NCBI taxonomy): domain Bacteria; kingdom Bacillati; phylum Actinomycetota; class Actinomycetes; order Kitasatosporales; family Streptomycetaceae; genus Streptomyces; species Streptomyces sp. NPDC050085. The sequence continues at coordinate 355,862 of NZ_JBITJZ010000008.1, read as the reverse complement.
AGTTGGTGAGGAGCCGCTCGACCACGTCCGTCAGGCGCTCGACCTGGGCCAGCGCGATCGTCGCCTCCTCCTTCACCTCGTTGAGATCGTCGGTCATGGTGATCTCCTCGAGCCGCATGGACAGCGCGGTCAGCGGCGTGCGCAGCTGGTGCGAGGCGTCGGCGGCCAGCCGCCGCTCGGCGGTCAGCATGCGGGCGATGCGCTCCGCGGAGCCGTCCAGGACGTCGGCGACACGGTCCAGCTCGGGGACGCCGTAGCGCTTGTGGCGCGGCCGCGGGTCACCCGAGCCGAGGCGCTCCGCCGTCGAGGCGAGGTCGGTGAGCGGGGACGCGAGGCGGTTCGCCTGGCGGACGGCGAGCAGCACGGCGGCGACGACCGCGAGCAGCGCCACGCCCGCGATGATCAACAGGGTGCGGCCCACTTCGCGGGTGACGGCCGAGCGCGGCTCCTCGACGGTGACCTTCTCGCCCCGCTCGCCCGACGCGGTGTACGAGATGACGTCGCCCTGCGGTTTCGAACCCAGCTCGATCGGGGCACGGCCGGGGATGTCCACGACCGCGTACCGCTCCTCGATGGCCACCTGGTCCGCGAGGATGTTGCCGTTGACCTGCTCGTCGCCGAGCAGGCGGCTGTCGACGATGGAGGCGAGGCGGACGGCCTCCGACTCGACGCGGTCCTGGGCGCTGCTGGTGATCGTCCGGGTCTCCACGATGACGAGGGAGACCCCGAACACGGCGATCACTACCAGGACGACGGCGAGGGTGGAGTTGATGAGTCGGCGGCGCATGGGTTCAGTGTCCCGGATCGGCGCCCTGGGTCGTGCTCGCCGTCACGGGGCTTCGCCCCGAACGTGCCTAGCTCTTCTCGAACCTGAAGCCCACGCCGCGCACCGTGGCGATGTAACGCGGGTTCGCCGCGTCGTCGCCCAGCTTCTTCCTGAGCCACGAGATGTGCATGTCCAGGGTCTTGGTGGACGACCACCACGTCGTGTCCCAGACCTCGCGCATCAGCTGGTCGCGGGTGACGACCCGGCCCGCGTCGCGCACGAGGACCCGCAGCAGGTCGAACTCCTTTGCCGTGAGCTGGAGTTCCTCGTCGCCCATCCAGGCGCGGTGCGACTCGACGTCGATGCGGACGCCGTGCGTGGCCGGGGCCTCCTTGGGCTCGGCGGAGCCGCGGCGCAGCAGGGCCCGGACGCGGGCGAGGAGTTCGGCGAGACGGAAGGGCTTGGTGACGTAGTCGTCGGCGCCGGCGTCGAGCCCGACCACGGTGTCGACCTCGTCGGCGCGCGCGGTGAGGATCAGGATCGGCACCGTGTGCCCCTCGGCGCGCAGCCGGCGGGCGACTTCGAGGCCGTCCATCCCGGGCAGGCCCAGGTCGAGTACGACGAGATCGATGCTTCCCTGCAGTCCGGCGTCGAGGGCGGTGGGGCCGTCCTCGCGCACTTCGACCTCGTAACCCTCCCGGCGCAGGGCGCGGGCCAGCGGCTCCGAGATGGACGCGTCGTCCTCGGCGAGCAGTACACGGGTCATGGGGTGATGGTAGTCCGCGCCGGACGACACCTGTGGGGTGATCGGACAGTGTGGCCTCGCGCGCCTCTCCCGCCCCGCGCCAACTCCTACCGGAACCTCACCTTCCGCGATTACGTCCTAAGGGTCTGGGGTGCGATCCTTAAGAACGCCTTTGAATCAGCGCAGCAGTTCCACGAGGGCCTGTGATCCATATCTCAAGTCCTTCCATATGCCGCACTGTCGTGTCGTAATGTGATTCAACGCCTGATGCACTACTGGGGGACTTTCGGAGCGCATTGCTCGCCGAAGGTCCCTTTCTTGTGCGAGCTGACGCAGTCAGTGTTGAAGGAATGACCTGTGGCCGGGCCCCACCCGCAAAGATGCGTGAGGGGTGTGGATCCCGGGTCCGCCGTACGACATCTCCCCGCGGGCGTGGGGAGGACGGCAGGACTCGGTGCCGGCCCCCGACCCGGGCGCACGCTCCACCCCCCACAAAGGAACGGCGGCGTCCCAGGCACACAAGGAACGACCATGGCGTCCAGCCTGACGAAGGAATCCACCGCGCCCGTCGCCGGTGAGAAGACCTTCCTTGGCCACCCCCGCGGCCTGGCCAACCTGTTTTTGACGGAGATGTGGGAGCGCTACAGCTTCTACGGGATGCGCGCACTGCTCGTCCTGTACCTGGCGGCCGCAGTGGCCGACGGCGGTCTCGGTCTCAACATCGCGACCGCGACCGCGATCTACTCGGTCTACAACGCCATGGTGTACCTGCTCGCCCTTCCGGGCGGCTGGCTCGGCGACCGCGTATGGGGTCCGCGCAAGACCACCGCGATCGGCGCGGCGATCATCATGGTCGGCCACTTCACGCTGGCCCTCCCGTGGGCCGGCACGTTCTACCTCGGCCTCGGCTTCATCGCCCTGGGTTCGGGTCTGCTCAAGGCCAACATCTCGACGATGGTCGGCCACCTCTACCCGGACAAGAACGACCCGCGTCGTGACGCCGGCTTCTCGATCTTCTACATCGCGATCAACCTCGGTGCATTCGCGGCGCCGCTGACGATCGGCACGGTCGGCCAGAAGGTCAGCTGGCACCTCGGCTTCGCCATGGCCGGCGTCGGCATGGCGCTGGGTCTGCTCTGCTTCCTGTTCGGCTTCCGCCACCTGTCCGGCGAGTCCACCGTCGTCCCGTCCCCGATGACGGCCGCCGAGAAGTCCGCGATCTGGAAGAAGGTCGGCCTGTGGGCCGCCCTCGCCGTCGTCTTCTACGGCATCGCCGGCGGCACCGGCAGCCTCACCGTCAACTGGATGCTGTGGCCGCTGACCATCCTCGGTCTGCTGCTGCCGGTCTGGTACCTGGTCAAGATGAAGCGCGACCGCGAGCTGACCGACACCGAGCAGTCCCGCGTCTCCGCGTACATCTGGTTCTTCATCGTGGCCGCCGTCTTCTGGGCGATCTACGACCAGACCGGTTCCACGCTGACCCTGTTCGCGCAGAACGACACCGCCAACACGCTGTTCGGCTTCGACTTCCCGTCCAGCTGGTTCCAGTCGCTGAACCCGCTGTACGTGATGGCCTTCGCGCCGGTCGCCGCCTGGCTGTGGATCGCGCTCAACCGGCGCGGCAAGGAGCCCAGCACCATCTCGAAGTTCGCCAACGGCGTCTTCCTGATCGGTCTGTCCTTCTTCGTGATGATGCTCGCCCAGGCCGCGGCCTCCGGCGACGCCAAGGTCACGCCGCTGTGGCTGTGCGCGGTCTACCTGATCCAGACCATCGGCGAGCTGACGCTCTCCCCGGTCGGCCTCTCCCTCACCACGAAGCTGGCACCGCAGAAGTACGGCTCCCAGATGATGGGTGTCTGGTTCCTCGCGGTGACCGCCGGTGACTCGGTCATCGCCCTGCTCCAGCTGATCGGCGCCCCGACCGACACCGAGTTCTGGTTCGCCTCCCAGGGTGCGATCGCGGTTCTCGCCGGTGTCGCGGTCTTCATGTTCCGCAGGAAGGTCAAGCCGCTGATGGCGGGCGTGCACTAACGCTCCGCTCACCAACCGGACAAGGGGGTTGGGCCGCACCTGATGGTGCGGCCCAACCCCTTTTTCGGCAGCATCTGCCTCGTTCGGCTTCGTCGCGCGGGCCGACCGCCGTCGGTGGTTGCTCGCGCCGTTCCCCGCGCCCCTTTCGGGGCGCCTACCGCCTGGCCGCCCGCCGCTTCGGCAGGAACGTGAACACCGCTCCGCCCAGCAGGATCACGGTTCCGGCCACCAGGCCGAGCGCGCGCAGGGCGCCGTCGTTCGAGGCGCCCGTCTCGGCGAGGCCGCCGCTTGCGCCGCCGGTGCCGGCGGTGTCCGCGCCGCCCGCGGAGCCGCCGGCCGAGCCCGAACCGCCGCCTGCCGCGCCGCCTTCCACCGCCGACGTGTCGATCTCCAGGGAGACCTCCGTCTTGGTCGGCGTGCAGGTGGTCGTCGTGCCCAGCGCCTTCACCGTCAGGACGCCCGGGGAGAGGGTCGACTTGCCGTCGGCTCCGGGCTTGTACGTGCCCTTCAGGTCAGGGATGCTGATCGGCTTGCCGGACCCGATGGCCTCCTTGTTGGCCGGTCCCTCGACGTGGACGGTGCCCTTGTCGGCGCCACCCAGCTTGACCTCCATCGACGGCACGACGGAGCCGGCCGGGATGTCGGCGGGGCTGTCCATCACGGACTTCTTGAACTGGACGGTCAGGGCGTAGTTCCCGCCGTCCTTCTTCGCGTTGATCTGCACCGGCGACGTGGCGCTCTTGTCGCCGATGGGGGTCTTGCAGGCGTAGGGGATGCTGACTTCCTTGCCGGTGAAGTCGGTCTTGCCGCCGTCGCCACCGGTGGTGCCGCCGCTGTCGGAGCCGCCGCTCGTCGAACCGCCGCCGGTCGAGCCCCCGGACGTGGTGCCGCCGGAGGTGGTACCGCCGGAGGTGGTGCCGCCGCTCGTCGTGGACCCGGACGTCGTGCCGCCCGCCGCGGTCCCGCCCGCGGTGGTGCCGCCCGTCGTGGACCCGCCGCCGTCCGTGACCTTGATGGTCACCGCCGGCTTCACCGTCTCCTTGGGGGTGCACTTGGTGTCGGTGGAGATGGGCTTGCTGACGTTGATGTTGTACGCGTCGGGGGTCAGCGTCACGTCCCCGGCCTTGGTCAGCTTCAGCTTGGCCGTCATGTCCGAGAGGAGCATCGGGCTGTTCTTCTTGATCGGCGGGTTCTTGCGGGTGCCGGTGACCTTGAGGTCGCCGGTCTGCGCACCGCCCACCTTCACCGTGCCGGTCGGCAGGACGGTGTCGGCACTGAGGTCGAGGACGTCGGGGTTCTTGGACGCGGCCTGGGTCGTCTTCCAGACCACGTCGATCTCGTCGCCCACCTTGGCGGTCGCGGGCGCCGTGACGTCGGCGATCGTGGTGCCCTCGACCGGCGGCAGTCCGGAGATGGAGGGCGGGATGCACTCCGTCTTGAAGCTGGACTCGGCCGCGTGCACCGGTGCGGCGGCCAGCCACAGTCCCGCACCGGACAGGATCAGGGCGCAGCCGGCCGCGCCGGCTCTCCGTTGCCTGCTCACGTGTTTCCTTCTCTCGTCGGGGTCGTGTTGTCGGGCGGTGCGGAGAGCTGCCCTGCCGCGGGCACGCCAGGACCGGTGTCCGGGGTGAACCAGGGCAGGGTGGTCGTGGTCGCGGTCCCGTTCGCCGCGTCGTGCGTCGCCGGGGTGCGGTCCGGCTTCGTCGACCCGGCCTTGTTCTGCGACTGCTCCTCGTGCTGTTCCTTGTACTGCTGCGGGACCCTCAACTTGGGGAGTTTCACGGTGAGTTCGGCGAGCCGTTGCGCACCGCGATGGCGTCCCGCCGCGTGCCGGTCGCGCGGGCGCAGCCGGTCCACGATCGCCATGCCGATGCGGAAGACGGCGGCCGGCACGACCACGCACAGCAGGATCCAGAACAGCGTCACGCCCCAGGGGCGGCCCACGCCCCAGGGCTGTTCGGCCAGGACCTTGCCGCCGTACTTCAGGGACACGAGATAGCCGCCGTGGGCGCCCGACGTCAGTTCCACGGGCAGCTTGATCTGTGCCTTGCGGCCCGGCTGGATGGTGCCGCGCCACTGCTGTTCCTCGTACTTCGGGGCGAACACCCCGTGGGAGGTGCCGACTTGGAAGACGGGGTCCTTGACCGGCGTCGAGCCGGTGTTGCCCACGGTGAAGGTGAACGTCCGCGACGGCGGGGCGCCGAACCACGTGAGGATGGAGCTGGAGCCGTCGAGCCGGGTGTCGGTGACCATGGACAGCTGCCCGCTGCCGGTCTCGGCCGGGAGCGCCTTCACCGGATGCCCGGCGACCTGCAGCACGGCGTCCGCCTCGGCCTTCTCCCCCGTGACCGTCGCGACGTGCACGACGCAGGGGCACGGCTTGGGCGGCTCGGCGACCGGGAACTTCTTGCTGAACGTCCCGTCGGACCCGGTGGTGACGGCGAGCCCGTCGGCGTTGGCACAGGAGTTGGTGCCGCCGATGACGCCGCGCTGCGGGGTCGACTGGCCGCAGATCAGCATCATCAGCAGGGCGTTGGGCCGCCAGCCCGCGCCCTTGACCGTGATCGAACCCCCGGTCCCCGCCTGGGACTTGGAGAGGGTGACGGTCGGCGGATCCGCGGCCGTGGCCCACGGAGCCGTACTCGCGAGGAGTGCGGCCACGAGGGCGAGGACGGTCAGCAGCCGCGTGCCCGCACTTCCCCGGACCCGCTTGGTCATGGCGCACTCCCTTGTGTGTCTGTGGGGCGTCGACGACGGCGTACGTGGAAGGCGACGGCGCAGAGCGCGCCCGCGAGCACCGCGAGGGCCCCGGCCACGGCCGGCCAGGGCACGAACCGGGCCGTGGTCGTCGCCGAGTCCGCCGCGCCGCCGCCCGCCGTGACGGTCACCTTCACGTCGACCGAGTCGAGCGCGGGGGCGCCGTGCCAGGGTTCGCTGAGGCTGACCCGGCGGCCCGGCAGCAGCTCCACCGGCAGGGTGCGCGGTGCCTTGTCGAGGACGGCGCCGAAGACCCCGTCGGCCTTGACGGCGAGGCGGGGCGTGAGCGTCGTGTTGCCGCGGTTCACGACGTCGTACGCGATCTCGTCCCCGGAGCCGGTCTTCTCGACCCGTACGTGCTCCACGGTGAGGGCCGACAGGGTCGGTCCGCTGACCCGCAGGTGCACGCTGACCCCGGCCGTGCGGCCGCCCCCGCTCGCCACGATCGCGCCCGGGTGGTCGCCGGGTGTGGCGCCCGCGGGAACGGTCACCGTGAACGGGATCTCGGCGCGCGTCCGCGCCGGGATCTTCACGGACTTCTCCGCGAACCTGATCCAGGCCCCGGTGTCCTTCGCCTTCGCCCGTACGTCCAGGGCGCCCTCGGGGGTGTTGTCGGCGTCGGCGCCGCGCAGGGTGACGCCGAGGGGCTTGGTGGTCGGATTGGTGACGGCCACCTTGTCCTCCAGGACGGTGCCGGGGGTGCCCTCCGCGTAGATGTACGGGCGCCCGTCCTGGGCGGCGGGCCGTGACCCGCCGCCCGCGGACGGGGCGATCGTCCATCCTTGCGGGGCGGCATCCGCCGACCCCGTGAACGTGAGCGCGGCCAGGACCGCGCCCAACGCCAACGCGCCGTGGGTAGCCCTGATTCGTCGGCGTGTGCGGCTCATCTCTGGTTGCTCGCGCTCACGCGGCGGAGCTGCATATCGACACAGTCCCGCGCCCCTTAGCGGGGCGCTCCGGCCTGGCGCCTCCTGGTGAGCCACAAGGCGCCTGCCGCCCCGGCCAGCAGAACGGTTCCGCCGAGGGTGCCGAGCGCGATCGCCGAGTCCTCCGGGCCCGTCTGCGGCAGTTGCTCGTCGCCGCCGGAGGGGGCCGACTGGGAGGAGCCCGAGGAGCCCGAGCCGGAGGAACCGGAGGAACCAGAGGAACCGGAGTCGGAGGAGCCGCCGCCCGAGCCCGCCACCGTCAGTTCGAGCGACGGCTTCGGGTTGTTCGTGGGCGTGCACGTCGTCGTCGTACCCATCGCCTTGATGGTGAGGACGCCAGCGGTGAACGTCACCTTGCCGCTCTTCTTCGGCGTGTACGTCCCCGTCAAGTCACTGATCTTGATGGGGGTGTTGGCGGGTATCTCCTGCGCGTTGGCGGGCCCGGTCGCGGTGAACTGGCCGTTCTCCGCACCGCCCACCTTGATGATCGCGCTCGGGTTCATCGCGCCCTTGCCGAGCGCGATCGGGCTGGAGGAGACGCCCTTCTGGAAGGACATGGTGATCTTGTAGCCACTGCCGCTCTTCACGGACTTCATGTCGATCGGGGAGACGGCTCCCTTGTTCCCGATCGGCGTCTTGCACTGGTAGTTGACGCTCTGCACCGTGGCCAAGGCGCTGGGGGCGGCCATCAGCACCGCCGAGCCGGCCAGAGCCGCGCTGAGCGCGAACGCGGCCGTTCGTTTCTGGTACGTCCGGTACGACACCTCGAGATCCCTTCAGACCGACGGTTACTGACGGTTCATCAGATGCGGGTGGCTCAAGGTACGCCCGCGACCTTGCCGAGGGAAGACAAAGTGCACGCCGGATCGAAGACGATCCGGCGTGCACTCGTAGACGCGGGAAAAGGCTAGGCGGGAGCGGCCAGTTCGGCCCACACGGTCTTGCCCGTGACGCCGGGGGTGCGCACAACTCCCCAGTCCAGGCAGAGGCGTTGGACGATGAACATGCCGTGACCGCCGGGACGGCCCGCGCGGTGCGGGGTGCGGGGTGCGGGCTGGCCCGCGCCCCGGTCGGTGACCTCGATGCGCAGCACCTTGTCGGCCGGGGAGTCGCCGAAGAAGAGCGCCAGTTCGTCCGGGCCCTCGGCGTGCAGGCAGGCATTGGTGACCAGCTCGGAGACGACGAGCAGGACGTCCTCCGCGGCGGCGCGACGGTCCGCGCTCTCGGCCGGCAGCCAGCCCCAGGCGTGCAGCGCGTCCCGGGTGAAGTCGCGGGACAGCGGCACGATGCCGCTCGCCTCCACGAGGCTCAGCCTGCGGACCTGACGGTCCCCGGCAGCCGGCACGTCGCCGGACTCGGGGCCGCGGTCGCCCGGCGAGTAAGGCCGGGTGGTGCTCATCAGCACTTCACCTCACCGATTCACCCATTCAATTCAGCTTCAGGACGCGGACTTCAGGAGGACTTACACGAGCGGTCGGTTGTCTCCTGCCCGGCCGGACGGCGAGAACACCCACCCTTTTGGCCCGGTCCCTGTGACCCTGGTAACGCCTCGATCACGTAGAGACAACTGGAGCGTAACTTCTGCGGGCGCGCAGCACGCGGTCATCGGGTCACTCCGTGGTGAGCGCCGACTCCAGGGAGTCGTGCAGGGTGAAGACGGCCTCCGCGCCGGTGATCTCGAAGACCCGGGCCACCACCGGCAGCATTCCGGCGAGATGGACTCCTCCGCCGGCAGCCTCGGCCTTGAGGCGGGCGCCCAGCAGCACGTTCAGCCCGGTGGAGTCGCAGAACTCGAGCCGGGAGCAGTCCACGACCAGGCGGGAGAACCCGCTCTCCAGGCATTCCTCGAGGGGCTCGCGCAGCAGATCGGCGGTGTGGTGATCCAACTCACCCGCCGGGGTCACCACGGCACTGGATCCCTCGTGCCGCACCTCGACCAGAAGCCGGCCCCGATTCGCGCTGCCGACTGTCCCGCGGTCCATGACGACCCTCTCCGCAAAAGCTCTCTGCTGCCCTCGACGTGGCGATTGACGCCTTCGAACACTACGCCTTCTCTACGCCACCCGGTACCCGAACAACCGCCAAGAATCGGACAATTCACCACAGAACGCACTTGCGACCGGGTGTGGATAACGGGTAGGCCTAGTAGGGACAGCAATCAACACGGACGGCTTTGGAGGCGCCGCACTCCGCACAGTGCACGTATTGGCATCGGCAGCCATATGCCGAGAACGATGGAGGACATCATGTCACCCCGGCTCGACGAATCGCGTACTGACCAGGCGACGTCGACACTCCGCCCGGAACCCCATGTCGACGTCGAGCACGATGCGTCCGGCACTCTCGAAGGCCTCGAGGGCCTTCCGGAGATCCCCCCGTTCGACGAGGTGGGACCGCTCGACGCACGAGCCCTCTCCAAGACCCTCTTCGCGCGCCTCGAATCGCTCGAAGAAGGCACCCACGAATACGCGTACGTCCGCAACACCCTGGTCGAGCTGAACCTCGCCCTGGTGAAGTTCGCGGCCTCCCGGTTCCGCTCCCGCAGCGAGCCGATGGAGGACATCATCCAGGTCGGCACCATCGGTCTGATCAAGGCGATCGACCGCTTCGAGCTGAGCCGCGGCGTCGAGTTCCCGACCTTCGCGATGCCGACCATCGTCGGCGAGATCAAGCGCTTCTTCCGCGACACGTCGTGGTCGGTGCGCGTTCCGCGACGCCTCCAGGAGCTCCGTCTCGACCTGGCCAAGGCGGGCGACGAGCTCGCCCAACAGCTCGACCGTGCGCCGACGGTGGGCGAGCTCGCCGAGCGCCTGGGCATCTCGAACGACGAGGTCGTGGAGGGCATGGCGGCGTCGAACGCCTACACCGCCAGCTCGCTCGACGCCCAGCCCGAGGAGGACGACTCCGAGGGCGCTCTCGCGGACCGGATCGGCTACGAGGACCACGGCCTCGAGGGCATCGAGTACGTGGAGTCGCTCAAGCCGCTGATCGCCGAACTCCCGCCGCGCGACCGCAAGATCCTGTCCCTGCGCTTCGTCGCGGGCATGACGCAGTCGGAGATCGGCGACGAGCTGGGCATCTCGCAGATGCACGTGTCCCGGCTGCTGTCGCGGACCCTGGTGCGGCTGCGCAAGGGGCTGACAGTGGAGGAGTGAGCCCTCCCGGCCCTTGACGGTGCCTTGCGTGCACGGGCCCGCCTTCCCCGATCCCCGGGAGGCGGGCCCGTTCGCGTACCCGCTGTCAGACCCTGCTCCCGTGGGCCAGTACGGCGATGTGCGGCAGGCCCAACTGTCCGTCCTCGACGACGAGTTCGGCGGCCAGCCGGTCGTAGTGCTCCTTCGCGGCCGCACGCTCCTGCGGCGACAGCGCGCTCAGCATCGTCCCGATCGTCCCCACGCCCTCGTCGGCGAACCCGCCCCACCACTCCTCGGCGTCCGCGCGGTGCTCCCACGCGATCTCCGCACCCCGTACGTCACTCAGCCCGGCCGCGCGCAACAGTCCCGCGACCCCGTCGCCGGTCCGCTCGAAGTCGACCCCGGGGCGCGGCAGTCGGTCCGACGGCAGGACTCCCGCCGCCTCCACGGCCCGGCCGAGCAGGGACTGCCCGGCGGCGTACGGCACCCGCCACAGGGTGACGGCGAGGCGGCCGCCGGGGCGCAGGACGCGGCGCAGTTCGGTGAGCGCGGCGACGGGGTCACCGACGTGGTTCAGTACGAAATTGGCGGTGACGGCGTCGAACTCCGCGTCCGCAAAGGGCAGTTCGGGCAGCACGGCACATTCGACGCGGGCCTCGGGCACGCGCGCCCGGGTCGCCGCCACCATGTCGGGTTCGGCGTCCACGGCGGTGACGTGCGCACCGCGCGCCCGGGCCGCCTCGGCGACGCTGCCGGTGCCGCAGCCGACGTCCAAGTGACGTACGCCGTGGGCCACCTGAGCGGCATCGAGCAGGACGGGCACCGGGTGCGCGCACAGCCGCTCGGCACTGCGGCGGAAGGCGGCGGCCCGCCCGGCCCACATGCGGCGTTCATGGCTGTCGAATGCGGAAGCGGGGCCGGATGCGGATGCGGTCGTCATGGGGGCCGAGCCTACGCACGGCCGCCTGCACCGCAACCCCAAAGGCCCCTTGACCGGGCCCGTGGGCTCCGGCTTAGGGTGACCGCCCCGAACAGGAGTGCCCTGCCCATGACCAGCCCGTTCTCCGTGCGTTCCGCGCTTTCCGTACGGGAGATATCCCGCGAGGAACACCTGGCCCACCTCGCCCTGTACCCCGACGTGAGCCATCTCCAGATACCCGAGTGGGGCGACGTGAAGCCCGACTGGGACGCGGAGAGCGTGGGGTGGTTCGAGGGGACCGTCATGGTCGCGGCCGCGCTCGTGCTGTACCGGCAGGTGCCCGGGCTCCGGCGGGCGCTGGCCTATCTGCCCGACGGGCCGTCGATCGACTGGCGCCATCCGCGACTTGAGCAGTGGCTCGACCCGCTCGTCGCGCACGTGGAGGCGCGCGGGGCGTTCTCGGTGCGGATCGGGCCGCCTCTCGTCGTACGGGAATGGGAGGCGGGGACGGTTGCCGAGGGCATCGCCGATCCCGGCGTACGGCATCTGCACGGCATGTCCGCCGACGCGCTGGACGGATCGGCCCTGGAGGTCGGGGAACGGTTGCGGCGGCTCGGCTGGCAGCCCTGTCCGGACGGGGACGAGAGCGGGTTCGGGGTCGGGCAGCCCCGGTACGCGTGCCAGGTGCCGCTCGCCGGGCAGTCGGCCGATGAGCTGCGCGAGGGGCTCGTCCTGCACTGGGAGCAGGCCCTGCGCAAGTCCGAGCTGGCCGGGGCGCGGGTCTCGTGGGGGTCGGCCGCCGACCTGCCCGAGTTCCACCGGCTGTACGCCGCGACCGCCGCCCGGGACGGCTTCAAGGCCCGGCCACCGGAGTACTTCCAGCGGATGTGGCGGGCCCTGAACGCGGAGGACGGCGACCGGGTCCGCCTCTATCTCGCCGAGCACGAGGGCGAGGTGCTGTCCGCCGCGCTGATGATCTCGGTGGGGTCCCGGGTCTGGCACTCGTACGCCGCGTCCAGCCCGAAGGGACGTGAACTGCGGCCCAGCACTGCCTTGTTGTGGCGGATGCTCGGGGATGCGCGGGCGGCGGGCGCGGACGTGTACGACCTGCGGGCGGTCAGCCCGCTGCTCGACGACGGGAACCGGCTGCTCGGCCGCCTCCGCTTCAAGACCGGGACCGGCGGGCGGGTCGTGGAGTACCTCGGGGAGTGGGAGCTGCCCGTGGGCCCGCAGGGGAAGGTTCTCCAGCGGGCGCTGGGGGTGTACCTCGGGCGGAGGTGAGCCCGCCGGCCCGCTCAGTCGACGGTACGCAGCGCAGCCCTGGCCATGGCGATCACATCGCGCATGCCTTGCCCTTGCCCTTGCCCTTGGGCCGGTGCTGAAGCCCGGCGCCGGGGCGCGACTCCCGCACAGCTCCGGCAGATGCCCTCTCCCATCCCGCGTGGCAGCGGGTCGCGGCAGTCGGCACATTCGCCCAACGGCTCGACACGCTTGCGGGTAGCGGGAGTTGGCGAGGCCACGGGTGGCGGCCGGTTCTCCAGGCGGTACGAGATGAGGGCGGCCGGTGCGCGGACCGGGCGCGGCAGGTCCGTGGTCAGGGTCCGGCGGAGGTCCGTCTCCGTCGCGCCGGTCGCCAGCGCGTGGGCGGCGAGCGGCGCGAGGCGTTCGACGTCGCGAGCACCCAGACGCAGGGCGGGTTCGTGGTCGACGAGGCCGGTCAGGAACGCCGCCGCGCGGGCGCCGTCCGGCGCGGGGTCGGGGGTGTTGTCCTTCGGGGATTCGCCCAAGGGGTATGCGCCGAGGGCCTGCTCTGCCGGGTCACCGACGGGCGGGTCCTGGTCACTCGGGTCACCGTTTGAACCGAAGGCTTCGGCGACCTCTTCCGGCGACGCCAACGGCACGTTGCTGACCAGGACTTGAGTCGTCCAGCGGCCCGTCTCCGCGTCCTGACTGCGCCGCGTATGGAGGTACCCCTCCTCCTCCAGCTGCCGCCGGGCCCTGCGTACGGCCAAGCGACCTTCCGGCATCTTCTCGCCGAGGGTCTGGACGGTTTCCCGCGAGCCCTCGGGGAGGGACAGCGCCCAGATGAGGAGCCGGACGGCGGTCCCGTTCAGACGCGGGTGCCTGATGATCTCGTTCGGGATTTGAGAGAAGAATCGGGCAGGCGGGATAGCATGCTGGAGCATCGCGGTGGACTCGACTTCCACTCGTCGGTGAAGGCCCTCAGACTGGTGTTTGCGCACCGCTGGGGGCCGCTCCGTGTTTGCGCACGGAGCGTGATGACGCGGTTACTGTAGCGCGGAGTTGGTGGCGAAGTTTACGAAAGCGGTCCAGCTGTCCGGCGAAATGGCCAGCGTGGGGCCGGAGTTGGGATCGGTCGCTGAATCCGCGGATTTCCTTGGGTCGCCCCCGCCGTCAGCCCACGGGCGGCGCCCCGCCTGGCAGGCGGACCCGGACCGTCTTGCCGACGCCGTCGCGCAGGAACCAGAACACGGCGCCACCGACGCCTCGGACCAGATGCAGCCCGCGGCCGCATTCGTCCTCGCCACCCGACCTCAGGCCTTCGCCGAAGTTCGGGAAGGCAGGCACCGGGTCGGACACGTCGACACAGAGAGCGCCGTCCTCCAGTAGCGCAAGACGCACCAGCATGGTGTGCCCGACGATCCGCCCATGGTGAATCGCGTTCGTCGCCAGTTCCGAGCCGACCAGGACGGCATCCTCCACGTCACCTCGCCAACACCACAGGGTGAGGCGACGCCGTATGTGCAGACGAATGAGCGGCAGCGAGCGGGAGACCATCGTGTAACTCATCGACCACTCGCACACCACCGTTCCGACACCCGTCAGCGAGTCACCCATTGCACTCATGGCACAACTCCCTTTTCTTGAGCCCGAGTTGCAGCGGCGGGACCAGTCCGTCCACGTCAGTCCTGCACCCATCCATCACATTGGACCGGTGGACCGGTCCAGTCAAGTGAAGTCACTCGACCGGGGCATCAACTCAGCTGATTCCAGAGCGTGTTAGCGAGTAGCCATTACGCGGGCTCGCGCCCCATGGAGTACGTATCGGTCGCCTCATACAGGTGCCCGGGGGTCACGCCGTGTTCGGCAACGAGAGCCCGGCCCTCCGCGTCATACGCCGTGTGCAGCACGTCAGCGACCGCGAAGGGCTCCTGCTGCTCCAAGGAGGCAGCCTCCTCAGGGAGCCCGAGCCTCACTGTCGTCACATCCGCTCCGCGTGCGGGCGTCCGCCCCGTCATCCGGGCCACGTACCGCGTGGTCCCCTCGATCACCTGCCGAGCGTCCGTCAACTTGGGGCACCGGTCAGCCACGTCGGGCGGGAACCAGGCGACCACCACCGACAGCGGCGTGCCGTCCGCCAACTCCACGAGGCGTGCACGCCGCAGAGCGGTTTCCCCCTCCCTCAGACCCAGCACGGCGGCGATCCGCACCGGAGGGGCGACGCGCGTCGGCACGCCCACAATGCGATAGGCCCTGCCACCCGCCGTGCGCGTCGTACCCGCGTGACGCCCGCCCGCAGGACGAGCCAACGGTGTCGGCACGGCGCGAAAGCCCTGCCCTTGGCGGGCAACTACCAGTCCGTCGTTGACCAGAAGGTCATAGGCCTTGATCACGGTGGCGCGGGACACGTCCCACTGCGCACTCAAGTCCCGCTGCGACGGCAGCAGATCATCCGGACCGAACTCGCCGTCCGCAATGCGCTGTCGGAGGGAATCTGCAATCAGTTCGTACTTAAGGGCGGCCACGGACACTCCCGCATGCTGGACAGGTGGACCGGTCAGGTTGGACCATCCTAGGCATGTCCCGAGAGCCCCAACTCGCGCCCGAGATCCAGTCGTTCTACTCCGAGACCGTCGACGAGTCCGTCCGGCTGACCCGTAGCGCGGACGGCGCGCTGGAGCTGGTCCGCACGCAGGAGATCCTGCGTCCGCGCCTCCCCGCAGCGCCCGCCGAAGTCCTGGACGTGGGCGGGGGCCCCGGCATCCACGCCCGGTGGCTGTCCGAGGCCGGGTACAGGGTGCACGTGGTGGACCCTGTGCCGCGCCATGTGGAGCAGGCGGCCACGACGGGCGCGACCGCCGAACTGGGCGATGCCCGCAAGCTCTCCGCGGCCTCCGACTCGTACGACGTCGTCCTCCTCCTGGGGCCGCTCTACCACCTGCTTGAACGTGCCGATCGGGACCAGGCACTGGCCGAGGCGGTTCGGGTGGCGAAGCCGGGCGGGCTCGTCGTGGCTGCGGCGATCGGCCGCTACGCCTCCCTCTTCGAGCACGTCGCCACCACGCTGCTCGACAGGGATCGGGTACGGGACGCCGTGGCGGACATCCTCACCACGGGCGTCCACGAGCCCGGCCGCAAGGGGTTCACCGCCGCCTACTTCCACACCCCGGGCGGGCTCGTCGAGGAGGTGGCCTCGGCCGGACTGTCCAACGTGTCCGTCCACAGCGTCGAAGGCCCAGCCTGGGCGGTGCTCAAGGGTGCCGAGGAGCATGCGCAGGATTCCGTACAGGGCTCTGCCATGTTCCGCGCCGCACTGAACGCGGCACGTCTCGCCGACTCCTACCCCGACCTGCTCGCGTCGAGCTCCCATCTGCTCGCGGCCGGGACCGCCCCGGCCTGAGAGGACACGGACGATGACAGACGAGGAACTGTCCGCAGTGGCCCGGTTCTTGTACGAGGCGGGGACACTGAAGCAAACCAAGCGCACCGGCTGGTGGATGGCAGGGGTGCGCGACCCCGAGAGCGTCGCCGAGCACTCGTGGCGCACGGCGCTGATCGCCTCGATCATCGCGAAGCTGGAAGGCGCCGACCCCGCTCGCGCGGCATTCCTCGCCGTGTGGCACGACTCGCAGGAGACCCGCACGGGTGACGTGAACCACCTGGGCAAGAAGTACGCCCCCAGCGCGGATCCACAGGCGATCACGGCCGACCAGACCGAGGGCATGCCTGCGGTGCTCGCCGACACGGTGCGCGATCTGGTCGCCGAGTACGAGGCCAAGGAGTCCGCCGAAGCGATCTGTGCCCGGGACGCGGACAAGCTGGAGTGCATGCTGCAAGGCATCGAGTACAAGGCCCAGGGCTACGAACACGTGCAACGCTGGATCGACAACAGCCGCGGCCGCATCGTCACCGACACCGGATGCCGCCTCGCCGACGAGTTGCTCGGCATGGGCTCGCTCGACTGGCTGCGCACCGTCCTCGGTGAGTCACCCTCGGCCTGAAGCCGAGCGCTCGGCGGCTTCAGGTGCTTGAACTGCGCTACGCAGACGCGCAGAGCGGTCTAGCAATGTTGGCCAACATGCTCCCCTGCCCGCCACACCTGCGAAACCAGCGGCACCCCCGGCCGATAAGCCAGATGTACGTGACTGGGCGCGTCCAGGATCGCCAGGTCCGCCCGTGCGCCGGGGGCGAGGTGGCCGATGTCCGTGCGGCGCAGCGCCTGTGCGCCGCCCGCCGTCGCCGACCACAGCGCCTCGTCCGGGGTCATGCCCATGTCCCGTACGGCGAGGGCGATGCAGAAGGGGACGGAGGACGTGAAGGACGAGCCCGGGTTGCAGTCCGTGGACAACGCCACCGTGACGCCCGCGTCGAGGAGGCGGCGGGCGTTCGGCCACTCGGCCCGGGTGGAGAACTCGGCCCCTGGCAACAGCGTCGCCACCGTGTTGCTGTTCGCGAGGGCGTCGACGTCCGCGTCCGTCACGTGCGTGCAGTGGTCGGCCGACGCCGCGTCCAGTTCCACCGCCAGTTGGACGCCCGGGCCGTAGGAGAGCTGGTTCGCGTGGATGCGGGGGTGGAGGCCGCGTGCCTTGCCCGCCGTCAGGATCGCCCTTGCCTGGTCTCCGTCGAACGCGCCCTTTTCGCAGAACACGTCGATCCAGCGAGCGTGCGGCGCGCACGCGTCCAGCATCTCGCCCGTCACCAACTCCACGTACGCCGACGGGTCGTCCGCGTAGTCCGGCGAGACGATGTGCGCGCCCAGATACGTGACCTCGTCCGTGTGGGCCGACGCGATGCGCAGGGCTCGTTCTTCGTCGTGCGTCGTCAGGCCGTAGCCCGACTTCGTCTCGAACGTGGTCGTGCCCTGGCGGAGGGCCTCGGACAGGTAGCGCGTGAGGTTTGCCTCCAACTGCGCGTCCGTTGCTGCTCGCGTTGCCGCCACCGTCGTACGGATGCCGCCCGCCGAGTAACTGCGGCCCTCCATGCGGGCGTTGAACTCGGCCGTGCGGTCGCCCGCGAAGACCAGGTGGGAGTGGGAGTCGACGAAGCCGGGGATGACGGCGCGGCCCGCCGCGTCGTGCCTCTCGTCCGTCGCGGGGACGTCGGCCGTCGGGCCCACCCAGGCGATCTTGTCGTTCTCGATGACGAGGGCGGCGTCATGGAGTTGGCCCAGGGGGCCTTCGCCGAGGTCCGGGTTGTTCGTGACCAGGGTGGCGATGTTGGTGATGGCCGTGGTGGTCATGGTTCCTCTCCGTCGGTGGGTGGGGACTCTGCTCCCCAACCCGCCCCTTCCCGAAAGTTTGCGCTCCGCGCCAGGGTGCGGGTTTGTCGCCTGAACGGCTCGTCCTCAATCGCCGGACGGGCTCCGTTCAATGCAGCGCCGCGATCGCCTGCGACAAGGCGCCCGCCACGTCCCCGATCTGGGCGTGCTCACCGTCCCTGACCACGACCCGGCCGCTCGCGATCACGTCCGTCACATCGGCACCGCTCGCCGCGAACACCGCCGTCTCCGCCCCCAGGCGCGGTGCCGCGCCCGCCGTGCGGGGCGAGTTCAGGGTGATCGTGACCAGGTCGGCGACCGCGCCCTGTTCGATGGTGCCCGCGTCCGACCAGCCGAGGGCCGCGTGGCCGTCGACCGAGGCGGCGCGGAGAAGGGCCGCCGCCGTCCAGTGGCCGCGGGTTCGAGAACGTAGGCGCTCGTTGAGCTCCATGGCCCGCGCCTCCTCGAACAGGTCGATCACGGCGTGGCTGTCCGAGCCCAACGACAGGGGTGAGCCCGCCTGTTGAAGCTGGACCGCCGGGCCGATGCCGTCCGCCAGGTCGCGTTCCGTCGTCGGGCACATGCACGTGCCCGTGCCCGAGCCGCCGATGAGGGCGATGTCCGTGTCCGTGAGGTGGGTGTTGTGGACGCCCGTCGTGCGCGCGCTCAACACCCCGTTGTCCGCGAGGAGTTGGGTGGGGGTACAGCCGTGGGCCGCCTGGCACGCGTCGTTCTCCGCCGTCTGTTCGGAGAGGTGTACGTGGAGGGGGGCCCTGCGCTGCGATGCCCAGTCCGCGACCGTGGAGAGCTGCGCCGCCGGGACTGCGCGTACCGAGTGGATCGCCGCTCCGATGCGGGCATGCGGGCGTTCCTTGAGCAGTGACGCGCGCTCCGCCCAGGCGTCCGCCGTGCCGTCGCTGAAGCGCTGCTGGTGACGGTCCGGGGCCTTGCCGAAGCCCGACGAGACGTACGCCGTGTCGAGGAGCGTGATGCGGATGCCCGCGTCGGACGCCGCCTCGATCAGCGCCTCGCCCATCGCGTTCGGGTCCGTGTACGGCGTACCGCCGGGGGCGTGGTGGAGGTAGTGGAACTCGCCCACCGCCGTGATGCCGGCCAGCGCCATCTCCGCGTACACCGCGCGGGCGAGCGCGTGGTAGCTGTCGGGGGTGAGGCGGTCCGCCACCCCGTACATGACCTCGCGCCACGTCCAGAACGTGCCCGAGCCGACCTGGACGGTGGAGCGCAGGGCGCGGTGGAAGGCGTGGGAGTGGGCGTTGGCGAGGCCTGGCACCGTCAGACCCCTGAGGACCGTCGCGCCGGGCGGCGGGGTCTCGACTCCCTTGCGGACCGCGGTGATGCGGTCGCCCGTCACCTCCACCACCACGCCCGGCTCCACCGTCGGGTCGAGCCAGGCGTGTTCGAGCCAGTACCGCGTCGTCTGCGTCACGTGCAGGCCAGTCCTTCCAGTACGTCGGCCAATGCGTGCACCCCGGCCAGGCAGTCGTCCTCGGCGGCGAACTCGGCCGGGGAGTGCGAGATGCCCGTGGGGTTGCGTACGAACAGCATGGCGGTGGGGATCGACGAGGCGAGGATTCCCGCGTCGTGTCCCGCGCCCGTGCCGAGGACCGGGGCCGTGAGTTCCCTCTTCGTGCCCAGGATGCGGGCCATCTCGTCGCGCAGCGCGTGGTCGAACTCGACGACCGGGGTGAAGGATTCCCGGGTGAGCGAGACCTCGATGCCGTGCGCCTCCGCGTACTCGCGGGCCGCCTTCTCGATCGCCGTGACCGTGTCGTCCAAGGCCTGCTGGTCGGCTGCCCGTGAGTCGAGCCAGCCGCGGACCAGGGACGGGATGGCGTTCACGCCGTTCGGCTCGACCGCGATCTTGCCGAACGTCGCGACCGCGCCCGCCAGTTGGGCCTCCCGGCGCGCCGCCAGGACCGTCTCCGCGTACGAGAGCATGGGGTCCCTGCGGTCCACCAGGCGGGTCGTGCCCGCATGGTTGGCCTCGCCGCGGAAGTCGAACCGCCAGCGGCCGTGCGGCCAGATGGAGCTGGCGATGCCGACCGCGTCGCCGGACAGGTCGAGGGCCCGGCCCTGCTCGACGTGGAGTTCGATGAACGCGCCGATGCGGGCGAGCCGTTCGGAGTCCTGGCCGATCGCCTCCGGGTCGTACCCGGCCCGCTCCATCGCCTGGGAGAGACCGATCCCTTCGCCGTCCTTGAGCGCGTACGCCTGCTCGCGGGTGAGGACTCCGGACGTGAGGCGGGAGCCCACGCAGGCCAGGCCGAAGCGGGCGCCCTCCTCGTCGCCGAAGTTGGTGAGCGCGAGCGGCTTGGTGAACTCCACTCCCCTGTGGCGGAGTTCGTCCAGGGCGGCGAAGGAAGAGACGACGCCGAGGGGGCCGTCGAAGGCGCCGCCGTCCGGGACGGAGTCCAGGTGGGAGCCGGTGACGACCGCGTCACCGGCCTCGGGGTCGCCGAGCCAGGCCCACTGGTTGCCGTTGCGGTCCAGCTCGTAGGTCAGGCCGCGGGACAGCGCCTGCGCCTTGAACCACTCCCGGCAGTCGGCGTCGGCGCCCGTCCAGGCGTAGCGGCGGTAGCCGCCGCTGTCCTGGTTCCGGCCGATGGGGTGCAGCTCGCGCCACATCTCCAGGAAGGTGCTCACGCGTCGTCGCCCTCACGCATGGGGATGCGCACGCCGCGCTCCGCCGCGACCTCGATCGCGTGCTCGTAGCCCGCGTCGACGTGCCGGATGACGCCCATCGCCGGGTCGTTGGTGAGGACCCGCTCGATCTTCTGCGCGGCGAGGTCGGTGCCGTCGGCGACGCAGACCTGGCCGGCGTGGATGGAGCGGCCCATGCCGACGCCGCCGCCGTGGTGCAGGGAGACCCAGGAGGCACCGGACGAGGTGTTGACCAGGGCGTTCAGGAGCGGCCAGTCGGCGATCGCGTCCGAGCCGTCCTTCATGGCCTCGGTCTCGCGGTACGGGGAGGCCACCGAGCCGGAGTCGAGGTGGTCGCGGCCGATCGCGACGGGGGCGGACAGCTCGCCGGACGCGACCATCTCGTTGAACTTGAGCCCCGCCAGGTGGCGTTCGCCGTAGCCGAGCCAGCAGATGCGCGCCGGGAGGCCCTCGAAGGAGATGCGCTCGGCGGCCATGTCGAGCCAGCGGTGCAGGTGCTTGTTGTCCGGGAAGAGTTCCTTGATCGCCTTGTCCGTCTTGGCGATGTCCTCCGGGTCGCCGGACAGGGCGGCCCAGCGGAACGGGCCGAGGCCCTCCTCGAAGAGGGGACGGATGTGCGCCGGGACGAAGCCCGGGAAGTCGAAGGCCCGGTCGCAACCGGCCTTCCTCGCCTCGTCGCGGATCGAGTTGCCGTAGTCGAAGACCTCGGCGCCCTTGTCGAGGAAGCCGATCATGGCCTCGACGTGCAGGCGCATCGAGTGCCTGGCCTTGTCGGTGAAGCCGGCCGGGTCCGCCTCGCGCTCCTTGTCCCAGTCCTCGACGGAGATGCCGACGGGCAGGTAGGCGAGCGGGTCGTGGGCGGAGGTCTGGTCCGTGACGATGTCGATCGGGGCGTCGCGGCGCAGCAGCTCGGGGAAGACCTCGGCCGCGTTGCCGACGACGCCGATGGACAGGCCGCGGCGCTCGTCACGGGCCTGGACCGCGAGCTCCAGGGCGTGGTCGAGGTTGTCGGCCTTGACGTCGAGGTAGCGGGTGCCGATGCGGCGGTCGATGCGGGTCTCGTCGACGTCGACGCAGATCGCGACGCCCTCGTTCATGGTGATGGCCAGCGGCTGGGCGCCGCCCATGCCGCCGACGCCCGCGGTGAGCGTGATCGTGCCCGCCAGCGTGCCGTTGAACTTCTTCCGCGCGACCGCGCCGAACGTCTCGTACGTTCCCTGGACGATGCCCTGCGAGCCGATGTAGATCCACGAACCGGCCGTCATCTGGCCGTACATCATGAGGCCCTCGGCCTCCAGCTTGCGGAAGTGCTCCCAGGTGGCCCAGTCGCCGACCAGGTTGGAGTTGGCGAGGAGCACGCGCGGCGCCCACTCGCTGGTGCGCAGCACGCCGACCGGCTTGCCGGACTGGACGAGGAGGGTCTCGTCCGCCTTCAGCGTCTTCAGCGTGCGGACGATCGCGTCGAACGCCTCCCAGGACCGGACCGCCTTGCCCGTACCGCCGTAGACGACGAGCTTGTCGGGGTGCTCCGCGACCTCGGCGTCGAGGTTGTTCATGAGCATCCGCAGGGCGCCCTCCTGCTGCCACCCCAGGGTGTTGAGCTCGGTGCCGCGCGGGGCTCGTACGGGGCGGGGTCCTGACATCGGCGTGCCTCCAGCTCACTTGACCTTGGTTATTCACATCCTGGCTCGCTGAATAGACCTAGTCAATACATTCCGCGGAGACCGCCCTGATGGTTGTCTGGCCCCCATGGCATCCATGGACGCTCCCACGGTCCCCCTGCAGGGGATTCCCGCCCGCCGCGACCAGGCCGTACGCGCCGCCGTCGAACAGGGCCTGATCGGCCCGGCGGCCCCGGTCGCCGGGCTCCTCGACGTCACCGGCATCCGGGCCTCGGCCGCCGCGCTGCACGCCGCCTTCGACGCCGTCACCGCCCCCGGCACCGAGGTGCTGCACGCCTTCGCGGTGAAGGCGAACCCGCTCGTGCCCGTGCTGCGGCTGCTCAACGACGCGGGCATCGGCGCCGAGGTCGCGAGCCCGGGCGAGCTGGCCCTGGCCCGCGCCGCGGGCGTGCCGCCCACCCGGACCGTGCTCGACTCCCCCGCGAAGACCACCGCTGAACTGCGCGAGGCCCTCGCCCTCGGCATCGCCGTGAACGCCGACAACCCGCAGGAACTGGCCCGCCTCGACGCGCTCGTCGCCTCGGCCCCCACCCGGTCGCCGCTCGGCGTGCGCGTGAACACCCAGGTCGGCTCCGGGTCGATCGGCGCCACCGCGACCGCGACCCCGACGTCCAAGTTCGGGGTGCCGCTGCGCGACGCGGGGTCCCGGGAGTGGATCGTGCGCGCCTTCCTCGACCGGCCGTGGCTGACCCGCCTGCACACGCACTCCGGGTCGCAGGGCGTGCCCCTCGAACTGCTCGCCGAGGGCGTGCGCGCCGCGTACGAACTCGCCGAGGAGATCAACGAGTTGGCGGGCCGACGGCAGATCGACACCCTCGACATCGGCGGCGGCCTCAGCGTCAACTTCACCTCCGACGAAGAGACGCCCACCTACGCCACGTACGCGAAGGTGCTCGCCGAGGCGGTGCCGGGGCTCTTCGACGGGCGCTACGGGATCGTCACCGAGTTCGGGCGCTCGCTCCTCGCCAAGCACGGCACCCTGCTCGGGCTCGTCGAGTACGCGAAGGAGACCGGCGGGCGGCCGATCGCCGTGACGCACGCGGGAGTTCAGGTCGCGACGCGGACCGTGTACGCGCCCGCGTCCTGGCCGCTGCGCATCGCCGCGTACGACGCGAAGGGGCGCCCCAAGACCGGGCCCGACGTCGTCCAGGACGTGGCCGGGCCCGCCTGCTTCTCCGGCGACCTGCTCGCCGAGGGGCACGCGCTGCCGCTGCTCGAAGCGGGCGACTACGCGGCCGCCCTGGACACCGGCGCGTACTACTTCGGGCAGCACTACTCGTACAACTCGCTGGTCCGGCCCGGGGTCCACGGCTTCACGGCGACGGCGGACGGCGTGCGGTTCGCGACCGTGCGGGCACCGCAGTCCGTCGAGGAGATCGTCGCCGAGTCGGGCGGCGGCCTGCGCGGGGCCCTGCTCGACCTCTGAGGCACACGGCGCCAACAGGCCTCAACAGGCCTCAACGGGCGCTGTTTCCGGCTGGGTTGGCGGATTCTAGCCGTCTGCTGAATGTTCCACCGGAAAATGCCAGAACGCTCACCAGGTCGCCGTACGGTGCGTAGCGTCGTGATCACAGAAGCGACTCAGGTGGGGGGTTTTCAGGCGTGCCCGGAATCGACGAGTGCCTGCTCGAGGTCATGCAGCTGCCGGGGGCGCGCGGCGCCTGGGTGGTCGACTGGACCAGCGGGCTCGCCCTCGGCACGGTCGGGGACTCGCCCAACGGGGACCACGAGGCGACCGCCGCCGAGGCCGCCGAGCTCGCCCGACTGGCCGCCGAGCACCGGGCGTTCGCCCCCGCCGACGGCAGCGACTGGTCGCCGGGCTCGGCCGGCGAGAAGGCGCCGCCCGTCGAGGACGTCATCGTCACCAACCGGGACGGCTACCACCTGCTGCGCTTCGTGCGCACCAGCTTCGACAGCAGCGTCTTCCTGCACCTGTGGCTCGACCGCGACGAGGGCAACCTGGCGATGGCCCGGCTGCGCCTCGCCGACGTCGCGGACCGGCTGGTCCTCGGATGAGCGCGATAGCGGCCTCGCTGTCGCCGATGCTGGGCCGGCTCGCCGCCGAGCGGGCCACCGGCGCACTGATCCGCGAGCACGGCACCCTCTACCTGGAGGACGGCCGCATCGTGCACGCCGAGTCGCCAGCGACCCCCGGCATGGACGTGCTGCTCACGGCGGGCGGCGCCGTGCGGGCCGAGGGCTGGTGGGAGGCCGTCGACCGGGCCGGGGCGCGGCGCGGCGTCGGGCGCTATCTCGTCGAGCAGGGCGGCCTGAGCGACGGCGCGCTCGAACTGTGCCATCTGGGCGCGGTGTTCGACGCCGCGTACTTCACGCTGGCGCCCAGCAGCGGGCCGACCCGCTTCCGGTACGGGGTCGCGCACTGGTTCGGTGCGGTGCGCCCGGTGCCGGTCGCCGCCGTCGAGCGGGAGACGCTGCGCCGCCGCGACCTGCTGCAGCGGATCTGGCCCGAGCCGGACACCGACTCGGCGCCGCTCGCCCGGGTACCGGACCAGGACCTGCCGGTGCCGCCGCGCCGACGCCGCGTCCTCGACCTGGTCGACGGGGTGCGCACCGCCTCGCAGATCGCGCTCGCGCTGGGCCGCCCCGCCTTCCACACCCTGGTCGATCTGCGGCGGCTCGCCGCGGGCGGCCTGGTCACCACCGCTCCCCCGGCGCCCGCCGCGACCACACCCGTGCCCGCCTGGGTCGCGCACGCCGCCGACAGCGGCACGGCGGACCCGGACGTGGCGCTGCTGCGCCGGCTGCGCGCCGCCCTGGAGTCCCTGTGAAGCGACTGCGACGTATCGGCAAGGCCGGTTCAGACACGCCCGAAAGGAGACCGCCGATGGCCGACGAGGCCCAAGTACTCGGCGAACTGCAGAGGTTGAGAGTCCGGGTGCCCCAGGTCACCGGCGCGCTCGCGGCCAGCGTCGACGGGCTCGTGCTCGCGCAGGACACCCCCGGCGTCGAACCGGAGGGCGTCGCCGCGCTGACCGCCGCCGCGCTCGGCGTGGCCCTGCGCCTCGCGGACGCCACCGGGCAGGGCGGCTTCCGGGAGCTCCTGGTGCGCGGCACGGAGGGCTACGTCGCCACGTACGCGGCCGGGGACACCGCCGTCCTCACCCTGCTCGCCGAGGACCGGGTCAACGTCGGCCGGCTCCATCTGGAGGGCCGCCGCGCGGGAGCCCGCATCGGCGAACTGGTCGGTGCGGACCCGGACCCGACGCCGGAGCCCGTGGTCCGCACCCGCGGCCGGGCCCGCGCCCGCACCACCCCCGAGACCACCGAGAAGACGACCGGCAAGACGACCGGCAAGACGACCGGCAGCGGCCTCCCGGTCCGCGCCCCGACCACCGATGTGCAGGCCGGAACGGCCCATTGACGCAACGACCCCGACCACCTCAACGACCGCCACAGCGACAGGCACAGCGACAGCGACGCAGGAAAGGATCCATCACCATGGCCAACACCGAGACCGCACTCAAGGACGCCATCGCCTCCATCGAGGGCGCGACCGCCGCCGCCCTCGTCGACTACACCAGCGGCATGGCCCTCGGCACGATCGGCGGCTCCAAGAGCTTCGACCTGGAGGTCGCGGCCGCGGGCAACACCGACGTCGTCCGCGCCAAGCTGCGCACCATGGAACACCTCGGCCTGAAGGACGAGATCGAGGACATCCTCATCACGCTCGGCACCCAGTACCACCTGATCAGGCTGCTCAAGGGGCGCGGCGGCAACGGTCTGTTCCTGTACCTCGTGCTCGACTCCTCGCGCGCCAACCTGGCGATGGCCCGCCACCAGTTGAAGAAGATCGAGACCGAACTGGACGTCTGAGCAAGGCAGTTGGGCCCCGCCGCACCGCCGTCAGCGACGCCGCGCCCCACCGGGTGCGGCGTCGCCCGCGGCCGCGCCCGTGGCGCGGTAGGCCTTCACCTGTCGGCCGGCGGGGGCGCCCGCCCGGGCGCCCAGCCAGTCGACACGCAGCCACAGCAGCGCGTCCTCCTGCCGCTCGCGCCGCCCCAGCCAGGCGGCCTTCAGCCACAGGCCCACGCCCGCCCCGGCCAGCACCATGCCGCCGGCCGCGGGCACCGCGAAGGCGCTCCCGAGCGCGGCAAGGAACGCGAGGGCGAGCCACCACCGGTGCCCGCGCCGCCAGTTGCGCACGGTGACCTGCCGGTCCTGGAGCACGTCGAACCTGCCCGCACGGGACGCCCCGCGGGCCAGTACCGCGTAGCGCTTGCGCCTGCCGTACGCCACCACGGCCGCGGTCACCAGGAACAGCGCGGCCCCGGCGAGCACGCCGATGCGGCGCCCGGTGAATCCGCCGGGCAGCAGCCCGATCCCGGCCGCGGCCACGCCGAGCCACCACATCGGGGCGGCCCCGGCCCGCACCACCACCGCTGTCCTGGCCAGCCCCTGCGCTCCGCGCGTCACCCGGTCCTCCTCCTGCGCCCGTGTCCTTTCGGGGCCGGAGGTTAGCGACGGTTTCTGAGGGTGGGGTGAGAGCTACGTGAGAGCCCAGCTGCCCAGCATCCGCAGCCGCTCCTCGGTGGTCGAGCCCGGTTCGGGCGTGTAGACCACGAGCGCCTGGTCGGGCTCGCCGGAGACGGTCAACGTCTCGTACGGCAGGGCGAGTTCACCGACGAGCGGGTGCAGCAGACGCTTGGCCCCGTGCGTCTTCTCCTTGACCTGGTGGTCCGCCCACAGCCGCCGGAAGTCCTCGCTGGCCAGCGACAACGCGCCTACCAGCGTGGCCAGTCGGGGGTCCTTGGGGTGGCGGCCCGCGTCCAGGCGCAGATACGCGACGGTCTCGGCGGCGACGGCGGGCCACTCGGGGTAGAGGTCGCGGGCCGCCGGGTTCAGGAACACCTGGCGCGGCATGTTGCGGTCCTTCTCCGTCATGGCGGAGAAGCCGACGAGCGCGTCGCCGAGCGCGTTCCAGGCCAGGACGTCCATGCGGCGGCCGAGCACGAACGCGGGCGCCTTCTCGATGGTGGCGAGCAGCAGCTTCAGGCCCGGGCGGACCCGCTGCCCCGCGGGGCGGGCGGCGGTCTTGCGGCGGGTCTCGGCGGGGCGGGCCACCGAGCGCAGGTACTCCTGCTCGGTGTCGTCCAGGCGCAGCACGCGCGCGACGGCGTCGAGCACGGCGTCCGAGACCGAGGTGCCGCGGCCCTGTTCCAGGCGGATGTAGTAGTCGACGCTGACCCCGGCCAGCTGCGCGACCTCCTCGCGCCGCAGGCCCGGCACCCGGCGCCGTCCGTGGCCCGGCAGGCCGACCTCGTCGGGCTGGATGCGGGAGCGCCGCGAGCGCAGGAAGTCGCCTATCGCGCTGGTGTCAGGGGCCTTGTCCATGCCTCGATCCTAGGCAGCGGACGCTCTTCCATCCTGGTACTGGCGGACCCAGGAAAAGCGCTGCCCTGGGTAAGCCGCACCGGCCGTCGCAGGCTGATGCCATGACTCAGACGACGTACAGCACGCAGTACAGCACCCTCTCCGGCCGCACCGCCCTCGTCACCGGCGCCGCCAGCGGCATGGGCGAGGCCACGGCCCGCCTCCTCGCCGCGAACGGGGCCGAGGTCGCCCTGCTCGCCCGCCGCGCCGACCGGCTCACCGAGCTGGCGGAGAAGATCGAGGCGGACGGCGGGCGGGCCCTCGCCCTGCCCACGGACATCACGGACCAGGCCTCCGTCGACGCGGCCGCCGAGCGCGTGCACGCCACGTACGGGCGGGTCGATCTCGTGGTCAACTCGGCGGGCGTGATGCTGCCGAACCCGATCGCGGACGGCCGCGCCGACGAATGGCAGCGCATGCTCGACACGAACGTGGCGGGCGCGCTGCGCGTCATCCGCGCGTTCACGCCGGACCTGATCGCGACGGCGGAGGCGGGCGGCACCGCGGACCTGGTGAACATCTCCTCGATCGGCGCGCACGTCGCGTTCCCGAACTACGCGGTGTACGGCGCGACGAAGGCCGCGCTGACGTACCTGTCGCAGTCGCTGCGCACCGAGCTGGGCCCGCGCGACGTCCGCGTCACGAACGTCGAGCCGGGCCTGACCGAGTCCGAACTGGCCTCGCACGTCGACAACCCGGAGCTCTCGGGCCAGTTGGACGGCATGTTCGAGGCGCTCATCGGGCTGTCGTCCGACGACATCGCGGACCTCATCGCGTACACGACGAGCCGCCCCCGGCACGTCAACCTGCGCCAGGCGATCGTGCTGCCGACGCGGCAGGCGTGAGGCTCAGTCGTCCCACTCGTCCTTGGGGGTTGCGCCGCGCCGCCGCAGGCCCTGCGGCCACCAGCCGGAGTGCATCACGTTGACCCCGAAGATCCCGCCCCATGCGATCAGCAGGCCGGGCAGTCCGGCGTTGACCACGGCGATCGCGGACAGCGGGATCGCGAGGACGAGGGTGACGACGGCGAAGCCGAAGCGTTCGCCCCAGCCGTCGCCGGAGCCCGGGGCCCGGCCGGGCCGGTTGCCGCGGGCCACCACCATCTGGTGTTCGGCGAGCTGCCTGCGCACGCGTCGGTCCACGACGGAGTCCAGGCGCTGCTCGACCTTTTCGAGGAACGAGTCGACGAGCGCGGGCTCGTACTCCTCGCCCAGTTCCTTGCGGGCGTGCAAGGTGGCGTCGAGCTCTTTCCTGAGTTCGGCGTCTCGCGCCTGGTCACGGTCGTGGGCGCGGGCTTCCATACCGGTCATACCGCAGTACGTTACGGAGCCGGGGCACCGGACACAGTGGGGCTAGCCCCCGTCTTCGCGGTGGTCCACACCCCCGCCGAAGCGGCACGTGACCGTCGGAGCACCTCAGTCCAGCAAGGTCACCACACCGGAGTCCAGGTCGAACCGCCCGGCGACGATCCGCGCCGCCCGCCCGATGTCCGGGTCCGCGCGCAGCGCATCCCGCACGGCAACGGCGTTGCCCCGCATGGTGAGTTCGGCCCAGTCCCCCGGCAGGTCCCGGCAGGCTCGCGCGGCAGGGGCGATGGCGTCGACGAGCCGCCGGAGGTGCCCCGGCGCGGGCTCCCCCGTCCGTACGTGGTCGAGCGCGGCCGCGACGGCCCCGCACCGCTCGTGCCCCAGCACCAGGACCAGTGGGACGTGCAGTTCCTCGACCCCGTACTGGACGGACCCGAGCACGGCCTCGTCGAGGACCTCACCGGCGGTCCTTATGCACAGCAGGTCCCCGAGCCCCTGGTCGAAGACCAGCTCGGGCGGCACGCGCGAGTCGATGCAGCCGACGACGACGGCGAACGGATGCTGCGCGGCGGCCAGCACGTGCCGCACACCGCGCCCCTCGTGCGGATGGCGCGAACGCCCGGCGGCGTAGCGGCGGTTGCCGTCGAGCAGCGCGTCGAGGGAGTCCTGGGCGGTTCGGGTACGAGAGGGCGGGGCGGCGAGGGCCGGCGTCGGCGCGAAGGCGAGGGCGGCGGTCGTGGCCGTCAGGAAGGTCCTGCGGTTCGGCACGCCTTCACCGTACGCACGCATCCCACTACGGAACGTGCCTGTTGGGCAATGCTTGATCGTTCCGTCATCGGATCATGGCCGACGCGATACCAACGCCCTCTCGCCCACCTCGCACCACAGCAGCTTGCCGCCGCGCCCGAAGAGGTCGTCCCCGAGCGGATAGCCTCCCCACGCGTACGCGCCGAGTCCCGGGACCTGATCGCCCCCGGCCTCAGTGACCCGCGTCGACCGTCCCGCGCTCCGGGTCGACCCCGAGGACGGTCTCCTGCGGGATGTGTGAGGTGTCCCGGCGGGCCAGGATCCAGTACAGGGCGGCCGGGACGGCGAGGCCCACGATCCAGGAGATGTCCGCGCCGCCGAGTGGGTCGACGAGCGGGCCCGTGTAGAAGTGCGTGGCCAGGAACGGGAGTTGGGCCACCAGGCCGATCCCGTAGACCACGAGCGCGTCCCAACGCCAGGCGCCATAGCGGCCGTTGGGGTCCGACAGGGCCGGGATGTCGTAGCGCTCGCGCGAGATCAGGTAGTAGTCGACGAGGTTGATCGCCGACCAGGGCGTGAAGAACGTCAGCAGGAACAGCAGGAAGTCCTTGAAGGACGACAGGAAGCTGTCCTTGCCCGCCAGTGCCACCGCCGTGCCCGCGACCATGATGACCGCGATGTAGAGCGCCCGGCCGCGCTGCGACAGGGCGCGCTGCCCGCGGAAACCGCTGACGCCGGTCACCATCGACATGAAGCCGCCGTACGTGTTGAGGACGTTGATGGTGAGCTTGCCGAGGGCGATGACGAAGTAGAAGAAGGAAGCGACCAGGCCTGCGCCGCCGAGCGAGACGACGTACCCGACCTGGTTGTCGAGGAACGCGCCGCCCGACGAGGCCGCGACGAGCACACCGAACGTCATCGACCACTGCGAGCCGACCGCCGATCCCGACAGCGTCCACCAGAACGTGGCCCTGGAACTCGTGTCGCGCGGCAGATAGCGCGAGTAGTCCGCGACGTACGGGCCGAACGCGAGCTGCCACGACGCCGAGAGGGAGACGGCCAGCAGGAACATCGGCAGCGAGAAGTGCGCGTCGGAGAGAAGGTCACCGAGGTCGACGCGGTCGAGGAGCCGCACGCCCAGGTAGACGAAGGACAGTGCGCAGATCACGCTCGCGACCCGGCCGAGCACGTGGATCACGCGGTAGCCGACCGCCGCCATCACGGCGGTGACGACGGCGAATAGGACGATGCCGGTCGTGTCGTTCGTGTGCGTCAGCTCGGCCGTGGCCTGCCCGGCGAGCACACTGCCGCTCGCGAAGAAGCCGACGTACATGAGGATGACGAGGAGGAGGGGAACGGCGGCGCCCTTCACCCCGAACTGGGCCCGGGACTGGATCATTTGGGGCAGTCCGAGCTTCGGCCCCTGCGCCGAGTGCAGCGCCATGACGGCGCCGCCGAGCACGTTGCCGAGCACGAGCCCGATCAGCGACCAGACCACGTCGCCGCCGAAGACGACGGCGAGGGCGCCGGTGACGACGGCGGTGATCTGGAGGTTGGCGCCGAGCCAGAGCGTGAACTGGTTGAAGGCGCGCCCGTGCCGCTCGCTGTCCGGGACGACGTCGATGGAGTGCTTCTCCACTACTGCTGCCATGCGCTGGCCTCCCTACTTCTTGCTGAGCCCGTGCTGCTTCGCGTAGTCGTTCGCGACGTCCTCGGGGTCCTTCTTGTCCTTGTCGACGAGCCGGTTGAGCTCGGTCAGCTGTTCCGTCGTCAGTACGTTGCCCAGGCGGGCCAGCGCCTTGCGGACGGTGGAGTCGGCCTTGCGGTCGGCGATCAGCGGGACGATGTGCTGGCCGGGGACGAGGTTCTTGGGGTCGGTGAGCACGACCCAGTCGTTGGCGGCGATGTCGGTGTCGGTGGTGAAGAGGTTCGCCACGTCGACGTCGCCCTTCTTCAGGGCGCCCTTCACCAACGGGCCTGAGGAGTCGAGAGACTTGAACTCTTTGAACTCGATCCCGTACACGTCCTTGAGGCCGACGGCGCCCACCTGCCTCTTCTTGACCTCGGGCGCGGCGCCGATGACGAGCTTGCCGTTGTGCTTGGCCAGGTCCGCGAGGGACGTGAGGTGGTACTTCTCGGCGGTCTCGCGGGTCACGGCGAACGCGTCGGAGTCCTCGGCCATCCCGTACGGGAGGATCTGCAGGCCCGCGGGCAGCGCCATGGCGAGCGCGTTCTGCATCGCGCCCTCCTCGGTGGCGGTGGCCTTGGTGTCGAGGTAGTGCAGCAGGGCGCCCTGGTACTCGGGCAGCAGGTCGATGTCGCCGCCCTTGAGTGCGGGGATGAGGATCTCGCGGGTGCCGAGGTTGGGCCGGACGTTCGTCTTCACCCCGGCGGCTTCGAGGACGGCCGCGTAGAGGTAGCCGAGGACCTGGTTCTCGGTGAAGTTGGCGGTGCCGATGGTGACGCCGCCCTTGCTGGAGCCGCCGCCCGAGCCGCCGGAGCCGTCCCCGTTGAGGGAGGTGATGCCGCTGGAGCAGGCGGCGAGGGCGGGGACGGAGGCCGCGGCGAACAGTCCGCCGATGACGGCACGTCGGTTGAGGTTGCTCATCTTGCTTGCTCCTAGGCGGACTTGAGAGCGGCGGGACCGGTGGGCCGGTTTCGGAAGAGGAGGCGCTGCAGGCCCGACAGGGCCAGGTCGAGCACGACGGCGACGAGGGCGACGAGGACGGCGCCGCCGAGCACCTGCACGAGGTCCCGCTGGGCGAGCCCGTCGAAGACGTAGCGGCCGAGACCGCCGAAGGAGACGTACGCGGCGATGGTGGCGGTCGCGACGACCTGGATGAGGGCGAGGCGCAGACCCGTCATGATCAGCGGCAGGGCGAGCGGCAACTCGACCTGGAACAGCACCTGGTGGGCCCGCATCCCCTGGCCGCGGGCGGCGTCCTTCACCTCCGGGTCGACGGCGGTCATGCCCGCGTACGTGTTCGTCACGATGGACGGCACGGCGAGCGCGACGAGGGCGATGTAGACGGGCCACATCGACAGGCCGCTGGCGAGGAAGACGAGGACGACGAGTCCGACGGTGGGCAGCGCCCGCCCGAAGGACGACAGGTTGATCGCGACGAACGCGCCGCGCCCGGTGTGCCCGATCAACAGGCCGACGGGCAGGGCGATCGCGGCGGCGACGAGCGTGGCGATCAGTGAGTACTGCAGGTGCTCGGCGAGCCGGTGCGCGATGCCGTCGGGCCCCGCCCACTGGTCACCGCTGACCAGCCACGAGCCCAGATCCTTGAAGAGTTCGAACATGGCGGGTCAGGCCTTCCGGGTGCGGGTGCGGGTCCATGGCGTGAGCAGCCGCTGGACGCCTACGAGCACCGCGTCCGCGACGAGCGCGAGCAGCAGCGTGAGGACGACGCCCGCGATGACCGGGGTCGGGAAGTTGCGCTGGAACCCGTCGGTGAAGAGCTGGCCGAGCCCGCCGTCACCGATGTACGTCGCCACGGACACGAGGGAGATGGACATGACGGTCGCGATGCGTACGCCCGCCATGATCACGGGCAGCGCGAGCGGCAGTTCGACGGTGAGCAGGGTGCGCAGCGGCCGCGTGCCCATGGCCTTGGCGGCTTCCTTCGTCTTGTGCGGTACGGAGTCGAGGCCCTCGACGGTGTTCCGCAGCAGGACGACGAGGGTGTAGATCGTCAGGCCGGTGACGGTGGTGGTGCGGGTGAGCCCGGAGACCGGGAGCAGCAGCACGAAGACGGCGATGGACGGGATGGTGAACAGGACGTTCGACACCCCGAGCAGGAATCCGCGCAGGGGCCGCACCCGGTGGGCGAGCACGGCGAGCGGCAGGGATATGAGGAGGCCGAACAGGACGGCGGTCAGGGCGGCTTGGAGGTGGTTGACGGTGAGGTCGGCGAGGTCGGACCTGTGCGATCCGATCCAGTCCCAGTCGATGCTCACGCGGCGTCCTCTCCGGCCGGTCCGGCCAGGGCGAGCGAGTGCGCGGCGCCGGCCCGCTCGTGGATGTCGTCCCGGGAGGACACCCCGGTCAGCACGCCCTCGGCGTCGACCCGGACCACGAGGCCGGTGGGCGAGGCGATCGACTCGTTCAGCGCGGACAGGAGCGAATCCGTGTCCCGGAGCGGCCGGACCGGGGCCTCGACGCCGGCGTCGCCGTCGCGCCAGGCCACGGGCCTGCGCGCATCGTCCAGGACCAACTCCCAGGCGGAGCCGGCGGGCGCGGGTCCCTGCTCCACGCCGGCCAGGGTCGACAGGGACAGCAGCTTCAGGCCCCGCTCGGCCCCGAGGAAGTCGGCCACGAAGTCGTCGGCGGGGCGCGCGAGCAGCTCGGCCGGGGCGGCGCACTGCACCAGGTGACCGCCCGTACGGAACACGGCTATCCGGTCGCCGAGCCGCACCGCTTCGTCGATGTCGTGCGTGACGAAGACGATGGTCTTGTTCAACTCCTTCTGCAGACGCAGCAGTTCGTCCTGCAACTGCGTACGCACCACGGGGTCGACCGCGCCGAACGGCTCGTCCATGAGCAGCACCGGCGGATCCGCGGCGAGCGCCCGCGCGACGCCGACGCGCTGCTGCTGCCCGCCGGAGAGCTGGTGCGGGTAACGCCTGCCCATCTCGGGGGCGAGCCCGACGCGCTCGAGCAGGTCACCGGCGGCGGACCTGGCCTTCTTCCTGCCCCAGCCGAGCAGCAGCGGCACGGTGGCGATGTTGTCGAGGACGGTGCGGTGCGGGAAGAGCCCGGCCTGCTGGATGACGTAGCCGATGGAGCGGCGCAGTTCGGCCGCGTCCTGGTCGAGGACGTCGCGGCCGCCGACGCGGATGGTGCCCGACGTCGGGTCGACCATCCGGTTGATCATGCGCAGGCTCGTCGTCTTGCCGCAGCCGGAGGACCCGACGAAGACGGTCACGCCTCCTTCGGGCATGTCGAGGTTCAGGTCGTGGACCGCCGTCGTGCCGTTCGGGAATCGCTTGTGGACCGCTTCGAACTGGATCATGGAGCGCCTCTGAAGTCCTCTTGCCCGGCCTGCATATCGTCATGCAGAGTTCTTGGTGCGTGAATAACTTGTCAATCCCCCCGCGTAAATCACCGGTAAATCCCCACGTGGCGACCGGCATGTGAGACGCGGCGGTCATACAGAGCGTTTGAGGAGGAACAGCGCGTGAAGCCCACGACGCCCGTGCCGCCCCCCGTGGTGGTGCTCGACGGCCACGGCCTGCCCGTCGCCGACGTGGTCCGCCTCGCCGACGCGAGCGCCCGCCCCGTGCCCGGCACGGACGCCATGAAGCGCGTCGAGGAGTCGTGGAACGCGGCGCGCGAGATCGCCGCGTGGGGCCGCGTCTACGGCCGCTCGACCGGCGTCGGCGCCAACCGCTCCGAGGACGTGCCCACCGAGGCCGCCGCCGACCACGGCCTGCGCCTGCTGCGCAGCCACGCGGGTGCGATCGGCGCCGAGCTGCCCGAACGCGAGGTGTGGGCGATGCTCGCGGTCCGCGCCAACCAGCTGCTCGCGGGCGGCGCGGGCCTGCGCCCCACCGTCGTCACGGCCCTGTGCGAAGCGCTCGACAACGGCGCGCACCCGGCGGTCAACGAGCACGGCTCCGTCGGCACCGGCGACATCGCACCGCTCGCCCAGATGGGCCTGGCGCTCGCGGGCGAACACCCCTGGCGCGGCAAGGGCACCCCGCCGGAGCCCCAACCCCTCGACAACAACGACGCGTTGGCGCTGATCTCCTCCAACGCCCTCACCCTCGGCCAGTCCGCGCTCGCCCTCCACGAACTCCGCACGCTCCTGACGGCCACTCAACTGGTGGCGGCGCTGAGCCTTCTGTCGGTCGACGGCTCCTACGAGGCCTACGCGCTCCCGGTCCACGAGGCCCGTCGCCACAAGGGCTCGTACGAGGTGGCGGCCCGCATGCGCGAGGTCCTCGGCGCCCCCGACCGCCCCACGCCGCCGCTCGGCCGCATCCAGGACCCGTACGGCTTCCGCTGCGTGCCGCAGATCCACGGCCCGGCGCAGGACGCGGCGGACGCCCTGGAGGACGTCCTCACCGTCGAGATCAACGCGGCGGCGGAGAACCCGCTCATCTCCCCCGCGGACCTGGCGGCGTACCACCACGGCGGTTTCTACATGGCCCAACTCGCCCTCGCCCTGGACCACTTCCGCCTCTCCGTCACCCAGGTCGCCCGCCTGTCCACGTCCCGCCTCTCGACGCTGAACGAACCGGCGTACACGCGCCTGCGCCCGTTCCTCGCGGACGGCGAACCGGCGTCGTCGGGCGTGATGATCCTGGAGTACGCGGCGGGCGCGGCCCTCGGCGACCTCCGCGCCTTCTCGGCCCCCGCGTCCCTCGGCCACGCGGTCCTCTCCCGAGGCGTCGAGGAACAGGCCAGCTTCGCCTCCCTGGCGGCCCGCCAGACCCTGCGCGCGTGCGCGGCGTACCGCCAGGTCGTGGGCTGCGAACTCGTCGCTGCGGTACGGGCGTTGCGGCTGCGGGACTACCGACCCGACGCGTCGCTGCCGGTGGGCCGCGCGTTCGAACTGGCCGACGCCACGCTGGAGCCGGACGTGACGGATCGGCCGTTGACGGGGGATGTGGAGCGGGCCGCGGAACTCCTGGGGCACTTTGTGGAGTGACCAACTACCCTGGTTTCCCTGAGCGTTGGGGGGTCCAGTGGCTTGGGAGAAGTCTCCGGAGTCGCCTGCTGCGGGGCGGGGCGTCGAGCGGGCGCGGCGCGCCGTGTCCGCGTATCGGTGGCGGGGCATCGCGTCCGCGGTGGGCGGCCTGATGTTCGTAGCGCCCGGTTGCGCGAGTGCCTACCCGCCCATGATCACGCCAGGCGTCCCGCTCCTCGTGGGCGGGCTGCTCGCGGCGCGCAACGCCCGCCGGATGCACCGGGCACTGCACGCCCACCCCTGGGTCCGCTGCCTGACCGAGGTGCACGGCCGCGAGGTCACCCTGCGCGACCCCACCACGGACGCCCTCGTCCATCTCAAGTGTGCGCTGGTCAATCCG
This sequence comes from Streptomyces sp. NPDC050085, assembly GCF_044460595.1. Taxonomy (NCBI): domain Bacteria; kingdom Bacillati; phylum Actinomycetota; class Actinomycetes; order Kitasatosporales; family Streptomycetaceae; genus Streptomyces; species Streptomyces sp. NPDC050085. Next base: position 319,238 of record NZ_JBITJZ010000008.1, on the reverse strand, counting down.
GTCCGGCCCAAGCGCAACGGCCCGCTGTGGTGGTCCGGCACTGCCGAGCACGGCGGCGTCCTGTGCAGCATGGGCGGCGCCGATCTCACCTGGGTCACTCCCGCCAGACGAGACCGCGCCTAAAGCTTCCCGAACGTCACCGCGCGCCACGTCCACCCCGCCGCGAGCACCGCGTCCCGCAGCGGGCCGGTGAGTTCGGCCGAGTCGAAGCTGAAGGTCTCCTCCAGGCGGCGCCCGCCGTTCTCGTCCCGCCCGAACGTCCACTGCTTGCTGACCGTGCGCCCCTGCCCCCGCCCGTACTCGCGCGAGCGGGCGAACCGGGGCGTCCCGTCGACCCAGCTGACCTCCCACTGCTCCTGGAGGGCCCGCACCTCGCGCTCCTCAGGGACGAGCCGCATCCGGATCCGGACAGTGCGGTCCAGGTGCCGGTCCAGGAAGAACCCCCGCCAGGCGGGCTCCCGCACCCGCCACTCGGCGACGAACTCCGCCTTCTCGTCGGGCGCGGCCCTGCGCACGGCCCAGGGCGCGTCACCCCCGCCCTGCGCGAGCAGCGCGTCCCGCACCTCCTGGGCGGGGCGCGGCGCGACCCCGTCGGCGGGACGCTTCGTACCGGTCAGCTTGTCCAGAAACCCCATCCCGGCAACGTAGCAACCCAAACCCTGGCGCCCCACCCCCTGGCTGAATAGCATCATGCACAGCCACCGCCCACTGAATGGACGGCTGGGGACGGACGGGGAGACATGAGCGAGCAGACGGACACCACGCGCAGCGGCGCGGGCGGGCACAGCCCCGCCGCCCGCCTCCAGCACCTCTTCGAGAGGCACCGCCTCACGCCCACCCAGCGGCGCATCGCGCACTGCATGGTGCGCCGCGCCGCCGACGTGCCGTTCCTGTCGTCCGTCGAACTGGCCGAGCTCGCCGGTGTCAGCCAGCCCTCCGTGACCCGGTTCGCGGTCGCCCTCGGCTTCGACGGCTACCCGGCGCTGCGCAAGCACCTGCGCGAGGTCGCCCCCGCCGAACCCACCGCGGCCACCAAGGCCAACGAGTACCAGCAGGCGGTGGAGGCCGAGATCGCGAACCTCCGTCACCTGGCAGACCTCCTCGCCGACCCGTCCCCGGTGGAGCGCGCGGGTCAACTCCTCGCCGCCTCCCGCCCGTTGCCGGTCCTCGGCCTGCGCGCCGCGGCCTCCCAGGCGTACGGGTTCTCGTACTTCGCGGCGAAGGTCCACCCCGACGTGCGCCTCCTCGACGAGGGCGGCACGATGCTCGCCGACCGGATCGACGCGGCCGTCCGGGCCGGCGCCACGACCCTGCTGTGCTTCGCGCTCCCCCGCCACCCGCGCGAGGTCGTCGACGCCCTCGCCCACGCCAAGTCGGCCGGCCTGACGGTGGTCACGGTCGCCGACTCGGCCTTCGCCCCGGTCGCCAGGCACTCGGACCTGCTGCTGCCCGCGGCCGTCGGCACGGGCCTCGCCTTCGACACGGCGTGCGCGCCGATGCTGCTCGGGCGGGTGCTCCTGGAGGCGATGTGCGACGGCCTGCCGCAGGCGCAGGCGAGGCTGGAGGAGTTCGACGTACGGGCGGCCGAGCGCGGCCTCTTCGTGGAGTAGCCGAGGTCAACTCCCGTACGGGAAAAGGGTGTTGCGCGGGGACCGCCGCACCCCCTGTTACGGGGGGCGGGACGACGGCGGTCCCCGCGAGGGACGTGGAACCGGGTCAGGGCCGGGTGCCACGTCCAGGGCGTCCATGGAGGTCCGGGAGCCGCTCCGGTTGTCCTTGACGCCGCTACGGTGCCGGCCGGTCCGGGGAGCCGCTCCCGTCCCTGCCGACATCCACTACTGTGCCGGGCCCGTGTTAAGCGGGTGCTGCGCGGACGTGACGCGCTCGTACCGTTTTCCCGAACGCCCATCAGGCCCGCCACCGGCCCTTCCCCCGGCTCCCGGCGGCCGACGCCACGTCAAGAACCGTTGACGGCACACCTCTTGGCCTAAGATCCAGAAGTGTCTTTGACCAAGACACTCGGCCAAGTCGTCGACCACGACCTTGGCCACGACCTTCGACCAAGAACACCTGGAAAAGGGGGACTTCGCATGAGCAAGCTCAGGAAGAGTCTGACGCTGGCGGCCGTGGCCGGTGCACTGCTGGGCGGCACGTCCGTCACGCCGGCCGCGGCGGCTGATCCGAAAACGTGCCCGCACGGGTACGCATGTGGCTGGACAGGCGCCAACAGGACCGGAACCCGGCACGTCAACTCCCTGACGCCCGGCTGCTACCCGCTCGAGAGGGTCAACCGGTCCGTCTCGAACCAGACGCCCTACCGCGTGGAACTGTGGCACGTCACCACCGGCTGCAACGCCGGCACCAAGCTGGCCACGCTGAACCCGGGCCACTACGCGGACAACCCCGGCGCCGTCACGGGAATCGCCGTCTACAAGATCTAGTACCGCGTCACGAAGAAGCACGCGCGACCCCCAGCGGCAGCAGCCGCTCGGGGTCGCGCGGTCGTGCCTACGCGGCCGGGTTCGTGAGGAAGCCCAGGACGTCCTGCCGGGTGACGATCCCGGCGGGTTTGCCGTCCACCAGGACCACGGCCGCGTCCCGGCCTTCCAGCGCGGACATCAGGCGCTCCACCGGTTCTCCGGATCCGACGACCGGCAGGGGGGCCGACATGTACTTCTCCAGCGGGGCGTCAGCGGGGGCCTGGTCGGCCACCAGCGCGTGCAGCAGTTCCCGCTCCTCCACCGCACCGATCACCTCTCCCGCCATCACGTCCGGGTGTCCCGCCCCGGGAGCCACCACGGGCATCTGGGACACCCCGAACTCGCGCAGCACCTTGATCGCCTCCCCCACGGACTCGGTGGGGTGCATGTGCACGAAACCGGGGATGCCCGCGCTCTCCGCCGCAGTCTTCTGCGCCAGGACCGCCCCGGCCGTGTGGTCGGTCGAGGCCTGCTCGCTGAACCCGTGCTGCCCGATCCACTCGTCGTTGAAGATCTTGCTGAGGTACCCGCGGCCGCTGTCCGGCAGCAGCACCACCACGACGTCGTCCGGGCCGAGCCGCTCGGCCACCCGCAGGGCCGCGACCACGGCCATCCCGCAGGAGCCGCCGACCAGGAGACCCTCCTCCTTGGCGAGCCGCCGCGTCATCTGGAAGGAGTCCTTGTCGGAGACGGCCACGATCTCGTCGGCCACCTCACGGTCGTACGCCGTCGGCCAGAAGTCCTCGCCGACGCCCTCGACGAGGTACGGCCGCCCGGAGCCGCCCGAGTACACCGACCCCTCGGGGTCCGCGCCGACGACCTGGACGCGGCCCTCGCTGGCGTCCTTCAGATAGCGGCCGGTCCCGGAGATGGTGCCGCCGGTGCCGACGCCCGCGACGAAGTGCGTGATCCGTCCGTCCGTCTGCTCCCACAGCTCGGGGCCCGTGGTCTCGTAGTGCGAGCGCGGGTTGTTGGGGTTGGAGTACTGGTCGGGCTTCCAGGCGCCCGGCGTCTCGCGCACGAGGCGGTCCGAGACGTTGTAGTACGAGTCCGGGTGCTCGGGGTCGACGGCCGTCGGGCAGACGACGACCTCGGCGCCGTACGCGCGCAGCACGTTGATCTTGTCGGTGGAGACCTTGTCGGGGCACACGAAGATGCACTTGTACCCCTTCTGCTGCGCCACGATGGCGAGCCCCACCCCGGTGTTGCCGCTGGTCGGCTCCACGATCGTGCCGCCTGGCTTCAGGGCCCCGCTCTCCTCGGCCGCCTCGATCATGCGCACGGCGATGCGGTCCTTCACGGAACCGCCGGGGTTGAAGTACTCGACCTTGGCCAGGACGGTCGCCCGCAGCCCTTCGGTCACCTTGTTGAGCCTCACCAGCGGGGTGTTGCCGACGAGACTGATCATCGAGTCGTGGATCTGCACGTTGTCTCCGGGTCTCCGGGTCTTCGGTCTTCGACTGCTCGGGAGTTCGAGTCGTCGAAACTTCGAGTCGCTTACGAGCGGTTGCCGTCAGCGTAAGGCGCGTACCTGCCCTTCATCTCCCGTTGCGATTGACCGACGGTGATTACGGGGCAATGAGTTCATGGAGCCGTAAAAAAGAGACCGGACGTCTTGGTACGCAGAGGCAGGTGGCCGCGGAACATGTCGAGCAGGGCGAGGGTGGCACGACGGATCGCCGCGGGTGCGGCGTACGGCGGCGGCGGGATCGGGCTGCTCGGCGCGGCCGCGGTCGGCGTGGTGCTCGCCGAGGTGCAGATGGCGCGGCGCCAGGTGGGCAATCACAGTTCCGATCCGGTCCGGGTCCCCTCGGCCGACGGCCTCTACGGCAGGGGATACGTCGACACCGACGCGGGTGCCGAGCCGGTGCGGTTCGCGATGCTCGGTGACTCCACGGCCGCGGGCCAGGGCGTGCACCGGGCCCGGCAGACGCCGGCGGCGCTGCTCGCGTCGGGCCTGGCGGCGGTCGCGGAGCGCCCGGTGCAGCTGCGCAACGTGGCACTGCCCGGCGCCCAGTCCGACGACCTGGACCGCCAGGTGGCGCTGATCCTCGCCGACCCGCACTGGCGGCCCGACCTGGTCGTCATCATGATCGGCGCCAACGACGTCACGCATCGCATCCCCGCCACCAAGTCCGTACGCCATCTCGCGGCCGCCGTACGCCGGCTGCGTACCGCGGGTGCCGAGGTGGTGGTCGGCACGTGCCCGGATCTCGGGTCCGTCGAGCCGGTGCAGCAGCCGCTGCGCTGGCTGGCCCGGCGTGCCTCGCGGCAGCTCGCGGCGGCGCAGACGATCGGCACGGTCGAGCAGGGCGGGCGCACGGTGTCGCTCGGCGATCTGCTGGGCCCCGAGTTCTCGGCGAACCCGCGCGAGCTGTTCGGCCCCGACAACTACCACCCTTCGGCGGAGGGCTACCAGACGGCGGCGATGGCCCTGCTGCCCACGCTGTGCGCGGCGCTCGGCGTGTGGCCCGAGGAAGAGCGGCCCGACGTGTCCCGCTCGGAGGGCTTCCTGCCGGTCGCGCGGGCCGCGGCCAAGGCGGTGGAGGAGGGCGGCACGGAGGTCACGGCCGCGATGCCGACGGGCCCGCGGGGGCCCTGGGCCCTGCTCAAGCGGCGGCGCAGGCGCCGCGTCCCGACGCAGGACCCGACCCCGGCGGCCTCGTCGAGCACGTCCGTCTGATCGGGCCCACGTGCTCCCGCTGCTAACCCACCGCTAACACCCAGGCAACACGGCGCCCCGAAACTGAGCCGCGTAACGGTATACCAATAACCGGCTCGCGGGCCCCGTCCGCCTGTCTCGCGGAGGCACAGCAGTGGCGTACGTTCCCCTCCCCACCCGCAACTCCTTCACCCGCAACACCCTCACCGCCACGGCGGCATGCACCGCCCTCGCCGCGCTGCTCACCGGCTGCGGCGGCTCCGGCGACGGCACGTCCGACGCGGTGGGCGCCCAGGGTTCCGGCGCGCTCAAGGTCGGCGTGCTGTTCCCCGGCTCCCTCTCGGACGACGGGTTCATGCAGTCCGCGTACCTGGGATACCAGCGCGCGGCGAAGGCCCACGGGGCCCCCGGCGGCAAGGTCTCCTTCAGCAAGGTCGAGCAGGTGACCCCGGCCGACTACGAGTCCGCCCTGGTGCGCTTCGCGTCCGGCTCCGACCTGGTGATCTCGCTGGGCGGGCAGACGGACGCGGCGGTGCGCAAGGTGGCGCCGCGCTTCCCGAAGGTGAAGTTCGTGGAGATCGGCGGCCCGGCCGACGGCAAGCCGCTGGCCAATCTCGCCCTCTACGACCCGCAGCAGGCGCAGGCCGCCTACCTCGCCGGGGCCGCGGCCGCGCTCCTGTCGAAGAAGGGCACGGTCGGTTTCGTCGGCGGCCAGGAACTGCCCGCGATCGTGAACGCGGCCGACGAGTTCGCGAACGGCGCGAAGAAGGCCGACCCGAAGGTGAAGGTGCTGGCCCCGCAGTACGCGGGCGACTTCAACGACGTGAACAAGGCCAAGCAGTCGGCGCTCGCCGACTACGGCGCGGGCGCCGACGTGCTCGGGCAGATCGTGAACCTCGGCAAGAAGGGCATGGCGCAGGCCGCGACCTCGTCGAAGGGCACGCTGCTCGGCGGTCCGATCGCCCACCCGTGCGGCGACGCGGCGTACGCGGGACACGTCGAGTCCGACATCGGCGCCGAAATCGAGTACGCCGTCGGGCAGTTGGCCGCCGGGTCCTGGAAGGCGGAGGCCGTGCACTTCGGCCTGGCCTTCGCGAAGCCCGCCAACGACATCGTGCTGTGCGGCGCGCCCGCCGGTGTCACCGCGAAGCTCGACGCGATCAAGAAGCAGCTCGCCGACGGCACGATCACCACCAAGTAGGGGCCGGTACAGGCATGTTGGCGCTCGAAGCCGTGGGGCTTACGAAGTCGTTCGGGGCCGTGCGCGCCCTGGACGCGGTGGAGTTGAGGGTCAGGGCGGGCACCGTGCACTGCGTGCTCGGCGAGAACGGCGCGGGCAAGTCCACGCTGTGCCGTCTCATCGAAGGCTCGCTCACCGCGGACAGCGGTCAACTGCGGTTGTACGGAGAGGAGTTCGCGCCGCGTCGGCCCGGGGACGCGCTCGCCGCCGGGATCGCCATGGTCCACCAGCACTTCAGCCTCGTACCGACGCTCACGGTCGGCGAGAACCTGCGGCTGCTGCGCCTGAAGGACCTGGCGGACCGGGTCGCCCGGGTGCGCGACGAGTACGGGCTCGCGGTCGACGCGGACGCCGTGGTCGGGACGCTGCCGGTCGGGGTGCGCCAGCGCGTGGAGATCGTCAAGGCGCTGGTCCGCGACCCGCGGCTGCTGGTGCTCGACGAGCCGACCGGTGTCCTCGGCCCCGCCGAGACCGACCGGCTCCTGGAGACCTGCCGGGCGATCGCCGACGCGGGGAGCGCGGTCGTCCTCATCACGCACAAGCTGGCGGAGGCGGCGCGCGCGGGCGACGAGGCGACGGTGCTGCGCGGCGGCCGGGTCGCCGGTGGCGGCCCGCTCGCCGCACTCCCGCCGAACAAGCTCGTCCCGCTGATGATCGGCCGGGCGGCGACCGACCTGGGCGCCGGGGTCGCGGGCACGCTCGGGCTCGACGCCCCCGCACCCAGGGCGCGCACGGAGGACGTACGCGACGACGCCCCGCCCGCCCTGCGCCTGACCGGCGTCACGGTGCGCCGCCCCGACGGCACGCTCGCCCTCGACGGCGTCGATCTGACGGTGGCCCCCGGCGAGATCGTCGGGGTCGCGGGCGTCGAGGGCAACGGCCAGTCGGAGCTGATGGCGGTGCTCGGCGGCGCGCTCACGGCGGACGCGGGCCGCATGGAGCTGACCTCCCCGGCCGACGGCCCGTACGACCTCACCCGCGCCACCCCGCGCGAGCGCACCCGCGCCGGGCTCGGCATCGTCCCCGAGGACCGGCACCACGAGGGCTGCATCCCCCAACTCCCGCTCACCCACAACCTGTTCCTGCCGCACCTCGCCCGCTTCCGCCGCTTCGGCGTCCTGCTCGACCACAAGGCGATGCGCCGCGCGGCCGAAGAGGTCCTCACCGAGCACGGCGTGCGTGCGGCCGGGCCCACCGCGCCGATGGCTTCACTGTCCGGCGGCAATCAGCAAAAGGTCGTCCTGGCACGGGAGTTGGCGCTCGACCCGCTGGTCTGCCTGGCGGCCGCGCAGCCCACCCGGGGTCTCGACGTGGGCGCGGTGGACGCCGTCCACACCCGGATCCGTCAGGCCGCGGCGCGCGGCGCGGGCGTCCTGGTCGTCTCCTCCGAACTGCCCGAACTGCTCGCCCTGTGCGACCGGATCGTCGTCGCCTACGGGGGCCGTCTGCTCGGCCCGGTCGCGGCGGCCGACCCCGACGCGCACGAACGGGTCGGCGCGCTGATGCTCGGCGCCGACCTCGCACCCGTACCCCTTGGGGAGGCCTCCCGATGACCCCGACGAGCCCGACGAGCCCGACGAGCCCGACGAGCCCGACGATCTCGATGTCCCCGATGGTCCGGCACCCGCTCTCCGTCGCCGTCCTCGCCGCACTGGCCGCCGCCGGGGTCGGTGTCGCGCTCGCCGCGGCCGCGGGCACCGGGCCCGTGGCGGCCTGGTCGGCGCTCGCGGAGGGCATGTTCGGCACCCCGTACGCCGTCGGCAGCTCGCTGAACTCGGCGGCCGTCCTCGCCCTGATCGCCACCGGGTTCACCGTCGCCCACCGGGCGGGCCTGGTGAACGTGGGCGGCGAGGGGCAGCTCAGCGCGGGCGGCGTGACCGGCGCCGCGGCCGGGCTCGCGCTGCCCGCGGGCGTCCCTGCGGCGCTCGGCGTGCCGGTGGTGCTGCTCGCCGGGTTCGCGGGCGGCGCCGCCTGGGCCGGGATCGCCGCCTGGCTGCACACCCGGCGCGGCACGAGCGAGGTCATCACGACGCTGCTGCTGAACTTCATCGGCATCGGCCTGGTCTCCGTATGCGTGCACGAACAGGCGCTGCTGCGGCAGCCCGTCACCTCCTCGGAGACGCTGCCGCAGTCGGCGCCGCTGCCCACCGGCGGTCAACTCCCGCTGATCGGCGGCCCGGAGTCACCCGCGACGGCGCTCGTCGTCGTCGCGGCCCTGGTGACCGCGGTGACGGCCGTCGTCCTGCGGCACACCGCGACGGGCCTCTCGCTGACCGCCGCCGGGCACTCGGGTGCCGCCTCCGCCCGCCTCGGCCTGCCGGTGAACCGGCTCAAGGCGGGCGGCCTGATGACCGCGGGCGGACTCGCGGGCGTCGCCGGGGCGGGCCTCGTCGCCACCGCGCCCTTCGTCCTCGCCGAACACTTCTCGTCCGGGTACGGCTTCACGGGCCTGGTCGTCGGACTGCTGGCCCGCGGCTCGCTCACCGCCGTCGCCGCCGTCGCGCTCCTCTTCGGCTTCCTCACCAACGGCGGCCTGAACCTCCAGCTCGCCGCGCACGTGCCCGCCGCCACCGTGCAGATCGTGCAGAGCGTCCTGGTGCTGTTCATCGCGGCGGCCATGCTCTGGACGCGCACCAACTCGACTTCCAGGAGCGCACGTTGAGCGCCTTGACCGACGAATTGCTGTCCGGCGGCGTGCGCCTCGCCGTCCCCCTCCTGCTCGCCTCCTCCGGCGAACTGCTCTCCGAACGCGCCGGCGTCCTCAACCTCTCCGTCGAGGGCATGATGCTCACCGGCGCCTTCGCGGGCGCCGCCGGCTCCCACGCCTCCGGCTCCGCGACGGTCGGCGTGCTCACCGCGCTCGGCGCCGGGCTGCTGTTCGCGGCGCTGCAGGCCCTGCTCTCGGTGACGCTGCGCGCCGACCAGATCGTCACCGGCATCACCGCGAACATCCTCGCCCTCGGCGCGACCACGTACGGGGCACGTCTGCTGTTCGGCGACAGTGCCGCGCAGACCGTCCCCGGCTTCGACGCGCTGGCGGTGCCCGGCCTGAGCGAACTGCCGGTCGTCGGCCCGGCCCTGTTCGAGCAGACGGCGCTCGGCTACGCCGCGTTCGCCGTCGCCGCCGTGCTCGCGGTCGCGTTCAGCAGGCGTACGGCGTGGGGGCTCGCGCTCGACGCGACGGGCGAGGACGCAGGCGTCGCCGACCGCTGCGGGCTGCCGGTGACGGCGATCCGGTACGCGGCCGTCCTGCTGACCGGTGCCGTGTCCGGGCTCGCGGGCGCGCAGCTGGCGCTGTCGGAGGTGCACGCGTTCAGCGACAACATCACCTCCGGCATCGGCTACCTCGCCGTCGTCGCGGTCATCGCGGGCCGCTGGCGCGCCGGGCCGACGCTGGTGGCCTGCCTGTTCTTCGGCCTGGCCCAGGCGCTCCCGTTCGCCGCGCCCGCCCTCGGCCTGCACGTGTCGGCGCCGCTCCTGACGACGCTGCCGTACGTCGCCGCGCTCCTCGCGGTCAGCGGTCTGGTGGGCCGCAGCCGGGCCCCGTCGGGCCTGACGGTCCCGTTCGCCCGCGACTGACCCCCACCCGCTCAACTCCCTTTAAGGACACGGCAGATGACCACCCTGATCCTGACCCGCTCCGACCTGACCGCTCTCCTCGAAGGCGACGAGGGGGAGGGCCTGCGGGAGGCGGTCGTCGCGGCGGTGGAGCGGGCCCACGTGGATCTCGCCGAGGGCCGCGCCGTGCTGCCCGCGCCCCCGGCGATGCGGCTGCCCGGCACGGACGGGGCGTACCTCGCGATGGCCGCCGCCTCGGCGCCCGCGGGCCTGGCCGCCGTGAAGCTGCTCTCCGACCTGCCGGGCAACCGGGCGCGCGGCCTGCCCGTGCAGCGCTCGACGATCCTGCTGACGTCGGCACGGACCGGCGCCTGCGCGGCCCTGCTCGACGGCGCGCCCGTGACCCGGGTCCGCACCGCCGCCGCGACCGCCGTCGCCACCCGCGCCCTGGCCCGCGCCGACGCCCGCGTCCTCGGTCTGATCGGCACGGGCCCGCTCGCCTGGGAACACGCCCGCGCCCTGCTGCCGCACCGCTCCTACGAGCGGATCGTGCTGTGGGGCCGCACGCGGGAGCACGCAGACGCCCTCGCGGCCCGCATCACGGCACAGCTGCACGTGAAGGCCGAGGCCCTCGCGTCACCGCGCGCCGTCACCGAGTCCTGCGACGTGCTGTGCACGCTCACCCCGTCCCGGGAGCCGGTGGTGCGCGGCGCCTGGTTCGCGCCCGGCCTGCACGTGAACGCGGTGGGCGCACCGCCGCGCCCCGACCACCGGGAGATCGACACGGCCGGGGTCGTCCGCTCCCGGATCGTCGTGGACGCGTACGCGACGGCCCTCGAGAAGTCGGGGGACGTGCTGCTGCCGCTGGCCGAGGGAGCGCTGACGGAGGACCGCTTCCGCACGGAGCTGGGCGACGTCCTGACGGGGCGCGCCCCGGGGCGCGCCGACGCCTCGGAGATCACGTTGTTCGACTCGGTGGGCGTCGGCCTTCAGGACCTGGCGGCGGGCCGGCTCCTGGTGGACGCGGCGCGCGAACGGGGCCTGGGCCGCTTCGTCGACCTCACGTCCTGACCGGACTCCCCGGCACACCCCCGGCACACCCCTGAGCAAGCGCTTAGAAAAATGCGGCAGGGGTCACATGCCCAGGCCGGTGACCCGGGCCATACGTACGGGTAACTTCCGAAGCGGTCTGCCTGAAGCCCGACGCAGCCCGAAGAGCGCTACCGCTACGAAATCCTCTGGAGCCGTGATGCCCGAAGCAGTGATCGTCTCAGCCGCCCGCTCCCCCATCGGCCGTGCCTTCAAGGGCTCCCTGAAGGACCTGCGCCCGGACGACCTGACCGCCACGATCATCCAGGCCGCGCTCGCCAAGGTCCCCGAGCTCGACCCGCACGACATCGACGACCTGATGCTCGGCTGCGGTCTGCCCGGCGGCGAGCAGGGCCACAACCTCGGCCGCATCGTGGCCGTACAGATGGGCATGGACCACCTGCCGGGCTGCACGGTGACGCGCTACTGCTCGTCGTCCCTCCAGACGACGCGCATGGCCCTGCACGCCATCAAGGCGGGCGAGGGCGACGTCTTCATCTCGGCCGGTGTGGAGATGGTGTCCCGCTTCGCCAAGGGGAACTCCGACTCGCTCCCGGACACGCACAACCCCCTCTTCGCCGAGGCCGAGGCCCGCACCGCGGCCGTCGCCCAGCAGGAGGGCACCACCTGGCACGACCCGCGCGAGGACGGCCTCGTGCCGGACGCGTACATCGCGATGGGTCAGACCGCCGAGAACCTGGCCCGCATCAAGGGCATCACCCGCGAGGACATGGACGCCTTCGGCGTGCGCTCGCAGAACCGCGCCGAGGAAGCCATCAAGAACGGCTTCTGGGAGCGCGAGATCACCCCCGTCACCACCCCCGACGGCACCGTCGTGTCGAAGGACGACGGCCCGCGCGCGGGCGTCACCCTGGAGGGTGTCGCAGGCCTCAAGCCCGTCTTCCGCCCCGACGGCCTGGTCACGGCCGGCAACTGCTGCCCGCTCAACGACGGCGCCGCCGCCCTCGTGATCATGTCCGACACGAAGGCCCGCGACCTCGGCCTGACGCCGCTCGCCCGCGTCGTCTCGACCGGCGTCTCCGGCCTCTCCCCCGAGATCATGGGCCTCGGCCCGGTGGAGGCGTCCAAGCGTGCCCTGAAGCTGGCCGGCCTGTCCGTCTCGGACATCGACCTGTTCGAGATCAACGAGGCGTTCGCCGCCCAGGTGATCCCGTCGGCCCGCGACCTCGGCATCGACGAGGACAAGCTGAACGTCAACGGTGGCGCCATCGCCGTCGGCCACCCCTTCGGCATGACCGGCGCCCGCATCACCGGCACGCTGATCAACAGCCTCCAGTTCCACGACAAGCAGTTCGGCCTGGAGACCATGTGCGTCGGCGGCGGCCAGGGCATGGCGATGGTCATCGAGCGCCTCAGCTGATCCCGGCCCCACCTGTGGCTTTGCTGTGGATTCCTGACCGGAATCCGGCTATCGAATTGTGATCCAATCTCCCCCAGGATGTGACGTGCATCTCGGGGGAGATGGATTTTCGCAGGTCAGCCCGGTACCCAGGCCATACCGGGCCTAAACGCCCGGCCAAAAGACCTGTCCAATTCGTGACGTAATGCACTGACAGCTGGTTCGTCCAGGCTTCAAGCTGATGTAGGAAGTCGGGGGTCGACTTGAAACCGGGAGTACGTCAGTGAGCGCCATGCCCGTCGCAATGAGTGTCCTGCTGCTCGCCACGGCCGCTGCCACGGCCGTCGGCGCCGCCACCCTGCACAACGTCCGGGGCCTGCGCCGACAGCTGTCCGAGCTGCGCGAGGAAGTGGCCCGCGGCCGAGCCGCCGGGTCCCACCCGGGCGTGCCCGCCGCCCGCACGACTCCCGACACCGATGCCATACGCACCGCGGTCGCCGACGCCCTCGCCGAGGAGCGGGAGCGCGAGCTGGCCGAGGCGCGGGCGTTCTGGGCGGCGCAGGAGTCGCGCGACACCTCGGACCTGCCGCCGTTCCTGGCCGGCGGGGCCGGTGCCCTCGGCGCGGGCAGCTCCCTGGACGACGTCCTCGGGGGCGAGTTCTTCCTGCCCCGCCAGTCCGACTTCGTGGGCCTGGAGCCCGTCGTCGAGCCCGCCCTGGAGGCGCTGGACGCCGAGGACGAGTTCGCGGGGGAGTCCGCCGAGCTGGCCGCGGCCCGCCGCCGTCACCCCTCGCACCCCGACTTCGTCCCGGTCCAGACGCCCGTCACCAGCGACCACGAGCGCACCGTGGCCTGTCTCGAGGAACTCGCTCAGGCCCGCACGGCCCTGTCCGACGTCCGCCCGGGCCCGCTCGGCACGCTCGACGTGTACGTCTTCGCCGACGGCACGACGCTCTGCATGACCCCGGGCCACCGCGAGACGGCGGAACAGCTCGCGGAAGCGCTCCGCTCCGGGGACACCCCGGTGCTGCTCGGCGGCTCCGGCGTCTCCGGCGCGTACGCCCTGACCTTCGAGTGCGGCTCGGGCAGCGTGTACATCCTGGCCGACCGGGTCATAGCTTCCGCCTGACGCCGCAGGGGCCGACAGGTCAGACCCCGGCCCGCTTCATCGCCGCCTCGACCAGCTCCACGGCCTGGGACACTTCCTCGGGCCCGGACAGAATCACCGCCAAGTCCCGCGCGGCGACAGTGATTTGATCGGCCGCGGCGAACATTCCCGCATCCGGCATCTGCCGTACGGGCCCGTCCGCCGACTCCAGCCGCTGGGCCCAGGCGGACAACTCCCTGGCCAGCTCGAGGGCGGCGGCGGCCGCACCCCGCTGAAGCCGACTCTGCGGCGCCGCCCGGAGCCGGTCCGCGAACTGATCCACCGCTGCCGTCAAAGGCGTCGTATCAAGCACGCGGCAACGGTAGCTGTTTACAAGCCGGGAACGCTCAGGCACGGTGGCGTGAAGGCCCGGCCACATCGAAGCGTTCCGGAGGCGCCGATGTCCCAAGTCTTCTCCGAGGAGACCCACCGCAATCTGCTGGCTCGTATCCCCCACTGCACCGGTCGTGAAGTCTCCGACTGGCTCCGCACCGTCGAAGAAGGCCCTTGCTTCCTTCGCTTCGAAGAGAAGGTGAGCTGGCTGCGCGGGGAGCACGACCTCGCGTACGGCCACGCCAAGGCGATCATCCACGAGTACGACCTGAGGCGCGCGGCCCGACGGTTCGGCTAGCGCCACACTCCCCCACCCACACGGCAAAGGGCCCGCGCACCCAAGGGTGCGCGGGCCCCGAACTGCCCGGGTACCTACTAGTCGTTGCCCTGCAGGATCGCGATGAGCCGCAGGAACTCCATGTAGATCCAGACCAGCGTCATGGTCAGACCGAACGCGGCGAGCCACGCCTCTTCCTTCGGCGCGCCGTACGCGATGCCGTCCTCGACCTGCTTGAAGTCCAGGGCCAGGAAGCACGCGCCGAGCAGCACGCCGACGATGCCGAACAGGATGCCGAGGCCACCGCTGCGGAAGCCGAGGCCGTCACCGCCGCCGAAGACCATGAACAGCAGGTTCACGGCGGTCAGCAGGATGAAGCCCATCGCGGCGGCCATCACGAAGCCGTAGAACCGGCGGTTCACGCGGATCCAGCCGGCCTTGTACGCGATGAGGACCGCGGCGAAGACGGCCATCGTGCCGAGCACGGCCTGCATGGCCGCGCCGCTCGCGATGCGGTTGTCGACGACGCTCGACAGGACGCCGAGGAAGACGCCTTCGAGCGCCGCGTACGCCAGGATCAGCGGCGGGGACGCCTTGCGCTTGAACGCCTGGACGAAGCCCAGGACCATCGCGACGAGACCGGCGCCGATGGCGATGCCGTACGACTTGCCGATGTGCGCGTCGTCGACCGGCAGCAGCGCCCACGCGAGGGCCGCGGTGACGATCAGCGTGCCGAGCGTGGTGGCCGTGCGCATGATGACGTCGTCCATCGTCATGCGGCCGGTGGTGGCGGGCGCCTGCGGAGCTCCGTACTGCAGGTCCTGCTGTGCGTAGGGGTTCTGCGCGTACGGATTGCCGGCGGGGGCCTGACCGTAAGGATTGGCCTGCGTCCCGACTGCGGGGCCCCCGGCCTGCGGCTGCTGCGCGTTGAACTGCGCGTAGCCGTTGTCGCGGCTGAACCCCCGTCGCGAGAAGACCGGGTTGCTGCTCCTCATTTCACTCCTCCATGGCCACCGTGTATGGCCTTGCCACAAGAGTAATGCTCTGGCAAAGATCCGGCCCTAGTGCTCAGGGAGGATCTTTCCCATCCTGTTACGAGGAACGCAGGAGCACCCTCCGGTGTTCCGCTCACGGAGGGATCACAGAGGGATCACAGGGGGAAACCGGTGTATGCCTCCGCGAGATCGGCCTCCGCCGCCCTCGACGTGGTCACGCGGTCGAGCGCGGCCAGCTGGATCCTGTCGTCGAAGGCGCTCGCGTCGGGCGCGCGGTGCAGCATCGTCGTCATCGCGTAGCTGAACCGCTCGGCCTGCCACACGCGCCGCAGGCACGTCTCGGAGTACGCGTCGAGCGGCCCGGCGTCGCCCTTGTCCAGCAGGGCGGCGAGCGCCCGGGCGAAGGTGACGACGTCGCCGACGGCCAGGTTGAGGCCCTTGGCACCGGTCGGCGGGACGATGTGCGCCGCGTCCCCGGCGAGGAAGAGCCGGCCGTGCCGCATGGGCTCGTGGACGTAACTGCGCATGGGCGTGACCGACTTGGCCGTGATGGGCCCGCGTGCCAGGCGCCAGCCCGGGTCGTCGACCTCCAGGCGGCGGTCCAGCTCGTCCCAGATCTCGCCGTCGGACCAGTCGGCCGCGTCCGTGCCCTCGGGGACCTGGAGGTAGGCGCGGGTGACCGAAGGGGACCGCATCGACAGCAGCGCGAAGCCGCGGTCGCTGCGGGCGTAGACGAGTTCGTCGTGGGAGGGGGCGACGTCGGCGAGGATGCCGAGCCAGCCGAAGGGGTACGTGCGCTCGTACGTCCGGCCGAGCGCCTCGGGGATCGCCGCCCTGGCCACTCCCCAGAAGCCGTCGCAGCCGACGACGTAGTCGCAGTCGAGGACGTCCTCGACGCCGTCGCGGCGGAAGCGGACGCGCGGCGCATCCGTGTCCGCGCCCTCGACCCCGAGCGCCTCCGCCTCGAACAACAGGGGCCCGCCGTCGGCCAGTTGGGCCGCGATCAGGTCCTTGCAGACCTCCGTCTGCGCGTACACCATCACCGAGCGGCCGCCGGTCAGGGCGGGGAAGTCCACGCGGTGGCGGCGGCGGTCGAAGCGCAGCTCGATGCCGTCGTGCGGCAGGCCCTCGCGGTCCATGCGCGCGCCGACGCCCGCCGCGCGGAGCACGTCGACGGTGCCCTGCTCCAGGATTCCGGCGCGCTGGCGGCGCTCCACGTAGGCGCGGTCGCGGCTCTCGAGGACGACCGACTCGATCCCGGCGTTGTGCAGCAGTCTGGCCAGGAGCAGTCCGGCCGGACCCGCTCCGACGATCCCGACGGTGGTGCGCATACGGATCCCTCTCGGTGTGCCCGGTGTTCGCGTGCCGAACTTTTGTTCATCCGGTCTCACGTGTCAATGGGTCCGCACACCCGGCCTGATCTCGATCCGTACGCTGCTGTCGTCCTCGATGACGTAGACGGGGTCGGTGCTGCGGTCCCAGTGCACGGGCAGCAGGTAGTAGCGGTGCCCGCGCTCGACGAGCAGGCGCAGCCCCTCGTAGCGGTACCGGTAGTGGGCCCCCTTGCCGAGGTCGACGCCCCGGGGCCCCGGTGGCGCGATCGACAGCCGGTCGGTGCTCAGGATCACCACGGAGGGGCGGCGCACGATCAGCGCCGCGTCGGCCCGGGCGTCCTGCCGGCCGAGCTGCCCCGCCACCAGGGCGACGACCCAGATGAGGAAGAGGCCCGCCACGAGCAGCGACACGGCCCTCTCCCACGCCGTGCGGGGCCCCGCCGCGGGCACCTGCCCGAGCAGCAGCCCGCCCGCGACGAGCAGCGGCGCCGTCCATCCGTAGGGCTGGATCCACCGCCAGGCGAGCAGCAGCCCGGCGCCCGCGGCGACCGGCACGAGATGGGCGCGGGCCGTGGCGCGCCCCGCGCCGACGACCCGCTCGACGTGGCGTGCGGGCACCCGGAACACGGTCAGCAGCCGGGGCACCGCGGGCACGAGCAGGGTCAGCGTGAGCACTTCGAGGACGGGCAGCGTGGCCAGGCGCAGGCTGCGCATGACGAGCTCGAAGGGGTCGAAGCCGACGGCGAACGTGTCGAGGCGGAAGTGCCCGAAGTAGGCGTTGGTGTAGATGTAGCCCGCGTACAGCATGAGCCCGGCGATGAACGACCCTGCTCCAGCAACGGAGTTGAGGAGTTCGAAGCGGATGCCGCGCCCCGCCCGGGGTGACGCCGGAGGCGTGGGCGGCACCCGGGGCGGATACGGCGGGGGCGGCGGGACGAGTCCGCTCACGGCGCCGGCACGGACTCCGACGGCACGGACTCCGGCGGCAGCGAATCGGGCGCCGTCGGGGTCGTGCTCTGCGGCGACGGCGGGCAGAACTCGCCCGGGGTCACCGACGGGTCCCAGCAGTCATTCGGCGTGGGCGGTTCGCTTCCGGAGACGCCCGGCCCCGGCGTGATCGGCGGCCCCGTGTCGGTGGGCGGCGGCTGGACCGACGGGACACCGGGGTCCCCGCCACCGCCACCGGCGCTGTCACCGGTGCTGCCCCCGCCTCCTTGCCCGCCGTTGCCCGCCGCGCTCGTGAAGCCCGGGCCCGCACCGGTCAGCCCCGGCCCCGGCTGCGATCCGCCGACCGACCCCGCGCCACCGACGCCGCCACCGACGCCCCCGCCGGAACCGCCCGATCCCGCGCCGCCGCCGGAGCATCCGGCCACCGCGAACGCCGTCACCGCGGCCGCGCACACGACCGCGTACCGGACCGCGCGTTGAGCCCGCCTCCCCATGAGCTTCTCCCCCGTGCCCCCGTCGCCCGATACCCCCTCGGGCTCCTGGACGGCAGGTTCCCACCGGTAACGCGGCCAGGTACACATACCGGCGGCAAGACCCTCAAAAGTGAGGGGTGCGGAAGGACCGGGAGGAGGGAGGGGAGAAAACGGAGGTGCCCGGAACCGGACTTGAACCGGTACGCCCGCGAAGGGCAGCGAGGTTTAAGCTCGCCGTGTCTGCATTCCACCATCCGGGCAGGCTGTGGGGCTCCGCGTCGACCTTCCGAGCCTATCCGGCGGCATCCCCCGATCAGCGGAACAACAGCCCGATGTTGTCTTATTTTATTGACGTCTGAGGGTGCATCAGCCCACGACAGTGGCCATACGCACTTGCCGGACGCCCTTCCACGCGCGCGTGCCCGTCACTGCGGATTGACGGAATTTCACCTGCCGCCGCGGCCCCCTGCACGACGCCGCCCTCTCAGGGTCCCGTGTCATCCCCAGGTATGACGCGGGCTCCCCCGGTCCGACCGAAGTCGCCCCCCGGAACGAGAACTGCGGCTGACTTCACGGTCCCGATCTGCCACGACGATGGAACGGTCCCCAGCAGGCAGTCCCGCACGAGCCCGCATCCGTCCCGTACCGACAGGAGCACCCTCCCGTGACCACCACCCCTCTCGCCGGCCGCACCACCACCGCGGCCGCCCGCGCCACGGAGCTCTCCAAGGTCTACGGACAGGGCGAGACGCAGGTGGTCGCCCTGGACCGGGTCACCGTCGAGTTCCGGCAGGCCGAGTTCACCGCGATCATGGGTCCGTCCGGATCCGGCAAGTCGACCTTGATGCACTGTGTGGCGGGCCTGGACACGTTCTCGTCCGGCTCTGTACGGATCGGCGAGACCGAGCTCGGCTCCCTCAAGGACAAGCAGCTGACCAAGCTCCGCCGGGACAAGATCGGCTTCATCTTCCAGGCGTTCAACCTGCTGCCGACGCTGACCGCCCTGGAGAACATCACGCTGCCCATGGACATCGCGGGCCGCAAGGCCGACAAGCAGTGGCTGGACAACGTGATCCAGATGGTGGGCCTGTCCGGGCGCCTCGGCCACCGGCCCTCGCAGCTCTCCGGCGGCCAGCAGCAGCGCGTCGCCGTGGCCCGCGCGCTCGCCTCCAAGCCCGACATCATCTTCGGCGACGAGCCCACCGGAAACCTCGACTCCCGCTCCGGCGCGGAGGTCCTCGGCTTCCTGCGCAACTCCGTGCGGGAGCTCGGCCAGACCGTCGTCATGGTGACCCACGACCCGGTCGCGGCCGCGTACGCGGACCGCGTGGTCTTCCTGGCCGACGGCCGGATCGTGGACGAGATGTACGAGCCGTCGGCGGACTCGGTCCTGGACCGCATGAAGCAGTTCGACGCGAAGGGCCGCACCAGCTGACCCCGCACCCGCTGTCCGAGCTCGATGTGGCCCGCCTGAACTCACACCTGGACTGAGTAGAAGCCCATGTTCAAAACAGCCCTGCGCAACGTCTTCGCGCACAAGGCCCGCCTCCTGATGACCGTGCTCGCCGTCATGCTCGGCGTCGCCTTCGTCAGCGGCACCCTCGTCTTCACCAACACCATCTCCTCCGCCCTGGAGAAGTCGTCCTCCAAGGGCTTCGACCACGTCGACGTGGCCCTCACCCCCGGCTCCACCAAGGCCGAGGGCGACAAGGTCGCCAAGGACACGAAGCTCTCCGACGCCACCCTGAAGAAGGCCGCGGGCACGGACGGCGCCGCCTCCGCGTACGGCGTGGTCAGCGGGTACGCGGCCGTCGCCGACCAGGACGGCAAGCTCGTCGGCAACGGCTTCTCGACCAAGGGCGGCAACTACTGGGGCGCCGCCGGCAAGCCGGACTCCCGGTACCCGCTGACCAAGGGCACCGCGCCGCACGGCAGGAGCGAGGTGGCCCTCGATGCCGAGACCGCCGAGCGCGCCGGGTACAAGGTCGGCGACCGGGTGCGGATGTCCATCGACGGGCCCGTGCTGACCCCGACCCTGACCGGCATCTTCACCACCGACGACGGCAACGTCGCGGCGGGCGGCTCCCTCGCCCTGTTCGACACGGCGACCGCGCAGCAGCTCTTCCACAAGCAGGGCGCGTACGACGAGATCGACGTGACGGCGGCCGCGGGCACCAGCCAGGACCAGCTGAAGCAGAACCTCGACAAGGCCCTCGCCGGCAGCCACGTCGACACCGACACCGGCAAGCAGCTCGCCGACGACCAGGCCGCGACGATCTCGTCGGAGATGAGCTCCATGAAGACGATGCTGCTCGTCTTCGCGGGCATCGCGCTCTTCGTCGGCGTCTTCATCATCGCCAACACCTTCACGATGCTGGTCGCCCAGCGCACCAAGGAGCTCGCGCTGCTGCGGGCCGTCGGTGCCTCGCGCCGCCAGGTCACGCGCTCCGTGCTCCTCGAGGCGTTCTTCGTGGGCGCCGTCGCCGCCGTCACCGGTCTGGGCGTCGGCATCGGCATCGGCGCGGGCATGCGTGCGCTGATGAACGGGACGGGCGCGATCATCCCGGACGGGCCGCTGGTCGTCTCCCCCGGCACCGTCGTCTCGGCGCTCGTCGTCGGCGTCGTCATCACGATGCTGGCCGCCTGGCTGCCGGGCCGCCGCGCCGCGAAGATCCCGCCGGTCGCCGCGATGAACGCGGTGCACGCCGCCGCGACCACCAAGTCGCTGATCGTGCGCAACACGCTCGGCTCGCTCGTCTCGGCCGCCGGCATCGCCGCCGTGCTCGCCGCGACCACCATGAGCGGCGACAGCGGCCAGCTGCCGATGGGCCTGGGCGCAGCCCTCCTCGTCATCGGCGTCTTCATCCTGACGCCGCTGCTTTCGCGCCCGCTGATCGCCGCCGCGGCCCCGCTGCTGCGCGCGTTCGGCATCTCCGGCAAGCTGGCCCGCCTGAACTCGGTGCGCAACCCGCGCCGCACCGCCGCCACCGCCTCGGCCCTGATGATCGGCCTCACTCTGATCACCGGCCTGACGGTCATCGCGGGCAGCGTCCAGTCGGCGATCAACAAGATGGCCGCCGACTCCCTCAAGGCGGACTACGTCGTCTCGATGGCGAACGGCAACCCGCTCTCCCCCGACGTCCTGAAGACCCTCGACACGACGGACGGCGTCACCGCCACCAGCGGCCTGTCCAACTCGCCCTCCCGCATCGGCGGCGAGACCGAGTACCTGACGGGCGTCAACGGCAAGACGATCGGACAGCTCGCCGAACTGCCCATGGACAGCGGCAGGTTCAGTGTCACCGGCAGTGACGTCGTCGTCGACGACAAGACCGCGGAGGACCACGGCTGGCGGACCGGCTCGACGTTCACCGCGCACTACGAGGACGGCAAGAAGCAGCAGCTGACCGTCGCGGGCGTCTACGAGGGCAACGAGATGATGCGCGGCATCATGATCGACGCCCCGACCCTGAACCCGCACATCACCGACGACGCCGTCACCGACATGCAGGTCATGGTGAAGACGTCCGGCGGCACCTCGGACGCCACCAAGGACAAGCTGACGAAGGCGCTCGGCGACAACCCGGCGGTCAAGGTCCAGGACCGCCAGGACCTCTCCAACGAGATCGCCCAGATGTTCACGCTGATGCTGAACATGCTCTACGGCCTGCTCGCCATGGCGGTCATCGTCGCCGTCCTCGGCGTCATCAACACCCTCGCCATGTCGGTCTTCGAGCGCCAGCAGGAGATCGGGATGCTCCGCGCGATCGGCATCGACCGCAAGGGCATCAAGCGGATGGTCCGCCTGGAGTCGCTGGTCATCTCGCTCTTCGGCGGCGTGCTCGGCATCGGCCTCGGCGTCTTCTTCGGCTGGGCGGCAGGCCAGCTCATCGGCAACGCGATGTCGACGTACTCGCTGATCCTGCCCTGGGGCCGGATGGGGATCTTCCTCGCGCTCGCCGCGGTCGTCGGCATCCTGGCAGCCCTGTGGCCGGCCCGCCGCGCGGCCCGCCTGAACATGCTCGCGGCGATCAAGTCCGAGTAGCACAGGGGCAGTTACGTGGACGGGGGCGCCCGGTGATGTGATCACCGGGCGCCCCCGTCGGCGTACACGCAAGGGCGTCAGTTCCAGGTGCGCGCCCGCAGCGGCATCCCCGACGCCCCGCTCACCGGCGTCTTCACGGCCAGGATCTGGTTGACCCCGATGCGGTTGCGCTCGAAGCTCAGCGCGGAGGCGGCCATGTAGAGGCGCCAGATGCGGGCCCTGCCGGGGCTGACCAGCTTCACGGCCTCCTGCCGGCGGGCCTCCAGGTTGCGGACCCACTGGCGCAGCGTCAGCGCGTAGTGCTCGCGGATCGCCTCCACGTCGCGCACCTCGAACCCGGCCCGCTCGAGCAGCCCCGCGGTGTTGCCGACCGGCGCCAGCTCCCCGTCGGGGAAGACGTACGCGTCGATGAACTCGTCGACCTCGTACGTCGATTCGTCCTCCTGGGGCCGCCGCGCGATCTGGTGGTTGAGCAGCCGCCCGCCGGGCTTCAGGAGCGCGTACAGGTCGCTCGCGTACTCCAAGTACCGCTCGGATCCCACGTGTTCGGCCATCCCGATGGAGGAGATCGCGTCGTACGGGCCGTCGCGCACGTCGCGGTAGTCCTGTACGCGGATCTCGATCCGGTCGGTCAGGCCCTCGTCGGCGACGCGCTTCCTGGCGTACGCGGCCTGCTCCTGGGACAGCGTCACGCCGACGACGCTCACGCCGTGCTCACGGGCGGCGTGGATGGCCATGGAGCCCCAGCCGCAGCCCACGTCGAGCAGGCGCATGCCGGGCCTCAGGCCGAGCTTGCGGGAGACGAGCTCCAGCTTGTCGCGCTGGGCGGACTCCAGCGTCGCGTCGGGCGACTCCCAGTACGCGCACGAGTAGACCATCGAAGGTCCGAGGACCAGCTCGTAGAAGTCGTTGCCGACGTCGTAGTGGTGGCTGATGGCCTGCCGGTCGCTGCCCTTGGTGTGCAGGTGGAGGCGCCCCTTGCGGCGCATCTCCTCGGCGGGCGGGGCGGGCGGCGGGTACGGTCCCGCCAGCTTGACCAGCTCGCGCACGGCGGCCCGCACCTGCGGGTCCTTCAGCGCCTCGGCCAGGCTCCTGCGCTCGTCCTCGGGGCGTTCCCAGATCAGGCCCGCCATCGCGTCGAGCACCTCGTACAGGTCGCCCTCGACGTCCAGGTCCCCGGCGACCCAGGCGCGGGCCAGGCCCAGCTCGCCCGGCTTCCACAGCAGCCGGCGCAGGGCGCGACGGTTGCGTACGACGAGGGTGGGGGCGTCGGGCGGGCCGTCCTCCGAGCCGTCCCACGCACGCAGGCGCACGGGGAGTTCGGCACCGAGCAGCCGCTCGGTCAGGTTCTTCAGCCGCTGTGCGGCGTCGGGCATGGCGCACACCTCCGAAATGGGAGCGATCCCGGAACGGTCCAACACCACGTAAACACCAATGGGGCGCCACCGCAGTCCCGTTCGTGCGTCACGGATGGGCAAAATACATGTAGCCAGCATGTAAATCGGTGCGGGAACGCCCGTACAGGAACGCCCGAAGGGGCCACTCGCACCACGGATGGCGAGCGGCCCCTTCGGGCGTACGGCTACGGCCGGATCAGGAGGCCTTGGACCAGGAGGGGATCAGGAGGGGATCAGGAGGCCTTGGCCTTCTCCCCGACCTTCTCCTCCGCCTTGGGGGCGGTCGGAGCGGGCGCCGGCTTGGCGGCCTCGTAGAACTCCTCGCGCGGAGTCTCCAGGGCGCCGAGCGCGGTGATGTCGCGCTTCTGGAACATGTTGATCGTCCACTCGGCGATCACCCGGATCTTGCGGTTGTACGTCGGCATCGCCATGCCGTGGTAGCCACGGTGCATGTACCAGGCGAGACGGCCCTTGAGCTTGATCTTCATCTTGCCCATGACGATCATCGCGACGCCCTTGTGCAGGCCGAGACCGGCGACCGCACCCTTGTTGGCGTGCTTGTAGTCCTGCTGCGGGAAGCCCCGCATGCCGGAGACCACGTTGTCACCGAGGACCTTGGCCTGGCGCATGGCGTGCTGCGCGTTCGGCGGGCACCAGGCGTTCGGGTTGCCGTTGGCACGGCCGACCAGGTCCGGGACCTGGGCGTTGTCGCCCGCGGCCCAGATGTAGTCGGTGCCCTGCACCTGGAGCTTCTCGCTGGTGTCCACGTGGCCGCGCGGGCCGAGCGGGAGACCGAAGCGGGCGAGCGCCGGGTTCGGCTTGACGCCGGCCGTCCACACGATGGTGTTGGAGTCGGCCTCGAGACCGTTGCTGAGCACGACGTGACCGTCGACGCAGGACGGCATCGTCGTCGAGAGGTAGACCTCGATCCCGCGGGACTCCAGGTGCTTGCGGCCGTACTGGCCGAGCTCCGGGCCCACCTCGGGCAGCACCTTGTCGGCGGCGTCGACCAGGATGAAGCGCATGTCCTCGCGCTTCACGTTCTTGTAGAACTTGGCCGCGTCGCGCGCCAGGTCCTCGACCTCGCCGATCGTCTCGGCGCCCGCGAAGCCGCCACCGACGAAGACGAAGGTGAGCGCCTTGCGGCGGATCTCCTCGTCCGTCGTGGACTCGGCCTTGTCGAGCTGCTCGAGGACGTGGTTGCGCAGGCCGATGGCCTCCTCGACGCCCTTCATACCGATGCCGACCTCGGCGAGGCCCGGCGTCGGGAAGGTGCGGGAGACCGCGCCGAGCGCGATCACCAGGTAGTCGAAGGGCACCTCGTACGCCTCGCCGACGAGCGGGGCGACCGTGGCGACCTTGCGGTCCTGGTCGATGGTGGTGACGCGGCCGGTGAGAATCTCGGCTCCCGGCACAGCGCGTCGCAGCGGGACGACGACGTTGCGCGGCGAGATGCTGCCGGCGGCGGTCTCGGGGAGGAAGGGCTGGTACGTCATGTACGAGCGCGGGTCGACGACCGTGACGGTCGCTTCCGCGTAACGCATCTTCTTCAGGATGCGTCGCGCCGCGTACAGGCCTACGTACCCACCCCCGACAATGAGGATCCTGGGACGCTCCGTGGTGCTCATGCCATCGAGTATCCACCCGACTGGAGGGGGTCGCTCGTGCGCCCCTTCACAAGGTCGGGTGGGGCCTCTGCTACACTTCGCCGCCCACGTGACCCATGTCATGGTCCGTGAAGGGAACCACGATGCGGCGCCAGTCGTTGCTCACCCCTCTTGAGCAGCCACAGTGAGCATTCGGCAGCACTGGACCACTCCCCGCCGTCATGTGCGCGCAACGTCCACGAAACCTCGTAAACCCCACGCGCCAGTGTCCTGCGGCACCCCTGGACGGGCCCAAGGCCCTGTAACGGCGCCCAATGGGACCGAATTCCTTGTGAAGAACTTCACGAACTTTCCCGACGGGGTGTCGTGGAGGCGTTCCCAGAGGGCCTTCAGGGCGCTCAGGCGGGGCCCGGGGCGCTCATGGGATCACCACTCCGAGCAGGCAGAGCACCGCCAGCACGCCGAAGCCGATGCCCCAGCCGGTGGCGTCGCCGCCGGTTGCCAGCAGGATCCAGGCGAGGACGCCGAACAGCAGGAAGCCGAAGCCCCCGTCGCCCCGCTCCTTGCGTCGTTCCCGGCGCCTCTTCGCGTCCTGCGCCGCCCACTCCGCCTGCTGCCGGGCCCGGTACTGGGCGCGGAACGCCTGCTCTTCCGGGTCGGCGGCAGCCTTCTCGGTCCAGTGCATGTTCACGTCCCCGTGCACCGAACCGAACTGGCCGACCGGCCCGTTCACGTTCCCCGAGACGTCGTTGTTCACGTCCCATCGCTCACCATCGGGCTCACGCCCGCGCTTGTCCCCCATACCGGAGAAGGTAGGACAGGCCGATCCCAGGTGTCATCCAACTGATCTGCGGGACAAGGGAGTTGACCGAATCAGGCGAGGGACCACGCGATCCCGTCGAGGATGTCGTGCTCGCTGACGACGACCTCGCTCGCGCCGATCCACTCCATGATCAGACGCAGCACGAGGGCACCCGAGGCGATCACGTCGACGCGGCCCGGGTGGATGACCGGCTCCAGGGCGCGCTGGTCGTGCGTGGAGGCCACGAGCCAGTCCGTCAGCCCGGCCACCTTCTCGAAGGGGATGCGGGAGTGGTGGATCGCCGTGGAGTCGTACGCGTCGAGGCCGAGCGCGAGCGCCGCCACCGTCGTCACCGAGCCGGCCAGACCGACCAGGGTGCGGGCGTCGAGGATCGGGACGACCTGCGTGACCTTGTCGAGGGCCTCGGCGATGTCGGCGCGGATCGCCTCGATCTGGGCGGGGGTCGGCGGGTCGCTGACGGTGCCGTCCTCGGCCACCAGATGGCGCTCCGTCATGCGTACGCAGCCGATGTCGACGGAGAGGGCGCCGCGGACGGTGTCGTCGCCGACCACGAACTCGGTCGAGCCGCCGCCGATGTCGACGACCAGGTAGGGCTTCTCCAGGTCCGCCCGGCCTGTCAGTTCCTTCGTCGCACCGGCGAACGACAGCTGCGCCTCCTCGTCGCCCGTGATCACCTCGGGCTCGACACCCAGGATGTCGAGGACGCCGCGGACGAACTCGTCCCGGTTCTCCGCGTCGCGGGACGCCGAGGTCGCCACGAAGCGGAGCGTCTCGGCCCCGTGCTCCTTGATCACCGCGGCGTACTCGCGGCACGCGGCGAAGGTGCGCTCCAGGGCCTCGGGGGCGAGCCGGCCGGTCTTGTCGACGCCCTGGCCGAGCCGGACGATCGTCATCCGGCGGTCCAGGTCGACGAGCTCACCGGTCTCGGGGTTCGCGTCCGCGACGAGGAGGCGGATGGAGTTCGTACCGCAGTCGATGGCGGCGACGCGGGTCACTCGGCCACCTCCGCCTCGCCGCACGGCGTCACGCACGCGCCCTTCTTCCACCACTCCGGGAGCATCGCGATGGCCTCGTCGCCGAGGGGGTTCACGCCGGGGCCCGCCGCCAGGGAGTGGCCCACCAGGACGTGCAGGCACTTCACGCGGTCCGGCATGCCGCCCGCGCTGGGGAAGCCCTCCAGGACCTCGATGGCGTCACGGCGGGCGATGTAGTCCTCGTGGGCCGCGCGGTACTTCGCCGCCAGGTCCTCGTCCGTCTTGAGGCGCTCCGTCATCTCCTTCATGACGCCGTTCGCCTCGAGCGTGCCGATGGCGGAGGCCGCCCGCGGGCACGTCAGGTAGTACGTCGTCGGGAACGGCGTGCCGTCCTCCAGGCGCGGGGCCGTCTCGACCACGTCCGGGTTGCCGCAGGGGCAGCGGTGCGCGATGGCCCGCAGGCCGCGCGGCGGGCGGCCGAGCTGCTCCTTGAACGCGTGGATGTCGGCGTCCGTGGGCGCGGTGGACTCGGTCTGGGGCGGGGGAGTTTCCATGGCTGTTCTCGGGTGTCTTTCGTGTCAGTTCAGTTGTTCAGTTGTCCGCAGTTCAGTTGTCTGCAGTTCAGCTGTCTGCTGCTCAGTTGTCTGCTGTTCAGTCGTCCGAGGCCTGGTCGGCCTTGTCGACGCCGTCCCAGACGTTCGCGTACCAGGGGCGGTCGGCGGCGCCCTGCTCCGCGCGGCCGGACGCGGTGGCGCGCGGGTCGGGCACCACGAACCCGGTCTCGCCCGGCATCACCATGTGCAGGCGCTCCCGGATCCGCTGCTCCGCGTAGGAGTCGTCCTGCCAGCGGGCCTTCTCGTCGCGGAGCCGGTCGACCCGCTCCTTGGCCTCCTGCTGCTGCCGCTGGAGGTCCGCGATCTCGCCGCGCTGGGAGACGTACTGCCTTATGGGATAGGCGAGCGCGACGACCAGGGTGCACAGGACGAGGGCGAGGAGCGCCGCGCGGCCCGTGAGGCGGGAGCGGCGGGCCTGGCGCTTGTTCTGCGAGCGGTAGACGCGCTCGGCGGTCTGCTCGCCGAGCAGGCGCAGGCGGGTGGCCGTGGAGAAGCGGTCTTTGGAGTCCCTGTCACGGACCTTGCCCGGCATCGCGTCTCTCCGCCTCCCCTGCCTCACGTACGTACGTCCCCGCACACGGTACGGGACCGAGTGCGGGGACGTACGTAACTACCTTCCGTCAGAAGGTTCAGCCCTTGAAGCGGGGAAATGCGCTGCGACCGGCGTAGACCGCCGCGTCGTCCAGGATCTCCTCGATGCGCAGGAGCTGGTTGTACTTGGCGACGCGCTCGGAGCGGGCCGGGGCGCCGGTCTTGATCTGGCCGCAGTTCGTGGCGACGGCGAGGTCGGCGATGGTGACGTCCTCGGTCTCGCCGGAGCGGTGCGACATCATGCACTTGAAGCCGTTGCGCTGGGCCAGCTCGACGGCGTCCAGGGTCTCGGTCAGCGAGCCGATCTGGTTCACCTTCACCAGGAGGGCGTTCGCCGAGTTCTCCTCGATGCCGCGGGCCAGGCGCTCCGGGTTGGTGACGAAGAGGTCGTCGCCGACGAGCTGGACCTTGTCGCCCAGCTTCTCGGTGATGACGTTCCAGCCGGCCCAGTCGTCCTCGTACAGCGGGTCCTCGATGGAGACGAGCGGGTACGCGGAGACGAGCTCCTCGTAGTACTCCGTCATCTCGGCGGCGGAGCGCTCCTTGCCCTCGAACTGGTACTTGCCGTCCTTGTAGAACTCGGAGGCGGCGACGTCGAGCGCCAGGGCGACCTGCTCGCCCGGGACGTAACCGGCCTGCTTGATGGCCTCGACGATGAGGTCGAGGGCGGCGCGGTTGGAGTCCAGGTTCGGGGCGAAGCCGCCCTCGTCGCCGAGGCCGGTGGACAGGCCCTTGCTCTTCAGGACGGACTTGAGGGTGTGGTAGACCTCGGTGCCCCAGCGCAGGGCCTCGGAGAAGGACTCCGCGCCGATCGGGGCGATCATGAACTCCTGGATGTCGACGTTGGAGTCGGCGTGCGACCCACCGTTCAGGATGTTCATCATCGGGACGGGCAGCAGGTGCGCGTTCGGACCGCCGAGGTAGCGGAACAGCGGCAGGTCGCTGGCCTCGGAGGCGGCGTGCGCGACGGCGAGGGAGACGCCGAGGATGGCGTTGGCGCCGAGCGAGCCCTTGTTGTCGGTGGCGTCCAGGTCGAACATCGCCTGGTCGATCAGGCGCTGCTCGGTGGCGTCGTAGCCGACGAGCTCCGGGCCGATCTGCTCGATGACGGCGAGGACGGCCTTCTCGACGCCCTTGCCCTGGTAACGGTTGGGGTCACCGTCACGGAGTTCGATGGCCTCGAAGGCACCGGTGGAGGCGCCCGACGGGACGGCAGCACGACCCGTGCTGCCGTCGTCGAGGCCGACCTCGACCTCGACCGTGGGGTTGCCTCGGGAGTCCAGGATTTCCCGGGCTACGACGACGTCGATGGACGGCACGAGCATCTCCTTCTGGGATGTGACGCAACTGGGCGGGACGCCTAGGTGACGCAGTCCCGCATTCATGAGCCTAACCGGCTCCCGGGCATCGGCCATCCGAACGCCCGCCCTGTGGGACACGCCGAGAGCGAAATGTTTCTTAACGGAACAAAGACGGGGGCCTCCGGCCGGCGCGGGGTGGGCCATCGGCCCTGGTGGGCGCGGTCCATTGGGCCTGTGCGGGTCGGCGGGGAAGGCTGCGCGGAGCGCATGCCTTCAGGGGCGCGGGGAACTGCGCGAAGCAGGACCACCGGGCCGCGGTCGGCGGACGAGAGAAGCCCCCACCCCGGTTTCCGGGATGGGGGCTCCCCAAGATGAGCGGCCCGTGGGGACGGGGTTACCAGCGGAGCGGTTCGGCGTCCGCCGAGGCCGAGCGCGCTCCTGTACAACCGCGGCTTACTTCAGGTGCAGCTGCTGACCCGGGTAGATCAGGTCCGCGTCGCTGACGATGTCCTTGTTCAGCTTGAAGAGCTTCTGCCAGGTGGTGCCGTGCGCCTCGGCGATCTTGCTGAGGGTGTCGCCGGACTTCACCTTGTACTCGCCGTCACCCTTCTTGACCTTCTTGCCGGTCGGGGTGGTGACGGTCGCGCGCTTCTCGGAGCGCGTGGTGGTCGAGGACTCCGAGCGCTGCTGCTTCGGCTGGGCCTGCTGCTTGGGCTGGCTCTGCTGCTGCGGCTGCTGCTGGGTCTCGGCGGCCGGGGCGGAGTTGCCCGTGGAGGCGCCGGACAGGCCCACGCCACAGCTCGGCCAGGCGCCCTTGCCCTGGGAGGCGAGGACCTTCTCGGCGACGGCTATCTGCTGCGCCTTGGAGGCCTGGTTGGCCGTGGAGGCGTAGGCGGTGCCGCCGTACGCGGCCCAGGTGGAGGCCGAGAACTGCAGGCCGCCGTAGTAGCCGTTGCCGGTGTTGATCGACCAGTTGCCGCCGGACTCGCAGGAGGCGACCTGGTCCCACTCGGAGGTGGTGGCGGCGGAGGCGCCGGTGGCACCCATGAGCGGCACGGCGACGGCGGCACCGGTGACACCGGCGAGCGTGGCGACACGGACGGCCTTGGACGGGCGGCGGTGCTTGCCCTTGCTGGAGAACAGCATGGAGAGATCCCCTCACCGACGCCTACGAGGTGAGCTGTCGGGTTCGGGCCAGTGAGTGCCCGGCCGCGCATCCTTGTGCGCGGCTTAACCCCAAGCCGTTCCGGTCTCCCGAACGGCACTTACCTGGGTCCCCCGCTCCTGCCTACGGCGCTGACGCGTCGACTGTTCCCGTACGGGCGTCGGCAGGATTCGGCGTGACGTCCATCGGGGCCCGCTGTGGCGAGCGGTCACGACCGTAAGCAGTCGATCCGCCCGATTTCAAAGACGATCAGGGTCTTTGAGACTCATGTCTCACTCGCGCAAAAGTGGACATACGCGCCTCAACTCACCCTGAACTCCCGCTACTTTTCGCCCGATTCGAGCCCAAGATCCAGACTCTGACCAGGAAGGATGAGGTCGGGGTCGGCGCCGACCGTCTTCTTGTTCAGGTCGTACAGCGCGGTCCATCCGCCTTGTACGTCATGGGCGTCGGCGATGTCCCAGAGGTTGTCGCCGGAGCGGACGGTGTAGCTCCCGTCGTCGCGCCGGTCCTCGCGCGAGGCGTGACGCCCTTCTCCCGTACGGGAGTCGGCGGAGCCGGCCGCGTCGTCGGCGGCACGGTCGCCGCGGTGACGGCCGCCGGATTCGGCGGGATCGGAGGAGGGCGCCGGGGTGGCGGACGCGGAGGACTCCGGGTCGGCCGGGGAAGTCGAGCCCTTCTGGCCGGACTTGTCCGAATTGCCGGACGCGTTATCGGCGGGCTCGTCGCTCGCCGCGTTACCGGAGGTATCACCCGAGGCGTCAGCTGACGGGGCGTCCGACGCCGAGTCCGACGCACCGGACTTGCCCGACTTGCCGTGACTCTTCTCATGCGAGGCGTCCGAGCCGTCCGGCGACTCGGACGTGTCGGACACGTCGGACGAACCCGTCGGCTGCGGAGACGCGCTCACGCCCGGGTCCACATCGGCCGAGTCGTCGCTCTTGGTGAGACCCGCGAGGATCGAGCAGCTCGGCCAGGCCTGGGGCCCCTTGGCGTCGAGCACCTTCTCGGCGACGGCTATCTGCTGCGAACGGCTGGCCTCGTCGGCGCGCGGGGCGTAGTCCAGGCCGCCGTACTGCTCCCACATCTCCTGCGAGAACTGCAGCCCGCCGTAATACCCGTTGCCCGCGTCCAGGCTCCACTGGCCGCCGGACTCGCACTCGGCGAGCTTGTCCCACGTCGTGGTCGAGGCGGCGCTCGCGTTGGTCGCGGCGAGCAGCGGGATCGCGATGGCGCTGCCGGTGATGCCGGCGGCGACGACGAGAGCAGGGGCCTGACGGGGGCGACGGTGACGACCGTTCCCGGAGAGCATGCGGTGGCCTTTCGCGAGATTGATGCTGCTACGTGCGACGGGTGGTGCCGGTGGTGCCTCGGAGGCGCCTGTCGCGATGACTGGTGAACGTAGCGGGACTCGAACGCTTGTCACAAGTCGATGCAGCGGAGATCACGTGAAAGTCACAGGTTTGACGAACCGTCAGATCTTTAGGGTCCGCTTAAGGTCTGGACCGGCCCGGGTCAACCGTCCTGACGCGGCGTGAACTCGACCGGCAGCGTGCGCAGTCCACGCATGATGAGGCCGCCGCGCCAGCGCAAATCGGCAGGTTCCCCCGCAAGTCGCAGGTCCGGCAGGCGCGTCAGGAGGGTGGCGAGCGCGGTCTGTCCTTCCAGGCGGGCCAGCGGTGCACCGAGGCAGTAGTGGATGCCGTGGCCGTAGCCCAGGTGCTGGTTGTCGCGGCGCGCGAGGTCGAGGGTGTCGGGCTCGGCGAAGCGCTCGGGGTCGCGGTCCGCCGCCGCGAGCACCACGAGGACCGGGTCGCCGACGGCGATGTCCTGGCCCCCGATGGTGAGGGGCTGGGTCGCGAAGCGCCAGGTCGCCAGTTCCACCGGGCCGTCGAAGCGCAGCAGTTCCTCGACGCCGGTCTCGAGGAGACCGACATCACCTTCTTCGAGGGCCAGTTGGAGGCGTTCGCGTTGCTCGGGGTGGGTCAGCAGGGCGTACGTGCCGTTGCCGATGAGGTTGATGGTCGTCTCGAAACCGGCGAACAGGAGGATGAAGGCCATCGCGGCGGCCTCGTTCTCCGTCAGGTGCTCGCCGTGGTCGGAGGCGCGGATGAGGCCGGAGATCAGGTCGTCACCGGGCTCGTCGCGCTTGCGGTGGATGAGCTCGACCAGATAGTTCCGGATCTTCTTGACCGAGCGGGCGACGCCGCCGCGCGGGCCCCCGCCGTGGCGGATCATCATGCCCGCCCAGTCCCGCAGGTCGTCCTGGTCCTCGCGCGGGACGCCGAGCAGGTCGCAGATGGCGTAGATGGGGAGCGGGAAGGCGAAGTCGTGGATCAGGTCGGCCTCGCCCTTGGCGGCGAACTCGTCGATGAGCCGGTCGGTCAACTCCTGGACGCGAGGGGCGAATTCGGCCACCGTGCGCGGGGTGAACGCCTTCGAGACGAGGCGGCGCAGGCGCGTGTGGTCCGGCGGGTCGATGTTGAGCAGGTGCGTCATCAGCTCGGCCTTGCGCTCGCCCGGGATGCCGGTCTTGCCCTTGGCGTGGCTCGGCTCGTCGTGGTGGTCCGGGTTCTTGCTGAGCCGCTGGTCGGCGAGGGCCTGGCGGGCGTCGGCGTACCGGGTGACCAGCCAGGCCTCGACGCCGCTGGGCAGCGTGGTGCGGTGCACGGGGGCGTGCTCGCGCAGCCAGGCGTAGGCGGGGTACGGGTCGCTGGCGAACTCCCAGGTGAAGAGTTCGGGGGCGGCGGGGGTTTCCTGCGGGGCGGGGCTTTCGGTCACTCCTCGACCGTATCCGGAGCGGCGGGTGGCTCGAACGCGCCGGTGGCCAGGCCCGCGTCGTAGTGGCCTCGGTCGGCGGCCCGCTGCAGCCAGCGGGTGCGGGTGCCGACGCTGGGGTCCGTCGCCATGAGGCCGATGCGATAGGCGGCTTCGGCGTGACCGGCCTCGTCAGCCCGCGCGTAGTACGCGTACGCCTCCTCGCGGTGGCCCTGCCGCTCCTTGAGCAGGCCGAGCGCGGTGGTCGCCGCGGCGTGGCCCGCGTCGGCGGCGCGGGTGAGGAGTTCTTCGGCCTCGGTGTCGTGGTCTCTCTTGTTGTAGAGGAGGACGCCGAGGTAGTAGGCGGCCAGTGGGTCCCCGGCGGCGGCCGCGTGCCGGTACCAGAGTTCGGCCCCGTCCGTGTCGCCCCAGTCGTGCAGGACACCGGCGATGCGCAGGCCCACCAAACGGTTGCCGGCCCGCCACGCCGCGAGGTAGTGCCGCATCGCCTCGGCCTGGCGGCCCGGGGTCCCGGCGATGAGGTCGCCCAGGGAGAGGCCGTGAAGAGGCCTCTTCTCGGCCACCCCGGTGAACAGTTCCTCGGCACGGGTGCGGTAGTGGAGGGCGAGCTTGAGCGCCGACCAGGTCTCGCCCTGCGCGGCGGCCTGCTCCAGGTAGGGGACGGCCTCGTCCGCCCTGCCGTGGCGGAGCAGGCTGCCGCCGAGTGCGGACATGGCGTTCGCCATGCCCGCGTCGGCGGCCTGCCGCAGCAGGCGCTCCGCCTCCGGCCCGAAGGGAAGCAGGCCCGACAGTTCGTACGCGGCCTCCATGTCGCCCGCCTCGGCACGCGGGCGCAGCGTCGCGGCGAGGGTCTCGATCACCGCGCGGTCCTCCGGGGAGTCCGGTGCGGTGTACTCGTACATCTCCCACAGCCGCTCCTCGGAGACCGGCTCCTTCGCGGTCCGCAGCTCTCCCGCCACCAGCGCCCCGTGCGCCCGCCAGGTGTCCGGCTCCGGCCCCGGCATCAGGAAGCCGACGTTGCCGATCCGTTCCTGCACGGCCCACTCTCCGAGGTCGGACGCGCCCAGGTCCCTGAGCAGTTCGGCCGGCACCGCCCCCGCGTACCCGCACCGCGCCACGTCGAGAGCGGCCCGCACGGTCGCGACGCCGTCCGGGTCGGCGTCGCGCGCGCTGAGCCGCTGCCACTCCTCGTACAGCAGATGCCCGAGCGCCAGGTACGCGGCCGGGTTGTTGCCATCGGTCCACAGGTACGCCTCGTACGCGCGCGGGTCCTCCGTCTGCTCGGCCAGGCGCGCGAACTCCGCGTCGCTCCAGGCCCTCGGAAGCTCCACGGTGTGCGCGTGCCCGACGACCCGGTCGCCCGGTGTCGAACCGGTCCTGCGCTCGTAGTACGCGTCGGCGTCCATCGTGGCGAGCACCCGCACGCCGAGCGCCGTCAGACGCCCCAACAGGCCTGGTTCCAGGCCGCGTTCACCGAGGTGCCCCTCGATGTCGTCGAGCCAGAGCAGATACCGGCCGGGGCTCCCCCTGAGCGCGCCGAGCAGCGCGCGCAGATCGGCGCCGCGCTCGGGGGCGTAGAACTGGTACCCGTCCAGGCAGTGCGCCGCGTGCCAGGCGGTGTACGACATTCCGGTGACCGGCTTGCCGAGGAGCAGGACGAGCCCGTTCAGGGTGAGCCGCTCGGCGAGTTCGGCGTCGCGGTCGCGCGGGACGTACGGCGGGATGTCGGGCAGCCCCGGAACGCGCCGGGTGGGGCGCACCCCGAACTCGGCGGGACCGACCTCGTGGACGGGCCGCCAGTCGACTCCGTCGGGGACGGGCCCGAAGTGCTGGTTGAGGGTGCCGATGTGGGCGGCCTGGGTCACGGACTGCTGGGTGCCGCCGCTGATGGTGCTGGTGGTGGTGTAGACCGTGCCGCCCACGGTCCGCTGCGTGGACTCCCCCGTCACACCGGCCGGTACGCCGGCGGGGCGCGCGTCCCCCTGTGCGTCGCCCGGGTCCGGCGCGGTGTCGACCGCCAGGACCCGCAAGAAGCGCTCGCCCGCGGGCGCTTCCGCGCCACAGATCCCGCAGGAGCCGTCGGAAAACCTGTTGAAGGTGTCGCAGTGTCCGCACCGCCAGGCCGCCCGGGTACGGCCCCGGGCACGCGTCGCATAGAGGAAGGAGAGCGCCGACCGGAGCGCCGGCTCGAGCCGCCGGTCCCGGCGCACGGCGTCCGACAGGTCCGCGCACCATGCGGCCTCGGTGACCGCACGGTCCTTCGTGCCGAGCCGGAGACCGGTCGCGTCCCGTTCGAGGGCGAGCTCCACCGCGGCCACGTCGCCCGCCTCCCGGAAGAACTCCAGGAACACGTCCCGGGTCATCGGCCAGGCTCCGGACCCGCCCTCCCCCATCGCGGAGACGAGCACCTTCGCCCCCGAAGCCGCCAGCTCCGCCAACTCCCGCTCCACACAAGCCCCCAGCCCCACGAACCGACCCTGGGGCAACGGTACTAACCCGCGAGCCCCTCAGCGGCCCGAACCGCGTCCCGATAGGCCCGGGCGGCAGCCCTGAGTGCCGCCTCCGGGTCGACCCCGGCCTCCTCCGCGCGCAGGGCGAGTGCCAGGAGTTCGTAGCCGACGCCCTGGCCCGTGGGCAGCGGGACGTCCAGGGCCGCCGTGCGCACGCGCGAGCCGAGCTTCGCCGCGAGGGCGAGAGCGGGCTGGCCGACCGGGACGCCGTCCGTGACCGACTCCCGCTGCTTCTCCTCCGCCTTGGTGCGCAGCCAGTGCT
This sequence comes from Streptomyces sp. NPDC050085, assembly GCF_044460595.1. NCBI lineage: Bacteria > Bacillati > Actinomycetota > Actinomycetes > Kitasatosporales > Streptomycetaceae > Streptomyces > Streptomyces sp. NPDC050085. The sequence continues at coordinate 283,275 of NZ_JBITJZ010000008.1, read as the reverse complement.
CCTTGACCTCCTCGGGGGTGGAGGCGGTGTCGTCGCCGAAGACGTGCGGGTGGCGGTGGATGAGCTTGGTGACGATGCCGCCCGCGACGTCGTCGATGGAGAACGGCTCCCCCTCGTCGCCCTCGCCGGTCGCCTCCTGGGCGATCCGGGCGTGGAAGACGACCTGGAGCAGCACGTCGCCGAGCTCCTCGCGCAGTTCGTCCCTGTCCCCCGTCTCGATCGCCTCGACCAGTTCGTACGCCTCCTCCAGCGCGTACTTGGCGAGGTCCTCGTGCGTGCGCCGGGACGACCACGGGCATTCGACGCGGATCCGGTCCATGACCTGGACGAGATCGAGCAGCCGGGCGCCCGGCAGGTCGTAGGAGCCGGGGAGCAGCTCCAGGGACGGCATCTGCTCGCGGCCCGAACCGGCGAGGGCGGCGAGGCCGTCGGTGAGGCGGCGGTCGCCCTCGGCGGTGGTGAGCACGACGACGGTGCGGCCGCCGTCGGCGCAGCGGTCGACGAGGTCGCGGGCCGTCGTGGTCACGACGGTGACCTCGACGCCCGCCTCCTTCAGGTACGGCAGCTGCGGGTGCGCGGCGTCGGCGCACAGGACGTCGGCGGCGTCGCGCAGGGTCGCCCACGCCTGCCAGGACAGCAGGCCGGGGGCGACCCGGTGGCTGGTGGTGAGCAGGACGATGCGGCCCGCGGTGTCTGAGTCGTTCACCCGTCGAACGTAACGCAGGCCGCCGACAGTCCTCGTGCCGTCCCCGCCACGACGGGGCTACGCGGTCTGCTGCTGCTCCGCCGACGGCACCGCGGTGACCTGCTTGAGCCACGGCGTCTTGGCGTCGACGCGGCTGCTGTTGGCCACGTCCCACGCTCCGTAGCGCGGGTTCAGGCCGACGTTGAGCTCCTTGGACGCCTTGCCGAGGGCCTTCCAGAAGACGGCCTTGCCCGCTTCGGTCTGCATGTCGGCGCCGAGCGCCGTCGCGAGCTTCTGCGCCTCGATCTCGGTGCGCAGGGACTCGGTGAGCCGCTTCGGCGCGACGCTGTACTGCGCCAGCCAGGCGGTCTCCAACTGCTTGGCGCCGCCCGCCTGTTGCTCCAGGCCGGCCCGCATGTCCTGCATCTCCTTGCGGGTGACCGTGATGCCCTCGTCGGTGGCGGCGCGGTGCAGGACCCGGTCGAGGACCATCGTGTGCAGCGTGTTGCGGGTCAGGCCGCCGGTCTTGGCGATGGCCTGTTCGTACTGCGCGCTGTCGGTGGTGGCAGCCTGCTGTGCGTCCCGCACCTCGTTCACCCGGCTCTCCAGCTGGGAGACCGTGATGCGCTGGCCGCCGACGACGGCCGCGGCGCCGGGGTGGGCCTCGCCTCCGCAGGCGGTGAGGAGGGGGACGGCCACGGCGGCGGACGTGAGCGCGATGGCGGTGCGGCGGCTGTTGCGGCGGTGCAAGGTGGGCCTCCCTGCGGCGAGTTTGTGCGTCGGTGCACAAAGTCCGTGATCGATAGTAGGAGGTGGCCGACTGCTCGGCCACCTATTCGACAACGATTCGCCGCGAGTTGAGGTACTCGGTCGGGCTCCGCCGTGCTCAGCCGACGATGGCCACGGGGGCGTCCCACGCGTTGCGGTCCACGGTGATCGTGTAACTGCCGCGCTTCTCCTTGCTGTTCACCATGTACTGGTGGCCGCGGCTGTGGTTCGTGTACAGCGACGTCGACCAGGGCCAGTCGGAGGTGGTCGTGGCGAGCTTGTCCCACTTGGCGTACCAGAGGTTGCCCGGCAGGTCCGTGCGGTCCTTCTCGGTGGCGATCGCGGCCGCGCTCGAGCTGCTGAAGCCGTAGTAGCCGGCCCGGTAGGTCTTGCCGCGCAGCGTCTTGGTGAAGGCGCGCACGTAGGAGAGCACGGCCTTGTTGCAGGACGCGTTCTTGATGTCGTACGGCTCCATGTCGAGGTAGAGCGCGCTGCCCGCCTTCATGCCGAGCGCGGACGCCTTGGCCACGGCGTCCTTGCCGTCGGCGGCGCCGAGCGTGGCGGCGTTCGACGTGGTCATCTTCTCGTTGCGGGTGCCGGTCTGGCAGGGCGGCTGGGCGCCTACGTAGAGCGGGATCAGCTTCCAGCCCTGGGAGTTGACGGTCTTGACCCAGGACTGGGTGAGGTTGGGCTGGTTGCAGCCGCGGTTCTTGCCGCCTATGTAGACGGCCGCCGCTCCGTAGAAGCCGGTGCGCCAGGCCTTCATGGCGGCGGCGGACGGCGCGGTGCAGGTGTCGAAGGCGCGGCCCGTGAACGTTTTCTGGGCGGGCCAGGTGGTGGCCGCCGACGCGGTGTTCGCGGCGACCGCGCCGCCCGCGACGACGACGGCACCGGCCGCGCCCCAGGCGACGTAACGGTTGCGCTTGGAGAGTCTGTGGCTCCCGCGGCTCCCGGACTTGGACATGCTGAGATCCCCACCCCTGGTTGCTGATCTTCGGCTACGAAAGATAGCCGGTCGGTGCGGAGCGCTCAGCCCCGGACCTGCCCGAGCCACTGCAGCGTGCGCCGCACCTCGGCCGGGAACGGGTGGCCCGGGCCGTGCAGCCGCTCGGAGTCGTGCAGCAGCCGGATCAGCGTCTCGTGGGCGGCGCCCCGGTCGCCGACGGCGAGCAGCAACTGGCCGATGCGGCGGCGCACTTCGAGGGCGAGGCGCAGGTCCGTGGTCGCGTACTGGTTCTCGTAGTACGGCAGGAGCGAGCGGTACTCGGCGAGGGCCGCGGCCGGTTCGCCGAGGGCCTCCAGGCACTGGGCGGCCTCGTAGCGGAACTGGAGGGAGGCCGGGTCGGCGTGCCCGGCCTCCGCGGCGCGCTCGTCGGCGAGCCGGCGCAGCTCGGGCAGGGCGCGGCGGTACTGGCCGTCGTCCATGAGCGTCGCCGCGTACTGCTTGCGCAGCGTGCGCACGACGGGCGAGTGCTCGCCGTGCTGGGCCGCCGCCGCGGGCAGGATCGCGCCGAGGATGTCGACGGCCTGCGTGATGCGGCCCTCGCCGAGCAGCCGCTTGACCTCGTCGACGGCGCGGGCCACGTCCGGGCGCTCGCCCTGGGCGCCCTGCATCTCGGCTCCGGCGGGCTGCGGCGCGGGCGTCACGGCCCGGTCGGGCCAGGGGGCGTGCGGGCGGAGGAAGGGGCGGGTCGGGTCGAGCGGGTGGCCTGTGGGCACTCCGCGCGCGGGCAGCAGCGGGAGCAGTTCCTCGTACGTCTGCTGCGCGGAGGCAGGCCGGTGCTGCGGGTCCTTGGCGAGCAGGCGCAGCACCAGGTTCTCCAGGGCCTCCGGTACTTCGGGGCGCAGTTGACGCACCGGGAGCGGGGCCTCGTACAGGTGGCGGTGGAGGATGCCGAGGGCGGTGGTGCCCGCGAACGGGACGTCTCCGCTGAGGAGTTCGTGCAGCAGCACCCCGAGCGCGTACAGGTCGGTGTACGGGCCGACGGCGCCGCCCATCGCCTGCTCGGGCGCCATGTAGGCGGGCGTGCCGATGGGGGAACCGGTGTGGGTCAGGCGCGTGGTGTCGGAGTCGAGGACGGAGGCGACGCCGAGGTCGAGGACGGTGACCGTGCCGTCCTTCTTCACCATCACGTTGCGCGGCTTGAGGTCGCGGTGGACGATCGGCACCGCGTGCACGGCCGACAGGACGGCGCACAGCTGGGCGGCGATCGAGACGGCCCACTGCCACGGGTACGGGTCGTGCTCGGCGAGGTGGTCGCCGAGGTCGGACCCGTCGATGTACTGCATGACGAGGTACAGCTCGGAGCCGATGCCCTCGCCCTCGGCGCCCGCGTCGTGCACGGTGACCAGGCCCGGGTGGTCGACCTGGGCGGTGACGCGGCACTCGCGCAGGAAGCGGCGGCGCAGCTCGTCGGCCTCGTGGCCGGCGACGCGGTCGGGGCGCAGCAGCTTCACGGCGACGCGGCGGTCGAGGCGCTGGTCGTACGCCGTCCAGACCTGGCCCATGCCGCCCTGGCCGATGAGCGTGGACAGTTCGTAGCGTCCGGCGATGACGCGGCCGCCGGTGGTGGAGGGGCCGGACACAGAGGTCACCGGCCGCCGTCCTGCTTGCGCAGGTAGTCGCTGAGCTCGTCCAGCTCGGCGCGGACCTGGTCGATGCGGTGCGGGGGCCCCGGCTGGCTCTGCGGGGCGGCCGGGGGCGCCGGGGTCGGCGCGGTGGCCGGAGTGGGGGTCGGCGTCGGCGCGGGGCCCGCGGCCTGGGTGGGCATCGCGTGCATGGGCGCCTGGGGCTGCGGCTGCGGCATGTAGGGCTGGGCCGGGGCCTGCGGCGGGTAGCCGTACGGGGTGCCGACCGGCGGGGCGCCGTACATCAGGGACGCCGTCGCGGCCTGCTGGGTCCGGTGGCCGTGGAAGCGGATGTCGGCGATCAGGTAGTACGTGACCGAGACGGCCATGTTGATGAGCATCAGGCCCATCCCGCCGTTCCCGTACCAACTGGTGAACTCCTCCGCGCCCGGGTCGCTGAAGATGCCGATCCAGCACACCAGTTGGACCGCGGCCACGGCTATGAAGACCCGCCAGTTGACCTTGCTGCGCGTCGTCAGGGCGAGCCGGAGCATGGGCACGAAGCCGAGGAAGCCGATGCTGAGGACGGCGATGGCCACGAAGAGCACGCGCATGCCCGCCAGTGCTCCGGAAGAAGGGAGCCTGGGCGGGGGTGCATAGCCGTGGCCGTGCATGGGTGCTCCTGCTGGTGGGTGCCTACGTTGCGAAGGACTGGCTGGCGAAGGTCGAGCTGATGACGGTCGGGCCGATGAAGGTCAAGCCGGCGAAAATTGGTGCTGCACCGAGCGTATAGGCCGACGCGGACAACGGAACCCGGGTTGTCCTCACTCCGGCCTTACACCGGTTCACGCGCACGCCCTCACTCCGGTTCCACAGTGCCGTCCGTAAGTCCGTCGTGCAGCCCCTGGACGAGCTGCTCGCCGAGCCTGACCGCGAGGCGCAGCGCGTCCTCGAAGGCGGCGAGGGACCTGAACCGGTCGCCGTACCCGGCCTGTTCGGCCAGCGGCAGGCGGGGCAGCTGGAGGCGGCGCACGTCGAGCCGGGTCGCGGTCGACGCGTAGCTGCTGGCCTGCCGGTTGTTCGCGGTGCCGCGCAGGAACCCGGCGACGAACCACGGGTCGAGCGCCGCCGGATCGGGCCGCAGGAGCGCGAGGCCCCGGCCCAGGGCGGCGCCCGCGGTGGCCTCGTCGACGACACGGACGACGGAGCCGCCGCCGACGACGGGCACGACGACGTCGCCGGGCTCCAGCAGGACGGGCTCGTCCGCGGTGGTGTGCGTGCCGGAGGGGGCGGCGCCGGTGAGCACGTCGTGGTCGGTGAGCATCGGCACGCGCGCGTGGCCGCCGGTGGCGCCGGAGGCCGCGGCGGTGTGCAGCGTGAGGGCGCCCGCGCGCGCGAGCTCGCCGATCGTGGTCTGCGGCCAGCGCGACGCCGCGGCGGCGGGCCGCGCGTCCCTCGGAGTCAGCTCCGTGGCCAGCCGCAGGGTGTCGGCGAGCCGTCCGCGCACGGCGGTCAGCTCCTCGGCGCCCGAGCCGCCCGCGGCCGGCGGGGGCAGGCGGCGGGCGGGCGCGAGGTCGACCTCGTCGTCGAGCAGCTCGATGACGGGCACGGAGCGGGCCAGGCCGGGCCGCTCGGCCAGGGAACCGGCACGGTCGAAGGCGCGCCACGCGTCGAGCACGGCTTCCTGCACGGCGTCCCAGGCCTGCTTCTCGCGTACGTCGCCGGAGGCGGCGGCCGTGGTGTCGACGAGCAGCAGCTCGGGCGCCGCGGGGACGGTCGCGGCGGGGCGGCGCAGGACCCACAGGTGCAGCGGGATGTTGTTCGGCGGGACGGCGCCCGCGGGCAGCGCGATCACCGCGCGCAGGGCGCCGCGGCGCAGCAGGTCGGCGCGGATGCGGCGCCCCGAACGGCGGGACGCGACGGCGGGCGGCATCAGGAGGACGGCGGTGCCGCCGTCCTCGAGGCGGGCCAACGCGTGCTGCACCCAGGCCAGTTCGGACTCGGTGCGGGCCGGGAAGCCGTACTCCCAGCGCGGGTCGTACGCCAGCTCGTCGTGGCCCCAGCCGCGCTCGTTGAACGGCGGGTGGGCGAGCACCACGCCCGCCCGTACGTCACTCAGGGCGTCGCCGCGCAGGGTGTCGGCGGCGGCGGTGCGGATGACCGGCGCGTCACCGCTGCCGTTGCCGTCGAGGGCGAGGCGGAGCGCGGTGAGGGCGGCCAGCTCGGGGGCGGCGTCCTGCCCGTAGAGACGCTGCCCCGGGCGGGTGTCCGCGGCGCGCACGGCGTGCAGCAGGGCGCCGGTGCCGCAGGCCGGGTCGAGCACGGTGGCGGCGGGCCCGGCGAGGGCGGCCATCAGCGCGGCCGGGCCCGGCGGGGTCAGCGTGTACTGGCGCGGGTTCGCGTCGAGGTGGCGGCCGAGGAGGAACGCGAAAGTGCCGCGCGCGCCCAGCTCCGCGGCGAGTTCGGCGGCACCGCGCAGCAGCGGCACGGACGGCAGGAGCGCGGTGGCCGTCGGGGTGGCCAGGGCCCGCTCGGTGGTGTGGCCGAAGCGCGGGGCGAGGACGCCTTCCAGGGCGGCGGGCAGCAGCTCGGCGAGGGCGGCGTCGTCGTCCGTGCCGCCGAGGGCGAGCCATTCGGTGGGGCGGTCGTGCACGAGGAGCAGGGCGCTTCCGGCGTGCAGCAGGGCAGTGACCGGGCCTGCCGGGTGTCCGGCGAGCTGCTGCCAGACGCGCTCGCGCAGCGGGACCTCGGCGAGCTTGCCCTGGGTGCGCAGCCAGTCCTCGACCTCGGCGAGCGCGAAGGAGGGGCTGGTCTCGGTGCCGCCGACTGGCTTGGGGAAGTCGGCGTGCCTGCGCCGCCAGTTGCTGACGGCGGCGCGGCCCACCCCCGCGAGCCGGGCGATCCCGGCGGCGGTCACTTCTGTCGCGTTGTCCTGCACCGATCGGCTCCCCTCGCGAGCGTGTGTGGCCGTGTACGGCCGTGCACGTCTGTGTGTGGCCGTGTGTGGCCGACCCTACCGACGTTCGCGTAAGAACCCCATTCACAACTGTTCACGCCTCACCTTTCGTGAATCGTGTTGACTCGGTTCACACATCATGATGTTCTTGACTCAGCCAACCGCCGGACAGGGAGAAAGCCGGGGGGAGGTTGGCATCTCTCATCTCGGAGGAAACAGTCATGTCCCAGACCCAGCCGCAGCAGCACCCCCAGTACCCGCCGTTCCAGCCGCCGCAGCACCAGCAGCCGCAGCAGATCGCGCGGAACGGCCTGGGGACGGCCGCGCTGATCCTCGGCATCATCGGCGCCCTGTCCGGGATCGTCCCGATCATGTTCTGGCTGGCCGGCGTCCTCGGCGTGGTCGCCCTGATCCTGGGCCTGACGGGGCACGCCAGGGCCAGGCGCGGCGAGGCGACGAACAAGGGGGTGGCCCTGACCGGCGCGATCCTCGCGCTGATCTCCCTGGGACTCGCGGTCTTCGGCGCGGTCACCACGTTCAAGGCGGTCGACGACGCGGTCGACGAGATCAACAAGTCGGTGTCGGACACCAAGCCGAAGGACACGAAGCCCTCGGGCGCCGCGAAGGACGACAGCGCCAAGGGCAGCGACAAGAGCGACGACAAGGGCGACAAGGGCGACGACAAGAAGGTCGACACCAGCAAGCCGTTGGCGGCGGGCGACGCCGTGGTCTACGACGACGACCTGACGGTCACGGTGTCGAACGCGGTCTCCTACCACCCGAGCGAGTACGCGGCGGGTCACACGGGGGGCAACCACGCCTACAAGGTGACCGTGACCGTCACCAACGACAGCAAGAAGAAGTTCGACGCGAGCCTGCTGCAGGCCGACGCGCGCGCCGGCCAGGACGGCGTCGAGGCGGAGCAGATCTTCGACGACAAGATCGGCAGCGGCTTCGACGGCACGATCCTGCCCGGCAAGAAGGCCACGGTCGTCTACGCCTTCGACGCCCCGGCCGCCGCGAAGAACCTCACGGTCGAGGTCACGCCGAGCTTCGAGTACGACGGGACCCAGTGGGACCTGAAGCTGTAGCCACCCGGGCAGTCGCCCGGGGACGGATCAGGTGCGGCAGGCGCTCAGAGCGCGTGCCGCACCCACACGTTGGGCTCGACGTACACGGCGACGTCGCGCTCCGGGTCGCAGTGCACCGGCACGAGAGCGGCCGGCACCTCGACCGGGCCCGCGGTGTCGAAGGCGACCCCGGTCCACGCCCGCCACTCGGCGAGCGAGCCGGACACGGTCATCGAGGCGGGCGCCACCTTGTCGATGACGCCGCCCGCGCGGACGTGCACCCGCAGCCACGGGTCGTGCGGCAGCCCGTCCGACTCCCGCACCCGGTACGCGTATTCGCTCATCGGGGTCTTCGGCTCCTGGTGCTTGCCGCTGGGCCGCACCGGCGCGACGACCTCGTCGAATCCACGGGACCGCGCGTTCTCCCGCAGCGCGGCGAGCATCCGTCCGGACAGGCCGCGGCCGAGGAGCCGCGGCACGATGGTGATCTCGACGGCGCTGACCGTGTCGGGCGCGACGCCGTGCCGGCGGTCGGCGAACGACCACTGGATCACCCGGTCCCAGCCCCGGTCCGGCAGCACTCCGCCGCGCCCCTCCACGTGCTGGGCGAACGGCACGCTGAAGCCCTTGGCCACGACGTCCCCGGCCGGGTCGGTGGCGACCAGCACGTACTCCGGCAGCTCTGCGGCGATCCGTCCCATGAAGGACCAGCCGACCGGGTCGTGCTGCACGAACACCGGCCAGGTGTCCTCCATCGTCCACACCGCGTCGCGCAGTTCGGGCCGCTCGGCGAGCGTCGTGATGGTGAGGTCCGCGTCGCTGGTCATGGCGTACGTCCTTCAGGGACAGGAGGTCAGCGGGCGTGGAAACGCGCCGGGGCCTCGGTGGGGTTGCCGCCCGACGGTAGCTTCTGGTCGGGGCAGGTGGTCAACACCTTTTGCATGGCGTCCCGTTCGGCGGCGGTCACCCACAGCCCGTACTTCTTCTTCACGGCGACCTGCCCGGCGACGTACGTACAGCGATATCCCTTGTTCGCGGGCAGCCAGGTCGCGGTGTCCCCGTCTCCCTTGCTGCGGTTGGGAGTCGCGTCGACGGCGAGCAGGTTCAGCGGGTCGTTGGCGAACGCGATGCGCTTGCTCGGGTCCCACTGGAAGGCGCCCTTCTGCCAGGCGTCGGACAGGGCGACGAGGTGGTCGATGTCGACCTTGCTGCGCCCGCGCGCGTACGAGACGTCCTTGCCACCGTACGGATCGGGGGACAGCAGGCCCGACGTCACCTTGCAGTGCCCGTCCGAGAACCGCACCGACTTCAGGTCCCGCTTGAGGATGTCGGAGCGGGTGTCGCAGCCGTTCGAGTCGGTGTCGGCCCAGGCGCTGCCGAACCGCTCCCGCGCGTAACCGGTCTTCGGCGCACGCCCCTTGACGGTGAGCGTGTCCACGGCGGCGAGCGCGCTGCCCGCCTTCCCCTCGGGCCCGGGCCCGGCCTCGCCGCCCGTCCCGGTCGTCGACTCGCACCCGGTGACGGCGACGACGCCCACCAGCACGACGCCCGCGATCCGACCGCCGACTCGCTGCACAGCCACGGCAGTACCTCCCCTTTTGTTCCTCTTCGCGACCTATTTCCCCCGCCGCTCACGGTACCCGAGGCAAGATCACACCTTGCCGATGCCCAGGGTCGTGACGGACGGCAGCAGTCCCGACCCCAGAACAGCTACCCACAACGGGCCCAGGAGATCGGCCAGTTCGGCGGTGCGGTCGGGGCCGAGCGCCTGCCAGGGGGCGGCGGCGAGCCGGTCGGTGCGGGACTCGACCCCGGCGCGCAGGGCGCGGCCCGCGTCGGTCGCGACGCCGTCGGCGTCCACCAGGCCGCGCGCGGCGAGGCGTTGGCGTGCGGCCCGCCACTCCTGCTCCGGCCAGCCGCGACTGGCGAACTGCTGCTCGGGGGCCGCGCCGATCGCCGCGAACGACACCAGCGACTCGGCCGGGTCGAGCTCCGCGGCGAGCAGCGCCACGAGGTGCCCGTCGCCCCGGTGTTCGCGCAGCACGGTCGCGGCCTGCCACAGGACCAGGTGCGGGGCGTCGGGCCAGGGCAGTTCGGCGTTGGCCGCCGCCAGCGGTCGCCCCTCGGTGTGCACGGCCTCGGCCGCGCGCCGGGCCAGGTCGGCGGCGCGCGACAGCTCGGGGCCGTCCAGTACGTCACCCAGGAGCGTTCGGTAGGCCCGGTCGATGCCGCGCAGCCGGGCGGCCAGGACGTCCTCCGGGGAGGCGACCTTCCATGCGGCCGGTACGTGCGCGGCGACCGTGTGGGGGTTGAAGCTGTAGAACGCGGACGCGACCCGCTCGGTGCCGGCTGCGCCCAGCGGAGCGGCGCGCAGCGCGAAGTAGCTCGGCCACCGCTCCGCCACGTCGTAGCCGAGCGCGGCGGACTCCTCGAAGACCTCGGGCGCGTAATAGAGGACGGCGTGCAACGGTTCCAGCAGGTGCCACATCTGGCGGGTGCGAGCAGATTCCTGTGCCATGTCGGTCATCCCCCTCGGCGCGTTCAGCGGCGCGTTCGCGCTCCCGCTTCTTGTCAGTGACACGTCTTGCCACTGACACGTCTTGTCAGTGACAAGATTGCGCGCCATCGGGGAACTTGTCAATGACAAGATGGGGCGTACGCTGATGGCCATGGCCGACACCCCGGCGCCCGCGCGCGCCTACCACCACGGCGACCTGCGACGCGCCCTGCTCACCGCCGCCCTGGACGAAATCGCCGCCGGCGGTCCGGACGCGGTGAGCCTGCGGGCGCTGGCCCGCCGCGCGGGCGTCTCGCACGCCGCCCCCGCACACCATTTCGGCGACCGGCCCGGCCTGCTCACCGCGATCGCCACGGAGGGATTCGACCTGCTCGCGCAGGAGCTGTCCGAGGCGGACGGGCTGCGGGAGGCGGGCGCACGCTATGTACGGTTCGCGGTCAGGCACCGTGCGTACTTCCAGGTGATGTTCCGCCCGGAACTCCTGCACACCGGCGACCCCGCGCTGGTCACCGCCCGCTCTCACGCGTCCGCCGCCCTCGGCGCCGGCATCACCGGGCTCCCGCCACAGAACCGGGGTGCGGACGCCCGCACCGCCGGAATCGCGGCCTGGTCCCTGGCCCACGGTTTCGCCACGCTGCTGCTGGCGCGGAATCTGACGGAACCCGTGGGCGGACAGGACCCGGAGGAGTACTTCCGCCTGCTGGCGGACCTGCTGTTCCAAGGCGGCGGGAACAGCAACGGCAACAGCGACGGCGACGGCGACAGCGACAGCGACAGCGACAGCGACAGCGACTGAGCCACGGCAGGGGGCCCCGGCGGCAGCTGCCGCCGGGGCCCCCTGCCGATGTCAGGTCAGCCCGTCGCGCTGTTCAGTGCCGCGAGGACCGCTCCGTACGCCTCCTTCTTCTGGTACGAGCCGTTGAAGAGCAGCGGGGTTTCCTGGGCGCGCCAGGAGTACTTGTCGGTGATGCCCCACACGGTGATGCCGTTGCACCGGGCGACGGCGACGCAGGCCTGCGTGACCTGCCGGTACACGTTCGCCTGCGCGGAGCCCGAGCCGCCGACGTCGAGTTCGGTGATCTGCACGTGCACGCCGAGGTCGGCGAAGCGCTGGAGGTTCTGCCGGTACGTGCTCAGGTCGGAGTTGGAGGCGAGGTGGCTCTGGAAGCCGACGCAGTCGATCGGGACGCCGCGGGCCTTGAAGTCCTTGACCATGCGGTAGATGCCGTCGCTCTTCGCGTTGAGGCCGTCGGTGCCGTAGTCGTTGTAACAGAGCTTGGCCTTGGGGTCGGCGGCCCGCGCGGTGCGGAAGGCGTCCTCGATCCAGCCGTCGCCGAGCTGCTTCTGGAGGTTGGACTGGCGCCGGCTGCCGTCCCATTCGAAGGCCTCGTTGACCACGTCCCAGGAGTCGATCTTGCCCGCGTAGTGTCCTGCGACCTTGGTGATGTGGTTGCGCATCGCGCTGCGCAGGGCGTCGCCCGTCAGGCCCTGGACCCAGCCGGGCTGCTGCGCGTGCCAGACCAGGGTGTGGCCGCGGACGAACTTGCCGTGCTGCTGGGCGTAGGTGACGAGTTGGTCGCCGCCGCTGAAGTTGAACTGGTTCGGGCTGGGCTCGGTGGCGTCCCACTTCATCGCGTTCTCCGAGACGACGCTGGAGAACTCCCGGTTGAGCGTGGACTCGTAGTCGGTCTCGCCGAGGTGCGGGGCGACCGCGGCACCGAAGTACCGGCCGTGCGCGGAGGCCGCGCCGCCGAGCGTGTCGGCGGCCTGGGCGGTGGGCGACAGGGTCAGGGCGGCGGCGGCCGCCAGGGCGCCGCCCGCCGCGGCGACGAGCACGGACTTGGTCCGTCGTGAGGTACGGGTTCTTGAGGAGCTGTCGGTCATGGCGCTTCCGTCTCTCTTGTGGGGGGGGCGGGACAGGGCCTCTTGTGGGGAGTCAGGCCAGGGCGGCTTCCCAGCGGGTGCCGGCGCCGGTGGCGTCCGCGGCGAGTCGGTCGCGGGCCGCGGTGTCGTCGTACAGGCGCCAGCGGAACCAGTCCACGAGGGTGTTCTGGGTCCGGTCGAAGGTGGGGAACCCCGGGTTCAGGTACGAGGCGTGGTCCGCGCCGATGTGGGTGAGGAACGCCTTGGGCGCGGGCAGTTCCTGGTACGCCTGCCGGGCCAGGTCGTAGCGGCAGGTCGGGTCCTTGTCACCGTGGATGAACAGCGTGCCCGCGTGGACCGAGGCCGCGGGGGTGCCCATGTCGACGCAGGCGACCGGCACGGCGGCGACGATCCGCTCGTCGGGCCAGGCGGTCAGCAGGCCGTGAATGGTCATGCCGCCCATCGAGTGCCCGGAGACACCGACGCCGGCCGCGGTGTCGATGTGTCCGGCGAAGGGTCCGCTCCCGTTCAGGGCCAGGGTCCGGGTGAGGACCTCGGAGACGTCCCTCGACCACTCCCCGCCGTACACGGAACCGATGTTGGTGTTGTCGGAGATCGAGGGTGCCGGACAGATGAATCCGGCGGCGGCTATCGCGTGGGTCTGCGAGGCGTACGAGTCGGAGTTGCCGTACGCGCCGTGGTTCCACTCCGCGACGGGGAACACCCCGTCCGCGAGCGGGGCGTTGGGGACGGGGGCGCCGCCGGGGGCACCGGGGGTCGGATAGAAGACCTTGGTGAACAGCGAGCGGCTGCCGCGGCTCCAGTTGAACTGGCGCACTCCGACGGCGAACTGCCGGGCGGGCGCCGCTCGTTCGGCACCGGAGGCGGTCCGCAGACCGGAGTCGAGCAGGGGGACGCTCAGACCCGCGGTCGCGGCCGCGGTCAGGCCGAGGAAGGTACGTCGCTTCAACGACATGCGTGACTCCTTACGTGGGGGCGTGGGGGACGTGGGGGGACGTGGGGGACGTGGGGGACGCGAGGGGTTCAGCAGGTGAAGCCCGTCTGCGTGACCAGGCCGACCTTGGAGGGCAACTGGCGTTTCTCACCGCGGGAGTTGGGGTCCCGGACCTGGTGGAGGCGATGCGTGAGGGGCATGGGCAACTCCAGAGCGGCTCATGAAGTGGGGGGATGGTGCGCATGCGTGCAGCTCAGGCCGTCATTGGTCGAAATCCCGGACGACTGCCGGGTCTTCGGACGTCTAGGAATGATGGTGGCTTGACGGTGGGCGGTCAACGCTTCGCGCGCAATTGTTTCGACCGACTGCTCGAAACAGTTGCGGAAAAGTTTCCACTGCACTGGCGAGCGGGCGACTTGGATACTTGGAGACCGAGAAAAAAGTCAGCCCGGCCCGGACCGCGAAAGGCACGCCGTCGAAGCCGACCACGCTCAGGTCCGCGGGAACGCGCAGCCCGGCCTCGCGCGCCGCCTGGTAGACGCCGAGTGCCTGCATGTCGTTGGCGGTGACGATCGCGGTGGGCCGGTCCGGCCGGCCGAGCAGAGTCCCGGCCGCGGCCTGGCCGCCCTTGAAGTTGGTGGCGCCGGCGTCGTGCAGGCCAAACGTGGAGACCACGACCACGACCACGACCCCGGTCCCGATCACCGAGCCTCTGCGGGCCGATTCGACTTGACGTTGTCACTGGCGTCAAGGTCGCACGATCCCCGCATGAACAGCACGAGCAGCACGCGCAGCGTCATCAACGCAGAGAACACCGCGCACACGGTCGCGCCCACGGTCGTCGTCACCGGAGCGGGCACCGGCATCGGCCGTGCCACCGCCCACGCCTTCGCCGACCGCGGCTACCGGGTCGTCGCGGTGGGCCGCAGGCCGCAGCCGCTGGACGGGACCGCCGCGTACGCCCCGGAGCTGATCACCCCGCTCGCCGCCGACGTCACGGCCGACGACGGACCGGCCTCCATCGTCCGTACGACCCTTCGGGCGCACGGCCGGCTCGACGTCCTGGTCCACAACGCGGGGATCACCAACTCCGAGTCCCTGGAGACGTACACGCGGGACTCGGCCCATGCCCTGCTCGCCACCAACCTGGTCGCCCCGACGCTGCTCACCCAGGCCGCGCTGCCCGCGCTGACCGCCTCGCGCGGCGTCGTCATCAGCGTCACGACCGCGATCGGGCAGCGCGGCTGGCCCGGCAACTCCCTCTACGCGGCCGGGAAAGCGGCCCTCGACTCGCTCACCCGGAGCTGGGCGGTGCAGCTCGCGCCGCGCGGGGTCCGGGTCGCGGCGGTCGCCCCCGGCGCGATCGAGACGCCGATCGCCGACCACTCCGCGTACACCGCCGAGGAGCGGGCCGCGATCCGCAAGTGGCAGCTGGAGCACACGCCGCTCGGCCGGGTCGGGCGCCCGGAGGAGGTGGCGGCGACGATCGTCCATCTCGCCTCGCCGGACGCGTCGTTCGTCACCGGAGTGATCGTGCCGGTGGACGGCGGAGCGGTCGTCGCCTGAGACTGCCGGGTATGCGGATCGGAGAACTGGCGGCGACCACCGGGACCTCGCCGCGCGCCCTGCGCCACTACGAGCAGGCGGGCCTGCTCACGTCCGAGCGCGCGGCCAACGGCTACCGGGTGTACGACGCGGCCGCCGTCACCCGCGTCGGCAACATCCGCCTCCTGCTCGACGCGGGCCTCACCGTGGACGACGTCCAGCTGTTCCTGCCGTGCCTGGACGGCGACATGCTGGCGCAGGGCCCCTCGGACGGCTTCCTCCGCATCGTCCGCGAACGGCTCGCGGTGATCGACCGGAGGATCGCGGCGCAGGTGGCGGTGCGGAATCGGTTGGCCACCGCACTGGACGAAGCGGCTCCGAACAAGTGACCCGAGGCGGGGTCACTCGTTCCGGCGATGCGTCGATCAAGCCGCCGAGTACGCTGGCAGGACGCGCCAGACTCCGTCGCATGGGAGCGCTGATGATGAGCACCGCCGCCGAGCATGAGCCGGAGCGTCCGCAGCCGAAGAGTACGTGGCCGACGCCACCGCTCGACGGCTGGACCGCAGACGACCTCGACACCATTCCGGGCCTCCCCCCCCACGCCGAGATGATCGACGGAGGCCTGTTCCTCGTGAGCCCGCAGACGTACTTCCACATGGAGACCCTCTGGCTGCTGGAAAGCGGACTGCGTGCCCATGCGCCCACGAAGCTGGCCGTGGTCCGCGAAATGACCACAAAGATCGACAAGCGGACCAGGCCGGAGCCGGACCTCATGGTGCTCCCGCGCAGCGCCGTGTCCGGCCGCCGCGAGACGTGGTACGACCCGGCCAAGGTCCTCCTCGCCGTCGAGGTCGTCTCCGACGATTCCGTGGAACGCGACCGTGAGATCAAGCCCCGCAAGTACGCTGCTGCCCGCATCCCGCACTACTGGCGCGTGGAGGACAGTGACGGCAAGCCCGTCGTCTACGTCTACGAACTCGATCCGGCGACCAACTCGTACGCGATCACCGGCATCCACCACGACCGGTTGAAGGTCAGCGTCCCCTTCGCCGTCGACCTCGAACTGGTGCTGCCCGAGGACGACGGCGTCGACGACGAGTGACTGCCTACGACCCCAGGATCGTCGCCAGGAACTCCCCGACCCAGGCCAGCAACTCCCGGCCGACCAGCGGCTTTCCGCCGACCTTTGCCGTCTTCGGGCGCGGTACGAGGATCTGGTGCGTGGCCGGCTTGATCACCGTGCCCGGGTACAGGCGCTTCAGCCTGAGCTCCTGCGACTCCCTCAACTCCACCGGCGCGAAGCGGATGTTGGTGCCCTGGAGCACGATCTCGCCGACGCCGCAGGCGCGGGAGAGCATCCGCAGGCCTGCGACCAGCAGGAGGTTCTCGACGGGCTCGGGCAACTTGCCGTAGCGGTCGGTCAGTTCCTCGCGGACCTGCTTGACGTCGTCCTCGGTGCCGGCGCTCGCGATGGCCCGGTAGGCCTGGAGGCGCAGCCGCTCGCCCGGCGCGTAGTCGTGCGGGACGTGCGCGTCGACCGGGAGCTCGATCTTGACCTCCAGCGGCGGCTGCTCGTCCGAAGAGCCGTCGCCGCCCTCCATCTGCGCGCGGTAGTCGGCCACGGCCTCGCCGACCATGCGGACGTACAGGTCGAAGCCGACGCCCGCGATGTGCCCCGACTGTTCGCCGCCCAGCAGGTTGCCCGCGCCGCGGATCTCCAGGTCCTTCATCGCCACGTACATGCCCGCGCCCATCTCGGTGTGCTGGGCGATGGTGGCCAGGCGCTCGTGGGCGGTCTCGGTCAGCGGCTTCTCCGGCGGGTACAGGAAGTACGCGTAGCCGCGCTCGCGGCCACGGCCGACGCGGCCGCGCAGCTGGTGGAGCTGGGAGAGGCCGAAGTTGTCGCCGCGCTCGACGATGAGCGTGTTGGCGTTCGAGATGTCGATGCCGGACTCGACGATCGTCGTCGACACCAGCACGTCGAACTTCTTCTCCCAGAAGTCCACCACGACCTGCTCCAGGGCCTGTTCGGACATCTGGCCGTGGGCCGTCGCGATGCGCGCCTCGGGCACGATCTCGCGCAGGCGGGCCGCCGCCCGGTCGATCGACTCGACCCGGTTGTGGATGTAGAAGACCTGGCCCTCGCGCAGCAGCTCGCGGCGGATGGCCGCGCCGATCTGCTTCTCCTCGTACGGGCCGACGAAGGTGAGGACCGGGTGCCGCTCCTCGGGCGGTGTCGTGATCGTCGACATCTCGCGGATGCCGGTCACCGCCATTTCGAGCGTACGGGGGATGGGGGTGGCGGACATCGTCAGCACGTCCACGTTGGCCCGCAGCTTCTTCAGCTGCTCCTTGTGCTCGACGCCGAACCGCTGCTCCTCGTCGACGATGACCAGGCCCAGGTCCTTGAACTTGGTCTCGGAGGAGAACAGGCGGTGCGTGCCGATGACGACGTCGACCGCGCCGTCCTTCAGCCCCTCGAGCGTCGCCTTCGCCTCCGTGTCCGTCTGGAAGCGGCTCAACGCCTTGACGCTGACGGGGAATTGGGAATACCGCTCGGAGAACGTGCCGAAGTGCTGCTGCACGAGCAGGGTCGTCGGGACGAGGACGGCGACCTGCTTGCCGTCCTGGACCGCCTTGAAGGCCGCGCGGACCGCGATCTCGGTCTTGCCGTAGCCGACGTCGCCGCAGATCAGCCGGTCCATCGGGACCGTCTTCTCCATGTCGTCCTTGACCTCGGCGATCGTGGTCAGCTGGTCGGGCGTCTCCGCGTACGGGAACGCGTCCTCCAGCTCGCGCTGCCAGGGCGTGTCCGCCCCGAAGGCGTGGCCGGGCGCCGCCATGCGGGCCGAGTACAGCTTGATCAGGTCGGCGGCGATCTCCTTGACCGCCTTCTTCGCGCGCGCCTTCGTCTTCGTCCAGTCGGCGCCGCCGAGCCGGTGCAGCGTCGGGGCCTCGCCGCCGACGTACTTGGTGATCTGCTCCAGCTGGTCGGTGGGGATGTAGAGGCGGTCGCCGGGCTGGCCGCGCTTGGCGGGGGCGTACTCGACGACGAGGTACTCGCGGGTGGCGCCCTGCACCGTGCGCTGCACCATCTCGATGTAGCGGCCGACACCGTGCTGCTCGTGCACGATGTAGTCGCCGGACTCGAGGGTGAGCGGGTCGATGGTCTTGCGGCGCCTGGCCGGCATCCGCTGGCCGTCCTTGCCGGCCGTCCGCTGCCCGGTCAGGTCCGTCTCGGTGAGGACGGCGACCTTCAACTCCGGGTGCACGAAGCCGACTTCGAGCGAGCCGCACGCCACCTGCACCACGGCGGGGGCGAGTGCGGCGAGGTCCTTGTCGAGGCGGGCGGCGATGCCCTCGCCGCCGAGCACCTCGACGGTGCGGGCCGCGGGGCCGTGGCCCTCGGTGACGAAGACGGTGCGCCATCCGTCGGCGAGCCAGCCCTTGGTGTCGGCGAGGGCCTTGGCGGTGTCGCCGCGGTACATCTCCGGTGCGTGCATGCCGAGTTGGAGGGTGTCGGCGTCCACATCCGCGTCGGCGGCGAACGGCGAGACCGACCACCACATCATGCCGAGCTCGCGCGCCCGCTCGCGCACGTCCGCGATGGACCACAGCGACGCCGCCCCTACGTCGATGGGGGCGTCGCCGCCCGTCGCGGAGGCGGCCCAGGACGCCTGCAGGAACTCCTGCGAGGTCGCCACCAGGTCCGCGGCCCGCGTCCGCACCCGCTCCGGGTCGCAGACCACGGCCATGGACCCCGCGGGCAGGACGTCGACCAGCAGCTCCATGTCGTCGACGAGGACGGGCGCGAGGGACTCCATGCCCTCGACCGCGATGCCCTCGGCGATCTTGCCGAGGAGCTCGCCCAACTCCGGGTGCTGCTCGGCGAGTTCGGCCGCCCTGGCGCGCACGTCGGCGGTGAGCAGGAGCTCCCGGCAGGGCGGCGCCCACAGTCCGTGCTCGGCGATCTCCAGGGACCGCTGGTCGGCGACCTTGAAGTAACGGATCTCCTCGACGTCGTCGCCCCAGAACTCGACGCGGAGCGGGTGCTCCTCGGTCGGCGGGAAGACATCGAGGATGCCGCCGCGCACGGCGAACTCGCCGCGCTTCTCGACGAGTTCGACCCGGGCGTACGCGGCCGCGGCCAGCGCCTCGACGATCTCGTTCAGATCGGCGCTCTGCCCGCTGCGCAGCGCCACGGGCTCCAACTCCCCGAGGCCCTTGACCTGCGGCTGCAGCACGGAGCGGATGGGTGCGACGACGACGGACACCGGGCCGGTCTCCGGGTCGTCGGCGCTCGGGTGGGTCAGCCTGCGCAGCACGGCGAGCCGCCGCCCGACCGTGTCCGACCTCGGGCTCAGCCGCTCGTGCGGCAGCGTCTCCCACGACGGGTACTCGGCGACCCCGTCCTCGGGCAGCAGCGAGCGCAGCGCCGCGGCCAGGTCCTCGGCCTCGCGCCCGGTGGCGGTGACGGCGAGCACGGGCCGCTTCGCCTCGCGCGCGAGGGCGGCCACCGTGAAGGGCCGGGACGCGGGCGGGCCGACCAGGTCGATGTGCATCCGGTTGCCGTCGCCGGCGGCCTTCACCGCTTCGGTGAGGGCCGCGTCCTTGACGACGGCGTCGAGAAGTCCGTACAGGCTCATGGGTGGGACTTGGCCTTTCCCGTCCGGGGTGGGCAACGCAAAGGGCCCGACACGTGGGACGGGCCGGGGGTTTCCAGGGTACGTCGCCGGGGAGCCCGTCACCCGGCAGAGGGAACGCGCTGGCCCATAGGGGGGAGGCGGGCTACCTTGGGAGCAGGCCCTAGTCCGCCCTTAGTCCATCCCTCCGGGAGAGCGTCATGGCCCCGAACGAAGCCCAGCGGCAGTACAACGTCCACGACGCCAAGACCCACTTCTCCCGGATCCTGCAACTGGTCGAGACAGGGGAAGAGGTCATCATCAGCCGCGCCGGGCAGCCGGTCGCGAAGGTGGTGCCCCTCCACCCCACCGTGCGGCGGACCGCACGGGGCAGCCTTCGGTCTCCGGTGGTCTTCCATGACGACTTCGACGACCTGTCCGACGACGACGGGTTCGCCGAGGCCTTCGGACTGCGGGAGGGCCCCGCGTGAAGCTTCTCGCCGACACACACGTGGTGATCTGGTGGCTGCTCGACTCCCCGGAGCTCTCCGACGACGTCAAGGAGTTACTGGACACCGAGTCATCGGCCTATGTCAGTGCGGTCACCCCATGGGAAATTGCCGTCAAGCAGGCGCTCGGCAAGATGGACGCACCGGATGACCTGCCTGAGCGAGCCCGAGACTGCCAGCTGAAGGCGCTCCCGATCTCGCTGGACCACGGCATGCGCGCCGGCCGCCTCCCGCTGCTGCACCGCGACCCCTTCGACCGCATGCTCGTCGCCCAGGCCCAGGCGGAGGGCCTGACGATCATCACGCGCGACGCGTGGATCCCGAAGTACGACGTCCAGGTCATGCGCGCCTGAGCCGGCAGCCGGCCGACAGACGGTCGACAGCCACAAGGGGCCCGGGAAGCGCAAGCTCCCCGGGCCCCTTCTCGTACGACCGACGGAGTCAGTCCGTCGCGATCGCGTTCAGCACGTTCATCCGGCCCGCCCGGAACGCCGGGATCAGGGCCGCGAACAGGCCCACGAAGGCCGAGGCGACGAAGACACCGATGATCGTCGGCCACGGGATCTCCAGGACCTTCAGGCCCTCCAGAGCCAGCAGCTTCTGGGCCGTCGCGCCCCAGCCCATGCCGAGGCCGAGGCCGAGGAGGGCGCCGAAGAGGGCGATGACCACCGACTCCAGGCGGATCATGCGGCGCAGCTGGCGGCGGGAGAGGCCGATGGCGCGCATCAGGCCGATCTCGCGGGTCCGCTCGACGACCGAGAGGGCCAGGGTGTTCACGACGCCGAGCACCGCCACGATGATCGCCAGGGCCAGGAGGCCGTAGATCATGTTCAGGAGCTGGCCGATCTGGTCCTTCAGGGTCTGCTTGTAGTCGGTCTGGTCCTTGACCTTGACGGTCGGGTCGGACGCGACGGACTTCTTGAGCGCCGCGTACGCCTGGTCGGCCTTGCCGTCGGCCGCCTTGGCGAACATCATCCCGTTCAGCGGCACCCGGTCCGCCGGCAGGTACGCGGTCGCGGTCGCGATGTTCGTGTACATCGCGCCCTTGTCGAAGACCGTGTCGTCGGACGTGATCGCCGCGATGCGCAGCTTCGCCGTCCGGCCGTGGTCGAAGGCGACGGTCATCGTGTCGCCGACCTCGAGGTGGTTCTTCTTCGCGAACTCGGAGCCGACCGACATCGCGTTCTTCCCGTACGCCGCCGTCAGCTCACCCGAGGTGGCCTCGCGGCGCAGGTCCTGGGCGTAGGACGGGCTGGCCGCGACCAGTTCCTCGTCCTCCTTCACCCCGTTCGGCGCGGTCAGCGTCGTCTTGACGTACTTGACCTCGGTGACGTGGGCGATGTCCCCGGACGCCGTGGTCTTCTTCAGGGCCGCGGCGGCCTGCGGCGTGATGACGCCGTTGCTGGGTTCCACGATGAAGTCCGCGCCGACCGACTTGTCGAGCTGGTCGGTGGCCGAGGCGACCATCGAGGAGCCGACGACCGAGAGGCAGGCGACGAGCGCGAGGCCGATCATGAGGGCCGCACCCGTGGCTCCCGTACGCCGCGGGTTGCGCAGCGCGTTGCGCTCGGCCATCCGTCCGACGGGCCCGAAGAAGCGGAGCAGTACGGCGCTGAGGACGCGGACGACACCGCCGGCGAGCAGCGGGCCGACGACGACGAAGCCGATGAGCGAGGCGACGATGCCGAGGCCGAGCCAGAGCGAGCCCTGGCTGGCCTTGTCGGCCTGGGTCGCGAGGTAGAGGGCGCATCCGCCGCCGCCCGTGAGGACGGTGCCGATGATCCCGCGGACGACTCCGGCCTTGGTGTCGGCGGGCGTGCCCGCGTCCCGCAGGGCCGCCATCGGGGAGACCTTGCCGGCCCGGCGTGCGGGCAGGTAGGCGGCGAGGACGGTGACGACGATGCCGAGCAGCAGCCCGATCGCCGGGGTCGTCCACTTCACGGTGAGGTCGTCGGTGGACAGGTCCATGCCCGCAGCGGACATCAGCTTCATCAGGCCGATGGCGAGGCCGACGCCCGCGCCGACGCCCACGACGGAGCCGACGACGCCGAGCAGCAGCGCCTCGACGAGCACCGACCGGTTGACCTGCTTGCGGCTGGATCCGATGGCGCGCATCAGGCCGATCTCGCGGGTCCGCTGGGCGACCAGCATCGAGAACGTGTTGATGATCAGGAAGATGCCGACGAGGAACGCGATCCCGGCGAAGCCGAGCAGCGCGTACTTGATGACGTCCATGAAGCCGGAGACGTCGGAGGCGTTGGCGTCCGCCGCTTCCTTCTGCGTCTGGATCTTGTACGCGCCGCCGCTGCCGAGCGTGTCCTTGACGTTCTGCTTGACCTGGGCGTCGGTGTACCCGGCGGCCGCGACGACGTTGATCTGGGTGAACTGCCCGGTCTTGCCGATGAGTTCACGCTGGGCAGTGGCGGTGTCGAAGTAGACGACGGCCGCGCCCGGGTTGGTGACCTTGAAGGAGGCGATGCCGACGATCCTCGCCTTGAGGTCGCCGGTGGCGGCGATGGTGCGCAGCTCGTCGCCGATCTTCAGGTGGTGCTTCTTCGCGGTGTCGGCGTCGACCATCACCTCGGTCGGGCCGCGCGGCGAGTGGCCCGAGGTGATCTCCATGGAGCGGAGGTCGTTCCTGGTCCAGTTGCCCGCGATGGTCGGGGCGCCGTTCTCGGAGCCCATGTTCTTGTTGGCGGAGTTCACGACGGTCACGTTCATCGAACTGACCGCGCCCTCGGCCGACTTGACGCCCTTCGCCTTCGCCACGGTGGCGATGGTGGCCGCGGGCAGCGACTCGGGGCGGCCCGTCGCGCTGCCCTCGGTCTTGGCGTCCTTAGGGCTGACCGTGACGTCGGAGGACGTCGCCGTGAACAGCTTGTCGAAGGTCTTGTCCATCGTGTCCGTGAACACGAGCGTCCCGCAGACGAAGGCCACGGACAGCAGCACGGCGACCGCGGAGAGGGCCATGCGGCCCTTGTGCGCGAAGAAGTTGCGCAGGGAGGTCTTCATGACCGTGTTGGCACTCATGACGTCAGTCCTGGGAGGTCGGCTCCGGCGCGCGGCCGGTGGGCGTCGAGGGGCGGTCGGCGGTCCGCAGGCCCAACAGGCGTGCTGCCAGGCCTGGTTGAGGTGCGGTCGGCGGTCTTCACGACGTACGCCCCCGCGCGTCGAAGTCCTTCATGCGGTCGAGGACGGCGTCGGCGGTCGGCCGGTACATCTCGTCGACGATGCGGCCGTCGGCGAGGTACAGGACGCGGTCCGCGTACGAGGCGGCGACCGGGTCGTGCGTGACCATCACGATGGTCTGGCCGAGCTCGTCGACCGAGCGGCGCAGGAAGCCGAGCACCTCGGCGCCCGCGCGGGAGTCCAGGTTTCCGGTCGGCTCGTCACCGAAGATGATCTCGGGCCGGGCGGCCAACGCCCGTGCCACGGCGACGCGTTGCTGCTGGCCGCCGGAGAGCTGGGTGGGCCGGTGCTTGAGCCGCTCGGCGAGGCCGACGGTCGTGACGACGCGGTCCAGCCACTGCCGGTCCGGCTTGCGGCCCGCGATGTCCATCGGGAGCGTGATGTTCTCGAGCGCGTTCAGCGTGGGCAGCAGGTTGAACGCCTGGAAGATGAAGCCGATCCGGTCCCGGCGCAGCTGCGTGAGCTTCTTGTCCTTCAGGCCGGTGATCTCGGTCTCGTCGAGGTAGATCTGCCCGGACGAGACCGTGTCGAGTCCGGCGAGGCAGTGCATCAGCGTCGACTTGCCGGAGCCGGACGGGCCCATGATCGCGGTGAACTGCCCGCGCGCAATGTCCACGTCGACGTGGTCGAGGGCAACGACGCGGGTCTCCCCCGACCCGTACGCCTTGACGACCTGCCGCGCCCTGGCGGCAACGGCCGTACGCCCTCCAGTGCCCCCGTGCCTGGGAATGCTTACAGCCGTTGTCACGGTTCTTCTCCTATGTCGGTTACCCACATCCCGCAGCGGTCTGCGGTACGCGTACAAGTCTGGTGATGCGGGGCCCCGGGCGCCCTGGTGGAAGTCACCGTCTTTCCCGGGGGAAAACCCCACCCCTGAACGGTAGGAAGAACCCCCGCACCCCCTCGTCCTCCGGGGGGAGGAACCGCCCCCGGTCCGTTGTACGGAGGTCCCCCTAGGGGAGGTCCACCCCTCGGTGGAGCCCTACTCAGGGTCGCCTCCACCCGCATAAGCTCCCGACCGGAGATACGTGCAGGGGGAACGAAATGCAGGGGGAACGGATGCAGCGGGCTCGGACGCCGGGGAAGAACAACACGGCGGTCGTCGCCGCGCTGATGCTGAGCATGGCGCTCGCCGCGCTCGACTCGACGATCGTGTCCACCGCGGTCCCGCAGATCGTCGGCGACCTCGGCGGCTTCTCCGTCTTCTCCTGGCTGTTCTCCGGCTATCTGCTCGCGGTGACCGTCACGCTCCCCGTCTACGGAAAGCTGTCGGACACCCTCGGCCGCAAGCCGGTCCTCGTCGCGGGCAGCGTGCTGTTCCTGGTGGGTTCCCTGCTGTGCGCATCGGCGTGGAACATGGCGGCCCTGATCGCGTTCCGGGTGATCCAGGGCCTGGGCGGCGGCGCGATCCAGGGCACGGTGCAGACGCTCGCCGCGGATCTGTACCCCTTGGCCGAACGCCCCAAGATCCAGGCCAAGTTGTCGACGGTGTGGGCCACGTCCTCCGTCCTCGGCCCGGCGCTCGGCGGCCTGCTCGCCTCGACCGGGGGCTGGCGCTGGATCTTCCTCGTCAACCTGCCGATCGGCGCCGTCGCGCTCCTCTTCGTCGTACGCCATCTGCACGAGCCGCCGCGCGAGCGCGGCCCGCGCGCCCGGATCGACTGGGCGGGCGCGCTCGCGGTGTTCGCGGCGGGCGGCGTCCTGCTGACGTGGCTGGTGCAGGGCGGAGTGGCGTGGTCCTGGACGTCACCGCCCTCAACGGCCCTTCTCTGTACGGGACTTGCCCTCGTCGCGGCGGTCGTGGTCATCGAGCGCAGGGCGGCCGAACCCATCCTCCCGGGCTGGGTGTGGCGACGGCGCACCATCGCCGCCGTGAACCTCTCCCTGGCCGCGCTCGGCCTCCTCATGGTCGCCCCCACCACCTTCCTGCCCACCTACGCGCAGTCGGTCCTCGGCCTCTCTCCCACGGCGGCCGGCTTCGTGCTGTCCGTGATGACGCTGAGCTGGCCGGTCTCGGCGGCCCTGAGCCAGCACGTCTACCGCAGGATCGGCTTCCGCGACACGGCCGCGCTCGGCATGACGGCGGCCCTCGCGGTCCTCGCCGCGTTCCCCCTGCTCCCCTACCCCGGGTCGGTCTGGCAGCCGGTCCTGCTCAGCCTGCTGCTCGGGGCGGCCCTCGGCCTGTTCCAGCTCCCGCTGATCGTGGGCGTCCAGTCCACGGTCGGCTGGGCGGAGCGCGGCACGGCCACCGCCTCGATCCTCTTCTACCGCCAGATCGGGCAGACCGTCGGCGCGGCCCTGTTCGGCGCGGTCGCCAACTCGGTGATCTCCTCGCACCTCGGCAGCGGCACCGACCTGGACTCGGTGGCCCGCAACTCCGGGACCGGTCCCGTGCGCCGGGCGATCGACGCGGCCGTCGACTCGGTCTACATCGGCGCGGCCTGCGCGGCGGCGCTCGCCCTCTTCGTCCTCGTCCTGCTCGCGCCGCGCCGCTTCCCGGTCCTGACGGCGGACCCCTCGGATGCCCACTCGCGGGAGCCGGACCGCCCCACCAGTTCGCCCGAACCCTCCCCCAACTCCCGTACCTCCGAGTAGCGTTCCGGCTTCCCACGCACTCCTCACGCACTCCCTGCGGTCCGCTCCCCCGGCGGGCCCGAGCCACGCAAGGAGAACGGGATGCCGCACCGCGCCCACCGCTCGCACGCGCACCGCCTCCCCCGCCACCCCGACCTGCCCGCACCCACCGGACCGAGCGCCGATCTGCGGCTCCTGCGCACGGCGTACCGCTGGCAGCGGCGCGTCGCCACCCTCACCGCACTCGGCTACTTCGTCGCCTTCCTCCTTCTCTCGGCGTTCGCCCCGTCCCTGATGAACCGCGCGGTCACCGGCGGCCTGTCCACGGGACTCCTGATCGGCCTGTGCCAACTCCCCGTCACCTGCGTGGCGTTGATGGTGTACGAGGCCACGGCCGCACGCCGGGTGGATCCGCTCGCGCACCGGCTGCGCCGGATCGGCGGCGGTGCGCGATGAGTACGTCGTCACAGTCGCTGTCCCTGGTGGCGTTCACCGCGGTGGCGACGGCCACGCTCCTGCTGTCCGTCGTGACCAGCCCCGACCGTGACGACCTGGAGACGTTCTACACGGGCTTCGGCCGCCTGACGCCGCTGCGCAACGGCCTGGCGATCGCGGGCGACTACCTCTCCGCGGCGACGGTCCTCGCGACCACCGGCATCATCGCGCTGGTCGGCTACGACGGAGTGGTCCTGGCCCTGAGCACGGCGCTCTCCCTGATGCTCCTGATGTTCCTGCTGGCCGAACCGCTGCGCAACGCGGGCCTGTTCACCATGGGCGACGTCCTGGCACGCCGGATGCCGGGCCGGGCCACGCGCATGGCGGCCTGCACGGTGACGCTGGCGGCGCTCCTGCCGCTCATGCTGGTCCAACTGGCGGGAGCGGGCGACCTGTTGGCGTTCCTCCTCGGCTTCAACAGCGGGGCGTTCAAAACGGTCTCGGTCATCGCGCTGGGCGCGCTGATGATCAGCTACGCGGCGATCGGCGGCATGAAGGGCACCGCCCTCATCCAGATCCTCAAGATCGTGATGCTGCTCGGTTCGGGCGCGGTGGCCGCGGCGCTGATCCTGCACCGCTTCGACTGGAACCCGGGCGAGCTGCTCGCGGCGGCGGCCCGGGGCAGCGGCGCGGGCCGCGCGTACCTCACCTCGGGCCTGCAGTTCACGGACAGCGCGGCGCCCCGCCTCGACATGATCAGCTCCGAACTGACCGTGGTGCTCGGCGGCGCCGCCCTCCCCCACGTCACGATGCGCATGTACACGGCCCGCAACGCCAGGGAGATACGCCGCTCCCTGTCCTGGGCGGTCTCATCGGTGGCCGTGGTCATCCTCATCGTCTCGGTCATCGGGTTCGGCGCGGCGGCGCTGGTGGGCCGTACGTCGATCACGACGGCGAACGCCCAGGGCAACACGGCGTTCCTGCTGGGCGCGCGAGCGGCGTTCGAGACCCTGGCCTCGACGACCCGCTCCCTCCTCTTCACTGCGGTCACCACGGCGATCTTCCTGACGCTGCTCGCGTCGGTGGCGGGCATGATCCTGGCCTGCGCGAACTCGCTGGCCCACGACGTGTTCGCGTACCGGCGCCGCCCGTTGTCCGCCCGCGCCGAACTGAGGACGGCCCGCATCTGCGCCCTGGCGGTGGGCGCCCCCGCCATCGCCCTGGCCACGCTGGTCCAGCACCACAACCTCCAGCCCCTGGCCACCCTCTCCTTCTGCCTGGGCGCGTCGGCCCTGGCCCCCGCCCTCGTCTACGGCCTCTTCTGGCGCCGCTACACGCGAACGGGCCTGCTGTGGACGCTGATCGGCGGGACGGTGACGTGCCTGATCCTGATGACGGGCACGAACCTGGTCTCGGGCACACCGACGTCGGCGCTCCCGGGCCGCGACTTCAACTGGTTCCCGTTCACGACACCGGGCCTGGTGTCGATCCCGCTCGGCTTCGCGTTCGGCTGGCTGGGATCGGTCCTGACGCCGCCCCGGAAGGCGGCGGAGCAGCGGCGGCAGTACGAGGCGGTGGAGGGCTGGATCCTGGCGGGGGCGGCGGGCCAGGGCCCGCCCCGCGCACCGACCCGCCGCGAGGGCTGACCGCCGACTACTGACAGGTCAGGTCAGCCGCGTCCGCCGCCGAGCCAACTCCCTTATTTCTCCGGGCAGTTCCTCGACCTCGACCAGCCGGATCAGCAGCTCCGGCTGGAGCGTCATCGCCCGAAAGGTCAGCTCGACGCTCACCTCATGGTCCGGCCGGTGCACGACCTCGACCGGGTCACCGGCACGGATCTCCCCCTCGGTGACGACCCGCAGATACGCGCCCGGCACCGCGGCCCGCGTGAACCGCTTGATCCAGCCCGCACGCTCCAGCCAGCCCTGGAACGTGGCGCACGGAATACGCGGACACGCCACTTCCAGCACCACATCGCCCCCGACCCGCCAACGCTCCCCGATCAGGGCGCCGTTGACGTCCACGCCCTCAGTGGTCAGGTTCTCCCCGAAGACCCCGCTCGCCAGGCCCCGGCCGAACTCGCCCTCCCAACGGTCGAGATCCTCCCGGGCATACGCATAGACAGCCTGATCGGTACCACCGTGATTCTGCACGTCATAGACCCGGTCCCCCACCAGCCCGACGGCACCGTCCCCCTTGGGCCCGGGCACCACAACGCCGACCGGCCCGTCGACCGGCCGCTTGTCGATGCCGGTGACACTGAGCCCCTTCCACGGATTGGCCCGCGGCCTACCGATGTTCACGGACAGCAGCTTCATGCCGGTGACGATACGGGCCACTGGGGTCCGGGGCTGCGCAATTTCCCACTGGTGGCAGGCAGTTCGGGGCGGCTGGGGGGGGTAGAAGATGGGCGCCACCGCACTTGAAACACTGCGGTCATGCCCTCTCTGGTCACTCCGCTGATACCCGCCGGCTCTCTCGCCGACAGCCCCCAGCCGTCACTGCCCGTCGCGGGTGGACTGCTGGCGAGGCCGTGGCGGCTGACGGACGCCGGCGCCGTCGTACGGGTCTTCCAGGACCCGGCGATCCAGCGCTGGCACCTGAAGCGGGCCGACTCGGAGGACGAGGCCCGGGAGTGGATCGCGCAGTGGCAGCGCGGCTGGCAGGACGAGGTCGCGGCGCACTGGACCGTCGTCGACGCGGGCACCGACGAGGTCCTGGGCCGGGTCTCGCTCCAGTCGCTGATCCTGACCGGCGGCCAGGCAGAGATCTCGTACTGGACGGCCCCCGCAGCACGCGGCACCGGCATCGCGTCCCGCTCGGTCGCCGCGGTATCGGACTGGGCCCTGAACGAAGCGGGCTTCCGCCGACTGGAACTCGGCCACTCCACTGTCAATCAGGCGTCGTGCGGAGTCGCGGCCAGGGCGGGATTCGAGCCGGAAGGTGTGCGCCGCAAGGCGTTGCTGCATGCGGACGGGTTGCACGACATGCATCTGCATGCCCGGGTCCGCTAGTGACTCGTCGAACCTGCCCGCCCGTCGCCCCCGGGCGAGGCTGTTCCATAAGCTGTCGGTTCTGTTGGCCGCCGCCGCGCTGAGCGCCGCCGGAATGCTGGCGACCACCGGCGCGGCCCATGCGGACGCCGTCATCCAGATCACCGACTCGGCCGACCCGGTCGCGGTCAACACCCCCTACGACTACGTCGTCAACCCCAATACCAACTGCTTCGCGGTCGGCGCCGCCGCGGAGTGCGGCAACGCCGGCTTCCACGGCACCTCCGAAACCATCACACTGACCGGGCTGCCCATCGACCCGGTCGAGGAGACCACCGGCGCCGGGCAGTCCAGCCTGACCTGCAACGCGGCCACCGACACGTACCCCTGTGTGTGGAAGACCGACAGCGCCTGGAAGAACACCTGCCGCACCTTCGGCCTGAAGCCGGCCGACAGCAGCGACCACTACGCCACCTTCAAGTTCAGCTGACCCACCCAGAATCCGTCCGGCCCGACTGACTCTGTCGTCGACAGGTCCCTGCCTGACCAGCAGACGCCGAACCGGGTTTCCCCAGCGCACCGGCGGCCCGTGCGGGAGTTCGCGTCCCGCACGGGCCGCCAACGCGCGGCGCGCGAGCACGTACGCTTCCTGGCCGCCGAACTCTTCACGGCGGACAGGTCCGCCTACGCACGGCCCCACTGTCAGTGCCCGCTGCTACGTTCGTTCGCCAAGGGCACATACGCATACGCGAGTGGGGAACGGGGCAGCAGGCATGGGCGCATCCGGCTGGGACTACTACGTGCCGTACCGGGAGGACATCGGGGCTGCTCTGGCCGGTCTTCGTCAGGAGGTCTTCGACGCACAGGACTACTACTGGGACCCGTGGGACGAGGACGCCCCGGACCGCTCCCGCACCCGCCCCGCCACCATCGAAGAGCTGTGGGAGGACGAGGGCGTCCAGGAAGAAGGGACGCATTCGATCCTCGACATGGAGCGGGTCCTGCGCCCCGGCGAGCAGCCCGACTACGGCACGGTCGAGCCGGTCCGGCCCGAGGAGGCCCGGCGTCTCACCGGCACGGACGTGCTCACCCGCGAGCACATACAGGCGATAGAGCCGCTGGCCGCACGCCGCTGGTTCGGGCGGGTCGCCGTGCTGCACGACTCGGCCGGGCTGCCCCGGGAGTTGTACTTCTGGGGGTTCTCGGGAGACTGACCCCATGGCACCAGACGACCAGGAAGCGCTCTCCGGCGGCCACATCCACCAGGTCGTACGCGTCGCGGACACCGTGCGCCGCACCCCCACCCCACGATCCGCCTACGTACACGAACTCCTCGCCCTGTTCGAGGAGCGCGGCTGGCCCGGCGCCCCCCGGTTCCTCGGGGTCGACGAGCAGCGGCGGGAGATCCTCGGGTTCCTGCCCGGGCGGGCGGCGTTGGGGCCGGAGGAGCGGCGGGCCGCGCGTACCGATGAGGGTCTCGCCCAACTGGCCGTTCTCGTAAGGGACTTCCATGACCTGACCGCCGGGTCGGACCTCGCCGGCGGCCACGAAGTCGTCTGCCACAACGACCTCGACCCCCGGAACACCATCTATGCCACGGAAGGCGACACCTGGCGGCCCCTCGCCTTCGTGGACTGGGACCTGGCCGCCCCGGGACGGCGCATCGAGGACGTCGCCCACGTCTGCTGGCAGTACCTCGAACTCGGGCCGGGGATCGAGGACACCGCCGACGCCTCCCGGCAGATGCGGCTGATCTGCGATGCGTACGGGCTTGCGCGCAGCGGGCGTGCCACCCTCCTCGACACCGTGCTGGCGTGGCAGGACCGCTGCCATCGGGGGATCGACGCCGCCGCCGAGCGCGGTGACCCCGCGATGGTGCGGCTGCGCGCGCTCGGGGTCGTGGAGGAGGTGCGGGCCGCGCAGCGGTGGGTCGCGGCGCACCGCTGCGCGCTGGCGGCGCAGCTGTGAGCAACCCGAGCCCCTCAGTGCCCGGCCGTGCGGGTGCAGGACGCCGCCGAGCGCCGCGGCCCCGCGGCTACGCGGCCCGCGGCCCCGCGCACACCGCCGCCCGCGTCACCAGCTTGCGGTGCGGGCCGAGCATGTCGACGTCCCAGTACTCGTGGTCGTATCCGATGCCGAGCGCCACGATGTCGCGGCTCATCAGCGCCTTGTAGAGGCCGTTGTCGGGTGACGGGTCGGTGGCCAGGTCGGCGAAGCGGCCGTCGTGGTGGTAGCCGGAGAGCATGTACTCGGAGATGTATCCGGAGTAGAGCCCGGCGTCGTCGAGGCGGTCGCGCAGCTCGCGGCCGTCACTGCCGACGGTGGTGAGCTCGCCGCGCGCCGCCATGTCCTTCGCGTGCGCGCGCGCCACCTGGGACGCCTTGTCGGAGATCCGCAGGGCCGGCCGGTGGTTGGCCTCCCGCTCCGCGTTGATCTCGCAGACGATGCGGTCGACGTCGGGGTAGTAGGCGCGCACCTGCGATTGCGCCTGCTCCCGCGTCTGCGTCTGCACCTGCGCCTGCGCCTGTGCCGGAAGGGCGGCCCCCACTCCGAGAAGTCCGCTCGCCACGGCCACGGCCACCATCCGAGCCATCCGCTTCACGTTCACACTGCCACCTCTCCTGAGGGCCGGTTTGCCCCGAGAAGTGTGTCAATGCCCGTACGCATACGGCGTATTCGACATGCGGCGGCGGCCTACGCCTTGTCCAGCCGCTCCGCCATCGCCGCCCGCCGCGCGAACACGTCCTCCCGCAGCTCCGCCATCTCCCGCAGCGCGTCCCGGCGTTCGCGCTTCGCGAGCCGGTCGAGGTAGAGGCGGCCGTACAGGTGGTCCGTCTCGTGCTGCAGGCAGCGGGCGAAGTAGCCGCGCCCCTCCACCACCAGCGGGTTGCCGTCCATGTCCTGGCCGCGGACGACCGCGTGGTCGGCGCGGGCCAGCGGCTTGTACGGGCCGGGGACCGACAGGCAGCCCTCCATCTCCTCGACCAGGCGGCGGCTCGCGAGCGGCTCCTCGTCCAGGACCGGGTTCGCGATGTGGCCGGTGTGCCGTACGCCCCAGTCGTCCTCCATGTCCCAGACGAACAGCTGCAGGTCCACGTCCACCTGGTTCGCGGCGATCGCCGCACCGTGCGCGACGTGGTTCGTGGCGAACATGTCGTCGATCAGGCGCGCCAGTTCCGGCGTGCCGAACTCCGCGTCCGTGACCGGCCTGCAGCGGCGCCGCAGCACCTCTTCGCCGACCACGGTGATGCGCCGCACCGTCCCCCGCTCGACCTCCGGCAACAGCCGCCCTTCGCCCATGACGTCCTCAACCCCTCGCCCCGTACCGGCACTTGACCAACTCCTTTGCAAAGTAGCACTCTTTGCAAAGTGACCGACGAAGACCTCGCCACCGACGAAGACCTCGCCACCGACAAAGACCTCACGGGAGACACCGGCCGGGCCGCCCGCCCCCTCCCCGACCACCCGCTGCGCATCGCCCTGCTCGACCTGCTCGCCGAGTGGGGCACCGTCACGTCCTCGCAGGCCGCGGCGCGGCTCGGGCAGAGCTCGGGCCTGTGCTCGTTCCATCTGCGCCGGCTCGCCGAGCACGGCCTCATCGAGGAGGCCTCGCACAACGGCGGGCGGGTGCGGCCGTGGCGGCTGCGCTGGGACGACCCGCGGCAGTCGGCCCGGGCCGCCGAGCGCACCCTGGACGCCGTCCTGCACCTGACGCCCGACGAGCTCGATCAACTTGCCGACGGCATCGCGCAGTTGACCGCGCCGTACGAACGGCGCCGGTCCCTTCCGCCCGGCGCGGGCCCGGTGTCGATCACGGCCCGGCTCCGCCCGACTCCGTCCGCACCCGGCGACGTAGCGTCAAATGCCGCTCACCAGCCGTGAATTGTGAGCAAAGAATGAAGAGAATGATCGAGTTTTTTCACATCAGGCTTTCAAAGGTCACGGGAAGGTCACTAGGGTCGGAGGTCGAACCCGCCTTCGGATGAAGAGGAGCTCGCCTTCGTGGCGTCCCACCGTCGACCCAAGCAACCGAACCGCGCCCGCGTGACACTGCTCACCGCGACCGCCGCCGCAGCCGTGGCACTCACCTCGCAGGCCGCCAACGCGGCCCCCAAGCCATCGAAGAGCGAGGTCAAGGCCAAGGTCGACAAGCTCTACGAAGAGGCCGAGCGCGCCACCAACCAGTACGACGGCGCCAAGGAGAAGCAGGAGAAGCTGGAGAAGGAGATCGGCGCGCTCCAGGACAAGGTGGCGCGCGAGCAGGAGGAGCTCAACGAACTGCGCAAGGGCCTCGGCGCGATGGCCAGCGAGCAGTACCGCACCGGCGGGATCGACCCCTCCGTCCAGCTGTTCCTCTCCGCCGACCCGGACGACTACCTCGACAGGGCGGCCACCCTCGACTCGCTGTCCGCGCAGCAGCTCGAGTCGCTGAAGAAGGTCCAGGCGAAGCAGCGCACGCTGGCCCAGGAGCGCTCGGAGGCGGCAGGCAAGCTCAAGGACCTCTCCGAGACCCGCACCGAACTCGGCAAGAAGAAGCGGGAGATCCAGGGCAAGCTCAGCAAGGCGCAGAAGCTGCTCAACACGCTGACCACCGCCGAGCGCCGGCAGATGGCCGACGACGACGCACGCGCCAGCCGCTCCTCGGCGGGCCGCGTCGACCTCGGCAACGAGCAGGCCGCCTCCCGGTTCGGTGCCGCCGCCCTGAACGCCGCCGCCACCCAGATAGGCAAGCCGTACGCCCGCGGCATGACCGGACCCAACTCGTACGACTGCTCGGGCCTGACGCAGTGGGCGTACGGGCAGGCCGGGGTCCAGATATCCCGGGTCACGTACACGCAGGCCAACGAGGGGCCCCGGCTCGGCATGAGTCAGCTCAAGCCCGGCGACCTGGTCTTCTTCAGCAACACCGAGCACGTCGGCCTCTACGCGGGCGGCGGCCAGGTGCTGCACGCCCCGCACCCGGGCGCGTACGTGCGCTACGAGTCGATGAGCACGGTCGGACCGTTCCAGTTCGGGGTCCGCGTCACCGGCTGACCGGGGCCTGGCCGGTGAGTGGATCGTGCTCGTCCCTCAGGGCACGAGCACGATCCACTCACCGGCCCCGGCCCCCGTGTCGGCGGCCCACGCCCGGCCGGCCTCGGCCAGCGGCATCGGCACGGGCCGCACCGTGAGGGCGCCGGCCGCGATCTCGGCGGCCAGCGCGGGCAGTTCGGACACGATGGCGGCGGTGGGGACGGAGCCCTGGCCGCTGCCGAGGACGCGCAGGTTCGCCTTGCGCAGGAGGGCGGAGGGCAAGGCACCGGCACTCACCAGGTACCTACGCGCTGCCTACGCGCCGCTCACTCGGCCGGAGCCCGCCCGGTCAGAGCGGCCAGCGAACTCCGCACGTGATCCATGTGGGCCCGCACCTCGTCCCAGGCCTCCCCGTGCTCGCGCAACACCCGCTCCGTGTCGCGAGACACCCGCTCCTCCTTGGCACGGGCCTGCGCCAGCAGTTCCGCCGCCGTCGCCTCCGCGTCCTCCTGCCCGTGCCGCGCCGCCTCCCGGGCCTCCGCGAACGCCCGCTTCGCCTCCGAGAGCCGCTCCTCGGCCGCGGTGACCCCGGCCGCCTCCCACGCGTCGACCGCGGCCTCCCGCTCGGCGGTCTCCCGCTCGAACGCCTCGGCCCGCTCGGCGTGCTCCTTGGCCTGGTCGGCGAGGACCCCTTCGCAGCGCTGCCGCATCTCGCGCAGCGCGGCCAGGGCCTCGCCCCGCATCTCCTTCACGTCCTGGCGCGCGGCCACCCGCAGTTCGTCGGCGGCGGCCCGCCCGGCCGTCTCCCGGCGCCGGGCCCGCTCCTCGGCCTCGCCGCGCACCTCGTCGGCGTACGCCCGGGCACTCTCGCGCACCTCGCGGCCCGCCGCCCGAGCCGCCTCCGTCAAGGCCTGCGCCTCGGTCTGCGCCGTGTGCCGGACGGCGCGGGCCTCTTCCTCGGTGAGCTCCAGCAGGTACTGCGCGCGCTTGCCGAGCGTGTCGTACGTCTGCGGGGCGAGCTGGGCGACGACCGTGCGCAGCCGCTCGGCCTCCGCCTCCATCTGCTTGTGCAGAACGGTCAGCCGGGCGGCCCGCTCCCACGCGTCGTCGCGGGACTGCGACAGCTGCGCCGCACGCTCCTCCACCTGCTCGGGACGGTAACCACGGCCACTGCGCCCCTTGGTGACGACGAAACCGTGCGGCGACGGCGCCGATGCACTCATCTCGATCCCCTCTGCGACGTTCTGCGCGATTGGCGCACATCTTTGTGGATCAAGCGGAAGCGTCCATAACGCGACACACGTGAGCGCACATGAACACACCACCCGACCTACCCGGTCAAGGATGCGTCAATTGCTGTCGAAAGTCGGAATCGTGGTGTCGTCGCGCAGCGCGGCGAAGAGTTGATCGGCCTCGCCCTGGTTCCATTCGACGACGTCCCCGACCCCTGCGACGTAGGGCTCACTGCCCACCGGCACGGTCGTCGTGGCCGCCAGATCGGACATCTTGAGGCCCATCGTGCCCAGTGATCCGATGCCGGTGCCCTCGTCGACGGTGAGCGCGTCGAGGGAGGCGCTCAGGAACGGGATCAGCTTCCACGGCGGGATCAGGACCCCCGCGCTCAGCGCCTTGTCGGCGATCGCGTCGACCAGCTGCCGCTGGCGCTTGACCCGGCCGAGGTCGCCCTGCGGGTCGGAGTAGCGGGCCCGCGCGTACTGCAGGGCCTGCACCCCGTCCATGTGCTGACAGCCCGCGTCGAAGTCGGCCCCGGACTTCTCGTCGTGCAGACCCCCGTCCGGTACGCAGATGGTGACGCCGCCGAGCGAGTCGACGACGTCCACCAGACCGAGGAAGTTGATCTCCGCGTAGTGGTCGAGGTGCAGACCGGTCGCCTGCTCCACGGTCCGGGTGAGCAGCGGTGCGCCGCCGAGCGCGTACGCCGCGTTGATCTTGTTCTTGCCGTGACCGGGGACGGACACGTACGAGTCGCGGGGGATCGAGATCAGGTACGGGCCGCTGTCCCCGTAGTGCAGGAGCATGATCGTGTCGGTGTTCAGGCCCTGGTCGTTGCCGACGTGCAGTTCCTTGCGCTGTTCGGGCGTCAGGTTCGCGCGCGAGTCGGAGCCGACGAGCAGCCAGTCCGTGCCCTTGCCCGCCGTCGGACGGCCGGAGTAGTCGGTGAAGGCCTTGGTGGTCTGCAGCCGGGAATCCGCCCAGAAGTACAGGGCCGTGCCGTATCCGACGAGCAGCACCAGGACGACGAGCAGCGTCAGCAGCACGCGCTTGGGCCAGCGCCGCTTCTTCGTCGCCCCGGTCTGCGTCCGTCTGCCCGCCATGACCGCATGATCGGGGTGCCCGACCGATTCCGCAGGTCGAGCGCCCCGATCACGTCCGGTCCTACGTGGCTACAGCAGGCCGTCCCACATCTGCTCGAGCAGCACCGACCACCAGGTCTCGGGCGAGCCGAGGGCGGCCGGGTCGAGCGCGTTCAGCTGGGCCTGGAAGTCGACGGTCCAGCGGCCCGCCTGCTCCTGGTTCAGGCCGTAGCGCAGGCGCCACATGCGGCCGAGCAGGCCGAGCGAGCGCGCGAACTCCGGCAGCCCGCTGTTCACGAACTGCGGCGGCACGGGGGCGCCGCCCGGACCGGCCTCGACCGGCACGGCCACGATGTGCGCCGTCCCGTACTGGACGCAGATCGCCTTGCCGAAGTCGGAGCCCATCACCAGGTACGAGCCCGCGTCCGACGCCGGGGCCACCCCGCGCTCCTGCGCGAGCTCGGCCAGCGTCGGCACCGGGCGGCCCGGCTGGGCCTGCGCCCAGAAGAACGGCCCGAAGTCGGCGGGGAGTCCGGCCACGACGAGCG
Organism: Streptomyces sp. NPDC050085; assembly: GCF_044460595.1. Classification (NCBI taxonomy): domain Bacteria; kingdom Bacillati; phylum Actinomycetota; class Actinomycetes; order Kitasatosporales; family Streptomycetaceae; genus Streptomyces; species Streptomyces sp. NPDC050085. The sequence continues at coordinate 246,146 of NZ_JBITJZ010000008.1, read as the reverse complement.
TGTGCGCGACGACGTCCGGGACGCCCTGGCGCGACACGGCCCGCTGGTCGAACCGGAAGACGCCGGGCCCGAAGGCCGCGGCCAGCTCCTGCGCGATGGCCTCCGGCGGGACCGGCGGCGACGGCTGCGCGGGCGGCAGCGGCGCCCGCACCGGGGCGAGCCGCGCGGGACCGTCGGCGACCTGGTGCAACTCGCCCTGGTGCGCGATGAGTTGCTGCATGCCCTGCTGACGCGAGGCGTGATCGGTGCCGTACGGGGCGATCGAGGTGATCCGCGCCTGCGGCCACTGCTCCTTGATCATGCGCGCGCAGTACGCACCGGGCAGCGCACAGGACTCCAGCTCGGTGTGGAGCTCGAGGACCTGGTCCGCCGGTACGTTCATGCCGCGCAGCTCGTGGAAGATCTGCCACTCCGGGTGCGGCGTACCGGGCGCGGACCGCCGGATGAGCTGCTGCTCGGAGCCGTCGGGCGCGCGGTAGCGCAGCACGGCCTGGTAGCCGGGGCCGACGGTCGGCTGCCCCGTGGGCTGCTGCGGATAGCCGTACGCCGGGGGCGGACCGCCGGGGATCTGCTGCCCCGGGACGGGCGGCGGCATGGCGCCGGGCGGCGGGACGGCGGCACCGGGACCCGCGAGCATCGTGGCGGCGTGGTGGACGCCGCCGCCGGGAGGCGGCGGGGTGTGACCACCACCGGGCACACCGGGCGGACCCGGGGGCGGCGGGGTGTGACCACCGGGCGCTCCCGGTACGCCGGGCGGACCGGGCGGCGGCGGCGCCTGGCCGGGCGCACCGGGGCCGCCGACGGCCGGACCTGCCAGCATCGTCGCCGCGTGGTGCACACCGCCACCGGGAGGCGGCGGCGTCGACCCGGGCGGGGCCGGAGGCGTGGGAGCGGCAGGCGCGGGAGCGGCAGGCGCGCCGGGCGGCGTGACCTGCGGCTGCCCGTCGGGACCGAGCGAGGACACCATCTGCGTAGGGATGTACCCCCCGGCCGGAGCGCTGGGCGCACTGGGCGCACTGGGCGCACTGGGAGCACCGGGAGCACCGGGCGTGCCGGGCGCACCCGGCACCCCGGGCGCGCTGGGCGGCGGCGGAGTCTGCGCACCGCCACCGCGCGGACCGCGCGGCGGGGGCCCCGCCTTGCTGGTGGCGACGTCCGCGATGTCCCCGGCACCGGGCGCGAGCGGCCGCCCGGAGGCGTCCCGCGGCGCGCCCTGGGCGGGCGGCGGCGTCGAACTCACGGGAGGCGGCGGGGTGTTGGCCCCGGGCGCCCCACCGGGGTACCCGTACGACGGCACGGCGCCGGGCGGCGGCGTGGCCGGCACGGCCGTACCCGGCACCGGAGGCGGCATCGCGGCGGGCGTGTCACCGAGCGCCGGTGCCACCGCGGTCGGCGGGAGCTGGCTGCCGCCCGAGATCAGGGCGGTCTTGGCGTCGGCGGGGACGGGCGGCGGTGTGTCCTCGGACAGCGGCGGCGAGAAGACGGTCTGGGGCAGCGGCACCGAACGGTCGTCCTCGTCACCCGCGCCGTTCGTGTCCGTACCGGCCCAGGGCGTCGCACCGACCGGGGCGGCGGGCGAGGGGACCTGCGGCTCGACGGGGGCACGCACCGACTCGGGCACCGAATCGGCAGGCGCGGCAGGCGAGTTGGCGGCGGGGGTGGAGGCGGCAGGGGTGGAGGAGGACTGGGTGGAAGAGGACGCCGAACGGCGGTCCGGAATCCCCAGCTTGTCCGCCGCCTCCTGAAGCCACTCGGGCGGACTCAGCAGGAACGACGTCTGGTTCAGGTCCACCCGCTCGGGCGGTCGCGGCGCGGCCGGCTCCGCGGACGCCTCCGGCAGCCCGTACTCCTCCTCGTACCGCCTGATCACCTCGCCCACGGGCAGCGCGGGCCACAGCGTCGCCTCGCCGGAGTCGCGGGCGATGACGAGCCGCTGGCGGCCGCCGTCGGACACCGGACCGGTCTCCCGGTCCTCGGCCCACACCACGAAGCCCAGCTCGAACTCCCGCACCCGCACCTCGCGGTGCTGGTACGCGGGCACCTCTCCGTTGATCCATTCCTCGGCGCGCTCCTGCGCCTGCGCGAAGGTCACCATCGCGAGCTCACTCCCCACCCTCGACCGGGACGGCGCGGGCGAAGCCGCCGTCCACCATCAAGTTCGCCACCGTCTCCAACTCCGGCGGATTTCCCGCCAGTCGGGACAGGAAGGCATCGAAGTCGTCACCGCACGGCAGCAGCAGCCGTGCCACCCGGTCGGCCACCGTCCAGGACGCGGTGTCGGCGTCGTCGCGCGCGTCGTCGTACGCGCAGAACCACACGGACCCGATCGCCGAGCCCTTCACCTTCACCGCGAGGATGCCGCCCTGCACGAAGCCGACGCCGAGGTAGTCCTTCGTCAGGTGATCGCGCAGACACTTGTTGACGTAGACCAGGTCGTTGACCGCCGCCTCGTCGCGCACCGTGAAGAACGGCTGGTCGATCAGCAGCCCCAACTCGGCGTCCAGCGCGGTCCCGACGGGCGCGCACCCGCCACCGGCCTTGAGGAACGAGCGGTACGCGCCGGGCAGCCGGTACCCCAAGTCCTCTTCCACACCGAGCACTTGACTCTCCGTCACCGCGACCGCCGACTTCGGCAGGCCGAAGTGCGCGGGCCGGGTGTCCTGCAGCGGACGCGTGCCCCGCTTGTGCTGGTCCACCGCCGCCGTCGCGAGCCCGCCGTGATGACGCAGCAACGCCTTCACCTCCACGGGCACCAGCTCCAGGCGGCGCGAGGCGCGCACGTGGTGCCAGGTCCAGCCGTGCGGCGTCGCCACCGGCGGAATCGTGTCCCACAGCTCGTGGCCCGTCGCGGCGAGCGCCGCGTTCGCCGACACGTAGTCCGTGAGCCGCAGCTCGTCGACGCCGAAACCCTCGGGCGGCTCCGCGATCTCGGCCGCGGCGCGCGCGTACGCCGAGAAGTCCGGATAGCCGTCGCCGTCCACCCGCACCCCTCTCGGGTGCCTGGCGGCGCGGACCGGGTCCGGGAAGTTCACTACCTGCCCGGCATAGGCCGCGTTCGGCGGCGCGGTCTGCTGCCCGAGCCGACCTGTCGTCATGGCGGTTGCCCCCTGCGGCGCTGTGGACGGTTCTGGTGTTCCCTGCTTGTTCCTTGGTCGTGACAGCCTATGCGGTTGTACGACACCGGTCACCGGCGCTCCGGTTCCATGACCAGCAGTCACCCCACTGTCACCACCCCGTGACGATCGGGCGTGTCGTGGGGTACCGGCTTCCGCACCAGCCGTCCCATTTGGCACTCTGTGCAGGCAACCTGGGGGATTGCAGGAGGGGAAGCACCACATGAACACCGGCACCGCAGAACCACCCGCGCCCGCGGACGCGCCGCCCGGCGGCGATCCTCGCGTGGGCTGGAGCGCCACCGACCAGAGCGCGGCCCCCGTGCTGCGCGGCCGCCGCGACGGCATCCTGCCCGCCGTCGCCGCCGCCCTCTCGGTGCGCGGCACCACCCTCACCTCGACCGCGGCCCGGGGCGAACAGCCGCCCGGTCTGCACCCGTTGGTCCAGGATTTCCTCGATACGCTCACCAGCGCGCAGCGCGACCGCTTCACCGGGCGCTGCGCCGAGACCATCCTCGTCTCGCGCCACCTCGAGGCCGCCGACGCCGAGCGCACCGAGAAGTCGAAGCGGGCCCGGCGCAGACCCATGACCATGAGCGAGGCCCGCAAGGCCCTCAAGCACGCCAAGCTCACCACCCGCCGCATCCGCGAGGACGGGGACCCGCTGCACGGCGGCTTCGCCCGGCCCTGCCGCGCCTGCGCCGCGCTGACGGCCCACTTCGGCGTCCACGTGGTCGAGCCCACCGCCGAGACCGCCGACAGCGAGGCCGCCCACTGATGCCCAACTCCCGCGCCGCGGACCGCACTTCGAGCACCCGCTTCACCGTTCCCGTCGACGCCGCGCTGCGGGCCGCCGGCTGGCAGCCCGGGCGCTGGGACATCAAGCAGGCCGAGTTCTGGGCCGACGCCCTGCGCACCCACGTCTCCCCCGCGGGCCACCGGCACGCCGTCTTCCCGGCGGCGGTCGAGGCCTGGGCCGAGTTCGGCGGCCTCCACCTCACGCCCACCGGGCCCGGCCGCCAGATAGCCCCGTCCCAGCCGCACCTCGACCCGCTGCACGGCCTGCACATGGCCCGCACGCTCGGCGACCTGGGCCGCGCCCTCGACACGGAGGTCTGCCCGCTCGGCGCGGAGTCCGGCTCGGAGGCCCTCCTGGCCATCGACACGGAGGGCCGCGTCTACGCCCTCGACCACAGCGGCGACTGGTACCTGGGCCCGTCGATCGACCACGCCCTGGAAACCTTGACCACGGGGGTCCAGCCGATTCGGCTCCAGCCGTCGCCGTAACTTCGCCGGTCACGTCGCCGACTCACGGTGCGTGGGGCTTCTCGCGCGGGGCTGTGTCATTAGCGGCTCCGCCGCGGGGCGCGACCAGCCACGACGGCGGGCGCACCCGGCGACGAACCCGCACCCGGCAGACGCGCCCCCGCTAGGCCGCTAGGCCGCTAGGCCGCAGGCAAAACCGCCGACACCCGATACCCACCCGCATCCGTCGGCCCGGACACGAACACACCCCCGAGATCGGCGACCCGCTCCTTCATCCCGATCAGCCCGTTGCCCCCCGAGGGAAGACCGGCCGCCGAGGCCGCCGCAGGCACCGGCGGCGGCTCGTTCTCCACCTGCATCGCCACCTCGGCCCCGCGGTGTGCGAGACGGACGTACGTCTTCGCACCGGCCGCGTGCTTGTGCACGTTCGTCAGCGCTTCCTGCACCACCCGGTACGCCGTCTGCTCCACGGCCGCCGCATACGCCCGCACCTGGCCCTCGACCTGCATCTCGACGACCATTCCGGCGGCCCGCGACTGCCCCACCAGCTCGTCGAGCTCGGCCAGACACGGCCCGTCGCCCGCCTCGTCCATGGCCCGCGAGGCAGCCGCCGCTGCGGCCGCGCCCACCGCCTCCAGCGGTACGGCCACCCGCTCCGGCGCGGGATCCCCGGACCGCAGCACGCCGAGCATCTCCCTGAGCTCGGTGAGCGCCTGGCGGCCCATGTCCCCGACCAGCGCGGCGTTCTTCACGGCCTTCTCGGGGTCCTTCCTGGCCACCGCCTGCAGCGCCGCGGCGTGCACCACCATGAGCGAGACCCGGTGGGCGACCACGTCGTGCATCTCGCGCGCGATCCGGGTCCGCTCCTCGCCGCGCGCCCACTCGGCCCGCTCCTCGGCCCGCTCCGCGAGCAGCAGCAGCTCCCGCTCGAGCGACTCGTTGCGCTCCTGCAGCGACTCCATCAGGCGGCGCCTGGCACCGACGTAGAGGCCGAGCAGCAGGGGTGGAGCCGTGAGCCCGAGGGACGTGGTGATGGCGACGAACGGCACGAACCAGCCGCCCACCTGGAACCGGTCGCCGGCCGCCATGTCCTGCTGCGCCCGCACCACCGACACGATCAGCGTCCCGGCGAAGGACATCCCGGCGAGGGCGCCGATGATCCGCCGCGGCATCTCCGACGCCGCCAGCGAGTAGAGGCCGACGATGGTGAGCAGCACGCCCATCTGGGCCGGCGTCACCGCCACCGACACGAGGACCACGGCGATCGGCCAGCGCCGCCGCAGCAGCAGCGTCGCACCCGTGAGGACACCGAAGACGATCCCCACCGAGGCCGGCAGACCGGCCTTGTGCGCGAACGGCACCCCTTCGAACGCGCACTCCACCGCGGAGGCCACGCCGAGCCCCACGTCCAGCACGGCAGCACGCCGCCGCTCCCACCACCACGGCCCCCCGGCCGTGGCTCGGTGCACTTCCCCCGTCGCGGTCATGCCTCAAGACTACGGGCGCACCCGTCCCGATTTCCGGTGAGTTCTGCGGACTGGCCTACACCACTCCGTCGCATGGTCCGTCGCATGGGAGGCCCTTGGTACGGCATAGTGTTGGGTGCCTGATCGACCGACCTGGGCAAATGTCCGGTTCTGTTGAGTTTGATCCCCCGTGGTGTAATTGGCAGCACCGTGGCTTTTGGTGCCATTTGTCCGGGTTCGAGTCCTGGCGGGGGAGCTGTACGCGAGCGGGGCCCGGCCGGACGGTCGGGCCCCGCCCTTATTTCCGCCGCCAAACCCCCCGGTATCCTGCGGATGTCCACCCCACAACGCATCCACAGCCGAAGGGCACACCCGTGAGCGCCAATCACCCGGCCGCCGTCGTCGTTCTCGCAGCGGGTGAGGGCACCCGTATGAAGTCGGCCACCCCCAAAGTCCTGCACGACCTCTGCGGTCGCTCGCTGGTCGGTCATGTGCTGGCCGCCGCACGGGAGTTGAGCCCGGAACAGCTCGTCGTGGTCGTGGGCCACGAGCGCGAGAAGGTCGCCGCGCACGTGACCGGTGTCGACGCCGAGGCGCTGACCGCCGTACAGGCCGAGCAGAACGGCACGGGTCACGCGGTCCGCATGGGCCTCGAGGGCCTGCGCGGCACCGGCCCGGACGGCGCCGTCGACGGCACGGTCATCGTCGTCTGCGGCGACACCCCGCTGCTCACCGCCGAGACCCTCGCCGACCTCGCCGCCACGCACACCTCCGACGGCAACGCGGTGACGGTGCTGACCGCCGACGTCCCGGACGCCACCGGCTACGGCCGCATCGTCCGTGACAACGTCTCGGGCGCGGTGACCGCGATCGTCGAGCACAAGGACGCGACCGAGGCGCAGCGCGCGATCACCGAGATCAACTCGGGCGTCTTCGCCTTCGACGGCCTGCTGCTCGCGGACGCGCTGAAGAAGGTGCGCACGGACAACAGCCAGGGCGAGGAGTACCTCACCGACGTGCTCGGCATCCTGCGCGAGGCCGGGTACCGGGTCGGCGCCTCCGTGGCCCGCGACCACCGCGAGATCGCCGGCATCAACAACCGCGTACAGCTCTCCGAGGCGCGCCGCATCCTCAACGACCGGCTGCTGGAGCGCGCGATGCTCGACGGCGTCACGGTCGTCGACCCGGCGAGCACGTTCGTGGACGTGACCGTGACCTTCGAGCGGGACGCGACGGTCCTGCCCGGCACGCAGCTGACCGGCGCCACGCACATCGCCGAGGGCGCCGTCGTCGGCCCCAACACCCGGCTCGCGGACACCACGGTCGGCGCGGGCGCCCGCGTCGACAACACCGTGGCGAACAGCGCGGAGATCGGCCCCGAGGCCTCCGTCGGCCCCTTCGCCTACCTCCGTCCCGGTACGCGCCTCGGCCTCAAGTCGAAGATCGGCACGTACGTCGAGACCAAGAACGCGACGATCGGCGAGGGTACGAAGGTGCCGCACCTGTCGTACGTGGGCGACGCGACCATCGGTGACTTCTCCAACATCGGCGCCGCCAGCGTCTTCGTGAACTACGACGGGGAGAGCAAGCACCACTCCGTCGTCGGGTCGCACTGCAAGACCGGCTCGGACAACATGTTTGTGGCGCCTGTCACCATCGGGGACGGCGCGTACACCGCCGCCGGGTCGGTCATCACGAAGGACGTACCGGCCGGTTCGCTGGCCGTCGCCCGGGGCCAGCAACGGAATATCGAGGGTTGGGTGGCCCGCAAGCGTCCCGGGAGCGCGGCCGCGAAGGCGGCCGAGGCGGCTTCGAAGGACGCCCAGGACACGGTCGGCGAAGGCTGACCGGAAACAGGTGCGTCCGACACGGCGTACCGTGATAGATGCTCACGATTCGCCTGGCTCGCTGCTATAGGGACGCGCGGGCAGCTGCGGCGGACGAACTCGTCTGAGGAGACTAGTGCTGTGACCGGGCTTAAGACGCAGGGCGAGAAGAAGATGATGTTCTTCTCTGGCCGCGCCCACCCCGAGCTTGCTGAGGAGATCGCGCACCAGCTCGGTGTCGGGATCGTTCCGACCAAGGCGTTCGACTTCGCCAACGGCGAGATCTACGTCCGCTACCAGGAGTCCGCCCGTGGCGCCGACTGCTTCCTGATCCAGAGCCACACGGCTCCGATCAACAAGTGGATCATGGAGCAGCTGATCATGATCGACGCGCTGAAGCGCGCGTCGGCCCGCTCCATCACCGTCATCGTGCCGTTCTACGGTTACGCGCGGCAGGACAAGAAGCACCGTGGACGTGAACCGATCTCGGCGCGTCTGATCGCGGACCTGATGAAGACCGCGGGCGCCGACCGGATCCTCACCGTGGACCTGCACACGGACCAGATCCAGGGCTTCTTCGACGGCCCGGTGGACCACCTGTTCGCGCTGCCGATCCTCGCGGACTACGTGGGCGCCAAGGTGGACCGCGACAAGCTGACCGTCGTCTCCCCCGACGCCGGCCGCGTGCGCGTCGCCGACCGCTGGTGCGACCGCCTCGGCGCTCCGCTGGCGATCGTCCACAAGCGCCGCGACAAGGACGTCGCCAACCAGGTCACCGTGCACGAGGTCGTCGGTGACGTGAAGGGCCGCGTCTGCGTCCTGGTCGACGACATGATCGACACGGGTGGCACGATCTGCGCCGCCGCCGACGCCCTGTTCGCGCACGGCGCCGAGGACGTCATCGTGACGGCCACGCACGGTGTGCTCTCCGGCCCCGCCGCGGACCGCCTGAAGAACTCGAAGGTCAGCGAGTTCGTCTTCACGAACACGCTGCCGACGCCGAACGAGCTGGAGCTCGACAAGATCACGGTCCTGTCGATCGCCCCGACCATCGCCTCCGCGGTGCGCGAGGTCTTCGAGGACGGCTCGGTGACCAGCCTCTTCGAGGGCGAAGCCTGATCCCGTAAGAGATCTTGTCGCTGAAGATCCATTTGGGTGCGGCCTCCCACTCCGAGTAAGCTGTCGAAGTTGCTCGGCGAGGGAGGCCGTACGCGTCTGCGTACGGCGGTCCGTTATCGACGCGCTCTTCGTAGCAGGCCGTTCGTGGCCGGGTGACCCTTTCCCCAGTTCTACGAGGAGTGAAGAGCACATGGCCGAGATCAAGATCGCCGCCGAAGTCCGTTCCGAGTTCGGCAAGGGTGCCGCCCGCAGCATCCGCCGCGACAACAAGGTTCCCGCCGTCGTCTACGGTCACGGTGCCGAGCCGGTCCACGTCACGCTGCCGGGCCACGAGCTGCTGCTCGCCCTGCGCACGCCGAACGTCCTGCTGTCCCTGGACATCGACGGCAAGAACGAGCTGGCGATCCCGAAGGCCGTCCAGCGCGACGCGATCAAGGGCTTCCTGGTCCACGTCGACCTGCTCCTCGTCAAGCGCGGCGAGAAGGTCACCGTCGAGCTCCCGATCGTCACCGAGGGCGAGCTCGCCGCCGGCGGCAACCTGCTCGAGCACGTGCTGAACACGCTGTCGGTCGAGACCGAGGCCACGCACATCCCCGAGTCGGTCACCGTCTCCATCGCGGGCCTGGAGTCCGGCTCCGCCGTCCTCGCCAAGGACATCACGCTGCCCTCCGGCACCACGCTGGCCGTCGACGGCGACGCCGTCGTCCTGCAGGTCGTGTCGGCGCAGGCCGAGGAGGCCCCGGCCGAGGCCGCGGGCGACGAGGCCGCCGCGGAGGCCTGAGCCTTCGGCGACTGAGCCGTTTCGTACGGGGTGGCGGGCATGGCCCGCCACCCCGTACCGCTATCCCTACCTAAGGAAGGCGCATGTCCGACGAGAACGCCCCCTGGCTGATCGCCGGGCTCGGCAACCCCGGTCCCGAGTACGCGATGAACCGGCACAACGTCGGCTTCATGGTGGCCGATCTGCTCGCGCGCCGGATGGGCGCCAAGTTCAAGCGGGCGACCAAGGGCCAGGCACAGGTCGTCGAGGGCCGGATCGGTCCGCCCGGGCCCGCGAACCGCCGCGTGATCCTCGCCAAGCCGATGTCCTTCATGAACGTCTCCGGCGGCCCCGTCACGGCCCTGCGCGACTTCTACAAGGTGCCGACGGCGCACATCGTGGCCGTCCACGACGAGCTGGACATCGACTACGGCGTGCTGCGCCTGAAGCTGGGCGGCGGCGACAACGGGCACAACGGTCTGAAGTCGATGACGAAGGCGATGGGCCCCGACTACCACCGGGTGCGGTTCGGCATCGGACGCCCGCCCGGGCGGATGCAGGTCGCCGACTTCGTCCTCAAGGACTTCTCGTCGGCCGAGCGCAAGGAGCTCGACTACTTCGTGGACCGGGCGGCCGACGCGGTCGAGGCGCTCGTCACCGAAGGACTCGAGCGCGCGCAGTCGACGTACAACTCCTGACCGGGCGACTCCTGCCCGAACAACTCCTGACCTGTACGGATATACCGACGGCGGGAGTTGACCGTACGCCGGGTCATGGCCAAGGATCCCGGCCATGTCTTCTTCGGTGCCGGTGCCCGTTGCCCGTCAGGTCGCCGCGGGGGCGCTCGCCGCGCTGCTGCTGATCGCCGGTGTCTGGGCGTCGTGGGGCTCGGCCCAGCACGTGATGTTCCCCAAGGGCCGCGAGCGCGGCTCGATGACCGTGGCCCGGTGCACGGACGACGTCTGCACCGGCCCGTTCTCCCCCGCATCCCCCACCGCCGTGCGGCATGCGAGCGTGACGATCAACCGCTCGATCGGGGAGAAGAAGGGGGTCAGCTTCCCCGTCGTCCTCAAGCCGAGCACGCAGCAGGCCGTGCGCGCGGGCACGGCCGGGTTCCTGCACGCCTGGGTGCCGCTGGGCGGCGCGCTGCTGCTCGCGTCGGTGGTGATCGCGGGCGGAATGCGCAACCGGCGCCTGACGTGGATCACGTCAGGCGCCGGTTTCGTGGTGCTGACGGCGGCCTTCGCCGCGCTCAGCATCTAGGGCATGTCTGCAGGTCTGCAGGGGTCAGCCGGTGTTGCGCAGACCGGCCGCGACGCCGTTGACGGTGAGCAGCAGGGCGCGGGCGAGCGTCGGGTCCGGGTCCTGGCCCGCGGCGGCCGCGTCGCGCTGCCGCTTCAGGAGCGCGACCTGGAGGTACGAGATCGGGTCGAGGTAGGCGTCGCGGATGGCGAACGTCTGCTTCAACACGGGCTGCGCGGCGAGGAGTTCGGACTCCCCGGTGATGCGGAGCACCTCGGCGACGGTGAGCGCGTGCTCGGCCTCGATGTCGTCGAAGACGTGCTTCAGGTTCTCCGGGACGAGCGTGTCGACGTAGTGCCGGGCGATCCTCAGGTCCGTCTTCGCCAGCGTCATCTCGACGTTGGACATGAAGTTGCGGAAGAAGTGCCAGTGCTCCTTCATCTCGTCGAGCACGGTGTCCAGGCCCGCCTCGCGCAGCGCCTTCAGGCCGGAGCCGACACCGAACCAGCCGGGCACGATCTGCCGCGACTGGGTCCAGCCGAACACCCACGGGATCGCCCGCAGTCCGTCGAGCGAGACGCCCGAGCCGGGGCGGCGCGAGGGCCGAGAGCCCAGGTGCAGGTCGGCGAGCTGGTCGACCGGCGTGGAGGCGAGGAAGTACGTCGGCAGGTCCGGGTCCTCGACCAGCTTGCGGTACGCGGCGTGCGCGGCGTCGGAGACGACGTCCATCGCGGCGTCCCAGCGGGCGAGCGCCTCGTCGGACTGGCGCGGCTGGGTGTGCATGGCGGAGGCCTGCAGCGTTGCCGCGACGGTCAGTTCGAGGTTCTCCCTGGCCAGGGACGGCACCAGGTACTTGTCGCTGATCACCTCGCCCTGCTCGGTGACCTTGATCTCGCCCTCCAGCGTTCCCCACGGCTGGGCGAGGATCGCGTCGTGCGAGGGGCCGCCGCCACGGCCGACGGTGCCGCCGCGGCCGTGGAAGAGGCGCAGGCGGACGCCGTAGCGGTGCGCGACGTCACGCAGCCGGCGCTGGGCGCGGTGGATCTCCCACTGCGACGTCGTGATGCCGCCGAACTTCGACGAGTCGGAGTAGCCGAGCATGACCTCCTGCACGTCGCCGTTGAGCGCGACGAGGCGCCGGTAGGACGGGTCGGAGAGCATGTCCTCGAGGATCGTGTCGGCGGCCTTGAGCTCGTCCGTCGTCTCCAGGAGCGGCACGATGCCGATCTTCGCCCAGCCCGCGTGCAGGTCGATGAGCCCGGCCTCACGGGCGAGCACGGCGGCGGCGAACACGTCGTCGGCGCCCTGGCACATCGAGATGATGTACGACTCGATGACCTCGGGCCCGAACACGTCGAGCGCCTTGGCGATGGTGTGGAAGACGCCCAGGGTCTTCTCGCCGTCGGCGTCGAGCGGCGCCGGGGTCGGGGCGAGCGGCCGCCGCGACCTGAGTTCCTTGGCGAGCAGCTTGCCGCGGTAGTCGCGGGGCATGTCGCTGTAGCGCCAGGACTCCTCGCCGAGCCGGTCGAAGAGCTGGCCGAGGGTGTGGTGGTGGGCGTCGGCGTGCTCGCGTACGTCCATCGTGGCCAGCTGCAGACCGAACGCGGACAGGGTCCGGATCGTACGGTTCATGCGGCCCTCGGCGAACAGGCCGCCGCGGTGCTCGCGCAGCGAGGTCTGGATGAGCGTCAGGTCGTGCAGCAGCTCGGCGGTGCCGAGGTAGTCGCGGCCGTCCTCGTGCGGCGTGTTCCGCGCGAGCCGCGTCTTGGTGTTCTCCAGCTTCTGGCGGATCGCGGTGGCCTTGAGCCGGTAGGGCTCCTCGGCGTTGAGCCGCTTGTAGCGGGGGCTGATCTCCGGCAGGCGCTCCAGGTCGCACTGGAGCGAGGTGAGCATCTCCTCGGTGGCGCCCGTGTACCGGATGGAGTTGGAGAGGAAGCCGCGCAGCTCGTCGATCATGTCGAGCGCGTCGTTGATGCCGTGCTCGTGCTGGAGGATCAGGACGTCCCAGGTGACCTGCGGCGTCACGTTCGGGTTGCCGTCGCGGTCGCCGCCGATCCAGGTGCCGAAGGTGAGCGGCCGGGTCTCCTCGGGAAGGGTGACGCCGACGCGCTCCAGCTCGGCGGTGAGGTCCTCGAGGACGTCACCGACGGCGCCGGCGTGCAGCTCGTCCAGGTAGTAGATGGCGTTGCGCGACTCGTCGGTCACCTCGGGGCGGACGACGCGCAGCTCGTCGGTCTGCCACACCAGGTCGATGTTCTCGGCGAGGCGGGTGTCGTAGCGGCGGCGGTCGGTCTCCAGGACCGGCGTCTCCAGAAGCTCGGCGATGCGGCGCAGCTTGTTCAGGACGGAACGGCGGGCGGCCTCGGTCGGGTGGGCCGTGAAGACGGGGCGCACGTTCAGGTGCTGCACGGTCTCGCGCAGGTGGTCCGGGTCGGCGTCCTTGAGCCGGTCCGCGGTGCGGGCGAGGAGACCGCCCTCGGCGGCACGCTTGGCGCGCAGCTCGCGGCCGCGGTGCACCTGCTCCGTCACGTTGGCCAGGTGGAAGTAGGTCGAGAACGCGCGCACCAGCTTGGCGGCGGTCTCCAGCTCGGTGCCCCGCAGCAGCTCGGCGGCGGCCTCGCCGTCCTCGCGCGTCAGGCGGCGCACCTTCTCCACGAGGTCGAGGAGCTCGGGCCCCTCCTGGCGCACGAGCGTCTCGCCCAGCAGATCGCCGAGGCGGCGGATGTCGGCGCGCAGCTCGGCACTGGTGCTCGTCGCGGCGGTCTGTTCGTCGGCACTGCTCACAGGTGCGGCTCCTTGCAGTGGTGAAGCTCATCTGGAGGGAAGAGTCCCCGGGAACGGGTAGTAGTCCCGGGTGGAGATTCAGAGCGGACCGCGCTGTCCGACCGTTCCCAAGGATATGTGCCTGCGCAGGCGGCACGGTCCTGGGCCTCTTGCCGCCCGGCTGCGCGCTGCCATACTTACGACGCCGTAGGTTACGGAAGCGTAGGCGAGCATGTCCGCGGGACTCCGTGGATCTCCTGACCCGTCACCGGCTGTTTCAACCCCCCTACACCCCCCTCTCCTCCCCCTCTCCCCCCCTTCCTCCCACCTCGACCCACCTCGACCTACACAGGGGACATCCATGGCAACCAGTTCCGATGTGATCGACGACGCCCCGCAGGAGGCGTCCGGCTCGTCCGCCACGCTGCCGTCGGCGACGCTGGGTGGTGAGCAGAAGCGCTCCCTGGAGCAGATCACGCTGCTGCTGTTCATCGCCGTGCCGTTCCTGGCCCTGCTCGCGGCGGTGCCGCTGGTCTGGGGCTGGGGCGTGAGCTGGCTGGACCTCGGCCTCCTCGTCTTCTTCTACTACCTCGGCTGTCACGGCATCACGATCGGTTTCCACCGCTACTTCACGCACGGCTCCTTCAAGGCGAAGCGCCCGCTGCGCATCGCGCTCGCGGTCGCCGGTTCGATGGCGGTGGAGGGCCCCCTGGTCCGCTGGGTCGCGGACCACCGCAAGCACCACAAGTTCTCCGACGCGGAGGGCGACCCGCACTCGCCGTGGCGGTACGGGGAGACCGTGCCCGCGCTGATGAAGGGCCTGTGGTGGGCGCACGTGGGCTGGATGTTCGACGAGGAGCAGACGCCGCAGGAGAAGTACGCCCCCGACCTGATCAAGGATCCGGCGATCCGGGCGATCTCCCGCCAGTTCATCTACTGGACGATGCTGTCGCTGTTCCTGCCCGCGCTGATCGGCGGTCTGGTCACGATGTCGTGGTGGGGCGCGTTCACGGCGTTCTTCTGGGGCTCGCTGGTGCGTGTGGCGCTGCTGCACCACGTCACGTGGTCGATCAACTCGATCTGCCACGCCGTCGGCAAGCGCCCCTTCAAGTCCCGCGACAGGTCCGGCAACGTGTGGTGGCTGGCCGTCCTGTCCTGCGGTGAGTCCTGGCACAACCTCCACCACGCCGACCCCACCTCGGCCCGGCACGGCGTGATGCGCGGCCAGATCGACTCCTCGGCACGGCTGATCCGCTGGTTCGAGCAGCTGGGCTGGGCGTCCGACGTGCGCTGGCCCTCGCAGGACAGGATCGAGGCGAAGCGCAAGGTCGCCGACGCCGCGTGAGCCCGGCACGGCATGATGGGGAGTGTGGCGACCGACTCAAGTACCCCGAGCAACGCGAGCAGTGACAAACAACGGCGTACGCGCCGTCCGCGGATGACGGGGGCCGAGCGCCGCCAGCAGCTGCTCGAGATCGGTCGCACCCTGTTCGCCGAGAAGGGGTTCGAGGGCACGTCGGTCGAGGAGATCGCGGCGAAGGCCGGGGTCTCCAAGCCGGTGGTGTACGAGCACTTCGGCGGCAAGGAGGGCCTGTACGCGGTCGTCGTCGACCGGGAGATGCGCCAGCTCCTGGACATGGTGACCGGCTCCCTGACGGCCGGCCACCCCCGCGAACTGTGCGAGCAGGCCGCCTTCGCCCTCCTCGACTACATCGAGGAGTACACGGACGGCTTCCGGATCCTGGTCCGCGACTCCCCCATCCCGCAGTCCACGGGCTCCTTCGCCTCGCTCATCTCCGACATCGCCACGCAGGTCGAGGACATCCTGGGCCGCGAGTTCAAGACCCGCGGCTTCGACCCGAAGCTCGCGCCGCTGTACGCGCAGGCGCTGGTCGGAATGGTGGCGCTGACGGGCCAGTGGTGGCTGGACGCGCGCAAGCCGAAGAAGGCGGAGGTCGCGGCGCACCTGGTGAATCTGGCGTGGCACGGCCTGGACGGCCTCGAGCCGAAGCCCCGCCTCATAGGGCACCGCAAGAGCTAGCCGAGCTCGCGCCAAGGCCCCTCACGCGTACGCGGACGCCTCCAGGGGCTCCAGGAACTCCAGCCGGTTGCCGACGGGGTCGGTGGAGTAGAACCGCCGGTGCCCCGGCAGGGTGTCGTCCCAGACGACGTCGGCGCCGCGCTCGGCGAGGCGCCGCCCGTACGCCTCGATGTCCCGCACCCGCAGCCCCGGATGCGCTTTGCGCGCGGCCCGGAAGTCCGACTCGATCCCGAGGTGCAGCCGCGCTCCCCCGGCCTCGAACCAGCACCCGCCCCGGGCCGCGAGCACGGGCGGCTTCGGGGTCTCGGTCATGCCGAGGACATCCACGTAGAAGGAGCGCAGGAGCTCTTCGCTGCCCTCGGGCGCGGCGAGCTGCACATGGTCGAGGGCCTCGATCACGCGGGCTTCACCGCCACCACGAAGAGCCGCCGGAACGGCAGCACGGTGCCGTGCGCGGTCGCCGGGTACGCCTCGCGCAGCAGGTCCCGGTACTCCGCCACGAACGCGTCCCGCGCCTCCGGGTCGCCCGCGAGCGCGGTGAGCACGGGCCGCAGCCCCGTCCCCTTCACCCAGTCCAGGACGGGATCCTCGCCCTGCAGCAGGTGCATGTACGTCGTCTCCCAGGCGTCCACCTCGCAGCCCAGGTCCGCGAGCCGCTCCAGGTAGACGGCGGGCGCGAGCACCGCGTCGGCGTGCCGCAGGACCCCGGCGAGGCGGTCCTTCCACCGCGCGGATTCGGCGAGTTCACGCATCAGTACGTGGCTGGGGGCCTCGAAGTTGCCGGGGACCTGGAAGGCCAGCGTGCCGCCGGGGGCCAGGGCGTCCAGCCAGCGCGGGAAGGCGTCGACGTGTCCCGGCACCCACTGCAGCGTCGCGTTCGAGGCGATCAGGTCGTACGTCTCCGCGGGCGCCCAGTGCTCCATGTCGGCGTGCGCGAAGTCGATGCGGCCGCCGCCGGCGGTGGGCCCGGCGTACTCCTCGGCCTTGGTGAGCATCTCCGGCGAATTGTCGTACCCCGTGATGTGCGCGGCGGGCCAGCGCTCGGCGAGCAGCGTCGTCACGTTGCCCGGGCCGCAGCCCTGGTCGGCGATGCGGGCACCCTCGCGGGGCAGGGCGGGGACGCGGGCGAGCAGTTCCACGTACGGGCGGCCGCGGTGGTCGGCGTGGCGGAGGTACTGCTGCGGGTCCCAGGTGGGAGAGGTCGTCGTCATGCCTCTCAGGGTCCCCTTCCATGTATCTCGATGTCAAGAGACTCGACATCAAGAGACTTCACATCGACACACCCCCTACACTGATCGCCATGGAGGACGAGGTCGACCGACTGGTCGCAGCGTGGCGCCGGGAGCGCCCCGACCTCGACGTGGAGCCCCTCGAGGTGCTCAGTCGGGTCAGCAGACTCGCGCGCCATCTCGACCGCGCCCGGCGTCTCGCGTTCTCCGAGCATCAGCTGGAGCCGTGGGAGTTCGACGTCCTGACGTCGCTGCGGCGTGCCGGTGCGCCCTACCAGCTCTCCCCCGGGCAGCTGCTCACCCAGACCCTGGTCACGTCCGGCACGATGACCAACCGCATCGACCGCCTCACGAAGAAGGGC
The DNA here is from genome assembly GCF_044460595.1 of Streptomyces sp. NPDC050085. NCBI lineage: Bacteria > Bacillati > Actinomycetota > Actinomycetes > Kitasatosporales > Streptomycetaceae > Streptomyces > Streptomyces sp. NPDC050085. The sequence goes on along the minus strand of NZ_JBITJZ010000008.1, from coordinate 228,959 downwards.
CTGGTCGAGCGCCTCCCGGACCCCAGCGATCGCCGCGGTGTCCTTGTCCGCCTGACCGAGGAGGGCCGGGATCGTGCGGATCAGGCCCTGGCGGGTCTGCTCGCGCAGGAGCGGGCGATCCTGGCGGAGCTCTCCCGAGGGGACCGGGCCGAACTCGCCTCCCTGCTCCGACAGTTGACGGCGCCGTTCGACAACATCCCCGGCTGAGGCTGATCGCCGTAGGGGTTCTGCACGCGTCCGGCTGACGGCCGGTGGGGGCTGGTCGCGCAGTTCCCCGCACCCCTGAAATGCAGGCGCTGCGCGACCAGCCACGACGGCGCGGCAGTCGCACACGATCCGATCCCGGCAGGATCAGCTGGCGGCCTCGAGGTCCACAGGCCCGACGCCCGCCCGGCGCGCGAGCGCTACCGCAGCCAGGGTCGAGTGGACTCCCAGTTTCCCCAGCACGTTCTGCATGTGTGTCCGGACCGTGTGCGGCGACAGGAACAGGCGCTCGGCCACGGCCTTGCGGCCGAGCCCCGCGACCATGCACCGCAGCACCTCACGCTCACGCGGGGTCAGGGACTCCACGAGCCGCTCCGACTCCGTACGGTGCTTGCGTGCCGCGGTCAGCTCCCGCAGCACACCCGTGAGCAGCGCCGGAGGCAGATGCGTCTCGTCGCGCAGCACACCCCGGATGACGGTCAACAGGCGCGACAGGGAACAGTCCTTGGCGACCCAGCCGGACGCGCCGGCCTGCAGCGCGAGGGCCGCGCGGCGCGGATCGTCCCGCTCGGCGAGGACCACCGTACGGACCGCGGGCTGGCCCGAGCGGACGCCCGCGACCAGGGAGATCCCGTCGACGAGGCCGTCCTGGGAGGCCGTGTCGGGCACGACCGTCGGCGGGCGCATGCCGCCGAGCGATGCCGCGCCCAGGTCCGCGTCGACCAGCAGCACATCGAATCTGCGCCCCTCGGCGGCCGCCCGGTCGAGGCAGCGCAGGGCGGCGGGGCCGCTGCCCGCGGCCGACACGTCGACGTCCGGCTCGGCGGCGAGTGCCGCGGCGAGGGACTCGGCGAAGATGCGATGGTCGTCGACGACAAGTACGCGTATGCGAACCACTGAAAACCCCCACTGGTCGGAGGACGACCAACCCAGGTACGGCGCCCGGAGTATCAGGTCGCCGCAGCCCTCACGGCCGCCGCCGTGCCGGAACTGCTACCCCCACTCCGGGCGTCGTACCCGGCTGTCTCGCCCCCTGATCAACACCGGCCCCCACCGGTGCTGTCCTCAGAGTAGGGCCGACGGCCAGGAGGGGAAGGCAATTCACAGAACTGGTTGCTCGTTGACCGGCGGACGACTGTCCAGCGCGTTTATGGTGAGGCACATGTTTCGCATTGAGACAGAAGTCGACAAAGAGCGCCGCCTTCTGCTTCGGTCGCTGCTGAAGGACACCAACACGGCGGCGTCCCCGGCGCTGCGCGAGCTGCGCGGCACCCCCGGGGAGCGCGAAACTCCGCTGCAGGTCTGGGCGTTGGAGGCGGACGGCACGCTGGCCGCCGGCCTGGACGGGCACACGTGGGCGACCTGGCTGCACGTGAACCTGCTGTGGGTCGCCGACCGCCACCGCGGCGCGGGCCTCGGCTCCCGCCTCCTCGCGGAGGCGGAGCGCATCGCCGTCACGGACCGCGGCTGCGCCAACTCCCGCGTAGAGACGTGGGACTTCCAAGCCCCCGGCTTCTATCGGCAGCACGGCTACGACGTCGTCGCCGTCGTCCCCGACTACCCACCCGGGGTCAAGGAATTCACCCTCACCAAGCGGCTCGGCTGAGTCAGTTCTCGCGGCGGGCGCCTGCCGACGGGACCGCGGGGAAGACTCGCGGCGCCGTGTACCCGGCCTCCTCGAAGGCCGCGAGCACCGCCTTCGTGACCGCGTCCGCGTCGCCGGACTCCACGAGCACAATCGCCGAGCCGCCGAAGCCGCCGCCGGTCATCCGGGCACCGATCGCGCCCGACGCGTTGGCCGTGGCCACCACCAGGTCCAGCTCCGGGCAGGAGATCCGCAGGTCGTCGCGGAGCGAGAGGTGGCCCTCGGTGAGGACCGGGCCGATCGCACGGACCCGACCGGCGTCGAGGAGGTCGATGACCTGCTCCACGCGGTGGTCGTCGGTGACGATGTGACGGACGTAGCGGACCACCTTCTCGTCCGCGCCCGAGGCTTCCAACTTCCCGAGCGCGTCGGCCAGTTCGGCGTACGCGACATCGCGAAGGTGCGAGACGCCGAGGATGCGGGCGCCCTCTTCGCAGCCCGCGCGCCGCTCCGCGTACGCCCCGTCGCCCAGCTCGTGCTTGACGCGGGTGTCGACGACGAGGAGCTGCAGCCCCTGGGTGGCGAGGTCGAAGGGGACCTGACGGGTCGACAGGTCGCGGCAGTCCAGGTAGAGGGCGTGGCCCTCGGTGGCGCAGGCGGAGGCCATCTGGTCCATGACGCCGCACGGGACGCCGACGAAGACGTTCTCGGCGCGCTGTGCGAGGACCGCCAACTCCGGGTTCGACAGGCCGAGTTCGAACAGCTCGTTGAGCGCGGCCGCCGTGACGACCTCCAGGGCCGCCGAGGAGGACAGGCCCGCGCCCGTCGGGACCGTGGACGCCAGGTGGATGTCCGCGCCGGTGATCGCGTGGCCCGCGTCCCGCAGCGCCCAGACGACGCCCGCGGGGTACGCGGCCCAGCCGCCCTGCCCGTACTTGCTGAGCGGGGTCAGCTCGTCGACGCGCAGCTCGGCGACCGGGGCGTCGATGTCGGCGGAGTGCAGCCGCAGCACCCCGTCCGACCGCTTGGCCGCGGCCGCGACCGCGGTGTGCGGCAGCGCGAGCGGCATGACGAAGCCCTCGTTGAAGTCGGTGTACTCACCGATGAGGTTGACGCGGCCGGGGGCGGCCCACACTCCGGCGGGCTCGTACCCGTACAACTCACTGAACTGCGCGGCGACAGACATCAGTTGACAGCCCCTACTTCTCCTGGCGGGCCTGGGCGAAGCGCCAGGCGTCGGCGACGATTCCCGCGAGGTCCGCGCGGGACGGGTTCCAGCCGAGGCGCTCGCGCGCGGTGGCGGCGGAGGCCACGAGGACCGCCGGGTCGCCGCCGCGGCGCGGGGCGACGACCTCGGGGATCGGGTGCCCGGTGACCTGGCGGACGGTTTCGACGACCTCGCGGACGGAGAAGCCGTTGCCGTTGCCGAGGTTGCAGATCAGGTGCTCGGCCGGGCGGGCCGCGTCGACCGCCAGCAGGTGGGCCTCGGCGAGGTCGGCGACGTGAATGTAGTCGCGGATGCAGGTGCCGTCGGGCGTCGGGTAGTCGTCGCCGTAGACCGAGATGGCGTCGCGCTGGCCGGCCGCGACCTGGAGGACGAGCGGGATGAGGTGCGACTCGGGGTCGTGGCGCTCGCCGCAACTGCCGTACGCGCCCGCGACGTTGAAGTAGCGCAGCGAGACGGCGGCCAGGCCGTGCGCGTGCGCCTCACCGGTGATCATGTGGTCGACGGCGAGCTTCGAGGCGCCGTACGGAGACGTGGGCGCCGTCGGGTCGGTCTCGGTGATCGGGGTGCTGACCGGCTCGCCGTACGTGGCCGCGGTGGAGGAGAAGACGAGCTTCCTGACGCCCGCCGAGCGCATCGCGGCGAGCAGGGCCATCGTGCCGCCGACGTTGTTGTCCCAGTACTTCTCGGGCTTCACGACGGACTCGCCGACCTGCGAGAAGGCGGCGAAGTGCAGGACGGCGTCGTACGAGGAGTCGAGCCACTTGGCGGCGTCGCGGATGTCGCCCTCGACGAAGGTGGCGCCGGAGGGGACGCCCTCGCGGAAGCCGGTGGAGAGGTTGTCGAGGACGGTGACGTCGTGGCCGGCTTCCAGCAGGTGCTGCGCGACGACACTGCCGACGTAACCGGCACCGCCGGTCACCAGGTACTTACCCATTACTTGCTCGCTACCTCTCGCAGTCGCTCGGCCGCGGTCTCCGGCGGCACGTCGTTGATGAACACGCTCATGCCTGACTCGGAGCCCGCGAGGAACTTCAGCTTGCCGGACGTGCGGCGGATGGTGAAAAGCTCGAGGTGCAGCGCGAAGTCGTCCCGGTTGACGCCCTCGAACTCGTCCAGCGAGCCGAACGGGGCCTGGTGCCAGGCCGCGATGTACGGCGTCACCGGCTGGTCCGCACCGAAGATCCGGTCGAAGCGCCTCAAGAGTTCCAGATAAACCTTGGGGAACTCTGTGCGTGCCGCGTCGTCGAGCCCGAGCAGGTCCGGGACCTGGCGCTTGGGGTAGAGGTGCACCTCGTACGGCCAGTGCGCGGCGTACGGGACGAAGGCGACCCAGTGCTCACCCTCGAGGACGACGCGGCTGCCGTCCTCGATCTCCTGCTCCACCACGTCGGCGAAGAGGTTGCGGCCGCCGGTCTGCTCCTTGTGCTGCGCGAGCGAGCGGAGCATGAGGGCGGTGCGCGGGGTGGTGAAGGGGTAGCCGTAGATCTGGCCGTGCGGGTGGCCGAGGGTGACGCCGATCTCGGCGCCGCGGTTCTCGAAGCAGAAGACCTGCTCGACCGAGTCGAGGTGGGACAGCTCGGCGGTCCGGTCGGTCCAGGCCTCGAGCACGAGCCCGGCCTGCTCCTCGCTCAGATCGGCGAAGGACTTGTCGTGGTCGGAGGTGAAGCAGACCACCTCGCACCGCCCCGAATCCCCGGCGAGCGAGGGGAAGCGGTTCTCGAAGACGACCACGTCGTACGAGGAGTCGGGGATCTCGCTCAGCCGCTCCCCCTCGGACGGGCACAGGGGGCACTCGTCGGCCGGCGGGTGGTACGTCCGTCCCTGCCGGTGCGAGGCGATGGCCACCGAGTCCCCGAGCAGCGGGTCGCGGCGGACCTCGGAGGTGGTGACGGTGCGGTCGAGGGGGCGGTGGTCCACCGCGTCCCGCACGACGTCGTCGCGCGAGTCGTAGTAGATGAGCTCACGACCGTCGGCAAGCCGGGTCGACGTCTTCTTCACGTCCGATGCTCCTCATCGCACCAAGCCAAGCAACAACCAAACAGAACCGAACACAACAAAGCATAAGCCAACAGCAGCGTCAAGGGTTCGGGGTGTGCACCTTCCGCGGCTCGTGATCATTTCCCGACGAGGTCTCGATCACAATCAAACAAAGAACATCATGAGAACTGTTCACTTATTGAAGATGGAGGCGTAGGTTCCGGACTGTTTCAGTTCGCGCAACGAAGCGAGTACTCATGCAGTCCCCCACAATCACGCTGGCGGCAGGGCTTCGACTGCCCACCAACGGCCTCGACTACGCGATCCTCGCGATCTACTTCGTCGTCGTCCTCGGCATCGGCTTCATGGCCCGCCGCTCGGTGAAGACGAGCCTCGACTTCTTCCTGTCCGGGCGCTCGCTGCCCGCGTGGGTCACGGGTCTCGCGTTCGTCGCCGCCAACCTGGGCGCCACCGAGATCCTCGGCATGGCCGCGACCGGCGCGCAGTACGGCGTCGCCGTCGTCCACTGGTACTGGATCGGCGCCATCCCGGCCATGGTCTTCCTCGGCCTGGTCATGATGCCGTTCTACTACCGCTCGAAGGTGCGCTCGGTGCCGGAGTTCCTGCTCCAGCGCTTCGACAAGTCCGCACACCTGCTCAGCTCGATCCTGTTCGCCTTCGCGGCGATACTGATCGCGGGCGTGAACCTCTACGCCCTGTCGATCGTCGTCGAGGCGCTGCTCGGCTGGCCGCAGTGGGTGGCCATCGTGGTCGCGGGCGCCTTCGTCCTCGCGTACATCACGATCGGCGGCCTCTCCTCGGCCATCTACAACGAGGTCCTGCAGTTCTTCGTGATCCTCGCGGCCCTCATCCCGATCTGCATCATCGGCCTCAAGCGCGTCGGCGGCTGGGGCGGCATGACGGACTCCCTCAAGGCCCAGCACGGCGACAACTTCCTGTCGGCCTGGGGCGGCACCGGCATCGGTGACGCCAACCCGCTCGGCGCGAACTGGCTCACGATCATCCTCGGCCTCGGCTTCGTGCTCTCCTTCGGCTACTGGACGACGAACTTCGCGGAGGTCCAGCGCGCCCTGTCGGCCAAGAACCTCTCCGCCGCCCAGCGCACGCCGCTGATCGCCGCCTTCCCGAAGATCTTCATCGTGTTCCTGGTGATGATCCCGGGCATGGTCGCCGCGGTCCTGGTCCCGCAGATCGGCATGAAGGGGTCGGACCTCACGTACAACGACGCGATCCCGTACCTGATGCAGGAGTTGCTGCCGAACGGTGTCCTCGGCATCGCGGTGACCGGCCTGCTCGCCGCCTTCATGGCGGGCATGGCGGCGAACGTGTCGTCCTTCAACACCGTGTTCACGTACGACATCTGGGCCAAGTACGTGAAGACCGACAAGCCCGACGGCTACTACCTGAAGTTCGGCCGGGCGATCACGGCGATCGGCGTGGTCCTCTCGATCGGCACGGCGTTCATCGCCTCGTCGTTCTCGAACATCATGGGCTACCTGCAGACCCTGTTCTCCTTCTTCAACGTCCCGATGTTCGTCGTCTTCATCATCGGCATGTTCTGGAAGCGCGCGTCGATGAAGTCCGGCGTGTGGGGCCTGGTCGCGGGCACGTCCGCGGCGATGCTCAACTACTTCTGGATCTACAAGCAGGGCGTCATCGACATCCCGACCGACCAGGGCGCCAACTTCGTCTCGGCGATCGTCGGCTTCGTGGCCGGCGCGGTGGTCATGGTGGTCGTCACCCTCTTCACGGCACCCAAGCCGGAGGCGGAGCTGGCAGGGTTGGTGTACGGCACGACGGCCCCGGGCCTGGAGGAGCCGCCCGCCGAGGGCGACGACGCCTGGTACCGCAAGCCGGCGCTGCTCGGCTGGGGCGCCATCGTCCTCGCCGCGCTCTGCTACCTCCCCTACTCCCTCTGATCGGAGGTCACTTCCCTCATGTCTGAACTCCAGAACGAAGTCTCCGAGTTGGAGCGCAAGTCCGCCACGGCGGCCCGTCTCTTCGACATCCGGCGCATCATCGGCGGCCTGTTCGTGCTCTACGGCGTCATCGTGACGATCGCCGGGATCACGGCCTCCGACGCCGACCTGAAGAAGGCCGAGAACATCAACATCAACCTGTGGACGGGCCTCGGCATGCTCGCCCTCGGGCTGTTCTTCCTGGTCTGGCTGAAGCTGCGTCCGACGGCTCCGCCTACGCCGGACGAGTCGGAGTAGCCCGCAACTCCCCTGCTGGGGGCCGGAGTTCCCTGCCTGAGGGCATCGAACTCCGGCCCCTTTCCGTTTACCTCACCCGCGCCTGACGGTGACCCCGCCGAGCAGCCCCCAGGCGTCGATCCGCACGGTCGGGCCCCCGGGCTCGCTCGGCCCGCTGTCGTTCACGCCGCCGAGGCGGATGCCGTGCACCTCCACCCGCACGTCCGGACGGACCTTGAGGCTGACGCCGCCGATCAGACTCAGCTTGGTGATGCGGAGTTCGGCGCCGTCGGGGATGTCGATGTCGGTCAGGTCGACGTCGGCGCCGCCGATGAGCGACGCGGTGAGCGTGCGCTCGTGCAGCGTCTCGCCCTTGAGCCGGTGACCACCGATCAGGCTCACCTTGACGTCGGTCTTCTGCGGCTGGGTCCCACCCGTTTTCGTCATGGCAGGAAGGTAAGGGCGGAGGGGTTCGTTCCCCCAGTGACAGGCGGACGTCACTCTTGAATGACAGGTGTCACGCCCTACGCCTCCGGAGGGACCGGGGCGTCCTGGCGATCTGCGGGCATCACCTCGACGGGGCCGTGCTCTACAAGGACGACGCAGGAAACGGGCACCTCGCCCGCTGGACCGCCGGCCATCGTCTCTCTCCCGGCCTTGTCACCTGGCCGCTGAGCACCACCGCCGTCGGCTGGACGGCCGACAAGCCCGTACCGGCGCTGCGTCCCCACACGCGCTACGGCCTGGGCGGCGGGACCAAGGACAACTCGTGGTCCTCGAGCAACGTCACCTTCACCCTCGCCGACACCGAGCGGCTCACCCCCGGGCAGGTCGCCTACGACAAGGTCACGGACAGCGGTGAAGAGAGCCTCACCACCGTGTCCGTGACCGAGTTCGAGAAGGCCGCCTGCGACGACTAGGGCCGGTCAGCTCAGGCTGGTGAAGCCCTTCATCCCGGTGCTGGCCAGCTTCTTGCGGACGTAGAAGCCGCCCTTGTGGTTGGCGTTGTAGACGTAGAGCGCCCCCGCCGGCGTACGGCCGACGATGTCCTGGCGGCCGTCACGGTCGAAGTCGCCGCTGCCGACGATCGCGTTGTACGTGTTCCAACCGCCGCCAATCTTGGTGCGTGCGGAGAAGGCGCCCTTGCCGTTGCCGCGGTACAGCCAGAGCACGCCGGCCTTGTCCCGCGCGACCAGGTCGGGGATGCCGTCGCCCGACACATCGCCCCGGCCCGCCAGGGCGGTGTAGATCTGCCAGCCGCCGCCGATCTTGGTGCGGGCGGCGAAAGCGCCCTTGCCGGTGCCGCGGTACAGCCAGAGCAGTCCGTACTTGTCCCGGCCGAGCAGATCGGGCAGGCCGTCGCCGGTGATGTCGCGGACCGCGACGATCCGGTTGTAGGTGTTCCAGCCGCCGCCGATGCGGGACCGGTAGTAGAAGTCGGGCCCCGTGTCGCTGGCCGGTACCCGGTAGAGGGTGCCGTCGGACTTGCGGGCCAGCAGATCGCCGAAGCCGTCCCCGTTCAGGTCACCGGCCTGCACCACGAAGTTGTAGCCCCGCACGTCGAAGGAGCCGGCGTCGTCGGCCGCGCAACCGACGTGGGAGGTCGAGTCGAGCTCACACTTGTCGACCAGGTCGTTCGACTGCCGCCCGAGGAAACTGCCCGTGTCGTCGTACCGGATGTCGGTGTCCGTGGTCCAGTCGCCGATCAGGGCACGGTACGAGGAGACGCGCGTGTAGAGGCGTACGCCGGAGTGCACACAGCCGGTGGGCCGGGTCGCCGAGAAGCCGATGAGCTTGCCGCCCGCGACGAGCGCGCCGCCCGAGTCCCCCAGGCACTGGTCGGCGTCGGCGACCGGAGGCGCTCCGGGCGCGGGCGCGGTGCACAGCGTGCCCGTCGGCAGCGGGGCGCCGAGCAGCGCGGCACAGTCCGCCGACGACTTGATCACGACCTGCTCGCTGTGCCGGTAGCGCTGGTCCACCCCAAGACCGGTCCAGGAGGAGAAGACCGCCTTGGCCCCGGTGGCGTACAGGGCGCTGTCCGAGGAGGAGGCGAGCACCGGCTTGCCGGAGTTGTTCGGGGTGCGCCGGTTGGTCACCGCGAGCGCGCCCCGGCGGGTGGTCGCGTCGTAGGACGGGTGGATGCGATAGGTGGGGAAGTTCGTGCCGCCGTCCCGCCTGCCGCCGCTGTCGTACGTCCACTCGAAGTCCGGCTCGTTCATACCGGTGAAACAGGCGGGCGTGGCAAGGGTCTTCGTCTTGGACAGCACGATCCCGGTGCACACGCGGACCGCTCCGGTGCCCTCGTCCTCGTAGTAGAGCGGGATCACCCAGGACGGGACGGACACCGCGGCCTGCGCCTCGGGGGCGCTGCCGAGCGCGCCGTTCGACAGGCCGGTGAAGACGATCGCGGAGGCGAGGACCGCCGCCAGGCGACGCGCGAGGCGTGCCGAACGAATGGTGTGCCGCATCAGAACATCCCCTTGTACGCCTGCCAGCCGGTGGCCAGCTTCACTCGGGCCCCGAAGCCGCCCTTGCCGTTGCCGTCGTTGCGGTAGAGCTCGCCGTAGCTGTTGCGCACGACGATGTCGGGGCGGCCGTCGCCGGAGAGGTCCCCGACGCCGACGAGCGCGTTGTACGCGCGCCCCCAGTCCTTGAACACCTGTTGGCGCGCCGCGAACGTGCCGTTGCCCAGGCCGTCGTAGCGCCACAGGCCGCCGTTGCGGTCGTGGCCGATGAGGTCCGCCTTGCCGTCGCCGGTGATGTCCCCGACGCCGGTGATCCGGCCGTACGTCTTCCAGTCGGTGCCGATCCTGACGCGGGCGGCGAGCTTGCCGGCGGACGTGCCGGCGTAGAAGTACATGTCGCCGGTGGTGGTCTGGCGGGCCACCAGGTCGGCCCGGCCGTCGCCGTTCAGGTCGCCGGGCGAGGTCAGCACGTCGTACTGGCTCCAGCCGCTGCCGATGACGGCATGGCTGCTGCCCGGCTGGTAGGCGCCGCCGCACTTGCCGGTGTAGCGGCGCAGTTCGCCGTTCGGCATCCGGGCCAGGAGTTCGGCGCAGCGGTCGCTGCCGGTGTCGCCGAACGGGACGGCGAGCGTGCCGGCCGGCCAGCCACCGCCGGAGGTCTTGTAGGCGAAGCCGCCGGTGCCGTTGGCGATGTGGGTGGTCAGCGTGCCGCTGGAGTTGAGGGTGACCAGGTCGCCGTGCGCGCTGCCGCCCTGGTCGTGGAAGCCCTGCTGGGCGCCGTCCACCCCGAGGTCGTCGCTCGTCGTGTACGTGCCACTGCCGTCGGCGGCCGTCGCGGTGAGGGTCCAGTGGTGCGTGCCGCTGCTGACCCACTGCCCGGCGTCCGTCTTGCCGTCCCACTCGACGACGGGCTCGGTGCCGGGGCGCTCGCTCCTGATCGTACGAACCGTGCGGCCGGCCGCGTCCTTCACCGTGAAGGCCCAGTCCGCGGGCTTGCTCAGCTGCCACGTGCTGGACCACACCTGGCTGCCGGTCGTGGACTTGACGTCGAAGGAGTCCTCGGCGAGATCGGAGTCGATCTTGAAGAGACCCTGTGCGGGGACCCCGCTCTGCACCACGTGGATCGCCTTGTCCTGGCCGACGTACGCGATGTCGCCGCCGAACTTGTCGACGCTCCAGGTCAGCCGCCGCTGGTCCGCGGTGTTCCCGGCCGGCAGGTCCGCGATCTCGCGGGGAGCCGCGGCCGTGTTGGTGTGGAAGTCGGTGAGCAGCAGCTTGCCCGCGGTGCGGTCGTGCCGGACGAGATAGCCGTCGCCGACCAGGGCGGGTCCTGACGGCACGGTGAACTTCTTCTTCGTCGTCCGGTCGTAGACACCCGCGGCGCCGGTGGGCCCGCAGTTCCAGTACACCCAGCGCCCCACGACCTGAAGCTCCTTGACGGAGCAGGGTGCGCCGACCGAGACGGTCTCGACGACCTGCTTCTTCTTCAGGTCGATCGCGCTGACGGAGCCCGCGGCCGAGTTGGCCGTCCACAGCCTGGCGCCCCAGACCGAGGCGGCGGTGATGGGCCGGGTCATGCGCAGGTCCGTGTACCGGTAGGGCGAGGAGTAGTCGACGTACTGCTTGCCGGTCGAGGTCGCGTTGTAGACGTAGAAGTTGCCGGTGGCGTCGACGAAGCGGCCGCCCTTGACGCTGGGCTCCTCGTTCCAGTGAAGGGCGGAAGGGCCGATCCGGATCTCCGCCCGCTCGGCGCCGGTGCTGCTGACGAAGAAGCTCAGCATGTGGCCGTTGCCGGTGTTGCGCATCGGTACGCAGGTGCCTGCGTCGCAGGGCACGTACTCCAGATGGGAACCGTCCGCGAACGGATCGGCGTAGCCGTACCCGACCCGCTCGCTCGCGCTCGTACCGTCCGCCGAGACGGCGCGGGAGACGACGAACCGGTCGCCGTTGGCCCCGCGCTCCACGGTGTGCAGCGTGCCACCGGCGAAGTCGATGCCCCAGACGCCGCTGGTCGCGATGGGGGTCGGCGTGTCCGCCGCCGCCCCTGACGCGGTGAGTCCCGTGAAACTGACGGATGTTGCGGCGGCCAGGACGACGGACATGCGGATCCGCCGGACCGCCCGAGAGCGCATGCGCGCATGCCGGGCCAAGAGGTTCCCTCCCCGAAAACACTGAGATCAGTGAGCACACTGAGAACACTGAGAACGCATCGAGGTCCGGGCCGAGCCCCCCTGGCCACACCCACCTCGCATACGGAGGCCGGATCGTAACAGGCGGGACTTATGTGAGGGAAGAGAAACGAAGAGCGGGCCTACTTGTGAAGATGCCCTCAGGCGGCCGCCCCGAGTTCGCACCAGACCAGCTTGCCCCGGTCTCCGCTGTCGGCCAGCGGATGCCAGCCCCAGCCGTCGGCGCATGCCCGTACGAGGTCGAGGCCGCGACCCGCCTCCGCGTCGGGCGGGGCGAGGAACGGTGGGGTCGGTGGTCGCGGGTCGCCGTCCCAGACGCCGATCCGCAGGACCCCGTCGGTCCAGCGCAGGCGCATCGCCGCCGGGCCCTTGGTGTGGCGTACGGCGTTGGAGACCAGTTCCGTGGCCAACAGTTCGCCCACGTCGGTCAGTTGGGGCTGGCCGTGGAGGGTGAGGATCAGGCGCAGGGTGTGGCGGCTCACCGTGACCGCGCGCGGGTCGTTGGGGATGTACAGCGTGTATTCCCAGGGGGCAGCTGCTTTGAGTTGCGGCATGCGTGAACTCCGTTGGGTCAGCGGGGAGTTGGGCGGTGGCTGTGTCGCCGATGTCATGGCGTGACGGGGCGGTGCGCTTCCGGCCCTGGTGTCGCTGGGCGTTCGCTTCGTCACCGACGGTAGGGCTAAAATTAATGACGGCGCAAGTCGTACGCGTAACCTGACACCCGAACGAGGCGCTCCGCCATGGGTGTTGAAGCGAGGAGTGGTTGATGCCGCCGAGGAAACAGGTCACCGCACGACAGGCTCGCTTGGGCGCCGAGCTGCGCAGGATGCGAGACGCGGCGGGCCTCAAAGCCACCGAAGCGGCAACGCTGATCGGCGCGAGTTCAGCGCAGATGAGCCAGATCGAATTCGGGATCGCCGGCGTCAGCGAAGAGCGGGTGCGCCTGATGGCCGCGCACTACGCCTGTACGGACGAGGCATGGATCGACGGCCTGGTGGCCATGGCGAAGGACCGGACTCGCGGCTGGTGGGAGGCGTACCGAGGGCTGCTGCCCGCCTCGTTCCTCGACCTGTCCGAGCTGGAGTACCACTCCGCCTACCGTTGGGACGTCGACTTCCTGCACGTTCCGGGTCTGCTCCAGACGGAAGGCTACGCGCGGGCGATTCTCGGCTACCGGATCCCCGAACTCCCGGGCCAGGAACTGGATTTGCGGGTCCAGCACCGGCTGGCACGGCGGGTCGTACTGGAGGGCGACAGGCCGACTCCGTACGAGGCCGTGATCCACGAGGCGGCCCTGCGTATCCGCGTCGGCGACCGCTCCGACGCACGGGCCCAGCTCCATCACATCCTGGAATCGACGGAGAGCGGCCGAGCGACCGTGCGCGTCATCCCGTTCGACCTGGACGGTTTCGCCGGAGCGGACAGCGTCATGATGTACGCGGGTGGCCCGGTGCCCAAGCTGGACACGGTCGTGCGCGACGCCCCCCAGGGCAGCGGCTTCATCGATTCCGAGGCTCAACTCGGCGCCTTTCGAACGCGCTTCCATAGGATGGTCGCAGCAGCGCTGGAACCCAGCGCCTCGCGCGAATTCATCCATAGGCTGGCGAAGGAACTGTGAGGCCCACCATGACCCCCGAAGCCGACTGGCAGAAGTCGTCCTTCTCCGGCAGCGGTGACGGCAACAACTGCGTAGAACTGGCCCTCGCCCCGGACAACCACATCCGCCTCCGCGAAAGCGACGACCCCACCACCGAACTCGCCACCGGCGCCGCCCCGTTGGCCCACCTGATCCGCACCCTCAAGGGCTGACCGCGCCCGTCGAGGGCGGCACGCACGACGTCCCGCCCCGCAGCAGCGGGACGGGACGTCGTGAACGAAGAGCGCCGGGCAGGCCTTGCACCTGCATTTCCCCGCAGGAAGCGGGGCGTCTTTCCTTGGACCACCAACGCGTGCCTGCCCACTGCCAGTTGGAGTGGGCGGTGCTTGATCAACTATAGCGGGTGGCGCGGGCCGGTGCACGTCGGGCCGGGAACAGGGACGAGGGCTGCAGGATCTGGCAGCCGAATTCGTCGGCCATGGCGGAGACCAGGGTGTCCGGCACCGAGGACTCCCCCTTCAGGCCGAGGCCCGACGTCGTGACGTGGCCGCTCCGGGCGGAGAAGACGGCGTAGTTGTGGCGCCGGGCGCTGTGGTCGCGCAGCGAGAGCCAGCGCACTCCGGCCATGTCCTCCTTGACCGCCCAGGACGCGAACGCCCGGGACAGGGGGTAGCCCTCGGCCGTCTCGTGGATCAGGCGGGCGTCCACGCCCAGGGCACCGAACACCGCGTTCCTGGTCAGGTCCACCAGGGTCTTGCCGTCGTCCGTGACGGTCAGTTCCGCGAGGGCCCGCTTGTCGACCTCGGCCTGCGGGATGCCGATGCCCGCCACCCGCAGGAACACCTCGATGAACGCCCCCTCGTCGGTCGAGGCCGCGTAGCAGGTGCCCCGGCCCTCGTCGAGGTCGAAGCGGCAGACCTGGCGGCTGCCGTCGCAGAACCACAGGCTCTGTGCGCGACGCCGGAAGATGCGGAACAGGCGGCTGCCGCGGGCCAGTTGGAACGTCACGCTCTCCTCGATCATGACACCAGCCCCGTTACCGTCGCCCGCGCGGAGCCCAGCAGTTCCTCCACGGTGACCTCCGTCAGCACTGTCCTCGGTTCACGGTTGTCCAACTCCGGCTGCCGGGTCGCGGCCCACAGCAGCACGAGCTCCGGCGAGAAGTCCTGGCCAAGGCCGGTGCGGAAGACCTCCAGGACCCGTACGAGCTTGTCGTCGAGGCCGTCCTGCGGGCGCCGGTTGGCGAACTGCCACAGCGGCAGGAACACCTCGTACTTGCCGGACAGGCCCACCAGGCGGCCGCTCTCGACGCCCCGCACCACGTCCTCCCGCGACCGGTCGAGGCCGCTCGCCGCGGTGTCCGCGTCCGCGCACTCGCCGAGCGCCAGATGCCAGGACACGTTGCTCAGGGCGAGCGCCGCCGCGTCGGCGCCGATCACGTGGACCGCCTCCTCGTCCAACTCCCCATCGGATGAGCCGAGTTGACCGTTGTGGCGCCAGCGCCGCTCCAGTTCTTCGCGGAACGCTTCGGTCAGGCTCTCGACCGGGGCCGGTGTCCGCCTCGGCGGGCCGCCGGCCGGAAGCCGCGCCGGGCGGGGCCGCGGCACCGACCTCCGACCACCGCCCGGGCCGCCCGAACCTCCCGAGCCGTCGGCGCGTACCCCGACCTGCTCCCACGCCTTGCGCACCGCCTCCAGTTCGTCGCCGTCGCCGTAACGGCTGCGGGCGCTGGACAACGTCAGCCCGGCGAAGTCGTAGAAGAGGGCACGGCTCCCGAGGCGGCCGCCGGTCAGCGCGTCGAACCAGACCTGTCCCGCCCGCTCCCAGGCGAAGCCGCCGAGGGCCGAGGCGAAGAGGTAGAAGGCGTGGTTGAGGATGCCGGAGTTGATGTGCACGCCGCCGTTGTCACGGCTGGTGCGGACGTAGTCGTCCATGGTCGCGGGCTGCGGGTCCCTGCCGAGCCGGTCGTCGTCGTAGGCCGTGCCGGGGGCCTTGAGGGAGCGCAGGCTATGACCCGTCACCTGCGGCCGCAGCAGCCCCGCGCCGATCAGCCAGTCCGCCTCGTCCGCCGTCTGGCCGAGCGCGTACTGCTTGACGAGGGAGCCGAAGACGTCCGCGAGCGACTCGTGGATCGCGCCGGGCTGGCCGAAGTAGGAGAGTCCGGCGGTGAACTGGACGATGCCGTGGGCCAGTTCGTGCCCGATGACGTCGAGGGGGACGGTGAAGTCGCCGAAGATCTCGCCGTCCCCGTCCCCGAAGAGCAGCCGCTCGCCGTTCCAAAAGGCGTTGCTGTAGCCCTCGTTGACATGGACCGTGGCCTCCAGCGGCAGGCCCGCGCCGTCGAGGGAGTCCCAGCCGTACACCCCGTGGATCAGGTCGAAGGTGGCGCCGAGCCCCGCGTAGGCGCGGTTGGCGGCGGCGTCCCTGCCGGGGGCGCCGCCCTCCGTGCGCACCACCGCCGCGTTCTCCCCTGGACCGCGCCCGGCGTCACGGACCGTGCGATACGGGACCCCCGGGTCGCCCGCGGGCCGCGCGTCGCCGACGTGCGCTTCGGTCTCCGAGATCAACTGCCGCCTCGCCCGCTGGAAGGCATCGGTCTCCAGGGCGCGCCAGGCGGGCCCGGACACGGCGGGATCCTCGCTGCGGGCCAGTACCTCAAGCACGTGCGGCCCCACGACGGAACAGAAGACCGGCGGTTGCTCGTCCGGGTGCCCGTCCGGCTGCTCGTCCGATGGTCCGTCCACGACGCCTCCCTCGCCCGGGCTCATCGCCCGCCGCTCACTCCCAGGTCCATCCGCATCTGCTCCCGCATCCCGCGCAGCGCCGCCCAGTGCGCCTCCACCCGCTCGCGCGCGGTCTCCAGGGATTCGCCGGGTTCGGGGCGCCCCTCCTCCAGGCGTCTGACCATGCCGTACGTGTCACCGAGTTCGTTGTTGACGGCTCCGGCGAGAGCGAGCACCGGCTCGGGCACGATCAACTGGGCTTCCGCATAGCGGTCCCGGTGCACGGTGCGGGCCTGCTCCAGTTGCTGCGCCGCCTCGGTGAGCGGCTCGCCGCGCCGCATCGCGTGCACCATGTCGACGAGCGACGCCAGGTACTGGCGTGACGCCATGTTCAGGGACACGTAGACGCCGCGCCGCAGGTTCCAACTGGTCTGTTCCCGCTGGAGTTTCAGGTCGGCGGCGTGCCGCCGCTCCGCGGCGTCGAGGTCCCGTCGCTTCGCCCGGTCGGCCGCCCCCTGGGTCAGCAGCGCGGACAGCAGCGTGCCGACGACACCGATCACGCCGACCACCAGGGCCACCGTCGTCGCGCTCATCGCGCCTCCCCCCGCCACCTCCTGGGCGCCCAGAACCCGGGACAGTCGCATGGTGACACCGCACCGCCCCGCCGCACAGGGGCTATTCGTCCCCTTCCGGGGCGGGTGAGGGCGTGGGCAGTGGTCCTGCCCGGTCGAGCAGGCCCGTGCGCGCGGCGAGCGCCGCCGCTTCGAGGCGCGAGCCCACCCCCAGTTTCATCAACACCCGCTGCACGTGCGTACGGGCGGTGCTCGGCGCTATGCCCATCCCCGCCGCGATCAGCCGCGTGTCCTCCCCGTCGGCGACCCGGACCAGGACCTCGATCTCGCGTGGCGTCAGCATCTGGAGCAGGCGCTGGCCCTCGTCGTCGGGCTGGGCCGCGGGGTTGAGCAGTTCGCTGAACGCGCCCTGCAGCAGCGCCGGAGCCACCGCCGCCTCGCCCGCCCGCGCCTTCATCAGGGCCCGCTCGACTCCTTCGATGCGCTCGTCATGACGTACGTATCCGGAGGCGCCGGCCGCGAAGGCCGCCGCGATGCCGCGCGGGGACGGGACCGGGCCGAGGACCACGACCGCCACCTGGGGCCGCTCGCGCTTGATGCGGACCACCGGATCGAACGTGCCCGGTTCGGCCGGGGTCGCCGTGCCGATGAGACAGACCTCGGGCGCCCGGGAGATGACCAGTTCGGCGGCGCCCGCGGCGGGCGCGGCCGCGGCGAGCACCCGGTGCCCGCGCAGTTTCAGGGCCGAGGCGAGTGCCTCGGCGAGCAATCGGTGGTCGTCGACCACCATGAGCCGCACACCCATTGAGCCAACCCCCCAGTTCGCCCCGGGAGTCGCAGTGGTCTCCCGGGCCCCCCATGGACAGACGAGCCCCCCGACCCTCCGTCCTCCTTCATCCCCCGGAAGCTACACGCTTGTTCGACGTTGCGCGCCCCCTACCGGTGAGAAGCGGCCCTGAATGCTGAAATCCCCGCCTTTCAGGCGTGATGGGCGGTACAAGAGCGCATACGACGACGGCCCCGCTCCCTCGTGGAGGGAGCGGGGCCGCGGCAAGTCACGTACGGGTACGGCTACTTCGAGACGAAGCCGATCGCCGTGTAGTCCTTCTCGTCCGCCGAGTACGGCTTGCTGATCAGTTCCTTGCCGAGGTAGAGGCGGCCGCCCGAGTAGCGGATCTCGGAGCTCGAACTGCCGGGCACCATGCTGCTGATGGCGTTCTTGACGGTCTCCGTCGCCGGGGTCTCCAGGAGCGTCGTCTGCTTCATCGACTTGCCGTCGACGGTGACGATCTGGCTGCCCTTGTCGTACGGGCCGTCCTTGTAGGCCAGGATGTTCCCGCCGTCCATGCGGAGCGGGAAGATCTCGTACTCCCCGCCGTCCACGCGGTCGCTGGTCGACTTCCCGGTCTTCAGGTCGTACGAGACGAGCTCGTTGGTCATGCCGATGTCGCCGCCCGCGTCGTGCTGGCGGGTCGCGAGGTAGACGCGGCCGTTGCCGACGACGACCTTCGAGCAGCCCTCGGTCATGCCGACCTCGCAGTCGAAGTCGTACTTCTCGTCGTCGATGGAGATCTTCGTGACGAGCTTGCCGGAGGCGTCGAGGGAGAAGATGTCGGTGATGGTGCCCGCGGCGTTGTCACCGGTGCCGACGCCGAAGACGACCGGGTTGGTGGACAGCACCTTGGCGTTGTCGAGGCCGGTGGCGAGCTTGTACGACCACTTCGGGCTGCCGGTCTTCGGGTCCAGGAGCTGGACCTCGTACTTCTCGTTGTCGTAGTCGCCGCACTTGCGGACCGCGACCAGCTGCTCGCCGCCGCTGTAGCCGACGTCCTCGCAGGTGCCCTGCTGCGGCTTCCACAGGATGTTGCCCGCCAGGTCGAACGCGGCGCCGCCGCGCAGACCGCCGCCGACAGCGAGGGTGTCGCCGGTGAAGGAGAGCTCCTCGAAGGTCAGTGCCGAGGCGCCGGTGCCGACGGACTTCGTCCACTTCTTCTGGCCGGTGTTCACGTCGAAGAGCGTGATCTGGCTGCACGTCTGGTGGTCGCCGCCCTTGGGGCGCTTGGCGTCCTCGGAGACGACGGCGGCCAGGCCGTCCTTGGTGACGTCGGTGGACGAGCCACAGGTCTCGCCGGGCAGCGGCAGCGTCCACTTCTTCGCGCCGGTCGCCGGGTCGTAGCCGACGATCTCGTTGACGCCCGCCTTGGCGTACACCGTGTCGGTCAGCCAGGAGCCCTTGACGCTGTCGACCGTGTCCTTGGCGACCTGCGGCGCGGGCAGCTGGAAGGCGATGCTCGCCGCCGTGTTGGCGGGCACCTTCTCCTGGCCGGCGCCGCCGAAGCCGGTGCCGTCCTTGCCCTTGCCGCCGCCGGTGTCGCCGCCCTTGTCCTTGCCGTCGGCGGTGTTCTTCTTGTCGCCCTTGCCGTCGTCGGACGAACCGGCGTACCAGATGCCGCCGCCGACGATCAGGGCGATCACCACGACGGCCGCGGTGACGATCCACACGACGGGCGAGACGCCCTTCTTGCCACCGCCGTCACCGCTGCCGCCGCCGGTCGCGGCCAGCGGCGTGGTGGGCGGCTGCGGGTAGCCGTACTGCTGCTGCCCGTACTGCTGCTGCCCGTACGCCTGCTGCTGGCCGAACTGCGGCTGCCCGTAAGGCTGTTGGCCGTACGCAGGGGTGGGCGGCTGCTGCGGCTGCGGGGCCGGGTAGCCGTACCCCGGCGGGGTCGCCGGGGCCTGCGGGGGCGCGACCGGCGGGGCGGCCGGGGCGGGCGGAGTGGGGGCGCCGAAGCCGCCGGGCGGGGGCGTCGTGGGCGCACCGAAACCGCCGGCGGGCGGGGCGGGCGGAGCTGCCGGGGGCTGAGGGGCCTCGGGCTGCTTCTGGAACGCGTCCTGCGGCGGCTCGTTCGGCGGCTGCTGCGGCGGCTGGGGCGGCTGGGTCATGACGTGGGTACCTCGGGGTGCCTGGGGACGGGGAAGGGAAGAAGGGCGGGCCGGGTGAACTCGGCGCGCACGGACGTCAGTTGCCGTACGCCAGCATCAGCTTCTGCTGGCCCTTGGCGCTGCCGGAGAGCGAGGTGGCGGACAGGTAGAACCGCCCGTCGGCCCAGGCGACGTCCTTCGAGTAGAAGCCGCCCTCGACCGCGGCGGGACCCGCCGGGTTCTGCAGCAGCGTCTTCGGCGTGTGCGCGCCGGTGACCGGGATGGACAGGACGCGTCCCGGAGTGTCTCCGTACGACGCGGCCTCCATGTACGTGACGACGGCGCCGCCCTCGGCCTTCATCGGCAGCAGCGCCTGGTCCGCGGGCGACTTGACGCGCCAGCGCTCCTTGCCGCTGGTCAGGCTGATCGCCACGACCTCGTTCTGGCCGCCGGTCTTGCCCTTGGTCGGCATGTAGAGCGTGGAGGCGTCGGCGACGGCGCCCTGGCAGCCGTCCAGGTTCCGCGACAGGAACGAGAAGGACGCGCCGCAGTTGGTGTCGAGTCCGTCGACGCGCAGGCTCAGCGCGGAGTTGCTGTTGGCCTTGTACGAGGAGATGTCGTACACCTTCTTGTCGTCGTTCTGCGCGTAGACGACGAGCGGGCTGACGGAGTAGACGTTGGTGATCTGCCAGTCCTTGGGGTACTTCTTCGTCCACAGGGCCTTGCCGGTGTCCGGGTTCAACTGGCGCAGTTCCTCGTGGGCGTTGTTGCCGCCCGCGCCGCAGGACGCCACCGACAGGAGCTTGTCCTTGTTGCCGGTGTACGCCTTGGGGAAGCAGTCGTCGCCGTACTCCTCGACGACGAACTTCTTCTTCTGGCCGGTCGTGGCGTCCAGGGCGAGGCCCGACATGGAGCGGCCGACGATCAGGGTGTCGCTGCCGACGTAGGACAGGGAGATGCCGGTGCCGGTGCCGTCGAAGAAGTCGTCCTTGTTCTCCCGCTCGGGGATCTTCGCCGTCCAGCCCTTCTTGCCGGTGGCGAGGTCGATCTCCTGCACCTGGTTGCAGTTGGCGCGCGAGCTGGTGCCGCTCATGTAGGCGACGACGATCTTGCCGCTGTCGGACGCCTTCTTCGTGACGGAGCAGATCTTCTGCGGCAGCGTGATCGCGGGCCAACTGACCTTGCCGTCCGCCACGTTGTACCCGAGGACCTCCTTGTACGCGGCCTTCACCGCGACCTTGTCGGTGATCCACATGCCGGGGGCGTCGGCGCCGTCGCTGGAGACCTTGGGGGCCGTCTTGTACCAGAGGACCTTGGCCTCGCCGTTCGCGCGGCCCTTGTTCAGGTCGTCCTCGCCCGCGTGCCCGTCGCCCTGGCCGTCGCCCGGATTGACCGGGGTCGAGGCGGAGGCGGACACCTTGGGGTCCTTGTTCTTGTCTGCGGTGTCCTTCTTGCCGTCGCCGTCGTCGCCGCCGGTCACGGCGAACACGACACCGCCCGCGACGAGCAGCAGGGCGAGGGCGCCGCCGGCGATCGCCCAGGTCCTGCCCTTGATGCCGCCGCCACCGCCACCACCGGGGGGCGGCGTCTGAGGTGCTTGCGGGGGCATGCCGTAGGGCGGCTGCTGCTGCGTCTGTCCGTAGGGGCCCGGCTGCTGGGCGTACGGGCCCGGCTGCTGGGGGTAGCCGTAAGGGCCGGGCTGCTGGGGAGCCTGCCCGTAGGGGCCGGGCTGCTGCGCGTACGGGCCGGGCTGCTGCTGGGGGTAGCCGTAGCCGGGCTGCGGCGCGGCGGCGGGCGGCGGTGCCGTCTGCGGTGCCTGGCCCTGCGGCGCCTGGCCCTGTGGGGCCGGATCCTGTGGTGCTCCGAAGCCGCCGGACGGCGGCTGGTTGGGCGGCTGAGTCATCAGCGCTCCCCCCTCTTTCATGCTGATGTACAGGCACCCGGCAGCCTGGGTGATTTCCGGACGCTCATCGGTCGGTCACGGGGTGCGCTCAGGCCGCCCCCAGCGGCCCTTTCTATCACTCGGTGCACTAGCACAGCGGGCCGGTCCTTCCCCTGTGCCCAAGGGAGGACCGGCCCGTGATGCGTCCGTTACGCGCCTACACGAGGCCTTCACGCACCGCGCTACGCGTCATCGGCGAGTTCCAGCCAGCGCATCTCCAACTCCTCGCGCTCGGCGATCAGTTCCCGCAGCTCCGCGTCGAGCTTGGCCACCTTCTCGAAGTCCGTGGCGTTGTCCGCGATCTGGGTGTGCAGCTTGGCCTCCTTCTGGGAGACCTTGTCCAACTGCCGCTCGATCTTCTGCAGTTCCTTCTTCGCGGCGCGGGTGTCCGCGGCGGACGGTCCGGACTTGACCTCGGCCGCCGCCTGTACGGGTGCCGGGGCGGCGGCCTCGATCATCCGCTCGCGGCGCTCCAGGTACTCCTCGATGCCGCGCGGCAGCATCCGCAGGGTCGCGTCGCCGAGCAGCGCGAACGTGTTGTCCGTGGTCCGCTCGATGAAGAACCGGTCGTGGGAGATGACGATCATCGATCCCGGCCAGCCGTCGAGCAGGTCCTCGAGCTGGGTGAGGGTCTCGATGTCGAGGTCGTTCGTCGGCTCGTCGAGGAAGAGGACGTTCGGCTCGTCCATCAGCAGGCGAAGCAGCTGGAGCCGCCGCCGCTCACCACCGGACAGGTCGCCGACGGGCGTCCACTGCTTCTCCTTCGAGAACCCGAACTGCTCGCACAGCTGGCCCGCGGTCATCTCGCGACCCTTGCCGAGGTCGACGCGGTCGCGGATCTGCTGGACGGCCTCCAACACCCGCAGGGACGCGGGCAGTTCGGTCACGTCCTGCGAGAGGTACGCGAGCCGCACGGTCTTGCCGACGACGACCCGGCCGGCGACGGGCTGGATGTCGCCCTGGCTGGTGGCGGCATCCGCGAGGGCGCGCAGCAGGGACGTCTTGCCCGCGCCGTTGACCCCGACCAGGCCGATGCGGTCGCCGGGGCCGAGCTGCCAGGTCAGGTGCTTGAGCAGCACCTTGGGACCGGCCTGGACGGTCACGTCCTCGAGGTCGAAGACGGTCTTGCCGAGCCGGGCGTTCGCGAACTTCATCAGCTCGCTCTTGTCACGCGGCTCGGGCACGTCGGCGATCAGCTCGTTGGCTGCCTCGATGCGGTAGCGCGGCTTGGACGTACGGGCGGGGGCACCGCGCCGCAGCCAGGCCAGCTCCTTGCGCATCAGGTTCTGCCGCTTGGCCTCCTCGGTCGCGGCGATGCGCTCGCGCTCGGCGCGCGCGAACACGTAGTCCGAGTAGCCGCCCTCGTACTCGTACACGTCACCGCGCTGCACGTCCCACATCCGCGTACAGACCTGGTCGAGGAACCAGCGGTCGTGGGTGACGCAGACGAGCGCGGAGCGGCGGGCCTGGAGGTGCCGGGCGAGCCAGGCGATGCCCTCGACGTCGAGGTGGTTCGTCGGCTCGTCGAGGACCAGCAGGTCCGGGTCGTCGATGAGCAGCTTGGCGAGGGCGATGCGGCGCCGCTCGCCACCGGACAGCGGCCCGATGACGGTGTCGAGGCCCTGCGGGAAGCCCGGCAGGTCGAGGCCGCCGAACAGGCCGGTCAGCACGTCGCGGATCTTGGCGTTGCCCGCCCACTCGTGATCGGCGAGATCACCGATGACCTCGTGCCGGACGGTCGCCTCGGGGTCGAGGGAGTCGTGCTGCGTCAGCACGCCGAGCCGCAGCCCGCCGCTGTGCGTGACGCGCCCGCTGTCGGCCTCCTCCAGCTTGGCGAGCATCCGGATCAGGGTCGTCTTCCCGTCCCCGTTGCGCCCCACGACGCCGATCCGGTCGCCTTCCTGCACGCCGAGGGAGACGCCGTCGAGCAGGGCACGGGTGCCGTACACCTTCGAGACGTTCTCGACGTTGACCAGATTGACTGCCATTTCGCTCCGCTCCGGGGGGTGGGCCGCGGGGGTGGGCCCGACTTTCAAGCGTAGTCGGGGTCGGGGGTGGGCTTCGCGCCGCGGGGGCGAGCACCGGCGCCGGGCGCCCGCCGGCGGGACTCCCGAGCCGCTTACCGGGCGCGACGGTCAACGCCGGCCGACCGGAATCCCCCCGATCTGCTCCAGCGCATCCCAGTCGCCGGGACGCCCCAGATCGTCGATCCCGGACTCGGCACCGCAGCACGGGCAGCGAACCTCCGCCGGGACCCCGTCGCGCCAGAAGACGCGCCCCTTGAAGCCGCGTTCCGCCCGGTCAACAGGGAGGGGGCAGGAGCGGGTTCCTCCACCCGGGAGGGACGTTCTGCAGTTGCCGCACGAGGTCCCGGCCGGCGGGCCGGGACCGGGCGGACCGCCATCCGGCGCTCAGCCCTTCGCCTCCCGCCCCGCGCCAGTACCGCCACCTCACGCGGACGAGCAAGACGGCCTCCCGTACCCAGCGCCGGCGGCGGCAGCGGATGGCCCCGGAGAGCCATCGCCGCGTGGACCGACAGGAGCGCGGCCGTGCTCAGCGGGAGTGCCGCACGGCCCAGGTGGCGGCGACGGGGGCCGCGAGGGCGTCCAGTGGTGTTCATGGACGCAGCGTCCCGCGCGACCCGGGCCCCGCGGCAGCGGCCACGTACTCACGTCACCGCTGAGTACTACCGAGTACTGCCCAGCTCGAGATCGACCGCCCCCCGCAACAGCTCCCGCACCCGCTCCAGCGGAGCGGACCCGCTGAGCCACCGTTCGCTCAGGCCCTCGACCAGGGCGGTCAGCCGCTCCGCCGCGGCCTGCGCGTCCACCCCGGGCGCGGCCCGGCGGATCAGCCCGGCGGCGTCCTGCGTCCAGGCCCCGCTCGCCGCGGCCAGCTGTTCGCGCAGGTCGGGGTCGAAGACGGCCGTGGCCCGCAGTTCGCCCCAGGCCGCGCTGGTCTCCCGTACCTCCGGGTCGTCCCGCAGCTCGAGGAGCAGCATCTCGGTGAGCCGGGTGCGCGGGTCCGCGGAGGTCTCCAGGGCCGCGTCGGTGTAGCGGACGGCCCGCTGGTTGATGAACCCCAGAGTGGCGCGCAGCAGGCCGCCGCGGTCCTTGAAGTGGTAGTAGATCAGCGCGGTCGAGACGCCGGCCTCGGCGGCGACCTCCTCGACGCGCAGTCCGCGTACGCCGCGGTGGGCGATCAGGCGGGCGGCGGCCTGGAGTATCCGGGTCTGCCGGGCGGGCCGGTCGGGCACTGCGCGCTCCTGAAGCTCCTGGGGATCGGCCGGTGGCCGGGTTCCATGATGCCTTACGCTCGAAACTGACCGAATTTTCAGTCAGGGAGTCGGAGAGCCAGGGAGTCAGGCGATCACCATGGGCGGCATGTCACGGCGGCGGACCCTGCGGGCGGCGCTCGCGACCGGCCTCGGCGGGGCGCTCACCGCCTGTGCGGGCAAGGACGGCCCGCGCACGGACAGCCCGGGCAGGGGCGCTCTGCGCATGCCCGACGAGGCCCACCCGCACGAACTGACCTACATGTCGTGGCCGACGCGGAGGATCTGGGGCGCGGACACGGCCGGGGTGCACAGCGACATCGCGGGGATCGCGCGGGCGATCGCCGCGTTCGAGCCGGTGGCGCTGCTGGCGAACGAGCAGGACGCCGAGGCCGCCCGCAAGGCGTGCGGCTCCGGGGTGGAGGTCGTGCCGATCCCGGTCGACGACCTGTGGATGCGCGACACCGGGCCGAACTTCGTGCTCGGCGGCGACGGGGGCATCGCCGGGGTCGACCTGAACTTCAACGGCTGGGGCCGCAAGCAGGCCCACGGCCGCGACGGCAGGGTCGCGCGGGAGATCCTCGCCGACGAGAAGATCGAGCGGATCCAGGCCCCGGTCACCGGCGAGGGCGGCTCGATCGAGGTCGACGGCCGGGGCACGCTCATGGCGACCGAGAGTTCGCTGGTCAACGGCAATCGCAACCCCGGCAAGTCCCGGGACGACATCGAGCGGGCACTGAAGGAGTTGTACGGCGTCACCACCGTCATCTGGGTGGACGGCGTCCGCGGGCACGACATCACGGACTTCCACATCGACGCCCTGGCCCGGTTCTCCGAACCCGGGGTCGTGGTCATGAGCACCCCGGACGCCGAGGCCCCGCAGGACGTGTGGACCCGCGCCCACGACCAGGCCCGCGGCGTCCTCGACCGGGCAACGGACGCCCGGGGCAAGGGACTTGAGATCGTCGAGCTGCCCGAGCCGGTCGACATCGGCCGCCGCGGGGACGGTTTCCTCGCGAGCTACGTCAACTACTACGTGGTCAACGGCGGGGTCGTCCTGCCCCGCTTCGGCGACCGCAGGGCGGACCGGGACGCCGCGTCGATCGTGCGCGAGCTGTATCCCGGCCGGGAGGTGGTGCAGGTCTCCGTCGACACCCTCGGGGAGGGCGGGGGCGGCATCCACTGTTCGACCCAGCAGTTGCCCAAGTCGGCCTGACCCGGGTCCCGTTCAGCGCGCTCAGATAAGAGTCGCTCCCGGCGCGGGCGACGACGCGACCCGGGCCGTGCGGCACGTGCCCGACGCGATCAGCGCCTGCGCCACCCGCCGCGCACCCGCCTCGTCCGCCGCGAGGAACGCCGTCGTCGGCCCGGACCCGGACACGAGCGCGGCGAGCGCACCGGCCGAAGTCCCCGCGTCGAGCGTGGACTTGAGGGACGGGAAGAGGGAGAGGGCCGCGGGCTGCAGGTCGTTCGTGACGGTGGCCGCGAGCGCGTGCACGTCACCGGTGCGCAGCGCGTCGAGCAGCGCGGGCGAGGCGACGGGCTCCGGCGGCGCGTCCGGGCTCAGCCGGTCGAACTCCCCGTACACGGCCGGGGTGGAGAGCCCGCCGTCCGCGACGGCGAACACCCACCAGAACTCCCCGCCCACGTCCAGGAGTTGGAGCTTCTCGCCGCGCCCGGTGCCGAGCGCGGCGCCGCCGACCAGGCTGAACGGCACGTCGCTGCCCAACTCGGCGCAGATGTCGAGGAGTTCGGCCCGGGAGGCGCCCGTACCCCACAGCGCGTCGCAGGCGACCAGCGCGCCCGCCGCGTCCGCGGAGCCGCCCGCCATGCCGCCCGCGACGGGGATGTCCTTGGCGATGTGGATACGGACCTTCGGCTCGCCCAGGCCGTGCCGCTCGGCCAGGGCGATCGCCGCCCGCGCCGCCAGGTTCGTACGGTCCAGGGGAACTTCGGGAACGAGGGCGCCGCCCGGGCCCGTGCACGTGAGGGAGAGCGAGTCCGCGGGGGACACGGTCACCTCGTCGTACAGGCCGACGGCGAGGAAGACGTTGGCCAGGTCGTGGAAGCCGTCGGGGCGGGCGCCGCCCACCGCGAGCTGCACGTTGACCTTGGCGGGGACGCGTACGGTCACCGGGGCCGGAGAGGTCACGCCTTCGCCTCCGCGATCCGGGCGAACTCGTGCACCGTCAGCGCCTCACCGCGCGCCTGCGGCGAGACCCCGGCCGCGACCAGGGCGGCCTCCGCGGCCGCCGCGGACCCGGCCCAGCCGGCGAGCGCCGCGCGCAGCGTCTTGCGGCGCTGGGCGAACGCGGCGTCGACGACCGCGAAGACCTCTTCCTTCGTCGCGGTCGTGTCGATCGGCTCGCTGCGGCGGACCAGGGAGACGAGGCCGCTGTCGACGTTCGGCGCGGGCCAGAACACGTTGCGCCCGATGGATCCTGCGCGCTTGACCTCGGCGTACCAGTTCGCCTTCACGGACGGCACGCCGTACACGCGGGAGCCGGGGCCCGCGGCGAGCCGGTCGGCGACCTCCGCCTGGACCATGACGAGGGTGCGCTCGACGGTCGGGAAGGTGTCGAGCATGTGGAGCAGGACGGGGACCGCCACGTTGTACGGGAGGTTCGCGACGAGGGCGGTCGGTGCAGGGCCCGGGAGCTCCCTCACCTGCATCGCGTCGATGTTGACGAGGTCGAACGCGTCCTTCTTCGCGGGGACGCGGGCGGCGATCGTGGCGGGCAGCGCGGCGGCGAGCACGTCGTCGATCTCCACGGCCGTCACGTGCCGGGCCACCTCGAGCAGCGCGAGGGTGAGCGAGCCGAGGCCCGGGCCGACCTCGACGACCACGTCGTCCGCGGTGACCTCCGCGGTGCGCACGATGCGGCGGACCGTGTTGGCGTCGATGACGAAGTTCTGGCCGCGCTGCTTGGTGGGGCGCACGCCGAGGACGGCGGCCAGTTCACGGATGTCTGCGGCGCCGAGGAGGGGGCCCTGGGGGTCAGTGGTGCTCACCGTTCAAGGGTACGGGGCGCCCGCACCCCCCAGTCACCCGTGCAGCCGCGGCCCGCAGTGCGGCCACGGGCTGGCGCCGCGGCGTACGTACAGCTTCTTCGCCCGGTAGGTCTGCTCGGAGGCGGACGCGTCCTGGGGGCGGCCCGAGCCGCCGAGGCTCTGCCAGGTCTGGGTGTCGAACTGGTAGAGGCCGCCGTAGGTGCCGGTGGCGTCCGTCGCGCCCGGACGGCCGCCCGACTCGCAGGAGGCGAGCGAGGACCAGTTCAGGGAGTCGGCCCCGGCCACGGACGTGGGCAGCGCCTTCGTGCCGACGCGGACCAGCTGCGTGCGCGGCTCGCGCACGACCTCCGCCTTCACGCGGCGCGGCTTCTGCTTGACCCCGTTGACCGTGCGCAGCTCGTACGTGACGCGCTTCGTGCCGGGCTCCCCGGCGCGCGTGACGACCTCGGTGCCCCGGAAGAGGTCCGGGTCCTGGGTGCGTTCGGTCGCGTACGGGATCGGCTCCTCGCGGACCTCCTTGGTGCCCGTCACGCGCATCACCGTGATCGTCTGCCCGTCGCGCGGGAAGCCGTCGAGCGGCACGGACGTGGTGTCCTGGCCGCGCAGCGAGATGCCGGCCTCGTCGACGGCCTCGCGCACGGTCGCCGCGTTCGTGCGGATGGTGCGGCGCCGCCCGTCGGCCATGATCGTGACGCTGCGCTCGGTGCGGACGTCGAGGTCGAGGCCGTGCCGCTCGATGCGCTGGGAGCGGGACGTGGACACGTACGCGCCCTCGGCCCGCACGCCGAGCTGGCGCAGCGCCCCTTCGACGGTGGGGGCGGTCGTCCACACCTGGCGGCGCCGGCCGTCGAGGGTGAGCTGGACGGGCCGGCCGTAGCGGACGGCGACCTCGTCGCCGCTGGCCAGGGCCGCGTGCCGGCCGGGCGCCACGAGGTCGTGCTCGCCGATGTCGACGCCCTCGTCGGCGAGGAGTTCGGTGACGTCGTCGGCGAAGGTGTGCAGGGTGCGCTCCTTGCCGTCGACGGTGAGCTGGATCGCCTTGTCGTTGGCGACGAACGCGGAGGTGCCGCCCGCGAGGAACGCGACGACGAGCGCCTGCGGCAGCAGCCTGCGCAGCGCCTCGGGCCGCCCCTCGGACTTCTTGCGCCGTGCGGCACGGCGGGCGGCGGCCCGGCCGCCGGGTGCGGCGGGCGCCGAGTGGCGGGCCGCGGAGGCCGGGGACTGGCGCGGCAGCCGGGGCTCGGTGGGGGCCGCAGCCTGCCGCTCGTAGGCGTTCCCGTACGCGTTCGGGTTCTCGTTCTCGTACGCGGTCTCGTACGCGTTCTCGTAGGCGGGCCGGTAGGTGTCGTACGCGGCGGCCGTGCCCTGCGGGTACGGCTCGTACGGCGCGTCGGTCTCGTACGGCTGCTGCGGCCGGTACGTCTCCTCGTACGTCTCGTACGGCGAACTGCTCACGACGACGCTCCAGGCGCTCCAGGGGTCCGGCCCCCGGGCGGGGGTGGATCGGGCGAGCAGAACCTAGCGGAGCGGCCGTCACTCTCCCAAGCAACGCGACTACTCAGTGTCGCGACTCTGCCCGAAGGTGAGCGGGTCCGGGCGAGGCCGGTCGTTATCGGTCAGTAACCAAAAGCGCGGGCGGTGTTGGCGGAGACCGACGTCGCGAGGGCTTCCTCGGTGACGCCCTTGACCGCGGCCATGGCCCGCAGCGTGACCGGAATGAGATACGGGGCGTTAGGCCGACCGCGGTACGGGGCGGGCGTCAGGAAGGGCGCGTCGGTCTCGACGAGGACCAGTTCCTGCGGGGCGACGGCCAGCGCGTCGCGCAGCGGCTGCGCGTTCTTGAACGTCATGTTGCCCGCGAACGACATGAAGTAGCCGCTCCGTGCGCAGACTTGAGCCATCTCGGCGTCGCCGGAGTAGCAGTGGAAGACGGTGCGCTCGGGGGCGCCCTCCTCCTTCAGGACGCGTAGCACATCGTCGTGGGCGTCGCGGTCGTGGATGACCAGCGCCTTGCCGTGCCGCTTGGCGATCTCGATGTGCGCGCGGAAGGACTTCTCCTGGGCGGCCTTGCCCTCGGGCCCGGTGCGGAAGTAGTCGAGGCCGGTCTCGCCGACGCCCTTGACCTGCGGCAGAGCGGCGAGCCGGTCGATCTCGGCGAGGGCCTCGTCGAGCCCGGCGTCACCGAGGGCCTGCCTGGCGCCCTGCCTCGACCAGCCGTCCGGGTCGCCGTGCACGATGCGCGGCGCCTCGTTCGGGTGCAGGGCGACGGTCGCGTGGACGCTCGCGTGCTGCTCGGCGACCGCGGCCGCCCACTGCGAGCCCTTGATGTCGCAGCCCACCTGCACCACGGTCGTCACGCCCACCGACGCCGCCTTGGCGAGGCCCTCCTCGACGGTGCCCGCCTGCATGTCCAGGTGGGTGTGCGAGTCGGCGACCTCCACCGCGAGGGGCGCGGGCAGCGGCGGCGGGGTGACGTCCTTCTTGTCCTTGGAACGCTCGGGGCTCATGACCCCGATCCTACGAAGCCGCTACGGAAGCGCGCTCACGCCTCCTTCTTGTGGTGGCTGAAGGGGTGCAGCAGGTCGGACAGGTGCCAGTGGTGGCGCTCCCGCTGCTCGGGCACCTCCGCCGCTCCGTCGCCCGTCACCGGGGCCGGCCGGCGGGTGTGGAAGGCGGCGAGCGCCGAGGAGACCGACGAGACCTGACCCGCGCGCATGATCCGTACGACGTGACCGCCGCAGTTCAGGCAGGTGGGCCGGGTCAGCGGCGACGGCACGTGCTCGCCGTCCGCCACGTACATCACGAACTCCGCGCCGTCGCCGTCGACGTGGTGCTCTATCTCGTACGACTGCTCCCAGCCGTGCCCGCATCGCATACAGGCGAACGCGTAGGCCTCGTGGGCAATGGATATCGCCGCGCTGCGCTGGGGGACGGGGTGTGATTCAGCCGTATCGGCGCCGGTGGCCGCAGGGGCCGTCCTGGAGACCGCGAACTCGCTCATGCCAGCTCCTCTTGTCCGCTGGACAAGCGCTGCCCGGGGGCAGCGTGGGGACGGGTGCGTCCCCTTCAACCAGTGGACGCCTCCGCCGGGCGGAGCGCAAAAGACCTGTCGACTATTGGAGTCGATTTGGCATTTCCCTGTCGAAATGGCCGCGGCACCCGGTCTTCGCTTTGCTTTTCGGGTGGGTCCTTTACGCGCCTATGGGGCGGTCCGATCCGCATTCTTTGCCGCGACCACAGCATCGAAGACGTCCCTCTTGGGTAGGCCGACTTCAGCGGCGACGGCGGCGATCGCCTCCTTGCGCCGCTCCCCCGCCTCCTCCCTCACGCGCACCCTGCGCACCAGCTCGTCGGGGGTGAGGTCGTCGGCCGACTTCGCCGGGGCGCCCTCCACGACGACGGTGATCTCCCCGCGCACGCCCTCGGCGGCCCACGCGGCGAGCTCCTTGAGGGGGCCGCGCTTCACTTCCTCGTACGTCTTGGTCAGCTCGCGGCAGACGGCGGCCCTGCGGTCCTGGCCGAACGCCTCGACCATCGCCGCGAGGGTGTCGTCGAGCCGGTGCGGAGCCTCGAAGTAGACGAGGGTGCGCCGCTCGTCCGCGACGTCCTTGAGCCGGGTCAGCCGCTCGCCCGCCTTGCGCGGCAGGAACCCCTCGAAGCAGAACCGGTCGACGGGCAGCCCCGACAGCGCGAGCGCGGTGAGCACGGCGGACGGGCCCGGCACCGCGGTGACCCGGATGTCCCGCTCGACGGCGGCCGCGACGAGCCGGTACCCGGGGTCGGACACCGACGGCATCCCCGCGTCGGTCACGAGCAGCACGCGCGCGCCGCCCGCGAGGGCCTCGACGAGCTCGGGCGTACGGGCCGCCTCGTTGCCCTCGAAGTACGACACGACGCGCCCGCCGACCTGCACGCCGAGCGCCTGCGCGAGCCGCTTCATGCGCCGGGTGTCCTCGGCGGCGACGACATCGGCGACGGCCAGCTCCTGGGCGAGCCGCGGCGGCGCGTCGGAGATGGCGCCGATGGGGGTGCCGGCCAGCACCAGCGTTCCGGGCGCGTCGGCGGAGTCGGGGGATTTCGCGGTTCCTGTCACGGATCCATCCTCGCAGGGCGGGGGCCGACCGAGTCGGCCAGGCCGGATCAGGGAGCGGCGTCTGGTGCGGTGCATCGCAAGGCGGAGGAGGGCGCCAACGCGGAGCGTTGGTAACCGACGACAACGCGGCGAGGCGCCGTGCCAGACGCCGCGAGCCCGGCCTGGCCGACTCGGTCGGGCCCGCACACGGGACTCGCACAGCACGGTTCCCTACGATGGCGCGGTGACCCATACCGCGTCGTCGTCCCAGCCGACCCCGACCCCGACCAGCGCTTCGCCCGAGCAGGACCCCGCCACGGCGCGGCAGTCTCGGCAGTCATCGGCATGGCTGCGCGGCCTGCGCCGGTTCGGGTACCGGCCGCCGCAGGACGCGGGCGAGGACGTGGGCACCCGGCTCGTGCCGCGCTACCCCGCGCCGAGCGGCCGCCTCTGGGCGTCGTTCGGGCTGAGCCGGTTCACGGCGGCGGGCGCGGACCGGATCGTCGGCTGGGCGGCACCGCTGCTCGTCACGCTCGTCGCCGGGCTGCTGCGCTTCTGGAATCTCGGCAGTCCGAAGGCCGTGATATTCGACGAGACGTATTACGCCAAGGACGCGTGGGCGATCATCCACCGCGGTTTCGAGGTGAATTGGGCCAAGAACGCCAATGACCTGATCCTGCAGAAGAACGGCGACGTCCCGATTCCGCACGACGCTTCGTACGTCGTGCATCCACCGGTCGGCAAGTACGTCATCGGGGTCGGCGAGTGGCTGTTCGGGTTCAACCCGTTCGGCTGGCGGTTCATGACGGCGCTGCTCGGCACCCTCTGTGTCCTCATGGTCTGCCGCATCGGGCGCCGCCTGTTCCGCTCGACGTTCCTCGGCTGTCTGGCCGGTGTGCTGCTGATGGTGGACGGGCTTGCCTTCGTCATGAGCCGGACGGCGCTGCTCGACTCGGTGCTCGTCTTCTTCGTCGTCGCCGCGTTCGGCTGCCTGGTCGTGGACCGCGACAGGACCCGCGAACGCCTCGCGGCGGCGCTGCCGGTCGACGAACACGGCCTGGTCCGCCCCGACGCGCACATCGCGGAGACACTGCGCCTCGGGTGGCGCCCCTGGCGCCTCCTGGCGGGCCTCTGCCTGGGTCTCGCGGCGGGCACGAAGTGGAACGGCTTCATCTACCTGGCCGCGTTCGCGCTCATGTCGGTCCTGTGGGACGTCGGTTCGCGCCGCATGGCCGGAGCCCGCCGCCCGTACGTCACG
Source organism: Streptomyces sp. NPDC050085 (assembly GCF_044460595.1). Taxonomy (NCBI): domain Bacteria; kingdom Bacillati; phylum Actinomycetota; class Actinomycetes; order Kitasatosporales; family Streptomycetaceae; genus Streptomyces; species Streptomyces sp. NPDC050085. Next base: position 195,723 of record NZ_JBITJZ010000008.1, on the reverse strand, counting down.
ACCCTCAAGCGGGACGTGTTCCCGGCGTTCGTCTCCACCGTCCCCGTCGCGGTCGCCACGTACGTGCTGTCCTGGCTGGGCTGGATCCTCTCCCCCACCGACGGCACCGGCGGCTACTTCCGCAACTGGGCGGCGACCGCGGGCAAGGGCGGCAGCTTCACGTGGCTGCCGGACTGGCTGCGCAGCCTGTGGCACTACGAGCACGAGGTCTGGGTCTTCAACACCAACCTCAGCTCCCCGCACACCTACCAGTCCAACCCCTGGAGCTGGATCGTCGACGGCCGCCCGGTCTCGTACTTCTACGAGTCCCCGTCGGCCGGCAGTCAGGGCTGCCCCGCCGACGCCACCGACAAGTGCGCCCGCGAGGTCCTCGCGCTCGGCACGCCGCTGCTGTGGTGGGCGGCCGGTTTCGCGATCCTGTACGTCCTGTGGCGCTGGTTCTTCAAGCGCGACTGGCGGGCGGGCGCGATCGCCTGCGCCATCGCGGCGGGCTATCTGCCCTGGTTCAACTACCAGGAGCGGACGATCTTCTACTTCTACGCGGTCGTCTTCGCCCCGTTCCTGTGCCTGGCGCTCGCGATGACACTGGGCGCGATCATCGGCCGCCCCGGCTCGACCGAACGCCGCCGAGTGATCGGCACGGCCTCGGCCGGTGTCCTCGTCCTCCTGATCGCCTGGAACTTCATCTACTTCTGGCCGATCTACACGGGCACCGCGATCCCGATGGACTCGTGGCGGTCGCGGATGTGGCTGGACACGTGGGTCTAGGCCGGCGGCCCTTCGGCAGCGGCGCGCGAGTGAACGAACTCCGTTCAGGGACCTGACCAACGGCCCGTGACAGGGCCGTTTTCGGCCGCATTTGTGATCTCTCTTCGGACACTCTTCGGACACCTTCGGACACCATCTGGAAAACACCCCGCTCTCGCGGCACCCGGCATGCCTAGAGTCCCTTCCGTCAACCTGGGGAGGGGGCGCGCATGCGCAAGGGGGTCAAGGTCGCCATCGTCGGCGGGGTGTTCACCGTCATGGTGGGCGGCGCCGGGTACGGGGCCTACAACATCGTCAGCGCGGTCAGCGGGGACGGCGGCTCGTCGTCGGCCGGGGCGCAGGCCCGTCGGACCGGGCCGCCGACCGCGGACGAGGTCAAGGAGACGTCGCAGAAGTTCCTCGCGGCGTGGGCCAAGGGCGACGCCGCGAGCGCGGCCTCGTACACGAACTTCGCGGAGAACGCGGGCCCCGCCCTCACCGGCTGGCGCGACGACGCGCACGTCACGCACACCGTCCTGACGGCGGGCACCCCGACGGGCACGAAGGTCCCGTTCAAGGTCAGGGCCACCGTCCGGTTCGGGGAGGACTCCAGGACGATGGCGTACGACTCGTCGCTGACGATCGTGCGCGGCGAGACCACCGGGCGGGCCCTGGTGCGCTGGCAGCCGTCCGTGCTGCACCCCGGCATGCAGGACGGCGACACCCTCGTCACGGGCTCCTCCGCGGCCCCGCCCATCGAGGCCCTCGACCGCACCGGCGGCGTGCTCACCGCGAAGAAGTACCCCTCGCTCGGCCCGGTCCTCGACCAACTGCGCAGCCGCTACGGGGATTCGGCGGGCGGTTCGCCGGGCGTCGAGACGTACATCAAGCACCAGGGCACCGACGGGACCGAGACCAGCAAGACGCTGCTCACGCTCGCCAAGGGCAAGCCGGGCACGCTGCAGACCACGATCAGCGCGAGCGCCCAGGCCGCCGCCGAGCGGGCGGTGACCAAGTTCCCCAAGGCGGCCGTGGTCTCCGTACAGCCGTCCACCGGCGCCGTCCTCGCGGTCGCCAACCACGGTTACGGCGACTGGAACGCGGCGTTCGAGGCCAAGTTGGCCCCCGGCTCCACGATGAAGATCGTCACCGCGGCCGCACTGATCGACAACGGTGTCACCACGATGAGCGGCCCGGCGCCCTGCCCGCCCTCGGCCGTCGCCCTCAGCCAGACCTTCCACAACCTCGCCGGGATGCAGCCCAACGAGGGCGCCTCGCTGTCCAACAGCTTCCAGCGGTCCTGCAACACCGCCTTCATCAAGCTCTCCGACGACCTCAAGCCGGAAAGGTTCGCCGCCGAGGCGCAGAACCGGTTCGGGCTCGGCAAGGACTGGAAGACCGGGATCACCTCGTTCGACGGTTCCGTGCCGGTCAACGGGAACTCGGACGACCCGGCCGGGATGATCGGCCAGGGCAAGGTCACGATGAACCCGCTGAACATGGCGTCGGTGACGGCGACCGCGATCACCGGTACGTTCCGCCAGCCGATCCTCGTCTCCCCCGAGCTCGGCGACCGCCAACTGGCCACCGCACAGGGCCTGCCGTCCTCGACCGCGGCCCAGCTGAGGCAGATGCTGCGGCTGACCGCGACCTCCGCGATCGGCACCGCCACGCACGCCATGTCGGGGCTCGCCGGGGACTACGGGGCCAAGACCGGTTCCGCGGAGATCGACGGGCAGGCCGTGTCCAACTCCTGGTTCACCGGATTCCGGGGTGACGCGACCGCTGCGGCGATGGTGGAGGGCGGGGGGCACGGAGGTGACGCCGCCGGGCCGATCGTCCACTCTGTGTTGCAGAGTGCGCCATAAGGGGCGCAGCGAAACCGCGGACGCCTCTGTGGCGTTCTGTAGTACAGCGAGTGCGGCCTTTCTGACCGTCGTTGAAATTCCGGAGGCACCATGGGCACCAGAGGCAAGCGAAGGGCCCCGGCGCGCCGGAACACCAACGCCCTGTTGATCGGCGCGGCCGCGACCGTCGCCGTGGTGGGCGCCGGTGTCGGCGCTTACGCCCTGATGGACAGCGGCACCGGATCCTCCGCGTCGGCGGACGAGAAGCCCAAGGTCAGGACCGGGCCCCCGTCGGCGGCCGAAGTGCGCACCGCTGCCCACGGGTTCCTCACCGCCTGGCAGAGCGGTGACGCGGCGAAGGCGGCCGCGTACACGGACGATGCGAGTGCCGCGCAGGCCGCGTTGACCTCGCTCACCAAGGACGCGCACCTGACCGGCGTGAAGGTCACCCCGGGAACCCCCGGCACGGCGACGGGCGCCAGAGTTCCCTTCCACGTCGCCTCCACGGTCGCGTACAAGGGCAAGAGCAAGCCGTTCGCCTACGACTCCTCGCTCACCGCCGTGCGCCGCAAGAGCGACGGCAAGGTGCTGGTCGGGTGGCAACCCTCCACGCTGCACCCGGAGTTGAAGGCCGGGGACAAGCTCGTCACCGGGGAGGCGGGCGATCCGCCGGTCAAGGCGCTCGACCGGGCCGGTGGTGAGATCACCGCGAAGAAGTACCCCTCGCTGGGCACGGTCATCGACGGGCTGCGCGAGAAGTACGGCAAGAAGGCGGGCGGCACGGCAGGCGTCGAACTGCGCATCGTGCGCAAGGCCCCGAAGAAGGGCGCCGAGAAGAACGCGCTGCCGGACAAGACCCTGGTCACCCTCTCCGAGGGCACCCCGGGCACCGTGAAGACCACCATCAGCCCGTCCGTGCAGGCCGCCGCCGAGAGCCAGGTCGCCTCGCGCGAGCGGGCCTCGGTCGTGGTCGTGCGGCCCTCGACGGGCGAGATCCTGGCCGTGGCCAACTCGAGCCCGGGCTTCAACGCCGCGTTCCAGGGTTCGCTCGCCCCCGGTTCCACGATGAAGGTCATCACCTCCTCCCTGCTCCTGGAGAAGGGCCTCGCGGGGGTGGACAAGGAGCACCCGTGCCCGAAGTACTTCACGTACGGGCACTGGAAGTTCCAGAACGACGACAAGTTCGAGATCAAGCACGGCACGTTCAAGGCGAGCTTCGCCGCGTCCTGCAACACCGCCTTCATCAGCCAGGCCCCGAAGCTGGAGAACGACTCGCTGACCAAGCAGGCGCAGCAGGTCTTCGGGCTGGGACTGAACAACTGGGCGATCGGTGTGCCGAGCTTCGACGGCGCGGTGCCCGTGCAGTCTCAGGCGCAGATGGCGGCGTCGCTGATCGGACAGGGCGGGGTCAGGATGAACCCGCTGAACATGGCGTCGGTCGCGGCGACCGTGAAGTCGGGCACCTTCCACCAGCCGTACCTCGTCTCGCCGGACGTCGACCACCGGACGCTCGCGACGGCGTCCCGCACACTGTCCGCCCGAACCCTCGCGGATCTGCGGGAGTTGATGCACTACACGGCGGTCGCGGGTACGGCGGTGAAGCCGATGGCGGGCCTCGGCTCCGACATGGGCGCGAAGACGGGATCGGCGGAGGTCGACGGGCAGAAGGAGCCCAACGGCTGGTTCACGGCGTGGCGCGGTGACCTGGCGTCGGCGGCCGTGGTGCAGCAGGGCGGGCACGGCGGCGACTCGGCGGGCCCGATCGTCCGGCAGATGCTCCTGACCGGGGGCTGACCGACCGCCGATCGACGGCCGATCAACTGCCGATCGACGGCTGAGCGGGGACCGACCGGGGACCGACCGGCATCCGATACCCGGTCGCATGGGCGGTACACGGACTACTACCGTGCCGCCCATGACTGATGCCGCACATGCCGCACATCCCCGCTTCGCCGAGGCCGTGACCGCGATGGGTCTGGCCGAACTGCTGCCGCGCGTCCGCACCTTCCCGGAGGGCGCCCGTACCGCGCAGGAGGCGGCGGACGCGATCGGCTGCGCGCTCAGTCAGATCTGCAAGTCGCTGATCTTCGCCGCCGACGGGGTGCCGGTGCTGGTCCTGATGGACGGGGCGTCGCGGGTCGACGTGGAGCGCGTACGGCAGGAGCTGGACGCCGAGAAGGTGACGCGCGCCAAGGCGGCCGTGGTGCGGGAGTTCACCGGGTACGCGATCGGCGGCATCCCGCCCTTCGGGCACCTGAACCGGACCCGGGTCCTCGCCGACCGCTCGCTGCTCGCCCACGCCGAGGTGTGGGCGGCGGCCGGCACCCCGCACGCCGTCTTCCCGATGGAGCCCAAGGAACTGGCCGCGCACGCGGGCGCCGCGCTCGTCGACGTACGGGACGTCGCGTGACCCCGATCGTCGCCGCGGCGGTCCTGCTCGCCGCGGTCACGCACGCCTCCTGGAACGCGCTCGCGCACCACATCACCGACAAGCTCGTCGGCTTCACGCTGATCTCGGGCGGCGGCACCCTGATCGGTCTGGTCATGGCCGTCTTCGCGCCCGTCCCGGCGGCGGGCGCGTGGCCGTACCTGATCGCGTCGGCGCTCATCCACATCGCGTACTACGTGCTGTTGATGACGTCGTTCAAGCTGGGCGACTTCGGGCAGGCCTATCCGATCGCGCGCGGCACGGCGCCGCTGGTGGTGACCGTGCTCGCGGCGGTGTTCGCGGGCGAGGTGCCGGGCGGCTGGCAGGCGGCGGGCGTCGCGGTGTCGTGCGCGGGCCTGACCGGGCTCGCCGTGTGGGGCATACGCGGCTCGGGCCGCGGGCCCGACTGGCGGGCGCTGGGCGCGGCGCTCGCGACCGGGGTGACCATCGCCTCGTACACGGTGGTGGACGGTCTCGGCGTGCGGGCGTCCGGCTCGGCGATGGGCTACATCGCCTGGCTGATGGTCCTCGAGGGAATCGTAGTGCCGGTGTTCGCGGCGTACCGCTGGCGCGGCGAACTGGTCGCAAAACTCCGCCCGTTCGCCCTGCGCGGCCTGCTCGGCGCGGCCCTGTCCGTGGCCGCGTACGGACTCGTCCTGTGGGCGCAGACGCGGGCGGACCTGGCACCGATCTCGGCGCTGCGCGAGTCGTCGATCATCGTGGGAGCGGCGATCGGCGCGGTGTTCTTCAAGGAACGCTTCGGGCTGCCGCGGATCGTGGCGGCGGGCGTGATGGTGGCCGGAATCGGGCTGATGCTGCACGCGGGGTGAGGGACCCCGACGGGCGGTCGCCCCTCAACTCCCTTGACCCCAAGTTTGGTTGAGGTCCTACGTTCGTGCGTGCCGGGCCGGACCTCACCGGCCCGGAGATCGCACGCCGAGGGAGACCGTCATGCAGTACTCGCACAGCGACGCCGAGTTGATCCAGCAGCCCGTCGGGTACTGGACCTGGGCGGCCTACGACGCGATCGTCACCCGCACCCGCGGCGCACTGGCCGGGCTCGGCCTCACCCAGCCGCAGTGGTGGATCCTCGCCCAGGTCGCCCGCGCCGAGTCCCCGAAGACGCGCGCCGAGGTGATCGGGACGCTGCGCGGCTACCTGAACGCGGGCGAGGGGACCATCGGGGAGGACATCGACACGCTCGCCGCCCACGGGCGCCTCGTCGAGGACGGGCAGGGCCTGCTGAGCCTCACGGACGACGGCCGGGCCCTGTTCGACAAGGCCGCGGCCCTGCAGGACGAGCTGTGGAGCGAGCGGCACGCGGGGATCTCGGACGAGGAGTACCTGGCCACGCTCAAGGTGCTGCAGCGTTTCATCCACAACACGGGCGGCAGGGCCTGGCACCACTGAGCGGCTAGGGCCTGTCTCTCAGATCCCTCCGTCCGCCCGGAGGGCGGGCCCTGCGGCGTCTGGTGCGTGCTCTCGGCTTGCCGGGGGCCGACCCTCGTACTGGATGTACTTGGGTCTGCGCCCGGTGAGGCGAGAGTGCGTGCCAGGCGTCGCGGGGCAGGAGGGATCTGAGAGACAGGCCCTAGGCGGCCACCCGCACCGCTTCCCGTACGGACTTCACCAGCGCCTGGGCGCGTGGATCGGCGGTGACTCCCTTCTGCATGCCGTTCGTGACGTACCCGAACGCGATGCCGCTCTCCGGGTCCGCGAAGCCGAGTGCGCCACCGCGGCCGGGGTGGCCGAAGGAGCCGGGGCCGAGGAGCGGGGACGCGACGCCGTGCAGCATGTAGCCGAGGCCGAAGCGGGAGGGGACGACGAGGACGCGGTCGGGGCCCGACGAGGCTTCCGCGCGGGCGAGTCGGAGGGTGTCGGCCGTGAACAGGCGCTGCCCGCCGTCGAGTTCACCGATGAGCGAGGCGTAGAAGCGGGCGAGTCCCTCGGCCGTGCCGATGCCGTTCGAGCCGGGGAGTTCGGCGGCGCGGTAGCCCGGGTCGTTCTCGTCCGGCGCCGGGCTGATCGTGTCGAAGGCCCGCCGGGTCAGCGACGCGGGGTTCGTGTACGCCTCGACGAGCGCCGGCTTGGGCCGGGAGCGCGGGCCGCCGGGCACGGCCGGGGGTTCGACGGGTCCGACGCGTCCGGCCCGGTGGGCCTGGTCGGCGGGCAGCCCGATCCACGCGTCGGCACCGAGCGGCCCGGCGATCTCCTCGGCGACGTACGCGCCGATCGACCGCCCGGTGACCCGGCGCACGAGCTCGCCGGTCAGCCAGCTGTAGGTCTGTGCGTGATAGCCGTGGTCGGTGCCCGGGGTCCACACCGGCGGCTGCGCGGCGACGGCCGCGGCGGCCAGGTCCTGGTCGGCGGCCTGCGCCGGGGTCAGCCGCCGGTCGAGCGCGGGCACCCCGGCGCGGTGCGCGAGCACGTCCCTGACCAGGACGCCCTCCTTGCCGTGCGCCTTGAACCCGGGCCAGTACGCCCCGACCGGCGCGGCCAGGTCGAGCTGCCCGCGCTGGTGCAGCAGGAGCAGCGCGGCGGCGGCGAGCCCCTTCGTGGCGGACCGCAGGATCTGCGCGGTGCCCGGCTGCCAGGGCTCGGTCCCGTCGACGTCGCGCGTGCCCGCGTACAGGTCGACGACCTTGTGCCCGTCCTGGTGGACGACGACGGCGGCGCCGCGCTCGCCCCGGGCCGCGAGGTTCTCGGCGAAGGCGGTGCGGACGCCTTCGAATCCGGGGGCGGTCGTGCCGTTCACTGCGGTATCCACGGTGGGTGTAACCGGCAACGATGCCGATTGATTCCACCGGGCCCCGTCAGGCCCCCCAGGCCCGGAGCTTCGCCGGATTGCGCACCGCCCAGATGTGCGTGAGGCGGCCGCCGGTGACGTCGAACGCCGCGACCGTCACGGTGACCCCGGCGTGCTGGGCGACCAGACCCGGCCTGCCGTTGACCGTCCGCTCCAGGAGGGTCAGGCCCGGGGCCTTCTCGGCGAAGTGGACCAGGTACTGGGCGATGCGCTCGGCGCCCTCGACCGGGCGGAGCGCGGCGCCCACCAGACCGCCGCCGTCGGCGGACATCGCCGCGTCCGGGTCGAGGAGACCGACGAGGGCCTTGATGTCCTTGGCCTGCCACGCCTGCTTGAAGTCCCGTACCAGGGCGGCCTGTTCGCCCCTCGGGGCCACCGGGGCCCGGGCGGCACGTACCCGCCGACGGGCCGAGGTCGCCAGCTGCCGGCAGGCCGCGGGCGTACGGCCGACGATCCCGGCGATCTCCGCGAAGGGGTAGCGGAAGACGTCGTGCAGGACGAACGCCACGCGCTCCGCCGGTGTCATCGACTCCAGGACGACGAGGAAGGCCATGTGCACCGACTCGTCGAGGGCGACCGCGTCGGCGGGGTCGGCGGGGTCGGCGGGTTCGCTCGTCCCCGGCCACTGCGCGCGGTCGGGCAGCGGCTCCGGGATCCACTCGCCGACGTAGGCCTCGCGCCGGACGCGTGCCGAGCCGAGCACGTCGAGGCAGATGCGGCCCGCCACCGTCGTCAGCCAGGCGCCGGGCGACTCGATGGCCTCCCGCTGCCGCGGCGACAGCGCGTACCAGCGGGCGTACGTCTCCTGTACGGCGTCCTCGGCCTCGGTGAGCGAACCGAGCAGCCGGTAGCCGAGGTTGATCAAGTGGCGTCGCTGGGACAGCGGTTCGCTCATCTCGCCTCCGTCCTCCCTCCCCGCCTCACATTTCGCGGGCCTGCGTCGTCAGGTGATCAGGACCCTACTGATCACCGCCGCGAGGCAGAAGAGAGGACCGCATCATGGCCACGCAGACGACCGCCGGAGCAGGGGAACCGACCGTGGGAGCCGCCCGCAGACCCACGTTCGTACAGATCGCGCTCGCCCTGCAGACCCTGACCATCTTCCTCCAGGCGGTCTCCGCCGGACTGCTCCTGTCCACGTCGTACGGCGAGACGCTGCACAGTGCCGGGGCGCGCGTGATGTACGCGGCGTCGATGCTGTACGTGCTCGCCGCGGTCCTCGCGTGGCGCCCCGGCGGTGGATCGCCGCGCCCCATCGCCTACGCGTCCGGCTTCCTCGTCCTCGCCTCGGCGCAGGTGGTCCTCGGCGTCACGCACCGGCCCGCGCTCCATGTCCCGCTGGGCGTCCTGATGTTCGGCCTGAGCGTGCTCGACCTCGGCCGGGTCTGCGTCAGCCGCCTCGGATCCAGCGGATCTCGCCGTCCTCGATGACCTCGGTGGGCGCGAGCCCGGCGCCGCGGGCCACGGCGGCGGAAGCGTGGTGGTCCGGGTGGATGTGCGCGATGACGGACGGCACCTGTCGCGCGTCCAGCCAGTCGACGAGGCCCCGGGCCGCCTCGCCCGCGATTCCCCTGCCCTGCCAGGGAGTTCCGACCACCCAGGCGATCTCGGCGGCGGCCGCGGTGACGGTCGCCTGCACCGTGCCGGTCAGGCAGTCGTCGGCGCGCAGCCGGATCACCCAGTTCAGCCAGGTGACGGACGGGTCGGGGGAACCCGCGGCGAGGCGCTCGTAGCGGGCGTGCAGGGCCTCGGGGGTGTGCGGGGTGCCGCCGATGAAGGTGTGCAGGGCCGGGTCGCCGAGGACCGCGGCCATCTCCGCCGCGTGCTCGACGCGCAGCGGGACCAGTTCGAGGCGGGCGGTCCCGATCGCCCGCGGCTCCAAGCTGCTCAAGCTCGACTCGCCTTCCCCGCAACGGACTTGGGGTCGAACCCGAAGGGCAGCTCAAGCCGGTGGGCCCGCATCAGGTCCTCGTCCGCGAGCAGTTCGCCGGTCGCGCCGTCCGCCGCGATGGCGCCCTCGCTGAGGATCACCGACCGCGGGCAGAGTTCGAGCGCGTACGGCAGGTCGTGCGTGACCATCAGGACCGTCACGTCCAACGAGCGCAGGATGTCGGCGAGTTCGCGGCGCGAGGCCGGGTCGAGGTTCGAGGACGGCTCGTCGAGGACGAGGATCTCCGGCTCCATCGCGAGCACCGTGGCGACGGCCACGCGCCGCCGCTGGCCGAACGACAGGTGGTGCGGGGGCCGGTCCGCGTACTGCTCCATGCCGACCAGCGAGAGCGCCTTGCGGACCCGGGCCTCGAGCTCGGGGCCCTTCAGTCCGGCGGCGGCCGGGCCGAAGGCGACGTCCTCGCGGACCGTCGGCATGAACAGCTGGTCGTCGGGGTCCTGGAAGACGATGCCGACCTTGCGGCGGATCTCGGCCATGTTGCGCTTGTCGACGGGGAGCCCGGCGACGGTCACGGAGCCCGCGCCGCCGGTCAGGATGCCGTTCAGGTGCAGGACCAGGGTCGTCTTGCCCGCGCCGTTCGGACCGAGCAGCGCGACGCGCTCGCCCTTGCCGATCGTCAGGTCGACGCCGAAGAGGGCCTGGTGCCCGTCGGGGTAGGCGAAGGCGAGCCCGGACACGTCCAGCGAAGCGGGCACGGCGGCCTCTGCTGACACAGCGGGCACAGCACTCTCGGCAGACATGGCACTCTCAGCAGTCACAACATCCATCCCAACAGACACACCACGAGCGCGGCACTCGGCAGTGCCAGCGCGTACGACCACTGTGCCCTGGACGCCGTCACCTCGTCGATCACGGGCATCGAGCCCGCGTAACCGCGGCTGACCATCGCCAGGTGGACCCGCTCACCGCGCTCGTAGGAGCGGATGAAGAGGGCCCCGGCGGACTTGGCGAGAACGCCCCAGTGCCGTACGCCCTTCGCCTCGAAGCCGCGCGACTCCCGCGCGATCTTCATGCGCCGCATCTCGTCCGTGATCACGTCCCCGTAGCGGATCATGAAGGACGCGATCTGCACGAGCAGCGGGGGCAGTTTGAGCCGCTGCAGCCCGAGGAGCAGCTCCCGCAGCTCCGTCGTGGAGGCGAGCAGCACCGAGGCGGCGACGCCGAGGGTGCCCTTGGCCAGCACGTTCCACGCACCCCACAGGCCGCTCTCGCTCAGCGACATCCCGAGGACCTGCACCCGCTCGCCCTCCGCCACGAACGGCATGAGCACCGCGAACGCGACGAACGGCACCTCGATGAGCAGCCGCTTCAGCAGAAATCCGGCGGGCACCCGCGCCGCGTACGCCACGCAGCCGAGCAGCACCGCGTACAGCGCGAACGCCCACATCGCCTCGCGCGGCGTCGAGACCACGACCACGACGAAGCAGAAGACGGCGGCGAGCTTGGTGTGCGGCGGCAGGCCGTGCACGGGCGAGTGCCCGTGCCGGTAGAGGCGGTGCGCGTGTCCCGCTCCCACGTCAGGCCACCGTCTCCTCGGCGCGGACCTCGGTCGACGCCACGTCGCTCGTACGCCGCCTGCGCAGCGCCCAGAAGATCCCGGATCCGGCGACGACGGTCACGCCCACGCCGATGATCCCGGCGAGGCCGCCGGACAGCCGGGCGTCGCTGACGTCCTTGACGCCGTAGTCGGCGAGCGGGGAGTCGGCGGAGGCGTGCTCCTTGGTCTTGCTGTCGATGCCCTTGTCGTGGGCGACCTTCTCCAGGCCGTCGGGGCTGGCCGAGGCGTAGAAGGAGACGAAGCCGGCGAGCACGAAGGACGTGACCAGGCCGGTGATCCAGATCTTGCGGTGCGAGCGGGCCGCCACGGGCACGGTCACGGGGGCGGCGGCGGGCGCGTCGATCAACTCGCCGCCGACCTTGAGCTTGAGCTTCTGCTGGAGCCCGCGGGCCCCGTACACGAGGTCGGGGCGGACAGCCACGACGGCGCCGACGGTGAGCGCGGTGATCACGGCCTCGCCGATGCCGATCAGGACGTGCACGCCGATCATCGCGGTGGCGACCTTGCCGATGGAGACGTCCGTCGTCCCCCCGATGGCGTAGATCAGGGTGAAGACGACGGCGGCCGCCGGGACGGAGAGCACGGCCGCGACGAAGGACGCGACGGTGATCGAGCGGCGCTTGCGGGGCAGCACCTTCACCAGGCCGCGGAAGACGAGGTAGGAGACGACGGTCGTGGTGATCGCCATGTCCGTGATGTTCACGCCGAGGGCGGTCAGGCCGCCGTCCGCGAACAGCACTCCCTGCATCAGCAGCACCACGGACACGCACAGGACGCCCGTATAGGGGCCTACGAGTATCGCGGCGAGCGCGCCTCCCAGGAGGTGGCCGCTGGTGCCCGCCGCGACGGGGAAGTTGAGCATCTGCACGGCGAAGATGAACGCCGCGACGAGCCCGGCCAGCGGTGCGGTGCGCTCGTCCAGTTCTCGGCGTGCGCCGCGCAGGCTGACGGCGACGGCACCCGCGGCGACGACACCGGCGGCCGCCGACACGGGGGCGTTGATGAATCCGTCGGGGACATGCATGGCAGGAATCTCCGGCGCTCGGGCTGCTGCTAACCGGGCTGGTTAACCGTTCGATGATAGTGCTTTGTTGCGAACGGCTTGCAAGAGCGCCTCAGTACCAATTGGCCGCAGCCGAGCCTGGTCCGTACACGCGGACATATGGGACATTGGATGACATGAGCGCTGCTGAGCAGTTCGTCGAGCAGTACGCCCGCGCCCGCGTCGTGACCGACTCCCCCGACGCCGCCCGGGCCGTGCCCGTCGTGCTGCGCTACGACGGCCGGGTCCGCGTCACCCTCCCCGACAGCAGCGAGTGGATCTTCCCTCGCGACCTCCTTGAGCGCGGTCTGCGCTCCCCGGTCACCGGCGGCGACGTCCAGATCTGGCCGTGCGGCCGGGTGCAGGCGGTCATCGAGTTCCACACGCGGGACGGGGTGACGGTCATGCAGTTCGACGTGAAGGCGCTGATCCGCTTCCTGCGTCGTACGTACACGGCCGTCACCCCGGCGACGGTCACACCCTGAGCACGCTCAGAGCCTGATCAGGCTTTGACGAGCTCCCGGTCCTCGTCGGGGCGCTCGTCGGGCGCGTGCTTGGCGAGGCCCTCGCCCTCCACGTCCACGTTGGGCAGCGCGCGGTCCAGCCACTTCGGCAGCCACCAGGCCTTCTTGCCGAGCAGCGCGAGCACCGCGGGCACGATCGTCATGCGGACGACGAACGCGTCGAAGAGCACGGCGATCGCGAGCCCGAAGCCGATCATCTTCACCATCTGCTCGCTGGAGCCGATGAACCCGGCGAACACCGCGATCATGATGATCGCCGCGGCCGTGACGACGCGCGCCCCGTGGTTGAACCCGGTGACGATGGCCTGCGCGGGCCGCTCTCCATGGACGTACGCCTCCCGCATCCGCGTCACGAGGAACACCTCGTAGTCCATCGCGAGACCGAAGACCACGCCCACCATGAAGATCGGCATCATCGACATGACCGGGCCGGTCTGCTCGACGCCGAAGAGCGAGCCGAGCCAGCCCCACTGGTAGACGGCGACGACGGCGCCGAGCGCGGCGAGCACCGAGAGCAGGAAGCCGAGCGCGGCCTTCAGCGGCACCAGGACGGAGCGGAAGACGACCATCAGGAGCAGGAACGCGAGGCCGACGACGAGGGCGAGATAGGGCACGAGCGCGTCGTTGAGCTTCTGCGAGACGTCGATGTTCATGGCGGTGGAGCCGGTGACGGAGAGCTCAGCGCCGGTGTCCGCCTTGATGTCCTTGCCCTCGTCGCGGATGGCGTGGACGACGTCCTCGGTCTCGACAGAGGACGGCTTGTACTTCGAGACGACGCTGATGATCGCGGTGTCGCCGGCCTTGTTGAACGTGGCCGGGGTGACCGCGGCCACGCCCGCCGTGTCCTTGATCGACGAGACGACCTTGTCGACGGCGGCCTTCGGGTCGTCCGCGCCCTTGGCGTCGACGACGGTCATCAGCGGCCCGTTGAAGCCGGGCCCGAACCCGTCCGAGAGCAGGTCGTAGGCCTTGCGCTGCGTGGTGTCGGTGGGCTGCACGCCGTCGTCGGGCAGGCCGAGCTCCAGCGAGGCGACCGGGACGGCCATCGCGCCGAGGCCGATGACGCCGGTGACGAGGACGGCGACCGGGCGGCGCAGCACGAAGCGGGCCCAGCGGGTGCCCATGTTCACCTTGGGCTCGACGGGCTCGGCGTCCTGCCGTACGTCCTTCTCGGCCTCCTGCGCCTTACGGGCCTTGCGGCCGTGGACGCGCTTGCCCGCGTAGCCGAGCAGCGCCGGGATGAGGGTCAGCGCGATGAGCACGGCGATGGCGACGGTGCCGGCCGCGGCGACGCCCATCTTGGTCAGCATCGGGATGTTCACGACGGCGAGGCCGACGAGCGCGATGACGACGGTGAGCCCGGCGAAGACGACGGCGGACCCGGCGGTGCCGACGGCCCGTCCCGCGGCCTCTTCCCGCTCCCTGCCCTCGGCCAGTTCGGCGCGGTAGCGGGAGACGATGAACAGCGCGTAGTCGATGCCGACCGCGAGGCCGATCATCATCGCGAGGGTGGAGGTGGTGGTGCCGAGGTCGAGCGCGTTGGCGAGCGCCGTGATCGACGAGACGCCGATGCCGACGCCGATCAGCGCGGTCAGCAGCGGAAGCCCGGCCGCGAGCAGCGAGCCGAAGGTGATGACCAGGACGACGGCCGCGACCGCGATGCCGATGACCTCGGTGGCGCCGGTCTCCGGCATGGCCTGCAGCGCGTCACCGCCGACCTCGACGGTCAGCCCGGACTCCTTGGCGTGGTCGATGACCTTCTGCAGCGCGTCCCGGTCGTCGTCGGTCAGCTCCATGGAGGAGACCTTGTACGAGGCCGAGCTGTAGGCGATCGTGCCGTCCTTGCTGATCGTCTTGGCGACGAACGGGTCGGCGACCGAGGCGACCTGCTTCGAGCTGGACTTGATGGCGGCGACGGTGTCCTGGATGTCCGCCTTGTTGGCGGCGTCGCCGAGCTTCTCACCGGCCGGCGCCTTGAAGACGACGCGGGCGGTGGCACCGTCGGCGGCCGAGCCGGGGAAGCGCTGGTCGAGGAGGTCGAAGGCCTTCTGGGCCTCCGTCCCCGGAATCGAGAACGAACTGGAGGCGGCGGTCGGCGCGGAGGCCGCGCCCACGCCCGCGAGCGTCAGCAGCGCCACCCATATCAGGGCGACGAAGTGCCGTCGGCGGAAGGCGAGTTTGCCGAGTTTGTAGAGGAACGTGGCCACGAAGGCGTACTCCCGGTCAAGTCGTGGGGTCCGGCAGGGCAGGGGGAATCAGCCCGACGACGAGAGCGGTGCGCGTCAGGTGAACTGGGGTGGTGCTGAAGGGAGTTGGGGGCGTTGAAGAAGGTCAGGCGCTGAGGGCGGGGAGGACCACAGCGTCGATGTACGACGTGAGATAGGCCTGGGTCGGCGGCTGCTCGTCGATCAGCGTGCGGGTGGCGAAGGCGCCGACCAGCATGTGGATCACGTAGTCGCGCGCGGGGTTCTCGGCCCGGATCTCGCCTCTGTCCACCGCCCGCCGCAACATCCGGTCGAGGCCGGACATCTCGGGTTCGACGATCCACTCCTTGAAGGCGGCGAGCAGATCGGCGTTGGCGTGCACGGCCACCATCAGGCCGCGCATCAGCGCGCTGTTCTGCTCCATGTGACAGTCGTCCTCGCGGCTGGCCATCGCATGCAGATCGCCGCGCAGCGTCCCGGTGTCGATCTCGTCGAACTGCGGCTTCTGGCTCCGCAGCGCCTTCACGACCAGCTCGGCCTTGCCGCCCCACTGGCGGTAGAGCGTCGCCTTGCTGGCCCGGGTGCGGGCGGCCACGGCGTCCATCGTCAGGGCGTCGTACCCGACCTCACGGAGCAGTTCGAGCACGGCGCCGTACAGCTCGGCCTCGCGCTCGGGCGTGATCCGGCTGCGTCGGGCAGTCGCTTCGGCGACCATGACCTCACCTGACCTCTCCGTGTCGTACGCCACGAACATACCCTCCCGCTTAGCGAAACGAAACCGTTTCGTACGTGGGGTGCGCCACAGTCCCCGGTTGCCGCGGGCCCCGCCGCGGAAAAGCATGAGTAGGTGACCGAGGACGCGAAGACCCAGGCCTATCTGAGATTCCCGCACCTGAACGGCGAGCGACTGTGTTTCGCCGCGGAGGACGATCTGTGGATCGCCCCGCTCGACGGCTCGGCCCGGGCCTGGCGGGTCACCGTGGACCGTACGAAGGTCAGCCACCCCCGGTTCTCCCCCGACGGGCAGCACATCGCGTACACGACGTGGCGCAGCCTCGACCCGGAGATCCACCTGGCCCCGGTCGACGGCGGAGCCGCCCGCAGGCTCACGTACTGGGGCAGCGTCGACACCCAGGTCAGGGGCTGGACACCCCCTGACAAGGACGGGAGGTCCGACATCCTCGCCGTCGCCTCGCACGGCGAGCCGTTCTCCTACTTCACCTTCGCCTACAGCGTCCCCACCGACGGCTCCCCCGGCGGCAAGCTGCCCTGGGGCCCGGTCTCCGACATCCAGGTCGCCGACATCGACGGCGAGCGCCAGACCCTGCTCCTGACCGGTACGCCGCCGCACGAACCGGCCGCCTGGAAGCGCTACCGGGGCGGCGCGCAGGGCAGGCTCTGGGTGCACGGGCAGCGCGTCCTCGCCGACCTCGACGGGCATCTGGACGCCCCGATGTTCGTCGGCGGCCGCATCGCCTTCCTCTCCGACCACGAGGGCATCGGCAACGTGTACTCGTGCCTGCCCGACGGCTCCGGCCTGACCCGGCACACCGACCACGACGCGTTCTACGCCCGGCACGCCTCGTCCGACGGGACCCGCGTCGTCTACCAGTGCGCGGGCGACCTGTGGATCCTCGACTCGCTCGCCCCCGACGCCGCACCGCGCAAGCTCGACGTCCGGCTCGGCGGCCCCCGTGCGGGGCGGCGCAGCTACCAGGTGCCGGCCGCCAACCACGTCGACGCCCTGTCCGTGGACGACACCGGGCGGGCCAGCGCGGTCGTCGTGCGCGGCAGCCTGTACTGGCTGACCCACCGCGACGGCCCGGCCCGCACCATCACGGACACCCCGGGCGTGCGCGTGCGGCTCCCCGAGATGCTGGGCTCCGGCGGGCAGGTCGCGTACGTCACCGACACCGAGGGCGACGACGCCGTCGAGATCGCCTATCTGCCGCGGGCCAGCGGCGAGCGGGAGCCGCGCCGACTCGCCTCCGGAGACCTGGGCCGCGTACAGGAGTTGGTGTCGGACCCGGACGGGGAGCGGCTCGCCATCGCGTCGAACGACGGGCGCCTGCTCCTCATCACTGTGCCTGATAAAGCGGCTGCCGCCGCGGGGACCGAGGAGTCCAACGGGGAGGTCACCGAGCTGATCCGGTCCACCAACGGGCCCGTGCGCGACCTGGCCTTCTCCCCCGACGGGGCCTGGCTGACCTGGTCGCACCCCGGGATCGGGCGCTCCCTGCGCCAGATCAAGATGGCCCGCATCAAGGACCGCACGATCGTCGACGTCACCAACGGCCGCTTCGAGGACGAGAACCCGGTCTTCACCCGCGACGGCCGCTACCTCGCCTTCCTGTCCTGGCGCGGCTTCGACCCGGTCTACGACGTGCACACCGGCGACCTCTCCTTCCCGCTGGGCTGCCGCCCCTACCTCGTACCGCTGTCGTCGGCGACCCCGTCCCCGTTCGCGCTGTCGCCGGACGGGCGCACGGCGGCGGGGGGCCTCGACCCCGTCGAGGACTCGGGCGGCGACGGGACCCCGACCGTCGAGATCGAGGGCCTCGCCAACCGTGTCGTGCCCTTCCCGGTCGCGGCCTCCAAGTACTCCGCGCTGTGCCCCGTCTCCGGCGGCGGTCTGGTCTGGCTGCGGTGGCCGATCTCGGGCGCGCTCGGCGAGACGTTCGCCAACCCGGCCGACACCTCGTCCCAGCCGACCCTCGAGCACTTCAACCTCTCCAAGGGCAAGAAGACCCAACTAGTCGACCACATGGACTGGTTCGCGGTCAGCGGCGACGGCACGCGGCTCGTCGTCGGCGACGAGGGCGAACTGCGCGCCGTGCCGTCCACCGAGGCCGGCGACAACGACTCGACGATCTGGATCGACCTGCGCCGCATCCTGCACGAGGTCGACCCGGAGGCCGAGTGGCGCGGCGCCTTCGACGAGGCGGGCCGGATCATCCGCGCCTACTTCTGGGAACCGAAGATGTGCGGCATCGACTGGTCGGGGATCCTCGACCAGTACCGGCCGCTGGTCGAACGGGTCGCGTCCCCCGACGAGTTCGCGGACCTGCTGCGGGAGGTCCTCGGTGAGCTCGGCACGTCGCACGCGTACGTCTCCGCGGCCCGCCGCAACGAGGGCCCTCCGCACTACCAGCGCGCACAAGGCCTGCTCGGCGCCAACTTCGTCTGCCGAGAAGGCAGTTGGATGATCGCCCGGATCCTGCCCGGCGACTCCTCCGACTCCAAGGCCCGCTCCCCGCTGGCCGGCACGGGCATCCGCGAGGGCGCGATCCTCACGCACGTGGACGGCCGCCCGGTCGACCCGCTCACGGGCCCGTTCCCGCTGCTCGCGGGCGCGGGCGGCACGACGGTCGAGCTCACCTTCACCCCCGCCGAGGGCGAGGGCCGCGCCCGCCGGGTCGCGGTGGTCCCCCTCATCGACGAACGCCCGCTGCGCTACCAGGACTGGGTGGCCAAACGCCGTGCCGTCGTACGGGAGTTGAGCCACGGCAAGTGCGGCTACCTCCACATCCCCGACATGGGCGGCTCCGGCTGGGCCCAGTTCAACCGGGACCTGCGCATGGAGGTCTCCCGGCCCGCCCTCATCGTCGACGTGCGCGGCAACGCGGGCGGCCACATCAGCGAGCTCGTCATCGAGAAGCTGACCCGGAAGATCATCGGCTGGGACCTCACGCGGAACGCCCAGGCGGTGTCGTACGCGTCAAACGCCCCGCGCGGACCGGTCGTTGCCCTGGCCGACGAGGCCACCTCGTCCGACGGCGACATGATCACGGCGGCCTTCAAGCTGCTCGCACTCGGCCCGGTCGTCGGCCAGCGCACCTGGGGCGGCGTCGTCGGCATGACCGGGCGCCACACCCTCGGCGACGGCACGGTGATCACGGTGCCGATGAACGCGGCGTGGTTCCCCGAGTACGGCTGGTCCATCGAGAACCGGGGCGTCGACCCCGACATCGAGGTCCTGCGCACCCCGCTCGACTGGGCGGAGGGCCGCCACGCCCAGCTCGACGACGCGGTCCACCTGGCCCTTGACCTCCTCAAGGAACAGGGCGCGAAGAACCCCCCGGACTACTCGGACGTCCCGGACCGCCGCCGGCCCAAGCTGCCGCCTCGCTAGTCACCCACGCCGAGGGTGCGCTCGGCCCGCACCAGCCAACTCCCGTACCAGGAAGCGACGTCGAGGCCGGTCGGCACGATCCCGTCCCGTCCGGTCACGCCAGTAGGACAGAAATCGGCCCCCGCCCGGCGTCCCGGGCGGGGGCCAACTAGTCCTGAACGACGGACGTTTCAGGAACAGGTGCCAGAACAGGCGTCAGGAGTCGTAGTCCTGGTTGAACTTGTCCTGCGCCTGCTGCGCACGGTCCGAGACCTCGTCCTGGGCCTGCGAGGCGCGCTCGCTCGCCTCGTCCTTGGCGCCGCCGAGGGCGTCCTTGGCCTTGTTGGAGAGCTCTTCGCCCTTGTCCTTGAACTGGTCCATGATGCCCATGCTGTTCACTCCCGTGGTGGGTGAGGGGATTGGGCCTCGACCAGACTGACACGGCAGGACATTCCGCGCATTTCGATCATTAACGGACTGTGTGCGACGGGCAAAAGCCCAGGTCAGAAGCCCCCGCCAGACGCTCCGGCCAGGAGCCCAGGTCAGCGCCCCCGCACTGATTCGTCGGCGGCGCCGCCCGCCCCCACGAGCCCGCGCGACACCGTGCCGAGCCGCGGCTCGAAGCGGCGCATCTCGCGCTGCCCCACCGCCCCGATCACCGCCGGCAGGTATCCGCGTACGCCCTGCATCCCGCGCAGCCACCACTGTGCGTACACCTGCGACGACCGCCGCTCGATGCCCGCCACGATCCGGTCCACGGCCGGACCCAGCGGATACGTCTTGTTCGACGGCCACGGCAGCCGCTGACGCAGCTCGCGCATCACGTCGTCCTGGTCGGCGCCGCGCACCATGTCCGTGTCGGTCCAGGACAGGTAGCCGACGCCGACGCGTACGCCCTTGTAGCCGACCTCGGCCCGCAGGCTGTGCGCGTACGCCTCCACGCCCGACTTCGACGCGCAGTACGCGGTCATCATCGGCGCGGGCGTGATCGCGGCGAGCGAGGCGATCTGCAGCAAGTAGCCGCGCGACTCCATGAGTACGGGCAGGAAGGCCCGCGCGGTCACCGCGGAGCCGATGAGGTTGACCTCGATGACGCGCCGCCAGGCGACGGGGTCGGAGTCCACGAAGGGCCCGCCGGCGGCGACCCCCGCGTTCGCGACGACGATGTCGACCTTCCCGAACCGCTCCTTGACCTCCTCGGCGACCCGCGCCATCGCCTCGTGGTCGGTGACGTCCGCGTGCCACCAGTCGGCGTCGGAGTGCAGCCGCCCCGCGACCTGCTTCAACTCGTCCGGCTCCAGGCCGACGAGCGCGATCTTCGCGCCGCGCGCCGACAGCTTGCGGGCGAGCAGCTCACCGACACCGCGCGCCGCGCCCGTGACGACCGCGACCTGTCCCTCCAGGCTGACCCTGCTCATACGGCTTCCGCCCCCTCGCTGGTTGCATCCGACACGTTCACATCGACGTACTGCTGCGCCAGTTCACGGATCACCCCGGTGACGGCGTCCGGCGCCTCGACGGGCGTCATGTGGCCCATGCCCGCCAGCTCGGTCAGGCCCACGCACTGCGGCAACGCGGCGGCGATCCGCCGGGCGTGCACGATCGGCGTCATCCGGTCGACGGTACCGCCGAGCACGGCCACCGGCATCGTCAACTGCCTTACGCCCTCGTCCAGTTGGAGCGATTCGAGCACCTTCGACCAGCCGTACCGCACCCCGCGCGGACACGCGTGCACGATCCGCGCACACGCCTCGACCTTGTCCGCCGTCGAACCCGGCCCCATGGTCGCGAACCGGAGGACCCGCTTCGCGACCGGTGTGACGGGCCCGAGCGGCGCCTTCGAGCCGAGCACCGACCGGGTCAGCCGCGTCCGCAGCCCGCTCGCGGGCAGCACCGGCACCACGGCCGACTCGGCGACGAGCCGCGAACTGCCCGTGCTGCACAGCAGCACGGCGGCCGCGTGCTCACGGAACTCCTCCCGGCCCGCCGCGGCCATCATCGTCATCCCGCCCATGGAGTGCCCGGCGAGCACCGCCCGCTCCCCGGGCGCCAGCGTCGCGGCGAGCACGGCCACCAGGTCGTCCGCCAACATCTCGTGCGTGTAAGGGAGTTGGGCAGCCGCCGGGGACCGCCCGTGCCCGCGCTGGTCGTACACGATCACCCGGTGGTCGCGCGCGAGGGCCCGCACCTGCGCGGCCCAGAACGCGGTCGAACACGTCCACCCGTGCGCGAGCACGACCGCGGGCGCAGCACTGTTGTCGGCGGGCCCGTGCACCTCGGCGTGCAGCCGCGCCCCGTCGGCCGACTCCACGACCAGTTCGCGCCCGGCGACGGGCGGCGCGTACGGCCCGGTCCTCATGTGCGTCAGCCGGCTCATGCGGCGCTCGCCTCCGCCTTCTTCTTGCGGCCACGGGACTTCGGCGCGGCGGCCGCCGCCGGGCGGAGCACCTGGTACTCCCCCACGTCGACATGGCGCGTGGCCTGCCGGAACTCGGTCGTCGTGCCGGGCCACACGGTCGTGTTGACCCCGTTCTCGTCGAGGTACCAGCTGTTGCAGCCACCGGTGTTCCACACGGTGCGCTTCATCCGGTCCTGCACCCGGTTGTTCCACCCGGCGACGGCGGTGTCCCGCGGATCGAGGGCGACGCGGCCGCCCAGGACGTCCAACTGCCGCATGTAGTCGGCCAGGTAGTTCAGCTGGGACTCGATCATCAGGATCATGGACGAGTTACCGAGACCCGTGTTCGGCCCGATGATGGTCATGAAGTTCGGGAACCCGGTGGCCGTGGCCCCGCGCAGCGCCGCCATCCCGCCCTTCCAGCTCTCGGCGAGCGAGACCCCGTCGGCGCCGATGACGCGCTGCGCGATCGGCATGTCGGTGACGTGGAACCCGGTGCCGAAGACGATCGCGTCCACCTCGGCCTCGCTGCCGTCGGCGGCCACGAGGGTGTTGCCGCGGATCTCGCTCAGCCCGGACGCCACGACGTCGACGTTCGGCTGGGCGAGCGCCGGATAGTACGCGTTGGAGAGCAGGATGCGCTTGCACCCGATCCGGTAGTCGGGCGTGAGCTTGGCCCGCAGCGCCGGGTCCTTGATCGACCGGTGCATGTTCCGCTTGGCGATCCGCTCGACGAGCCCGAGCTCGTCGGGCCGCTTGGTGAACGCCTGGACCTGCAACTCCCGTATGCCCCACAGGAGTCCGCGCCGCGCCTGCGTCGTGAAGGGCAGCTGCCGGTGCACCCACCGCTCGGCCTTGCTGATGGCGCGGTCGGCGCGCGGCATCACCCACGGAGGCGTGCGCTGGAAGAGCGTGAGCTGCGCGACCTCCTTCTGGATGGCGGGCACGATCTGGATGGCGGAAGCACCGGTCCCGATCATGGCGACGCGCTTGCCGCGCAGGTCGTACTCGTGGTCCCACTGCGCCGAGTGGAAGACCTTGCCGGGGAAGGAGTCGAGCCCGTCGATGTCCGGCATCTTCGGGTCGGACAGCGGCCCGGTGGCGGACACGACGACATCGGCGGTGAAGGCACCGCCGGCCGCGCCTGCGACGTCGATCTCCCACCGCAGCTGCTCACTGTCCCAACGCAGCTGCGTGACCTCGGAGTTGAGGCGTATGTGCGGCCGCAGCCGGAAGGTGTCGGCGACGTGCTCCAGGTACTCCTGGATGCGCTCCTGTCCGGAGAACGTGCGCGGCCAGTCCGGATTCGGCGCGAACGAGAAGGAGTAGAGATGGGACGGCACGTCGCACGCGCACCCCGGGTAACTGTTGTCCCGCCACGTACCGCCGACAGCGCCCGCCCGCTCCAGGACCACGAAGTCGGTGATCCCCTCGCGGCGCAGCCTGACCGCCGCGCCGAGCCCGCCGAACCCGGACCCGATCACCGCCACCCTCACGTGCTCGCCCATTCCGGCGCCTCCCTGTGCTGAGCGACTCTGCCAGTGAACACTGGCGCAATTGGGAGCGTAGAGCAGCAACATACCGATGGGTAGGGGGCGGGCCGAGGAAAGTTACCGGTGGTACGACATAGGGTCGTCGACGTGGCAGAAGAAGCGAGGCAGGGCTCGGACAGGCGCGAGTACCGGATGGAGGAACTGGCCGAGGCGGCCGGCATCACCGTCCGCACCGTGCGCTTCTACCGCGAGCGCGGCCTCATCAAGCCCCCGCGCCGCGAGGGCCGCATCGCCTGGTACGACGAGACGCACCTGGCCCGCCTGCACACCATCGCCGACCTGCTCGAGCGCGGCCACACCCTCAACGGCATCGCGGAACTCTCCGAGGCCTTCGACCGCGGCCGCGACGTCGGCGAACTCCTCGGCCTCGGCGGCCCCACCGAGGAGACCCCGGTCCGCCTCTCGGCCACCGAACTCGCCGACCACTTCGCGGGCGAAGTCACCCCGGAGAACCTCCAAGCCGCCCTGGACCTCGGCTACTTGGGCACCGACGGCGAAGAGATCGTGCACATCAGCCGCCGCCTCCTCGACGTCTCGGCGGCACTGGTCCGCGAGGGCATCCCGCTGGCGGAGGTGCTGGCCGCGGCCAAGAGCGTCCGCGAGCACGCCGAGTCCATGGCCACGCTCTTCACGGACCTGATCCTCGCCCACGGCACGGAGAAGGACGTCCAGCGCCTGCGCCCGCTGGCCAAGTCGGTGGTGGACGCGGAACTGTCGATGGCCCTCGACCGCAAGATGAAGTGACGGGCCCGGCGACTCACAGCGCCCGCTGCACGGAGCAGATCGCCCCGGACCCGCTCGCCCGCTTTGCGGCTCAGTGCTCGAAGACCACGGTCACCGGAGCGTGGTCCGACCACCGCTCCTCATGAGTGGCGGCCCGCTCCACGAACCCCTTGACCGCGCGCCCGGCGAGCCCCGGCGTCGAGACGAGGTAGTCGATGCGCCACCCCGTGTCGTTGTCGAAAGCACGCCCCCGATAAGACCACCACGAGTACGGCCCCTCGACGTCCGGGTGGAGCGCCCGCACGACGTCGACGTACCCGCCGTCGGCCGCGTCGAAGACCTGGCCGAGCCACTCCCGCTCCTCGGGCAGGAACCCGGAGTTCTTCTTGTTGCCCTTCCAGTTCTTGAGGTCGGCCTCCTGGTGGGCGATGTTCCAGTCGCCGCACACGACGACCTCGCGCCCGTCGGCCGCGGCCCGCTCCCGCAGCCCCTTCAGGTAGCCGAGGAACTCGGCCATGAACCGGATCTTCTCGTCCTGCCGCTCGGTCCCGACCTCGCCGGAGGGGAGGTAGAGGGAGGCCACGACGACGCCGGGCAGGTCCACCTCGACGTAGCGCCCACTGCCGTCGAACTCCTCGGACCCGAAGCCGATCTGCACCCGGTCCGGCTCGCGCCGCGTGTAGAGGGAGACGCCGGCCCGCCCCTTCGCGGCGGCCGGGGCGTGCACGACGTGCCAGCCCTCCGGCTCACGCACCTCGTCGGGCAGCTGCCCCGGCTCGGCCCGCACCTCCTGCAGGCACAGCACATCGGCGGAGGTCTGGGCGAGCCACTCCACGAAGCCCTTCTTGGCGGCGGCCTGCAGCCCGTTCACGTTCACAGTGGTCACAGTCAGCACCGGGCCACGGTACAGGCACACTAAAAGGGAATACCGCACCCGGAAGCATAGAGTTACGATACACCGCATGAGTATCCAGCCGTCGACCTCGCCTGCCGCAGTCGTCACCCTGCGCCCCGTCTCCTTCGGCCACCCCGACGCGATCGCGCTGAACGACCGCGTCCAGCTCGAATACGCGGAGCGGTACGGCGACGGGGGCGACGCCACGTACCTCGACCCCACGATGTTCGACCGCCCGCGCGGCCTGTACCTGATCGCGTACGACGAGCAGGGCACCCCCCTGGCGACGGGCGGCTGGCGCGCCCAGGACGAGAACGAGGAGGGGTACGCGGACGGCGACGCCGAGCTCAAGCGCATGTACGTCACCCCCGAGGCCCGCGGCCTGGGCCTCGCCCGGCGCATCCTGGCCGAGCTGGAGGCGGACGCCCGCGCGGCGGGCCGGACCCGGATGGTCCTGGAGACGGGCACCAAGCAGCCGGAGGCGATAGCGCTGTACGCGTCGAGCGGCTACGAGGAGTGCACCAAGTTCGGCCACTACCGCTTCGACGAGCTGAGCCGCTGCTACGCGAAGGCGTTGCGACAGGGCTGACGGCTCACATGCGGGCGGGACGCTGCCACTCGGCGCCGAGGACGTGGTGGTCGAGGAAGTTCAGGAACGCCTCGTACCAGACGTGGACGTGGTTCGGCTGCAGGATCCAGTGGTTCTCGTCCGGGAAGTAGAGGTACTTCGCCGGGACCTCGTAGCGCTGCAGGTCCTGGAAGAGCGCGGCGCCCTGGCCGACGGGCACGCGGTAGTCCTTCGCGCCGTGGATGACCAGCATCGGGGTGCGGATCTTGGTGGCGTCCGGGTACGGGGAGTCGGCCTCGTACCGCTCGGGCCGGGTCACCGGGTCCCCGAAGATGCACCGGAAGTACCACGGCACGTCGGTGTCGCCCTGGAACATCCGCAGGTCCCACAGGCCCGCGTGACTGACGATCGCCTTGAACCGGTCGGTGCTGGTGGCGACCCGGTTGGCCATGTAGCCGCCGTAGGAACCGCCCGCGAGCGCCGTGCGCCCGGCATCGATGTCGCCCCGCGCCTCCGTGGCATCGGTCAGCGCCATCACGTCCTGGTAGGGGCGCCCGCCCCACTGCCCCCAGCCCCGCCGCTGGCCCAGCTGCCCGTAGCCGGTCGACAGGGCCGGGTCCGGCAGCAGCACCGCATAGCCACGGGCGGCGAACGGCCACGGGTTCCACCGCCAGGTCCAGCCGTTCCAGCTGCCCTGCGGCCCACCGTGGACGGCGACGAGCAGCGGCGCGGGACGCTCGGCCGACGCCCCCTCGGGCAGCACGAGCCAGCCGCGCAGGGCGAACCCGTCGTCCGCCTCGGCGTGCACCTCGGTGAGCGTGCCGGGCAGTCCGCCGGGGGCACCGGGAGCCGCCAGTTCGGCGGGCGTCCGACCGGCCGTGGCGCCGTCGATGCGGACGGGCCGCGGCGGCGAGTCGATCGCGTTGCGCAGGGCGTAGAGCGTCCGCCCGTCGGGGGCCACGCACAGCGATCCGTACGCGCCCGAAGCCGTGAGCCGGGTGACGTTGCCGTCCCGGTCCCGCCGGAAGACGGGGCTGTGCCCCTGCTCGTCCGCCGTGAACCAGAGCGTGTCGTCGACGGGTGAACAGACCGCGCCATGGGGCCAGTTGTCGAACCCGGGCAGCAGGTCGCGCACCTCGCCGCTCGCCAGATCGATCCGGACGAGCGTCTGGTCCCACGGCTCGTCGTACGTCGGCCAACTCCTCCGGGCGCACACGACGGCCGAGCCGTCATGGGTGAACGCCGGTGCGTCATAGAGGTGTTCCAGATCGCCGACGACAAGGAGCTGCTCGCCGCCGGCCGCGTCGGCCACGACCACGGCGGTGCGGTTCTCGTCCGGGATCCGGCCGGCCACGAACCGGGTGTACGCCACCCGCGTCCCGTCCGGCGACAGCGCCGCGTCCCCGGGCTCCTCCAGCCCGGCGCCCTGCCCGCCGGCGTCGACCACGTCCGCGTCGGCGCCGGCCCGGACGAACGTGTGCGGCTCCTCAGGACCGATGTCGCGGTCCCAGGCGCGGGTCGGTCCGGCTTCGTACAGGATCGCGGTGACCTTGGCGTCCTTGCGTGCCGTGCGCAGCGTGCCGTGTGCCTCGGCGTCGGCGGCTCCCGGCAGCAGTCCGGCCGTGTGGCACAGCGCGCCGGAGTCCCGGGCGACGGTGAACGCCGTGATCCCGCCCGGGTGCCGGGCCACGACGGCGGCCTCTCCGCGCGGGGGCAGCGCCCACAGCGCGGCGCCCTCGTCGTCGTCCTCGTCGTCGCCCGCCCTGCCGGACAGGAAGTACAGCGCCCCGTCCGGCCCGAACGCCGGCGCGGACTCGCCCTTGTCGGACCGGGTCAGCCGCAGCGCCGGACGCTCCCCGGCCGGGTCGATCTCCCACAGCCCGGACACGAACCGCGTCCCGTCCCCGGACAGCGTCTGTACGGCGGCGACCAGCCGGCTGCCGTCGGCGGACAGGGCAAGCGAGTTGAGGCGGGGCAGGGCCAGGAAGGCGGACAGGTCGTGAAAGGCGGACGCGCCACGGGAGGTCTCAGGCATGCGGGCGATTCTCGCGCGCGAAGGCCGTGAGGGTACAGGGCACTTCCGTAACCGGCCTACCGGCCTACCGGCTTCGCACCGCTCCACGCAGGTCGAGCACGGCGAGCGCCCCGCCCTCGAGCGGATTCTCGAACCGCACACGCGCGCCGAGCACCCGCGCCTGCCCGGTGACGATGGTCAGCCCGAGCCCGAGCCCGGTCTCCCGCTCGCCGGTGCGGAACCGCTGCGGCCCACCCGCGAGCACCCGCTCCGGAAACCCGTCGCCCTTGTCCCGTACGCGCACGACGCCCCCGTCGACCGTCACGGAGACGGGGTCGCCGCCGTGCCGCAGCGCATTGCTGACGAGATTGGCGAGAACCCGCTCGACCCGTCGCGGATCGGTGACCACGACGACGTCGCGGACCACGTCGACCCGCACGTCCGGGTCGACCCGCGCCACGGCCCCGCGCACGAGCTCCCCCAACTCCCGCTCCACGAGCTCGGGTTCCTCGCTCACGGCGTCGAGCCGGGCCACCTCGATGACGTCGTCGACGAGTTCGCCGAGCCGCCGCGCGCTGCCCTGGACGAGTTCGGAGGGCCGCCCGGGCGGCAGCAGCCCGGCCGCGGTGATCATTCCGGCGACGGGCGTACGCAGTTCATGGGCGATGTTCGAGGTGACCTCGCGCTCGGCCTGCAGCCGCCCGGCGAGCGCGTCGGCCATGGTGTTCACGGCGGCGGCGAGCTTGCCGATCTCGTCCTTGCCGCCGGTCGGCAGCCGCGCGGTCAGATCGCCCTCGGCGATGCGCTGCGCGGTGTCGGCGTTGACCGTGAGCCGCCGCCCGAACCGCGTGGCCACCAGCAGCCCGGCGACCGACGCGAGCCCGGTCCCGACCCCGCCGGCCATCCATAGCACCCGGTCCAGATCCCGCAGGGTCGCGGTCTCCCGCTGATAGGGCCGCCGCAGCGCGACGACGTCTCCCTGGTACCCGCTGGCCGCCCACAGCACGGGCACGGACCCCGCACGGCCACGCTCCAGATAGAACCCCCACTGCCCGTCGCGCACGGCCGCGGCCAGCGGCTTCGGCAGATCGGGCGGATCGATGAGCGTCCGGTCCCCGTCGACACCCGCGGCATGGTCCTGCACCGCGGTGCGCAGCCGGTCGCCGAGCTGGCTGCGCGCGTTCTCGTACTGCGCGTCGACCGTACGGTGATGAACCAGCAGCCCCATCACGACGGAGACGACCGCCGCCGTCCCCGCGATCAGCACCCCGAGCTTCGCCCGCAGCCCCATCACAAGTCCGGCACCGCGAGCCGGATGCCCTGCAGCTGCACACCGGTCGCCGCGTCCGGCAGCTCGGCCGGCCGCACCGGCTGCACGGAGGCCCGCCGGTAGTAGCCGCCCCGGTCCTGCTGCTCGAGCCCGCTCAGCACCACGTCCACGTCGTACGGCTTCTTGCCGCACTCCGGCAGGCACCACGGCCCGCTGAGCTTGCCGACGGCCCGCGCGGTCGCGCCGCCCCAGCCCTGCCAGTGCAGCCCGGACACCCGCACGGACTCGCTGAGTCCGATCTCCCCGGGCCGCCGCAACGGCTCCCCCACGACATCGGCGACGTACACGGGCCCGGCATTCCGCGAAGGAGTCATGGCAGCGCCCTCGACCCGCAGCCCCTCGGGCCCGCCGCACCCGGCGACGGCCACGGCCAGCAGGACGACGCCGCCGGCGGTGAGGACGGAACGGGACGGGATGGCCATGCATCAAATGTTGCCAGGGCCACAGCGGAACCGCCCGGGCCGGGTGACGGGCTACGCACAAGCAAAAGCCCCGCCGGTTACCCGGCGGGGCTTTCATTGCAGTGGGGGGTTCACGGGTGCCCCTGACCGGGAACCTCTCGGCAGTCTGAAGTCGTTTTCCCGTGGAGTTGGTGATCGTTCCCCGCCAGGTGAAGGAGCAGGCCCACGCCGATCATGGGAGTGATCGGCGTGGTTTCGCGGCGGGCCGTTGGGCTGGCTCAGTCTTGTACGGGCTGGGGGCTGAGGCGCGCTTTGTGTCCCAGGGTCTGCGCGCTCAGGACGCAGGTGGCGAGGATGGCGAGGACGGCTCCGGTCCACATGGCGGCGGCTGAACTGGAGTCTTGGCCGAGGCTGATGGCGACGCCGCCGATCGCGCTGCCGAACACGACTCCCAGGGTGATGACAGAGGTGTGCACGGTGTTGACCAGATTGCCGGCTCCGGCGACGTCGACGACCCGGGCTACGAGGGCGGGATTCATCGAGACGCCGACAAGTCCGACCAGGAGCACGCCGGGCAGGGCTGCCCAGGGCAGTCGGGAGAAGAGGGCGAGCACCACCAGTGCGCCGGCCAGGACGAGGTGTCCGATGCGCAGCAGGGGCACGGCGTGGCGGTCCGCGTAGCGGCCGACCAGGTTGTTGCCGATGACGGTGCACAGGCCGTAGCCGAAGAGGATCACCGTGGTCGTGTTGGTGGAGAAGCCTGCGTCTCCTTCCAGCAGGGGGGTGAAGTAGGAGAAGGCGCCGTAGGTCGCGCCGATGGTGAGCAGGCTGACCAGATAGCGGCTCCACAGTCGTGGTGAGCGGAATTGCTGCAGGTCGTCGGCGGAGGTCTGGGCGGACACGGCCGGCAGCGAGGGCAGTGCGGATACGTCGAGCAGAGCGATGATCAGGCCTGCGATGCCGAGGGCGACGAAGCTGGTCTGCCAGTTGAATGCTGTGGCGATGGCATGGCTGATGGGCAGGCCCAGGACAGCTCCGAACATGAGCCCGTTCAGCACGATGGAAATCGAGGAAGCGATGCGGTCGGGGCTGGGGGCGAGCCTGGCGGCCATGGTGAGCGTGAGGCCGAACACGGCGCCGCCCAGGCTTCCGGTCAGCAGTCGAAGTGCAGCGATCCACCAGTAGTTGTGCACCACAGGGACCGCGGCTTCCAGAAGTGCGTACACGATGACGACGCCCAGGAGTGCTGTCTTGGGCGGGGTCAGGCGCAGTGCCCAGGCGATGAGCGGGCCGCCGATGGCCATGCCGAAGGAGTAGACGGAGATCAGGGTGCCGACTGTGGCGGTGGAGGCGCCGAGACTACGCGCCATGTCGGGCATCATGCCCATGGTCTGCAGCTCGCTCATGGCGACGAGGAGCAGGGTGAGCATGAGCCAGTACAGCGGTCGTTTCACGGCCGAAGCCCTTTCTGTATTCTGGAATCCAAAATTTGGGCAGACCTGAGCCCGCCTTCGACCTCGCCGCCTCAGCCCAGCAGGGAGTGCAGTCCGTCGAGAGCGATCCGGTGCAGCACCTCTGGGGCGACGCCGGTCTGCGCCGTCACCCGGAGACCGGAGATGAGGGTGTTGACGAGGAGTGCACTTTCGCCCGCATCGGGACCCTCCGGGATGCTCCCGTCCGAGCGGCCGGCCCGGATGACGTCCTCCAGCAGGCCGAGCCGCTCCCGCAGATCCCGTTCGAGGATGCGGGCGATGCGTTCATCGCGCGCCCGCAGGTCGGGGTTCATCAGCGTGTGCACGCCCATGCAGCCGGCGGCATGCCCCTGCTCGCGGGCGACGCGCTCCTCGTCGACGATGGCGTCGAGGAGCGCGCGGAGGCGGCCGGCGCCACTGAGGGAGGTGTCGGCGAGGATCGACGCCTGCCGTGCCCGCATGGTCGACGCGTAGTGGTCCAGCGCCCGCACGAAGAGCTCATCCTTGGACGTGAACGCGTTGTAGAGGCTACTGCGCCGCACGTCGGCGGCCTCGCAGAGTTGCTCGGTCGACGTGTCGGCGTAGCCGTGAACGCGGAACTGCGCCGCCGCCGCCTCAAGAACTGCCGCTTCGTCGAATGTGCGCGGTCTGGCCATGCGAGCAAGCTACCACGTTATGGATTCCAGAATCCATAACGTGAGGCGGCCACTCCTGCCGAAGGCGAGGGCGGCAACGGCCCTGCCCGATTGCCGCACGAGCCTGGGTGGCATCTGCGGCACCTCTCGGCGGGAACCCTCAGGATCTCCGCACGGTACGTCGCAGGGTGCTGCACGTGGTCGAACCCTGCCCTCACGGCAGCCAAATTCCTTACGGCAATGGATTGCTGAGGGCCAAGGGCTCACTGATTGCGGCGTTTGCGATCGGCTCTGGACTTGAGGAGCACTGTTGTTTCCCGAACCGTACGGTGTCGTGCTGGGGTCCTGCGGATGCTCTGCCGGTTAGGCCCGGCGGATTACCTCTGGGCGGAAGGGGCTGAGGTGTCCGATTTCGAGTTCGAGGTGCTGGACCGGCGAGAGCGCGCCCTGCTTGCCGAAGCAGACGTGCTGGACAAGGAGTTCGAGGAGATCGGGCAGCGGCGTGATGCCGTGGGCGGAAAGCTGGCGCGGATCGCAGCAGCCCGGGCGACATTGCACGAAATCCTCCTGGATGAATCCGGAGAGAACCGCGTTCCGTCCGAGGACGATGGCCCGGAACCCGATGCCGGCGAGGAAGCAGCCGCTCCCGGAACGGCGGGCGGCACAACGGCGGGCGGTGACCCGGACCTTGGCGCGCAGGATCCCATCGAGCTGGAGGAGGCCCAGCGCAGGGCCGTCTCCCTGCTGGCCACCTCCGGACGGAAGATGCGGGCCCGTGCCATCGCGCAGGCGATCGGCGAAGATCTGTCCGGCGGTCCCGGCCGCGTGGAGACCACCCGCGGCCGCCTGAAGAACCTGGTGACCAAGGGGGTGCTCGAAGAGGACCCGCCCGGGGTGTTCTTCATCGCCACCACGACCCACTCCGATGACAGCGAGGCGGAGGAGTCCGCCGAGGAGGGAGCAACGGAATCTCCCGTGTCGGCGTGAGATGCCGGTACGGGGTGGGTCGGCACCGCCGCAGCCGTAGCAAGCAAGACGGCGGTGCCGGCGCGCAAGCTGCCATGAAGGTGGCTCCGCGCCTTTTGAGCGTAGGCGAGTGCTCGTCACCAGGTGACCGGAGCCACGAAATCGCCATGCCCGAACACTTCTTGTGTTCGGGCTGGCGCGAATCGAGGCGTTCGTGTCACCCACTTCTTTCGCCTTTGGCGGTTCGGGGCCACAGCGGGATTCCGACAGCGGCGCCGAGCCGGGCGACGGTGGCAACGTCGGGCCAGGACCGTCCGGCGAGCAGGTCGGCGGTGGCCTGCCGGTTCACGCCGGAGGCTTCGGCAAGACCACGCAGGCTAAGGCCGCGTTCGGCGACCGCCGAGGCCAGGGTGCGGGCGATGTGCTGGACGGCCGCGGCGCCGGGGTCGGTGAGGTCGGCCTCGGGCCAGGCTTCCGGGTCGCCGGCAAGCTCGCGCGGCGGGGTTCGCCGTTTCATGCCTCCGACCATGCGGATGCGCTCCTTTACGTGAAGATCGCCACCGACCCCTTCACTGGCTGCTTGACCAGCCGATGGAGTTGGTCCGTGACGTTGAATGCGCAGGTCTCCGCCCACATTCGCAACTACCGTCCCCGGCTGCCCGCCGCCCGGTGGGAGCCGGTGGCCGCGCAGGTGCGGGCCGTTGTCGCAGCGGTCGCGCCGGGAACGTGCGACACCGCGCGACGGCTGCTGTATGCGGTGAGCCGGCTGGCGGTGTGGGCGGATGCGGTGGGCCTGCCGCGTGATCCGGGGCTGTGGCTGCGCACGGAGACGATCGACCGGTTCGTCCTGACGGGACTGGCCGGTCAGCCCGGCGGGACGGTGCAGACGTGCCGCTGCTGGCTGCGCCGTACCCGGGAAGCGGTCGTGTGGGTGCAGCGGGGCGAGGCCCCGCCGATCCGGATCAAGGCAAATCGCACACCCCGACCCCCATACGCAGCAGGGGAGTTGGCGGGACTGCGCCGGTGGGCCGAAATGCTGGCGGGCCGGGCCCGGCTGGACGGCCTTACGCTGATGGCGCTGGCCGCCGGGTGCGGTCTGGCACCCGGCGAACTGCGGGCCGTGCGCGGCACCGATCTGCGCACCACGCCGCAGGGTGTGGTCGTCATCGACGCCCCGTGGCTGGACCGGCTGGTCGCCTGCCGCGCCGGATGGGAGGAGTGCCTGGCTGAACTCGCCCAACTGGCTGGTGACGCCTACCTGTTCCGGCCCGGCCGGAAGGTCGAGGCCGCGAAGAATCTGGTCAGCTCGTGGCCCGCCCGGCACCGCCCGCACGCGGGACTGCCCCGCCTGGAGGCGCGTCGGCTGCGGAGCACGTGGATCGTGGAGCTGTTGCGGCAGCGCATCGACCCGGTCCTGGTCGCCGAGGCCGCCGGGATGTCCTCGGCCGCCGCGCTGGCCCCCTACTTTCACTGGGTGCCCCCGCTCGATCCCGAGCAGGCGGCCGAACTGCTGCGCGGTCCCCGCGGATGATGCGCCGCCCGCCGGACGCTACCCGCGATGCGGCCGCGAGTGTCCGGCTGCTGCGTCCCAAGCCGCCGTTGAGCGGCCCGCCGACGTACCCCGACTCCAAGGTGGGCCAGTTGCTGACCCTCCTCGACCGCTCCGGCCTGCCCCAGGAGCTGGAGCAGCTCCTTGCCGACCGGCCAGGCCCCAAGGGGATCCGGCCCCGGGTCGTCCTGATCGGCCTGCTGCTGGCGGTCTACTACACCGGCCGCGCCACTGTCGCCGACGCCTGGCGCTGCCTGCACTACAACCTCGAACCCCGCGCCCGCACCTGGCTCGACATCCCCGACCAGCCACCCCGCACCGCCCACGAACGCATCGCCTCCAGCCGCCGCCTCTACCGGGCCCTGGACGCGATCACCACCGTGCTGGACCCCGTGCGCCACGACCGCCGCTCCCGACTTCCCTTGCGCCACGCCGACTTCCACATCGCCCTGTGGGACACCCCCGAAAGCCGGGCCGCCGCCGACCGCCTCCACCATCTGGCCAACCGTCTGGTCCTGGCCACCGTCCGCATGGCCCAGCAACGCGGCCATCTGCGCGGCTGGAACGGCGATGTCGGCATCGACGCCACCGGCATCCCCGTGATCGCGCACCCCGACAGCTCGTGGCACGGCACCGCATCTGTTGAGATCACCGCGGGCTGGCACTTCAAGGGCGGTACCGGGGAGAAGGTCTTCGGCTACAGCGCCGCCCTGGCCATCGCCGCCCACCACCGTGACCGCGACGACGACCCGCCCAAGGCGTACCCGCAGCTGTGCCTGGGCTTCGAGCTCGACACCCCCACCGTCCGCACTGGCCACAACGCGGTCAACGTCCTCACCCAGCTGTCCGAACTCGGCCTGCCCACCGGCATCCTGGCCGCCGACCGGGCCTACACGAACTGCTCCGCACCCACCTTCCAGACACCCGTCCGCAAACTCGGCTACCGCCTCGCGCTGGACTACAAGTCCAACGAGCGCGGAGAACAGGGCAGTTGGCAGGGCGCCCCGCTCGTCGACGGCTCGCTCATGTGCCCGCTCACCCCCGCCCCGCTCCTCCACGCCACCACCGCCGCCAGTGACGACGCCATCCACACGCCCAGCGACGAGCTCGCCGAGAAGATCACGGCCCGCGAGCCGTACCACTTCAAGCTCAAACAAGGCCCGGACACCCGCGGAACCATCCGCCTCCAGTGCCCGGCCACCGGCCCCTCTCCGAGCGTCAACTGCGCCCGCCACGACCGGCTTCGCCGCCGCACCGCAGCCACGATGCCCACCCGGACCGTCGACCTGAGCGGACCTCCCGTCCGGCGCGTCCCGGAGGCAGCCCGCCCCACCATCGACATCACCGCAGCCGAGCACTTCACACCGCCACCCGAGAAGACGCTGCCCAAGGTATGCCGCAAGGACTCGATCGCGGTGCCCGCGGACACCGAAGGCTCCGACTGGCGTCTGGCCAAGTACCGCCAGGACGTCCACTACCTCCACACGTCCTGGATCAACACCTACCGCCCCATCCGCAGCCACAACGAAGGCGCCAACGGACGGTTCAAGAGCGACAAGATCGACATCGGCAACGCCAAGCACCGCCCGGCTCCCGGCCAGGTCGCCCAGGCCCTCCTGCTTGCCGTCATGCTCACGGTCGCCAACCTGATCGTCCTGGAGACCTGGCTCTGCGAACGCGCCGGCCCCGACGAACTCACCGACGCCGACTTCGACGCGAGCGGCCCATTGCTGCCCCTCGTCACACACCGCGGACCGCGCAACGCACTCGCCGGACGCCCACCGCCCGCCGACGGCTGAGCCGACTCGCGCGGAACAACTCCACCTCAGCCCAGCACGCTGATCACTCCCATCAGCGTGCTTCCCCACGCCCGAACGCAAGAAGAAGCGCGAACCTTGCTCGCCGCGGCGCTCCTCCACCCGCACCCAGACCTTTCACAGAGCCCAGAAACGCAGAGATCCCGCCCGATCGAAGTGATCGGACGGGATCTCGTCAACCGCGTACGAGCTAACTCGTGAACGGCGCTGCAGTGGACCTGTGGGGATTTGAACCCCAGACCCCCTCGATGCGAACGAGGTGCGCTACCAGACTGCGCCACAGGCCCTCGGGCCGTTCGGCCCTTGCAACGAGTGGAACTCTAGCACCCCGATCCGGGTGCTTGGAAATCCGTTCCCGAGCTGGTCAACCGGTCACTCGTTGGCGGCCCTCGGCCGGTCGTCCGGACCGGCGCCGACGTCGTACTGATCGAACAGCGGCGTACGTCCGCGCTCGCGGGAGCGGCGGGCGGAGGCGGCACGGCGGGCGTCGCTGCGCCCGTCGTCGGCGGCCTGCTCCTCGGCCCTGCTCTCCTCCTCCACCGCGGAGGAGCGGGCGGCGCTCCACGTCTCGGGGGCGCCGTAGTCGACGCCGCCGCCCGCGCGGGGCGCGACCGGGGCGGTGACATAGGTGGGCAGCGGCACGGGGACCGGGTCCCAGCTGTCGCCGGGGCCGGGGCGGCGCTGCCGCTCGCGCTGCTGGTCGACCCACTCCGCGTGGTCGGTCTGCTCGACGAGCGCGCGCCGGTCGGCGGCGAGCGCCTCGAGCCCGGAGTCGGTGGCCGGCTCGGCGCCTGGGCCCTCCTCCGGGTCTTCGGCGGCGGAGCGCTGCGCCGCCGACTGCCGCCTGCGCGGCTGCCGCTCCCGCAGGCGCTGCGCGGCGATCTCGGCGCGGCGGCGGTCCATGACGTAGGCGAAGCGGCGTCGCTCCTGGGTGCGCAGATAGACGATGTACGCGCTGAGCAGCAGGGCGGGCACCGCGGGCGCCCACAGGAACGCGACACCGCCGACTCCGGCGACGACGGCACCGGCCGTGAAGGCGACGAACAGCAGCACCGTCGTACGACGGCGGCGCGCGAGGGCCTTGGTGCGGCGGGCGCGGGCCTGTGCCTCGGCGGCGGCCGCGGAAGTGGCGCGCGGGGGGCGGGACTTGACCGGGGCGGCGGGCTCCGGCTCGGCCTCCGGGGCGGGTTCGGGTTCGCGGACGGGCTCGGTGCGCACCCGGTCACCGGATGGCACGCGCTCGCCCGCCGGGGACACGACGAAGCCCCGGACGTCCACCGGGTCGGTGGTCGCGTCCGGGTCGGCCGGGGCGCCGCGCCGCTCGTCCGTCTCGGGCGAGCGCGCCTGCAGGTCCTTGGCGTATCGGCGCTCCATGCCCGCCCGACCGGAGAGAAGCCGGATGGCGGTGCTGAAGCGTTCCGTCGGACGGGCTTCGTTCAGCTCGTCCTGCCTACGGAGCCACATCGGCACCAAGTAGGCGGCCCAGGCCCCGACGATGACTGCGTAGATGAGGCCGCTGCTGCTCACGCCTCACACCGTAGAGGGGTTTGCGTGAGGCCATCCGCCAATTGGGCCGGTGTGTCGCACGATCTGGCTGATATTTCGAACTTTTTTTGTGACTGGTGCGATCAACTGGCCGACCTGGGCGCGAATTTAATGGCTCGGACGGTCGCTCGGCGATCAATTTCGAACATTTATTTTATTTCGAAGGGGTGCCGGGGTCGACCGTGTTGGAGGCACCCGGACCTGCGGTGTTGCCGCGCCGCTCGCGCTGCCAGCGCCTGAGGAGCCCTTCCGGGACCTCCTCGGCGGTGAGCGCGAAGACGAGGTGGTCCCGCCAGCCGCCGTCGATGTGAAGATACCGTGGACGAAGTCCCTCCTCGCGGAATCCGAGTTTCTCCACGACGCGACGGCTCGGCCCGTTCTCCGGGCGAATGCAGACCTCGATGCGGTGCAGGCCCACGGTGCGGAAGCAGTGGTCGACGGCGAGCGCGACGGACGTGGGCATCACTCCGCGGCCGGCCACCGACTGGTCGACCCAGTAGCCGACATGGCCCGAACACATCGAGCCCCAGGTGATCCCGGCGACCGTCAACTGGCCCACCAGGCGGCCCTGGTACTCGATGACGAAGGGCAGCATCCGGCCCGCGTTCGCCTCCGAGCGCAGATGGCGGACCATCTGCCGGTAGGTCGGACGGTGCGCGATCGGGCCGCTCGGGGTGGGCGGCGGGATCGTCGCTTCCCAGGGGCGCAGCCAGTCGCGGTTGCGGCGGTTGACCTCGCGCCAGGCGCGCTGGTCGCGCAGCTTTATGGGGCGGAGGACGACATCGCCCTCCGCCAGCACGGCGGGCCAGGACGGGCTGTTCAGTGCGCACCCCCGGCGTGGGCATCGGGTCTGGGGTGGTCGCCGCCGCGGATCTGGTCGACGGCGTGGGCGAGCAGCGGCTCCAGGACGGCCAGGCCGTCCTTCACTCCGCCGCTCGAACCCGGCAGGTTCACGATCAGTGTGCGCCCGGCGACCCCGGCTCGGCCACGGGAGAGCGCGGCGGTGGGCACTTTCTGCCGCCCGTACGCGCGGATCGCCTCGGGGATGCCGGGGATCTCGTGGTCGAGGACGCGGGCGGTCGCCTCGGGGGTGCGGTCGGTCGGCGAGATGCCGGTGCCGCCGGTGGTCACGACGACGTCGTACGCCGCCTCGACCGCGGCCCGCAGCGCGGCCTCGACCGGGTCGCCGTCCGGCACGACCTGGGGGCCCTCGACGTGGAAGCCCATCTTCTTGAGGCCCTCGGCGATCAGCGGGCCGCCCTTGTCCTCGTAGACGCCCGCGGCCGCGCGGTTGGACGCGGTGACGACGAGGGCGCGGTACGGCTCGGTCATGACCGGTTCCAGTCCCCGGACTTGCCGCCCGTCTTCTCCTCGACCCGGACGTCCGTGATGACGGCGCCCTTGTCGACCGCCTTGACCATGTCGACGACCGTGAGCGCGGCGACGGAGACAGCGGTGAGCGCCTCCATCTCGACCCCCGTGCGGTCCGTCGTCTTCACGGTGGCGAGGATCTCGACGGCGTCGTCGGCGACGGACAGGTCCAGCTTCACGCCGGAGACCGACAGCGGGTGGCACAGCGGGATCAGGTCGGGCGTGCGCTTGGCGCCCATGATCCCGGCGATCCGGGCCGTCGCGAGCGCGTCGCCCTTGGGCATGCCCTCGCCGCGCAGCAGTTCCACCACGCGCGGCGATACGAGGACGCGACCGCTGGCGCGTGCGGTGCGCGCGGTGACGTCCTTCTCCGATACGTCGACCATGCGGGCGGCGCCCGCCTCGTCGATGTGCGTGAGCCGGTCGAGCCGGTCCTGCGAAGTGCTCATGGTGCTGTGCCGCTCCCGATCCGAGCCGTGCGCGGTGCGGCGCGCCGGACTGTTTGTGCGCGACACGGTACCGCGCACCGCGGACACCGGGCCCGGCCAAAGACAGGCTCTCAGCCCAGGAGGACGACATCCACCTCGGTGCCGGGTTCCACCGATGTCACGTCCTCGGGCACCACGATCAGCGCGTCCGCGTGGGCGAGCGCCGCGATGAGGTGCGAGCCGGAGCCACCGACGGTGGCGACCTCCCCCGCCTTCGCGTCGTACGCACCGCGCAGGAACTGGCGGCGGCCCTGCGGAGAGGTCAGCGCCTTGTCGGCGGTCAGCACCGCGCGCGTGGTGGGGCGCTGCACCGTCTCTGCGGGCAGGCCCATCAGCGTCCGGATCGCGGGCCGGACGAACAGCTCGAAGGAGACGTAGGAGGAGACCGGGTTGCCGGGCAGGGCGAGCAGCGGGGTGTGGTCGGGGCCGACCGAGCCGAAGCCCTGCGGCTTGCCGGGCTGCATGGCGAGCTTGCGGAACTCGACGCCGCTGCCCGCGCCGATGCCGTCCTCCTCGTCCGGGTCGCCGATCGAGGAGAGGGCTTCCTTCACGACGTCGTACGCGCCCACGCTGACGCCGCCCGTCGTGACGACGAGGTCGGCGCGGATGAGCTGGTCCTCGATGGTGGAGCGCAGCGTCTCGGCGTCGTCGGCGACCGCACCGACCCGGTAGGCGATGGCTCCGGCGTCGCGGGCCGCGGCCGTGAGGGCGAAGCTGTTGGAGTCGTAGATCTGGCCGGGGCCCAACTGCTCGCCGGGCTGCACCAGTTCGCTGCCGGTGGAGACGACGACCACGCGCGGGCGCGGGCGTACGCGTACGGTGCCGCGGCCGATGGCGGCGAGCAGGGCGATCTGCGGCGGGCCGAGGACCGTGCCGACGGTGAGGGCGCGGTCGCCGGCGCGGACGTCGCTGCCCTGCGCGCGGACGTGCGCGCGCGCCTCGGCGGGGCGGTGCACGCGGACCTCGCCCGATGCCCCTTCGGGAGCGGCGCTGTGGGCGGTCATCGAGGTGACGGGGCCCGCGCCGAGCCCTCCGTCGGTCCACTCGACGGGGACGACGGCTTCGGCGCCAGGCGGCAGCGGGGCGCCGGTCATGATGCGGGCGGCCTGGCCCGGACCGACGGTGGGCTGCTCGCCCTGGCCCGCTGCGACGTCGCCGATGACGGTGAGCACGGCGGGGAACTCCTCGCTCGCGCCCGCGACATCGGCCACGCGTACCGCGTACCCGTCCATCGAGCTGTTGTCGAACGGGGGCAGCGAGACCGGCACCGTCACCTCCTCGACGAGCACACAGCCCTGCGCGTCGAGGAGTTGGAGCTCGATGGGGTCGAGCGGGTGGACGGTGCTGAGGATGTCCTCAAGGTGCTCGTCCACCGACCAGAGCTGGCCGTGGGTGGTGGACGGCGGTGACGACGGGGTCGCGCTGCTCAAGGTGCTACATCTCCTCGGTGACGTAACTGCGAAGCCAGGTCCGGAAGTCGGGGCCCAGGTCTTCACGTTCGCACGCGAGTCTGACAATGGCACGCAGATAGTCGCCGCGGTCACCGGTGTCATAGCGGCGGCCCTTGAAGACGACGCCGTGCACCGGGCCGCCCACCTTTTCGTCGGCCGCGAGCTGCTGCAGGGCGTCGGTGAGCTGGATCTCGCCGCCGCGGCCCGGCTCGGTCTTGCGCAGTATGTCGAAGACGGCCGGGTCCAGGACGTAGCGGCCGATGATCGCGTAGTTGGACGGGGCGTCGGCCGGGTCCGGCTTCTCCACGAGGTCGGTGATCTTGACGACGTCGCCGTCCTCGGTGGACTGCACCGCGGCGCATCCGTAGAGGTGGATCTGCGCGGGGTCCACCTCCATGAGCGCGATGACGCTGCCGCCGTGCCGCTCCTGGACCTCGACCATGCGCGCGAGCAGCGGGTCGCGCGGGTCGATCAGGTCGTCGCCGAGCAGGACCGCGAACGGCTCCCGGCCCACGTGCGGGGCCGCGCACAGCACGGCGTGACCGAGGCCCTTGGGGTCGCCCTGGCGCACGTAGTGCATGGTGGCGAGGTCGCTGGACTCCTGGACCTTGGCGAGGCGGTCGGCGTCGCCCTTCTTCTGAAGGGCCGACTCCAGCTCGTAGTTGCGGTCGAAGTGGTCTTCCAGCGGGCGCTTGTTGCGGCCCGTGATCATGAGAACGTCGTCCAGACCCGCGGACACGGCCTCCTCGACCACGTACTGGATCGCCGGCTTGTCGACCACCGGAAGCATCTCCTTGGGAGTGGCTTTCGTGGCCGGCAGGAACCGGGTGCCGAGACCGGCTGCCGGGATGACAGCCTTGGTGATCCTGGTGTGCGCGTCAGTCATGCCCGCCACCATATCCGGCGCCTATGGGCGGAATCTGTGGGTCCGCTTTGTTGGCACATATATGCGTGGAATAGGAGAGGTTTGTGAGCCGACTATGAGTCAGCACGCCCCTGACGCCCCTGAGACCCACCCTGACAAGCGCACATGTCGACGGGAGTTCCTCAGGGTGAGGAACGCGTTGCCACATGATGACGTACTGGAGACGCAGACGGTTCTCGCCGAGCGTGCCCTCGAGGTCGAGGAGTTGGCCGGGGCCCGCACCGTCGCGGCGTACGTCTCCGTGGGCAGCGAGCCGGGGACCGGGCCCCTCCTGGACGCGCTTCGCGCGCGCGGGACGCGGGTCCTGCTGCCGGTGCTGCTGCCCGACAACGACCTGTCCTGGGGAACCTACGAAGGAGCCGATTCGCTCGTACGCGTTCAACACGCGGGAAAGATGGCCCTGTTGGAGCCCGCCGGTGAGCGGCTCGGGGCCGACGCCGTCCTGGCGGCCGACGTCGTGCTGCTGCCCGGGCTCGCCGTGGACGCGCGCGGGATGCGCCTCGGCCGGGGCGGCGGCTCGTACGACAGGGTGCTCGCACGGCTCGAATCGGCCGGAATGCACCCCGCTCTCGTGGTGCTGCTGTACGACAGCGAAGTGGTCGCACACGTCCCCGCGGAGGCGCACGACAAGGCGGTGCACGCCGCGGTGACCCCCTCGGGAATCCGGCGCTTCACCTGAAGGAAGCGCGAAGCGAAGCGGAAAAGGGACGTGAAAAGGGGCACTACGCGCGCGTAGTGCCCCTTTTCACTGTCGCCGTTCTACGGCTTCAGGGTCAGCGTGTCCGACGTGCTGTCGTCCACGGCCTTGCTCGTGAAGTCCCACGGCAGCAGGTCACCGTTGACCCACTTGTCGGTCTGGTCCGTGTAGTGGGCGCTGTAGGTGTGGCCCGAAGCGCCGGTGAGGTTGATCCACTTGGACTTGTCGAGGTCGGCCAGGTTGACCACCATGCGCATCGACGGCACCCAGTCGACGCCGTAGCCGCCCGCCGCGTTCCAGCCGGTCGCGTTCACCGCCGCCTCGCCGCCGCCGAGCTTCCAGGGGCCGCGGTTGAGCACGTAC
The DNA here is from genome assembly GCF_044460595.1 of Streptomyces sp. NPDC050085. Taxonomy (NCBI): domain Bacteria; kingdom Bacillati; phylum Actinomycetota; class Actinomycetes; order Kitasatosporales; family Streptomycetaceae; genus Streptomyces; species Streptomyces sp. NPDC050085. The sequence goes on along the minus strand of NZ_JBITJZ010000008.1, from coordinate 153,344 downwards.
TGCAGCCAGCCCGGGCCCTCGGTGCCGAGGGTCTGGTTCTTCAGCTCCAGCTTGTGCAGGCGGCCCCAGCTCCAGGTGTCGATGTCCTTGCCGAGCTTGGCGGTCAGGTCCCAACGGGCGTCGTCCATAGCGCGGGCGAACAACTGGTCACGGTTGTCCGTGGCCTTGTCGTTGCGCGTCTTGGGGGCCTTCCACCAGTCGCTGTTCTCGTCGTTGACGAGGGTGCGGACGACCTCGAACCAGCGGTCGCCGCCGTCCGGCTGCGCCGAGTCCGCGTCGCGCTGGCCGCACTCGCGGACCTTGCGGTCCTCGTCCGCGGGACCGGTGTTGTCGACCGGCTCGACGTACAGGCACTGCCCCTCGACGCGCAGTTCCTTGGGCAGCTTGTTGCCGAAGGCGAGCTTCAGGATGTTGCGCCAGACCGAGTTGAAGTACGCGGCGGCGGCCGAGTCCGGGTTCTGGGTGTAGTCCCAGTTCTCCAGGAGCTGCTGCGCCTCGCGGACGTACTTGTCCTTGACGTCGATCTTGAGCAGCTTGGGCACGAGCAGCTTCGCGATCTCGCTGCTGTTGTCCATCTGCATGGTGCGCATGTCGTCGGTGGAGATCTTGCCGCCGTCCTTGATCTTCGACGCGATCAGGTCGGAGATGCGCTGGCTGCGGGTGCCGTAGCCCCAGTCCGTGGTGAGCGTGTACGGGTACTTGTCCTCGTCGATCACGGCCTGGTTGGCAGTGACGATGTAGCCGCGCTTCGGGTCGTACTCGTAGGGCAGCTCGTCCTGCTTGATGTAGCCGGTCCACTGGTACTTGGAGTCCCAGCCGGGCGAAGGCAGCGAGCCGTCGCCCTCGCCGCGGATCGGGATGCGGCCGGGCAGCTGGTAGCCGATGTGGCCGTCCGTGTCGGCGTACGTGAGGTTCTGCGAGGGCACCTGGAAGTCGGCGGCGGCCTTGCGGAACTCGGACCAGTTCTTCGCCCTGTCGATCTCGAAGACGGAGTCCATGGTGTTGCCGGGCTCGAGCGCGGTCCAGCGCAGCGCGATGCCGTAGCCGTCGCCGCGGTCGGGGGCCGTGGAGTCCACCGGCGCCTTCTTGCCGACCTTGACGAGTTCGTCGTCGCGGTCGGAGACCAGCGGGCCGTTGTTCGTCTCGCGCACGGTGATCGTCTTGGCGTCGCCGCCGGCGACCTTGATGACTTCCTTGCGGGTCTTGAACGCCTGCGTCTTGCCGTCGTACTGGTAGCCGTCGCCGCTGAAGCGCTCCAGGTAGAGGTCCGTGACGTCGGCGCCCGAGTTGGTCAGGCCCCAGGAGATGTTCTTGTTGTGGCCGATGACCACGCCCGGCATGCCCGCGAACGTGTAGCCCGTCACGTCGTACTGGCACTTCTCGGACAGCGTCGTGCAGTGCAGGCCCATCTGGTACCAGACGGACGGCAGTTGCGGCGCCAGGTGCGGGTCGTTGGCGAGCAGCGGCTTGCCGGTGATGGTGTGATCCCCGGAGACCACCCAGGAGTTGGAGCCGATGCCGTTGCCGTTCGGCCCGAGGCCCGCGGAGTCGGGGATCCGGTCCAGGACGTCGGCCAGGCCGCCGAGCTGGCTCTGAAGGCCGTTGGGGGCCTCTGTGTTGCCCGTCAGGCCGGTGCCCGCGGAATTGGTCGACTGGGCGCCGGAAGAGCCGGAGGCGGCCGTGTCGTACGTCTTCGTGGCGTCGTTGTAGGCACCCTCCTGCACGATCGGCTTGTTCCGGTCGTACGGGTACTTCGGGTACAGGTCGGCGATCTGCTTCGCGCTGAGGCGGCTCGTCATCAGGGAGCGGTCGATCTCGTCCTGCATGTTGCCGCGCAGGTCCCAGGCCATCGCCTTCAGCCAGGCCACCGAGTCGGCCGGGGTCCACGCCTGCGGCTTGTAGTCGTTCTCGAAGCCGAGCGCGACGTACTCGGCGGAGATCTCCTTGCCGCTCTTGCCCGCCAAGTAGGCGTTGACTCCCTTGGAGTACGCCTGGAGGTACTTCTTGGTCTCCGGCGAGAGCTTGGAGTCGTACTCCTCCTGCGCCACCCGGTGCCAGCCCAGGGTGCGCAGGAACTCATCGGTCTTGACCTGGCCCTTGCCGAACATCTCGGAGAGCCGACCGGAGGTCGTATGGCGGCGCACGTCCATCTCGTAGAACCGGTCCTGCGCCTGCACGAAGCCCTGCGCCATGAACAGGTCCTCGTCGGAGGACGCGTAGATCTGCGGGATCCCGTAGCCGTCCCGCTTGACCTGTACGTCCCCGTCGAGGCCCTGGAGCTCTATCGAGCCTGTGGTCTGCGGCAAGGAGGCTCGGACAGAGTCGACGCCCCAGTAGGCGCCGTATCCGATGCCCGCGACCACGGCGAGCACGAGGACGATCACCAGCAGTCGGGCTCGGCGCCCCTTCTTCCTGCCGGACCTGCGACCGGAAGAGGCGTTCGTAGTGGAGGGCATCGCGATCCTTGCTGTCCTTCGCTAGCGGCTGGCTGGAGCAACCATACGAGCAGTGCGGTGCGGGCCCGGACGCGGTGTCAGGAAGCGGGTGGGTACGCGGGTCCGAGGAAGGGGTCCGTCCGTCAAGGAATCGTCAACGGTTAGGTAAGGTAACGAAGTAACTCCCCGCTTCCGGAAGGAACAGCCCCTGACTGTCCACCACCTCAACCAGCTCCTGCTCGTGAGCGCACTCGTGCTGCTCATCGCGGTCGCCGCGGTGCGCATCTCCTCGCGCAGCGGGCTGCCCAGCCTGCTCCTGTACCTCGGCATCGGCATCGCCATGGGTCAGGACGGCATCGGCAACGTCTCCTTCAGCAACGCCGAGTTGACCCAGGTCATCGGCTACGCGGCACTCGTCGTGATCCTGGCCGAGGGCGGTCTGGGCACGAAGTGGAAGGAGATCAGACCCGCGCTCCCGGCAGCCGTCGCGCTCTCCCTCGTAGGTGTGGCGGTGAGCGTGGGCGTGACAGCGGCGGGTGCGCACTACCTGGTGGGCCTGGAATGGCGGCAGTCCCTGATCATCGGCGCGGTGGTGTCCTCCACGGACGCAGCGGCCGTTTTCTCCGTCCTACGTAGAGTGCCGCTCCCCTCACGCGTCACGGGCGTCCTGGAGGCGGAGTCCGGCTTCAACGACGCACCTGTCGTCATCCTTGTCGTGGCTTTCTCCACCGCGGGTCCAGTGGAGCACTGGTACGTCCTCATCGGTGAGATCGCGCTCGAGCTCGCCATCGGCGCCACGATCGGACTCGCGGTCGGCTGGCTCGGCTCCTACGGGCTGCGGCACGTGGCCCTGCCCGCCTCCGGCCTCTACCCGATCGCCGTGCTGGCCATCGCCACCGTCGCCTACGCCGCGGGCGCCATGGCCCACGGCAGCGGCTTCCTCGCCGTCTACCTGGCCGCCATGGTCATGGGCAACGCCAAGCTGCCGCACTGGCCCGCCACACGAGGGTTCGCCGAAGGGCTCGGCTGGATCGCGCAGATCGGCATGTTCGTGCTGCTCGGCCTGCTCGTCACCCCGCACGAACTGGGCAACGACATCGTGCCCGCGCTCCTCATCGGGCTCGTCCTGACGATGGTCGCGCGCCCCTTGGAAGTCTTCGTCAGCCTGCTGCCGTTCCGCATGCCCTGGCAGGAGAAGGCCCTCATGTCGTGGGCGGGCCTGCGCGGCGCCGTGCCCATCATCCTGGCGACCATCCCGATGGTGACCGGCGTCACCGACAGCCGGCGGATCTTCAACATCGTCTTCGTACTGGTCGTCGTCTACACCCTCATCCAGGGCCCCACACTGCCCTGGCTCGCCCGCAAGCTGCGCCTGGGCGACTCCTCGGAGGCCTCCGACCTCGGCATCGAGTCCGCGCCCCTGGAGCGGCTGCGCGGCCACCTGCTGTCCGTCTCCGTCCCGAAGAGCTCCCGCATGCACGGCGTGGAGGTCGGCGAGCTGCGGCTGCCCAAGGGCGCCGCCGTCACCCTCGTCGTCCGCGACGGGGCGTCCTTCGTGCCCGGCCCCACCACCGTGCTGCGCCGCGGCGACGAACTGCTGGTCGTGGCCACCGACCCGGTGCGCGACGCCGCGGAGGCGCGCCTGCGGGCCGTCGCGCACGGCGGAAAGCTGGCCGGCTGGCTGGGCGCGAGCGGCGAAACCGCCCGGTAGCATGGAAGAACAGACCAAAGATCCAAAGATCCACCGACTCTGCCTGACGTAGAGCCGGCGCGACCGCAAAGCGGCCGCGGTCCCCTTGCAGCACTCGCTCGTAGTGCCTGATCTGCTTGGCCCAGGGCCTCTCCTGGCGCGGACCGTAGGTATCACTCGGTTCCCGGCGCATGTTGAGGACGGCTCTCGGCACCGTGCCCCTCGGCCCCATCCCGGCCAGGAGGACCACGGCGCTACCAGGCGGCAGAAAGGCGAGGGCCGTGCCGGACAAGGACACGGTCACCGACACCCCCGGCAAGCGTCCGGGCTACGGACAGCTGCTGCGCACCCGCGGCGCCTGGACGTTCCTGCTCCCCGGCTTCGCGGCGCGCCAGCCGTTCGCGATGCTGACCATCTCCATCGTGCTGCTCGTGCAGCACACCTCCGGCTCGTACGGGACCGCGGGGGCGGTCTCCGCGACGACCGGTGTCTCCATGGCGCTGTTCGCGCCCTACACCGGCAAACTGGCCGACCGCTTCGGCCAGCGGGCCGTCCTGCTGCCCGGCGTCCTCGTGCACACCGCCTCGGGCCTCACGCTGACCGTGCTCGCCCTGTCCGGGGCGCCCACGTGGACGCTGTTCCTCGCCGCGGTGCCGACCGGTGCGTCCACGCCGCAGGTCGGGCCCATGGTGCGGGCCCGCTGGGGCGTCAAGCTCCAGGGCTCGCCCCTGATGCAGACGGCCGCTGCCTTCGAGTCGGTCACCGACGAGTTCACGTTCGTGCTCGGCCCGCTGTTCGCCACCGCGCTGTGCACCGGCGTGAACCCCGCTGCCGGTCTGATCACGGAGGCCGCGCTCACCCTGGTCGGCGGTCTGCTGTTCGCCGCCCAGAAGGGCACACAGCCCCCGGTGTCCGCGATCGCGGAGCACGCGCGCGTGGAGCACGCCTCCGCGCTGCGCGTCCCCGGCGTGCGCGTCCTGATCGTCACGTTCCTCGGCATCGGCTCCGTCTTCGGCGGCATGCAGGTCTCGCTGGCCGCCTACACGGAGGCGATCGGCGAGCCCGGCCTCAACGGCGTCCTGTACGGCACCTTCGCCGCGGGCAACATGCTCTCGGGCATCGTCTGCGGCGCCATCGCCTGGAAGGTCGCCCCGCAGCGCCGCCTCCTTGTCTCCTACGCGGCCCTCGCCCTGATGGCCTCCGGACTGTGGGCGGCCCATTCGGTGCTGCTGCTCGCCGGCCTCGGACTACTGGTCGGCGTCTGCATCGCGCCCGCGCTGATCACCGGCTACACCCTCGTCGAGAAGATCGTCCCCGCGAGCTCCCGCACCGAGGCCTTCACCTGGCTGACCGGCGCGGTCGCCCTCGGCCAGGCCGCCGCCGTCACGGTGGCCGGACAGCTCGAGGACCGCTTCTGGGACGGTGCCGGATTCCTGGTCCCGATGGGCGGCACCGTGCTCGCTCTGGCGGTCATGTACGCCCTGCGTTCGCGGCTCGTGCCGCCGCCCGCGACACGGACCGTGGCACGTGGTGTCGGTCACCGCGTGCCGGTGGCAGTGGACTGATCCCGTGGAATAGGCCACTATGGAGCGTCGTTAGCACTCATTGAGTGAGAGTGCCAGGAGGAAGACACAGTGCCGACTTACCAGTACCAGTGCACCGAGTGCGGCGAGGGCCTCGAGGCGGTGCAGAAGTTCACCGACGATGCCCTGACCGAGTGCCCCAACTGCGGTGGCCGCCTGAAGAAGGTGTTCTCGGCCGTCGGCATCGTCTTCAAGGGTTCCGGCTTCTACCGCAACGACAGCCGTGGCTCGTCGTCGAGCAGCTCGCCCGCTTCGACGCCGTCGACGTCCAAGTCGTCCTCGACGTCCTCGGACTCGAAGTCGACCTCTTCGTCCTCGAGCTCGTCGTCGTCGGACTCGAAGTCGTCCTCGACGTCCAGCAGCTCGTCCAGCTCGTCGTCCGCCGCCTAGGCGCGACCTTCCGCGAGACGTCTTACGAGACCCTGTCGTCATCCGGCGGCGGGGTCTTCGGCGTTCCCTCGCTTGGTTAGTGTGCTGACCATGGCGACCAACGCGAACACACGTGCCCGCGCCGAGATCGGCGTGATCGGCGGATCCGGCTTCTACTCGTTCCTCGACGACGTGACCGAGGTCCAGGTGGACACCCCCTACGGGCCGCCGAGCGACTCCCTGTTCCTGGGCGAGGTCGCCGGGCGCCGAGTCGCCTTCCTGCCCCGCCACGGCCGGGGCCACCATCTGCCGCCGCACCGCATCAACTACCGCGCAAATCTGTGGGCGCTGCGCTCCGTCGGCGTGCGTCAGGTCCTCGGGCCGTGCGCGGTGGGCGGGCTGCGGCCCGAGTACGGACCCGGGACGCTGCTGGTCCCCGACCAGTTCGTGGACCGTACGAAGTCCCGTGCGCAGACCTACTTCGACGGGCATCCGCTGCCCGACGGGACCGTCCCGAACGTCGTGCACGTCTCGCCCGCCGACCCGTACTGCCCGACCGGGCGCAAGGTCGCGGTGAAGGCCGCCCGCGGCAAGGACTGGGAGGCGGTGGACGGCGGCACGCTCGTGGTCGTCGAGGGCCCCCGCTTCTCGACCCGCGCCGAGTCGCTGTGGCATGCCTCGATGGGCTGGTCGGTGGTCGGCATGACCGGGCATCCCGAGGCGATGCTCGCCCGTGAACTGGAGCTCTGCTACACGTCGTTGACCCTCGTCACCGACCTTGACGCGGGCGCCGAGACCGGGGAGGGCGTCTCGCACGACGAGGTGCTCCAGGTCTTCGCGGCGAACGTGGACCGGCTGCGGACGGTGCTGTTCGACGCGGTCGCGGGGCTGCCGGCGAGCGAGGAGCGGGACTGCCTGTGCACGGGGGCGCTGGGCGGGATGGATCCGGGAATCCAGCTGCCGTGACATGTGTGGCGTACGTGACGTCCGTGGCGTACGGGGCGCACGTGGCGTACGACGGAGTGCGGAACTGCCCCTTCGGGTGAGGGAGTTGTCCACAACCGGCTGGTAGTACACGGGGCTCGGCGGGATGTGGCGCGGAGGCGGATCGTGGTCGGCGAGACGGGCGCGGTGCCCGCTCGACGGGCGTGGTGCGCGTCCGTCCGACTCCGAGTCACCGGCGGTGCCCCGTGTCCCTGACGACCTCCCCGACCTCCCCGACCCAGCTGAGCACTCCCCCGACGTCCGAGGTCCCCTCCTTCCCTCCCGTACGCGTACGGGGTGCGCGGTGGCGGCCCGGGCGTACGGGGCGGCGGCGACGCGGGCCCGCCGTGACCGCAGGGCTCGCCCTGACCGCGGCGGCGCTGGCGGCCGCGGTGCCGTCGTCCGGCGCGGGCCGCGGGCACGAGCGGGCGCAGGCTCCGCCCGGTGAGCGACCGCGCGGGCCCGCCGTGACGGTGTCGGCGCCGGTGCGGATCGCGGACGCGGGTGCGGTGCGGCTGCTGCGGCCCGGCGACCGGGTGGACGTCGTCGCGGCGCGGGCCGACGGCCGGCCCGGGGCGCGAGTGCTCGCGGCAGGGGCGCGGGTGGCGTCCCTGCCGGAGGGACCGGAGGAGGCACCCATGTCCGGCGCTGCGGCCGAAACCTCCCTGGGCGGTGGCGCGTTGGTGGTGCTGCGGGTGGGGCGTGCGGCGGGCGCCCGGCTCGCGGGGGCGGGTGCCGTTACCCGGTTGGCGGTGACGGTGTGGTGACTTCTGTGACTTGTGTCGCGTCAAGTCCCCCGATCGGGTTACCGAATTGGACAGGTCTGAGCCGAACTGTCGTAGGTTGCAAAGTCGTTTGCTCTGCAACCTGGACATGTGAAGAAAGGCCTTCTGGTGAGCGAGAAGAAGCAGCCGAGTCTGTTGGAGGGCTTCAAGGCCTTCCTGATGCGCGGCAATGTGATCGACCTGGCCGTCGCCGTCGTGATCGGCGCCGCGTTCACCAACATCGTGAACTCGGTGGTGAAGGGGGTCATCAACCCGCTCGTCGGCGCCTTCGGCACCAAGGACCTGGAGGGCTACAAGTCCTGCCTGAAGGGCCCGTGCACCGCCGGCGGCGATGGCATCGAGATCCTGTGGGGCTCGGTCCTCAGCGCCGTCCTCAGCTTCGTGATCACGGCTGCGGTCGTCTACTTCCTGATGGTGCTGCCCATGGCGAAGTACCTGGCGAAGAAGGCCGCGCACGACGCCGCGAAGGAGGGCGTGCAGGAGACGCTCGAGGTCTCCGAGCTGGAGGTCCTCAAGGAGATCCGCGACGCGCTCGTGGCGCAGCGGGGCTCGGGGCACACCGAGTCGTAAACAGCGCCCCGAGGGCGCTTCACAGGTGGTGGGGCGGCTTCTCGTCGAGGAAGCGGGCCAGGTCGGCGGCGCTGTTGTCAGCAGCCGTCGGCCGATCGCCCCAACCGCGGTCCGAGTCGTCGGCGGAGGTCGCCGACAGCGGATCGTCGAAGATCAGCGCGGCCTTGGGGTCGCGCGGCTCGGGGGCATCGGGCGCGGTACTCATGTCTCCAGGGTACGTCGCACGGCCCGGCGCGGGGCCGGGCCGGGAGGCGACGTCAGCTGGGTGCCTCGGCGCCCTTGCGGGCGTAGAACCAGTAGCAGACCACCAGGCACGTGGCATAGAAGACGATGAAGCACCACAGCGAGCTGGTGACGGCGAAGTTCGCGAACATAGCGGGGATGAAGAAGAACCCGTAGGCGGCGATCGCCGAGGAGAAGCCGGTGACGGCGCCCGCCTCCATCTCCGACTGCTTCAGCGCCTTCGCGTATTCGGGGGTGCCCTCCGTCAGGCCCTTGGTGTGCTGGTCCCGGAAGATCACGGGGATCTGGCGGAACGTCGAGCCGTTGCCGATGCCGGAGAAGGCGAAGGCGCACAGGAAGCCGACATAGAAGGCCCAGAAGCTGCCCTGGTCGCTCCCGGAGGGCAGCGCGTTGATCACGACGACCAGCGACGCGGCCATGCCGACGAACGACACCATCGTGACGCGGGCGCCGCCGATCTTGTCCGACAGCCAGCCGCCCGCCCAGCGGGTCAGGGCTCCGATGAACGGGCCGACCCAGGCGTAAGTGGTGGCCTGGTAGCCCTGGGACGCGAAGTTGTTCTTCATCAGCAGCGGCAGACCCGCGGCGAAGCCGATGAAGGAGCCGAAGGTGCCGACGTAGAGCCAGGTCATCAGCCAGTTGTGCTTGCGCTTGAAGATGACCTTCTGCGCGCTGAACGGGGCGGCGGCGACCTTGAGGTCGTTCATCAGGAACCAGGCGAGCAGCGCGGCGATCACCAGCAGCGGCACCCACAGGAACGCGGCGTTCTGCAGCCACACGTCCGAGTTGTTGGTCGTGTTGCGCTGCGGTCCGCCAGCCGGGGGGCCGAGGATCGCGGCGGTGACGGCGATCGGGGCGACGAGCTGCACGACGGAGACGCCCAGATTGCCGAGGCCGCCGTTGAGGCCGTTGGCGTTGCCCTTCTCCCGCTTGGGGTAGAAGAAGCCGATGTTCGCCATCGAGGAGGCGAAGTTGGCGCCGCCGATGCCGCACACCGCGGCGATCAGGGCCAGCTCCCAGTACGGGGTGCCCGTGTCCTGCAGGGCGAAGCCCAGCCACAGCATCGGGGCGACGAGGATGATCGTGGAGAGCGCGGTGAACTTGCGCTCCCCGACCATCGGCCCGATGAACGTGTACAGGATGCGGAAGGTGCCACCGGTCAGGCCGGGGATGGCGGTCAGCCAGAACAGCTGCGACGTGGTCAGGCCGAAGCCGACGTCGTTGAGCTTGGTGGCGGTGACCGACCAGACCTGCCAGACGACGAAGCCCAGCATGAGCGCGGGGATGGACACCCACAGGTTGCGCTGGGCGACGTGGTGCCCGGTCGTTTTCCAGAAGGACTCGTCCTCGGGGCGCCACTCATTGATGGTGGAGCCCGCACGGTAGCTCTCCTGGGGCTCCGACGCGGGGGGCGGCGATGCGGTGGGAGCAGACATGCCGCCACCGTAAGTTCGGGCTGCGGCCGCGGCCTGCCGTGTAGGCCGTTCGAGGGATGCGGGGGCTGGGCCGCCGGTCCGGGATCAGATCGCGTTGAGGCCGTGACCTGCGAAGATCTCGCGTGCCGTGGTGATCTGCTCGGGCGTGGGCGACGGGGTCCCGGTCAGCGTGAAGTCCTTGCCGAGCGCCTGCCACTTCGCCTCGCCGAGCTTGTGGAAGGGCAGCACGTCGACGCGGGAGACGTTGCCGAGGGAGCCGGCGAAGGCGGCGACGCCCTCGATGTTCGCGGGGTCGTCGGTGAGACCGGGGACGAGCACGAAGCGCACCCAGACGTTCTTGTTGAGGTCGGCGAGACGGTGCGCGAAGTCGAGGGTGGGCTGCAGCGGGCGTCCGGTGACCTTCTTGTACGTGTCGCGGTCCCAGGACTTGATGTCGAGGAGGACCAGGTCGACGTCGCGCAGCAGGGCATCGGTGGCGCGGACGCCGAGGAAGCCGGAGGTGTCCAGGGCGGTGTGCAGGCCCAGTTCGTGCTTGAAGCGGTGCAGCAGTTCACCGGCGAAGACGGGCTGGAGCAGGGGTTCGCCGCCGCTGACGGTGGCGCCGCCGCCCGCGGCCTCGATGAACCGGGTGTACTTGGCGGCCTCCTCGACGATCGCGTCGGCCGAGGTGCGCTTGCCGTTGCGCATCTTCCAGGTGTCGGGGTTGTGGCAGTACAGGCAGGTCAGCGGGCAGCCGGAGAGGAACGTGACGAAGCGTGTGCCCGGTCCGTCGACGCCGGTCGACAGGTCCCAGGAGTGCACCGAACCCTCGGTGGGGCGGCGCGTCGCGGCGGCGGCCGGGGTGGCGGCATCGTTCGCGAGCAGGTTCTGGGTGAGCAGCACGGTCATGGCAGGACTCCTCGAACTGCGAGGTGGAGGTGGGGAGTTCGCGGCGCCCGGGGCCGGGGTGAGGGCCCGGCCCCGGGACCGCGGTTCAGGGGGCTGCCCGGCTCACAGGGAGCCGTGGAAGGTGCGGTTGATGACGTCCAGCTGCTGCTCGCGCGTCAGGCGGACGAAGTTCACCGCGTAGCCGGAGACCCGGATGGTCAACTGCGGGTAGTTCTCCGGGTGTTCCATGGCGTCCTCGAGGGTCGCCTTGTTGAGGACGTTGACGTTCATGTGGAAGCCGTCGCTGGCCATGAAGCCGTCGAGCACGCCGGAGAGGTTGCCGATCCGCTCCTCGGGGGTGCGGCCCAGGGCGTCCGGGGTGATCGTGTTGGTCAGCGAGATGCCGTCCTCGGCGTCGTCGTAGGGCAGCTTCGCGACCGACAGCGCGGAGGCGATGTAGCCGTGCTCGTCGCGCCCGTTCATCGGGTTGGCACCGGGGGCGAACGGGGCGCCGGCGCGGCGGCCGTCCGGGGTGTTGCCGGTCTTCTTGCCGTAGACGACGTTCGAGGTGATCGTCAGCACGGACTGCGTGTGCACCGCGTCGCGGTACGTCGGGTGCTTGCGGATCTCCTCCATGAAGCGGTGGACGATGCCCTTGGCGATGGCGTCGGCACGGTCGTCGTTGTTGCCGTAGGCCGGGTAGTCGCCCTCGATCTCGTAGTCGACGGCGAGGCCGGTCTCGTCACGGATGACCTTGACCTTCGCGTGCTTGACGGCCGAGAGCGAGTCCGCGGCGACCGAGAGGCCGGCGATGCCGCACGCCATGGTGCGCAGGATGTCCTGGTCGTGCAGGGCCATCTCGATGCGCTCGTAGGCGTACTTGTCGTGCATGTAGTGGATGACGTTGAGCGCGTGCACGTACGTCTTCGCGAGCCAGCCGAGCATGGACTCGTACTGCTTCGCGACGGTCTCGTAGTCGAGGTATTCGCCCTCGATCGGCTCGAAGCCCCCGACGACGAGCTTGCCGGACTTCTCGTCGCGGCCGCCGTTGATCGCGTAGAGGAGCGCCTTGGCGACGTTCACGCGGGCGCCGAAGAACTGCATCTGCTTGCCGACGGCCATGGCCGAGACGCAGCAGGCGATGGCGGTGTCGTCGCCGTACTTGGGACGCATCAGCTCGTCGGACTCGAACTGGATGGCCGAGGTGTCGATGGCGACCTGGGAGGCGAAGTCCTTGAAACCCTTGGGGAGTTCGCGCGACCAGAAGACCGTCAGGTTCGGCTCGGGGGCCGGGCCGAGGTTGTACAGGGTCTGCAGCGCGCGGAAGGTGGTGCGCGAGACGAGCGGGCGGCCGTCCTCACCGATGCCGGCCATCGACCAGGTGACCCAGGTCGGGTCGCCGGAGTAGAGGTCGTTGTACTCGGGGGTGCGCAGGAAGCGGACGATGCGGAGCTTGACGACGAAGTCGTCGATGAACTCCTGGGCCTCGGACTCGGTGATGAGGCCGTTGTCGATGTCGCGCTGGAGGTAGATGTCGAGGAAGTTGTCGATGCGGCCGATCGACATGGCCGCGCCGTTCTGCTCCTTCACGGCGGCGAGGTAGGCGAAGTACAGCCACTGGACGGCCTCGCGGCCGGTGGTGGCGGGGCCGGAGATGTCGTAGCCGTACGACATCGCCACGGCCTTGAGCTCGTTCAGCGCCTTGATCTGCTCGGAGATCTCCTCGCGGTCGCGGATGACGTGCTCGGTGGGCCACTCGGCGCCGAGCCTGTCCTTGTCGGCCTGCTTGGCGGCGATGAGGCGGTCGACGCCGTAGAGGGCGACGCGGCGGTAGTCGCCGATGATGCGGCCGCGGCCGTAGGCGTCGGGCAGGCCGGTGATGATGCCGGAGGAGCGGCAGGCGCGGATCTCGGGGGTGTAGGCGTCGAAGACGCCCTCGTTGTGGGTCTTGCGGAGGTGCGTGTAGACGTCGCGGACCTCGGGGTCGGCTTCGTAGCCGTAGGCGTTCAGGGCGCCCTCGACCATGCGCCAGCCGCCGTTGGGCATGATCGCGCGCTTGAGGGCGCCGTCCGTCTGCAGGCCGACGATGAGGTCCTTGTGGTTCTTGGCGTCGCCGTCGATGTAGCCGGGCTTGAAGGCGTCGATGCGGGACGGGGTCTTCACGTCCACGTCGTAGATGCCGCGCTCGATCTCCGTCGGAAACATCGAGAGGAGCTTGTCCCACACGGCGGTGGTGCGCTCGGTGGGGCCGGCGAGGAAGGAGCCGTCGCCCTCGTACGGGGTGTAGTTCTGCTGGACGAAATCGCGGACGTCGATGGCGTCCCGCCACAGGCCGCCCTTGAAGCCGTCCCAGGCCTCGCCGTGCGTCGTCTTTTCCGCGGGAGTGGCAGTCATCGCCGACACCTTCCCCATCTCTTCGACCGGTTGGTTGCGTTTCTTTCTGCACATTCATTGGACTCCCGCCGGGCCGGTCCCGGGGGCCGCAATAGTCCTCAGTGCGGGACCTTTGGGCCTTGTTCGGGACCGGCGTGGGCGGGGATTGCCGCTCTGACCTGGAGTTTCCTTCGGGACTTTCGACCCAGGTTCGCTTGTGAACGCATTCACAAGAATTTCGTCGAATTTCCGTGGTACAGGTCGCGGGGGCGGGGGGCGGGCCGTTTCTTTCCGGCCCGGCGGTCAGCTCGGGGACTCGGCGCCCTTGCGGGCGTAGAACCACCAGCAGACGACGATGCACGTGGCGTAGAAGCCCACGAAGGCCCACAGGGCGCTGGTCACCGCGAAGTTGGCGAACATCGCCGGGATGAAGAAGAAGCCGTACGCGGCGATCGCCGAGGTGAAGCCGGTGACGGCGCCGGACTCCATCTCCGCCTGCTTGAGCGCCTTCGTGTACTCGGGCGTGCCCTCGGTCAGGCCCTTCAGGTGCTGGCTGCGGAAGATGACCGGGATCTGACGGAACGTGGAGCCGTTGCCGAGACCGCTGAAGAGGAACGCCAGGTAGAAGCAGGCGAGGAAGCCCCAGAAGGAGCCGCCCGCACCGCCTGTGGGCATGAAGTTGATGACGCCGATGATCGAGGCGGCCATGCCGACGAACGAGAGGATCGTGACGCGCGCGCCGCCCAGCTTGTCGCCGAGCCAGCCGCCGCCCCAGCGGGCGAGGGCACCGATGGCCGGGCCGATCCAGGCGTAGGTGGCGGCCGTGTAGGCGGCGTCGATCGGGGTCCACGTGGTCTTGATCAGCATCGGCAGGGCCGCGGCGAAGCCGATGAAGGAGCCGAACGTGCCGACGTACAGCCAGGTCATCAGCCAGTTGTGCTTGCGCTTGAAGATGACCTTCTGCTGCTTGAAGGGGGTGGAGGCGACCTTCAGGTCGTTCTGGCCGAACCAGGCGAGGGCGGCCAGGACCACCAGGACGGGGACCCACAGGAACGCGGCGTTCTGCAGGTAGACCGGGGTGCCGTCCGCCTTGTGCTGGGCAGAGCCGAGGGCGATGACCGAGCTGGTGATGACGATCGGCGTGAGCAGCTGGACGACGGAGACGCCGAGGTTGCCGAGGCCGCCGTTGATGCCGGTCGCGTTGCCCTTCTCCCGCTTGGGGAAGAAGAAGCCGATGTTCGCGAGCGAGGAGGCGAAGTTGGCGCCGCCGAAGCCGCAGAGGGCGGCGATGGCGACCATCACGGCGTAGGGCGTGCCGGTGTTCTGGACGGCGAAGCCGAGCCAGATCAGCGGGATCACCAGGACCAGCGTGGACAGCGCGGTGAAGCGGCGCTGGCCGATGCGCGGGCCGAGGAAGGTGTAGAAGATGCGGGCCGTGCCGCCGGTGAGGCCGGGCACGGCGGTCAGCCAGAACAGCTGCGAGGTGCTGAAGCTGAAGCCGACGTCGCCCAGGTTCGTCGCGGTGACGCTCCAGACCTGCCACACCACGAAGGCGACCAGCAGGGCGGGGACGGCGATCCACAGGTTGCGGGCGGCGACCCGCTTGCCCACGGACTTCCAGAAGAGCTCGTTCTCGGGTTCCCAGTCGGAGATGGCCCGGCCGGGCCGGTACTGCTGGGGGTCATAGGAACGGGTGACGTCGTCGACCACGGCGGCGTCCCGGACGGCAGGACTCATGGCGTGTTCCTGGTGGTGAGGAGGGTTTTCCTTGCTCCTCAAGACTCCCGCCGGGATAAGTGGGACGTAAGAGGCGTTGGTCGCCGTCCCAGCGCCCCGAAAGTCGGGACCGCCGCGCGACCAAGGTCCCCCGGCTCACCCGGCGTTGGGCACCTCGTGGACGGCCAGGCGCACGGACGGGTCGTCGAGGCACTCCCCCGTGCGCAGGTCGAACTCCTGCTTGTGCATCGGGGAGGCCACGACGGGGGCGCCGTCGCGGGTGCCCATGATGCCGTTCGCGATGACGGCGGCGCCGGAGAACGGGTCGCGGTCGTCGACGGCGTAGACCCGGCCGTCGATGTCCTTGAAGAGGGCGGCCTCGGTGCCGTCGGGCAGCACGGCCGGGCGGCCGCGGCCCGGCTCGAGGAAGCTCGGGTCGGATACGAAGGGGGCGAAGCGGGCGAGGGCGGCCGGGTCGTCGAGGACGGCCTGCCACTCGTCGCGGTAGGCGCTGACGTGCCGCTCCATCTGGGCCTCCAGGTCGGCGCAGAGACCGAGGGAGTCCTCGAGGAGGACGGACTTCAGGTGGTCGAGGCCACCGATGCGCTCGAACCAGGCGGCGGTGCGCTCCAGGCGCTCGCCGGTGCGCACGTAGTACATGAGGAACCGGTCGGTCAGGCGCAGCAGTTCGTCGCTCGACAGGTCGGTGGCGAGGAGGTCGGCGTGGCGGGGGGTGGTGCCGCCGTTGCCGCAGACGTACAGGTTCCAGCCGCCGGCGGTGGCGATGACGCCGATGTCCTTGCCGCGGGCCTCGGCGCACTCGCGCAGACAGCCGGAGACACCGCCCTTGATCTTGTGCGGGGTGCGCAGACCGCGGTAGCGCAGCTCCAGGTCGATGGCGAGCTGGACCGAGTCGCCCTGGCCGAACCGGCAGAACTTGGCGCCGACGCAGGACTTCACCGTGCGCAGCGACTTGCCGTACGCCTGGCCGGACTCCAGGCCGACGTCGACCAACCGGCGCCAGATGGCGGGCAGTTGTTCCTTGCGGGCGCCGAAGAGGTCGATGCGCTGACCGCCGGTGATCTTCGTGTAGAGGCCGTGGTCGCGGGCGACCTCGCCGATCGCGATGAGCTGTTCGGCGGTGATCTCGCCGCCGGGGACGCGCGGGACGACGGAGTAGGTGCCGTCCTTCTGGAGGTTGGCGAGGAAGAGGTCGTTGGAGTCCTGGAGGGTGGCCTGCTCGCCCTGGAGGATGTGGGTGAGGCCGAGTTCGGGGGCGAGGGTGCCCAGGATGTTGGCGACGACCGGCTTGCAGACGGTGCAGCCGTCGGCGGCGCCCGCGTCACCGCGCCCGTGGGCCGCGATCAACTCGCTGAAGGAGGCGATGCGTTCGGTGCGGATCGTGTCGTAGATCTCGGCGCGGGTCAGCGCGAAGTGCTCGCACAGGCCGCGGGCGACCTCGACCCCGGCGGCGGCGAGTTCGGCGTCCAGGACGGACTGGAGGGTGCCGACGCAGCCGCCGCAGCCGGTGCCCGCCTTGGTGCAGCGCTTGATGCCGCCGACGTCGGTGAGGGACTCGGCGGTGACGGCCTCGCGGACGGCGCCCTTGGTGACGTTGTGGCAGCTGCAGATCACCGCGTCGTCGGGCAGGGAGTCTGCGCCGGGTGCGCCTTCCGCGCCCGTGGACGGCACGAGGTAGGCCTCCGGGGAGGCGGGCAGTTCCCGGCCCGCGTGCGGCTTGAGCGTCCCGTACGCGGTGGCATCGCCGACCAGGATGCCGCCGAGGAGCCGGCCGTCGGGGCCGAGGACGAGCTTCTTGTAGACGCCCTCGCGGGAGTCGGAGAAGACGACCGCCATCGCGCCGCTGTCCGCGCGCTCGTCCCCGTCGCAGGCGAACGGGTCGCCGAAGGACGCCACGTCCGCGCCGAGCAGTTTGAGCTTGGTGGAGGTGTCGGCGCCGGTGAAGGTCGTGGTGCCCTCGCCCGCGAGCGCATCGGCGGCGGCCTCGGCCATCTGATAGCCCGGCGCGACCAGGCCGTAGACCCGGCCGTCGGAGGTCTGCGCGCACTCGCCGATCGCGTACACGTACGGGTCCGTGGTCCGGCAGTGCCGGTCGACCACGACGCCGCCGCGGTCGCCGACGGCCAGTCCCGCCTCACGGGCGAGCCGGTCGCGGGGGCGGACCCCGGCCGAGAAGACGACGACATCGGCGTCGAGCGCCCGGCCGTCGGTCAGGTGCAGGGCGTGGGCCGAGCCGTCGGCGTCGGTCTCGACGGCGCGGGCGCCGACCCCGGTGTGCACGGCCACGCCCATCCCCTCGATGGTGGCGCGCAGCGCGTCGGAACCCCCGTCGTCGACCTGCAGCGGCATGAGGCGCGGGGCGAACTCGACGACGTGCGTGTCCAGGCCAAGGGTGCGCAGGGCGCCGGCCGCCTCCAGGCCGAGCAGGCCGCCGCCGATGACGACGCCGGTGCGGGTCGTCTCGCGGGACGCGTACTCGGTGAGGGACTCGACGTCGTACAGAGTGCGGTACGTGAAGCAGCCCGGGGCGTCGGCGCCGTCGATGGGCGGGACGAAGGGGTACGAGCCGGTGGCCAGGACGAGGGCGTCATAGGGGAAGACGGCGCCGGAGGTGGTGGTGACGGTCCGCGCTGCGGTGTCGATGTGCTCGGCCGGGTCGCCCAGGCGCAGATCGATGCCGTGATCGGCGATGAACTCGGGGGTGGAGAGGGCGAGTTCCGCGGGGTCCGTGCCGGTGAAGGCGGAGGAGAGGTGGACGCGGTCGTAGGCCGGGCGGTCCTCTTCGGCGAGGACGGTGACGTGCCAGGTCGTCAGGGCGTCGCGCTCCGCGAGGAGCTGGAGGAGGTGGTGGCCGACCATGCCGTGGCCTATGAGTACCAGGTGGTGGGGCATGGAGGGCGCTCCGGGGGTGCGGTGGGTTTGCGGGCCGACGTGTTCGACGGTAGGCCGGAAATGGGCGCGCTCCGCGTCGAATTGGGCCCGTTGGGGCGGGACCTGTTGCCCTTGTGCGGGGTGCGTTGGTCCTGGCCCCGGGGTGGGGGCCGGGGCGGGGGATGGGGTGGGGGATGGGATTGGGGTCGGGGGCGGCCCGGGTCCAAAGGCCTGGTCATCAGGGGCTTGTGGCGGGCTCCCGGCCGGGGGCGGCGGCGTAGCGTCGGACGAAGCGGGCTGCCCCCGACCACTTGCGCAGCCCGCTCTCACCCTCCCCGGAGGAGCCCGTCATGTCTCTCGTTCTCGCCGTGCACGGCAGTGCCCTGCCCGCCGCCGGGGCCACCGTGGGGCGGCTGCGCGAGGCCGTCGAGGCGCGGCTCGGGCAGCGGCCCGCGGTCGGGCATCTGGATCATCAACTGCCGTCGCTCAAGGGCGTGTTGCAGGCCACCGCCGCCACCGGGGCGCAGACGGTCGTCGTGCCGTTGCTGCTGGGGGACGGGTTCCATCGCATCGTCGACATCCCGGCCGTGATCGCCGCGCACGGCGGGCCCGGGTGCGTGCTGACGCCCAGCCTGAGCGGGGCGGCCGAGGTGGACGCGGCGTTGGAGGCGCGCCTGGCCGAAGCCGAAGCGAAAGCCGAAGCCGAAGCCGAGGGCGGCATCACGGGGCAGGGTGTCGACGCGCTGGTGTTCGCCGCCGCGGGGTCGTCGCGGCCCGGCGGGAACAGTGGGGCGCTGCTCGCGGCCCGGCGGCTGGCCGACCGGCGCCCCGGGACGCCGGTCGTCACGGCGTACTGCTCCGCGGCGGAGCCGACCGTGCCCGAGGCGCTGGCGCGGCTGCGGGCCGCGGGGTACCGGCGGATCGGGATCGTGACGCATCTGCTGGCCCCCGGCCGGTTCACACAGGCTCTGGGCGCGGCCCCCGCCGAGCTGGTCACGGCGCCGCTGGCGGACCATTCGGCCATCGCCGATCTCGTCGTACGCCGCTATCGGGAGGCGTCGGACGGACGGGCGCCGCTCGGGGCCGCGGCCGTACTGACGGCTGCCTGAATCTCCCGAACACCCCTGGGTCCCCTGCCCCGGGGGTCCCACGAGCATCTCTGGATCCCACGACCATCCCTGGGCGCCACGAACATCTCTGGGCCCCACAACCATCTCTGGGTCCCACGAACATCTCTGGAGCCCCACGAACATCCCTGGGCCCCCGAACACCCCTGACTCCCCTGGCACCCGGGTCCCCCGAACACTCCCGGATCCCCGCTCCCCCGCGCGCCGATCCCCCCACCCCGCCGCCCCGATCTGCTGTCCTGGGCGCATGACCTCCACGCCGGACACACCAGGTACATCAGGCACACCAGGTACATCAGGCACACCAGATACATCAGGCACGCCAGGCACCCCGTCCCCCTCGCCCCACTCGGAAACAGGCCGTCCCCCGCTGCGCCGCATGGTCGAGCGCGGGCGGGACGAGGAGCATCGGGTCGCGTCGCCGCTGGAGCTGTTCTTCGACCTGTGCTTCGTCGTGGCGGTGGCGCAGGGCGGGGTCGAGCTCGTCCATGCCGTGGCCGAGGGGCACGCGGGCAGCGGCATCGTCGACTACGCACGGATCTTCTTCGCCATCTGGTGGGCGTGGATGAACTTCACCTGGTTCGCCTCGGCGTACGACAACGACGACGTGCTCTACCGGATCGTCACACTCGTACAGATCGCGGGCGTGCTCGTGCTCGCGGCCGGGGTGTCGAAGGCCTTCGCCGACGAGTTCACCGTCGTCTACCTCGGCTACCTGATCATGCGGCTGGCGATGGCGGCGCACTGGCTGCGCGCGGCGCGGGCGACGAGCGGGGCGGAGCGCACGGCCGCGTTGCGGTACGCGGGCGGGGTGCTGCTGTGCCAAGTGGGTTGGCTGGGGCTGATGTTCACGCCGTCGGGGGCCCGGAACTGGGTTTTCCTGGCGATGGCGGTCCTGGAGATGTGCGTTCCGGTGTACGCGGAGAAGGACCGGCAGACGTCCTGGCACCCGCACCACATCTCCGAGCGCTACGGCCTGTTCACGATCATCGTGCTCGGCGAGTCGATCGCCGCGGCGACGGTCGCGGTGAAGTCGGGCATTCAGGAGAACGACGCCCTCGGTGACCTGCTGCCGATCGCGGCTGGCGGGTTGCTGATCGTGTTCGCGGCGTGGTGGATCTACTTCGCGGTGCCGATCCACGACCGGTTGCGCACCAACGGGCAGGCGTTCCTGTGGGGTTACGGCCACTACTTCGTGTTCGCGTCGGCGGCGGCGATCGGCGCGGGCATCGAGGTCGCGGTCGAACAGGCAGTGGGCAAGGCGCACCTGTCGACAACCGCGGCGTCGGCGGCCGTGACGATCCCGTCGGCATTGTTCCTGCTGATGGTGTGGTTGCTGCACGCGCGGTACTTCAAGGTGGGGGTGGCGCAGCAACTCACGCTGCCGGTCAGTGCGTTGCTGGTGCTCGGCTGTACGTTCGCGGGGCATCGGGCGGTGCTCGCGGCGGGGGTCGTGGCGGCGTTGACGGTGGCCGTCGGGGTGACGCTGTCGGCGCGTACGGTCCGGGCGTCCAGCGCGCAGGGATGACACCGAAGCGCTCGATTCCCCCGGTGCGCGCGCATGGGCGTTACGCGGGCATGACGCCGAAGCGCTCAGCTCCCCCCGGTGCGCGCGCATGGGGCGTTACGCGGGCATGACGCCGAAGCCGCTCAACTCCCTTGGCGCGCCCAGGACATCACGCCGAGGCCGCGCCACTCCCGTGGTACGCATGGAGCATGACGACGACGCCCGCCAAGACCTCCGCCGCACCCCCAACCCGCCACGACGCGCTCACCGACGTACCGGGCCTGCGGGTCGGTCACGCCACCCGCACCGGCGGCGGTTTCCTGACCGGCACCACGGTCGTGCTCGCCCCCGAGGGCGGCGCGGTCACCGCCGTCGACGTGCGCGGCGGCGGCCCCGGCACCCGGGAGACCGACGCGCTCGACCCGCGCAATCTGGTGCAGCGCATCGAGGCGATCGTGCTGACCGGCGGCAGCGCGTACGGGCTCGACGCGGCGTCCGGCGTGATGGCGTGGCTGGAGGAGCAGGGCCGCGGGGTGCCGGTCGGCGGCCCCGAGCGGGTCGTCCCCGTCGTGCCCGCGGCCTGCGTCTTCGACCTCGGCCGCGGCGGCGACTGGCGCGCACGGCCCGATGCGGCGACGGGCCGCGCAGCGGTGGAGGCAGCGGCGGCGACCGGGCCGGGCTCCCCCGTCCAGGAAGGCAGTGTGGGCGCGGGCACCGGCACGCTCGTCGGCCGGATCCGCGGCGGCATCGGCACCGCGTCCACCGTTCTCGACTCCGGGATCACGGTGGGCGCGCTGGTCGTCGCGAACGCGGCGGGCTCGGCGCTCGACCCGGCGACGGGGGCGTTGTACGGGGAGTTCTTCGCGGGGCGCGGCCCGGTGACGTACCCCGCGCCCGCGGTGCACGAGGCGGCGGGCAAACGGCTCGCGGAGGCCGCGGCGGCGAACGGGCCCGCGCCCCTCAACACCACCCTCGCCGTCGTCGCCACCGACGCCGACCTCACCCGCGCCCAGGCGCAGAAGGTCGCGGGCACCGCGCACGACGGCATCGCGCGCGCCGTGCGCCCGGTGCACCTGCTCAACGACGGCGACACGGTCTTCGCCCTCGCCACGGGCGCCCGGCCGCTGGACGCCGCCGATCCCCTTGCCCTGAACGAGATCCTGGCCGCGGGCGCGGACCTCGTGACGCGCGCGATCGTACGGGCCGTGCGCGCGGCCGAGTCGGCACACGCCCCCGGACCCGACCTCGGCCCCAGCCCCAGCCCCAGCCCCAGCCCCAGCCCCAGCGGCACGCACCTGTCGCACCCGTCTCACCTGTCGTACAGCGAGCTCTACGGCCCCGCCCCTTCCGCGTAACGGCGCCCTCACCCACGTACGTCCACGTAGGTCCACGTACGTCCACGCGCATCATGCGCATCATGCGCATCGCGCACACCTACGTAACAGAACTGTCCCTGTGTCCGCCTTCACAACAACCGGAGGGAACCTCTCCGGTCATCTCGGACTCTCTCCCCGTACCGGATCAAGTACGCGGAACAGCGGAACAGGAGCAGACCGTGAGAAGGCAGAACATAGCCGTCGCGTGGGCAGCACTCGCCATCGGCGCACTCACCCTCACGGCCTGCGGGGGCAACGCCAGCGCCGACGGCAACAAGGGCGGCAAGGACGGCGGCGGCGCGCAGGACGCCCCGCAGATCACCATCTCCGCCAAGGACGGCTCGACCGGCGCGTCGATCAACGCCACGGGCGTCAAGGTCAGCGACGGCAAGCTCACCGACGTGAAGATGACCGAGTCGGCCACCGGCAAGGCCGTGACCGGCGCGATCGCGGCGGACGGCGCGTCCTGGAAGCCCAAGGAGCAGCTGGACCGCGGCACCAAGTACCGCATCTCCGCGACCGCCAAGGACGGCGAGGGCCACACGGCCGCCGCCAACTCGATCTTCACGACCGTGTCGAACGCGAACAGCTTCATCGGCACGTACACGCCCGACAACGGCACGACGGTCGGTGTCGGGATGCCGGTCTCCTTCACGTTCGACAAGGCGATCACGAACAAGAAGGACGTGCAGTCGCACATCTCGGTCACGTCCAGCAGCGGCCAGCAGGTCGTCGGCCACTGGTTCGGCGCGCAGCGCCTGGACTTCCGGCCGCAGGACTACTGGAAGGCCGGCTCCAAGGTCACGATGAAGATCGACCTCGACGGCGTCGAGGGGGCGAACGGCGTGCACGGCGTCCAGGACAAGACCGTCACCTTCACCGTCGGCCGCAAGCAGGTCTCCACGGTCGACGCGAACACGCAGAAGATGACGGTCGAGCGCGACGGCCAGGTCATCAAGACGGTCCCGGTGTCGACCGGCAGCGACCAACACCCCACCTACAACGGCCAGATGGTGATCTCCGAGAAGTTCGTGCAGACGCGCATGAACGGCTCGACGGTCGGCTTCGGCGGCGAGTACGACATCGCCGACGTGCCGCACGCGATGCGCCTGTCGCAGTCCGGCACGTTCATCCACGGCAACTACTGGAGCTCGCCCGGCATCTTCGGCGCCCAGGGCACCAGCCACGGCTGCATCGGCATGCAGGACGTGCGGGGCGCGGGCGGCGACACGACCGCCAAGTGGTTCTACGACCACTCGCTCGTCGGCGACGTCGTCGTCATGAAGAACTCGCACGACAAGACGATCTCCCCGGACAACGGGCTCAACGGCTGGAACATGAGCTGGAGCCAGTGGACGGCGGGCAGCGCCGCCTGAGGCACCCCACCCCTCTCCACGACACGGGCCGCGCGGGAACCTCCCGCGCGGCCTGCGCGTTGTGCAATTACCGTTCCCCGTTTACGAATTCACGGACATGATGTCCGACCAAGGGGCTACGGTATGCACCCACGAGGTGACATGCAGCAATGCCGGGAGGTGCCTTGAGCGTTCCGCACGACTACGGCTACGAGTCCGACGCCGCTGCGTCCACGTCGGCCGCGTCCCCCGAGGAGCAGCTGGCCCGCCTCCTGGGCCGCGCTCTCAACTCCTTCGAACTGCCCGACGAGACCCTGCACCGCCTCGACAGCGCGCTCGCGTACGCCGGTTCGCTGCACTCGGCCCACCACAGCGCGGGCCGGCACCGCGAGACGTACCGGCACACCTGGCTGCTCGCCGACGGCAGCCCGCTCACCCTCTGGGAGCTCGTGCACAACATGGGGCGGGACACCGCACCCCAGCACGAGGTCTACGTCACCGAGGACGAGCTGCACCTGGCGACCGGCCGCCTGCCGCTGCCCCCGGAGGCCACACCGGAGTTCGACCTCCAGGTCCCCATCGCCCCGGCCGGCTCCGTGCACTTCCCGCCGATCCCGCCGCAGCCCCGCAGGTTCGGCCCCGCCGACCCGGACAGCTCCGTGGACCACGCCCGCCGGCTGCTGCGCCGCGCGGAGAACCCGGACGTGACGACGCGGCCCGGCCCCGGCACCGCCCGACTGCTGCGCCAGGCGTGCGCCCACCAGATCACCCAGGCGTTCGGCCGCCGCGTCAGCCAGGGATTCTCCCTCTACGAGCACGCGTTCCTGCTGCGCGACGGGGGCGAGATCAGCCTCTGGGAGGTCGAGCACACGGCGACCCCTGACGGCCGCCACATGTGCGAGGTCTATCCGACCCAGGAAGAGGCCCGCGCCGCGATCGAACACCGGGCGGGCTGCAGGCCCTGAGGCCTGCGCGCGGGTCAATACAGTTAGCGCCTGCTGAACTGCCGTACAAGACCGGCGAAAGCGTCCTGCTCGTCGGCGGTCAGCGCCACCGACTCCACGGCAGGCGGCTGCGCCTGCCCCGGCAGCGCACCCATGGGCAAGGCCATCGGCTCCGACGGCCGGAAGCCGACGATCCGCACCAGACGGATCAGACCGACCACCCACGCCACCGTGGCGACCGCGAGAATCGCCAGGCCTATCTGCTGAAGGATCGACACGTGCTCAGGCATGCGTCCCAGTGAACACCACGGTCCGGGACTTTGGTCCCGGACCGTGACGTATCTCGCAGGAACGGACAGTTCCCCATGAGTGCCCTGTGAGCATCTACAGGCAGGAGCGATTCGCGGCGCCTTGCTCACACTCCCGAGTGACTCTTCAGCCGACCTTCCCGTTTCGCACATGCGCGCCCATAGCGTTCGTTCCATCGAGGGGCACGGGGAGGCGACGTGAAGGAAGCAGCGCTGGGCATCTACGTCCGGCAATCCGATGACGAGCGAGGGCCCGAAGGCCGCTGGCTCGGCGCTGCGGTAGCGCGTCAGGAGTACGCGTGCCAATGGCTCGTGGCCGCGCTCGGCGGCGTCGCGGTCCGGGTGTACGACGACAACGCTCGCTCAGCTTCGCTGCCCGGTGTGCGCCGCCCCGCATACGAAGAGCTTCTTGCCGACCTCGCAGCAGGAGTGATCGACGGGTTCGTCTTCGCACACGCCGACCGAGTCGCCCGCCGGGCATCCGACGCCGCCCGCGTCTGCGCCCTGTACGAAGAGCAACCCCGACTGGTGGGCAGATCGGTCGAGGGCGGGGTCGACTTGTCACGGTCCAGCGGACGTTCACTGTTCCTCCGCCAGGCTCTCGACGGCGGCACCGAGGCAGACGCCACGGCCCGGCGGCAGCGCGCCGCCAATCTGCATCGGGCCCTGACCGGCCAAGCCCACATCGGCGCCATCGCCTGGGGCTGGGACAAGGAGGGCCGCCTGCAGTACCCCGCCGCTGCGCTTCTGCGGCACGGCATCGAGGCAGCGGTCTCAGGCGCCTGTGTGCGCGAGATCCGCGCGGACTGGTCGCACCACGGTGTGACCGGACGCACCGGCAAGCCGGTCGCCCGCAAGACCGTGCTGCTCCGCCTCATCAACCCGCGCAACGCGGGCTACCGCATCTACGCCTCGGCGCGGTGCTTCCTGGCTGTGGACGCCTGACCTGGTGCTCCACGGCGACGGTGGGCTTCCTGTCACGGGCGAGTGGCAGCCCGTGGTCGCACCCGCGATCTACTGGGCCGCGGTGCACAGCCTGAAAGGGCAGCTCGACGTTGCTCATGAGCGGGGCCACAGTGGTCCTCCACCCGGTCTGTACACCCGCCTCCTGTCGGGCCGAGTGCGGTGCAGCCTGTGCGGGGTGTCCATGGTCGTCTCCGCACGAACGGTGAGCACGGGTCGGGCAGCAGGGACGCGACAGCCGTTCTACCGCTGCCCCTCCATCAACGGCGGATGCGGCCGTCTCTCTCGTACCGCAGCTTCCCTGGAGGCCTATGTGGAGGGTGAGTTGATGGCACGCCTGGCACAGATGGTGACCGCGCCTGCCGCCCCCGCCGCGCATGGGGCCGATGCGGAGACCTCGTACCGTCACAGGGCACTGGCCCGGCACCGCACCGAGTTGGTCCGGTCCGCGCAGCACGCTGTCGCCCAATGGCCCCAGCTGAAACTTCCCGAGCAGCGCGCCCAACTGGCCGCACATGTACGGGAGGTGGTGCTCCGGCCGGCACCTCGTGGCCGGTGGTTCGATCCGGCGACGGTCGACATCCACTGGACCGACGCCGTAGCCGAGGCGTCGTAGAGGCCTCACGAAGTGCCGGCCCGGAGCGGGAAGACGGTGCGCGGCTACCATCCGCCGATGCCATCAACTGTCCCGTCACTTCCGCGCGGTTACCGTTCTCGGCCCGCGAACGTCCACGACGTCCCAGCCATCCACGCGCTCGTCGCGGCCTGCGAGCGAGACGCGTACGGGTATGTACGGAGCACTGCCGGGACCGTCGCCGCCGGTCTCGCGCGGCCGGGGCTGGTGCCGGAGTCCGACACCGTGCTCGTCCTGGACCGGGCAGGGCGCCTGGTCGCACGGGCCTGGGTGCACCGACGGTCCGAGGTCGATGTGCACCCCGAGCACCGGGGACGCGGGCTGGGCGCGGCGCTGCTCGACTGGGCGGAGGCACGGGCCCGGGAGGCCGGAGACGACGGCATCGTGCAGACCGTTCCGGACACGGACTCGGGCGCCGTCGCCCTGGTGCGCTCGCGCGGGTACGGGCCACTGGCAACAGCCTGGCTGCTGGAGTTCACCATGCCCGCGGAACCTGCCGTGCCCGAGCCGCCGGCGGGCGTCACGGTGCGCGCCTTCCGTGGCGGCGACGCTCCCGCCGCGCATGTCCTCGTACAGGATGCCTTCGACGCGTGGCAGCAGCGTCGGCAGGCGTACGAGGAGTGGGCCACTCATACCGTCGAGCAGCCCTCGTTCGCCGCGGAGCAGTCCTCCTTGGCCTTTGTCGACGGTCAACTCGTGGGTGCGGTACTGGCGTTGGGTGCGACGGGGTCACGCGAGGGACATCTGGAGCAGGTCGCGGTACGTCACGACCAGCGCGGCCGGGGCATCGCGCGACTGCTGCTGCGCCACACGTTCCGCGCTTTCCACCGGTCGGGCCGTCATTCCTGCACGCTGTGGACGCACTCGGACACCGGTGCGCTCGAACTCTATCTCCGCGCAGGCATGACGGTCCGGCACAGCTCCACGGTCTTCCGCAGGGATCTCCGCGCCCAGTAGCGCTTGGTCGTGTTCTGTCGTCAGCTTCAACGCCTGGACGGCGGCGGTCCGTTGACCGCCGCCGTCCGAGGCATGCAGCGTGTGGTCACACCTTGAGAGGCCCCTCGACCCCTGCGGGCAGCATCGCCGCCGACACCGCGGCCGGGGCGGCCTGCGCGCTCGGCACGGCGCCCTGTGCCGCATGAGCGGCCTCGGTCGGCAGGTCGGCGGCGGGCTTGCGCAGGGACTTCAGGAGGACGGTCAGCGCCGCCGTGACGCACACACCCGCGGCGATCGCCACGAGGTACAACCACGCGCTACCGATCAGCGGGACCACGAAGATGCCGCCGTGCGGGGCGCGCAGGGTGGCGCCGAAGGTCATCGACAGGGCTCCGGTAACACCGCCGCCGACCATCGACGGCACGATCACGCGGATCGGATCGGCCGCGGCGAACGGAATCGCGCCTTCGGTGATGAATGACGCGCCGAGCACCCACGCCGCCTTGCCGTTCTCCCGCTCGGTCCTGGTGAAGAGCCTCGGACGGACGGTCGTCGCGAGCGCCATGGCCAGCGGCGGGACCATACCGGCGGCCATGACCGCGGCCATGACCTTGAGCGAGCCGTCGTTGGGGGTGGCGAGACCGCCGACGGCGAAGGCGTACGCGACCTTGTTGAGCGGACCGCCCAGGTCGCTGGCCATCATCAGGCCGAGCACGACGCCCAGGATGATCGCGTTCGACCCCGACAACGAGGCCAGCCAGTCCGTCAGCCGGGTCTGCACCCAGGCGATCGGATGCCCCACGACCGCGAACATCAGGAAGCCCACGACCGCCGACGAGGTCAGCGGGATCACCACCACCGGCATGATGCCGCGCACCACGTCGGGCACCTTGACCCGCTGGATCGCCAGCACCACGGCACCGGCGATCAGACCGCCGACCAGGCCGCCGAGGAACCCCGCGTTGATCGTGACCGCGATCGAGCCCGCCACGAACCCGGGAACCAGACCCGGCCGGTCCGCCATGCCGTACGCGATGTACCCGGCCAGCACCGGGACCAGGAAGGCGAAGGCCGCCTGGCCGGTCCAGAACATCAGGGCGGCCCAGCTGTGCATGGAGCCCCAGTGGAAGGCGTCGATGAGCGACTGCACATCCGTATTGGCGATCTTGTAGCCGCCGAGGGCGAAGGAGATCGCGATGAGCAGCCCGCCCGCCGCCACGAACGGCACCATGTAACTGACGGTCTACTTTATTCTAGGCACTTGACCTAACAGCGGGAGGCTAGCAGTGGCCAAGCCATCTTCCAAGTGGCAGATGCACCCTGACCTACAGCGGGCACTTGCCGAGGGCCAGACCTTCGAGGAGTGGCTTGAAGACCGCAAGCCCTGTTGCTCGTACGCCCGGATCACCCTGGACCGGCGTGAGGAGAAGGGCGTAGGCCGCCAGCACCGCAACTGCGACGAGTTCGCCGAGGAGCACGGGTGCGCGATCGTCTACCGCTACACCGACAACCACATTACGGCCGCGGATCCCGACATCGAGCGGCCGGCCTTTCTGCGGCTGGTACGTGATCTCCGAGCGCGGCGCACCGAGGAGAGCTACCCGCTACACGGGGTCTTCGTCGTCGAGGAAGAGCGCATCGTGCGACTCCCCGAGGACTACTTGCGCCTGCACCGAGCGCTCACCGTCGACAACAAGGGTCTGTACGCCGTCACCGACACCAGGACCGTCCTGGACGTGCACAGCGATGCCGAGATGCTGCGTGGTCTGCTCACGTCGGCCATGGGCGAGCGCGAGGTCACCAAGGTCAAGCGGCGTGTGAAGCGCAATGTTCGGGACCAGGCGCTGGAAGGCGCTCCGACCGGGCCATGTCGCTTCGGATGGGAGGGGCCGGACCCGAAGACCGGCAGGAAGGTCAACGAGAAGTTGCGGCCCAAGGAGGCCAAGGTTCTGCGCGAGTGCATCGACAAGGCGTTGGCGGGCAAGCACTGGGCCACGATCGTCGAGCACTTGGACAAGAGCGGGTTCCTGACGCTTCGCGGCAACAAGTGGGCGACGACACCGGTTCAGTACATGCTCACGAACCCCGCTCTGTGCGGATACCGCATGATCAACGGCGAGTTGGTGTGCGACCCGAAGACCGGCGAGCCGGTGGTGGGCAAGTGGGAGACCGTGTGCTCACCGGAGGAGTGGTACAAGCTGGTAGCTCGCTGTCCGGTGTGGTTCAACCCGAACGGAGAAACGGCAAAAACCCGCTTCATGGAGAAGGTGAAGCGGGAGGGGAAGAAGAACTTCCGAGAGATCGCGGAGGAGACCCGGCGCTTCCTGCTCACGAACATCGCGCGATGCGGGTACGTGAAGGAGGACGGTTCGCTGTGCTTCGCGAAGATGAAGGGCACTCCGCCCAGCGGTACCAACAAGCAGGACCGCTACCGGTGCGGTGACCCACGGTGCAACAAGGTGAGCCGTCGGGCCGATCTCATGGACAAGGCCATAGAGAAACTGGTGGTCAAGATCCTCGTGGATCAGTTCGCGGCGCGGAAGCCGAACGAGGTGACGTGGTACGGCGAGGACACGCTGGCCACGCTGGTCAAGAAGCAGCAGGAGATCAAAGAGGCTTACAAGACAGGCCAGTTCAGCACGGCCGAGTATCTGGAGTTCAAGGACGACAACGACGCCCAGATCGCCACGTCGCAGAAGGACCGGGACGACTTCTACGCGGAACAGGCCGCCAAGAACTTCCTTGCCGGGTTCAGCGCCGAGAAGTGGGCGGACTTCGACATGCGGCAGAAACGGAAGGCGATCGCCACGGTCCTGCAAGCCGTCGTCGTCCACCCACTCCCCCAAGGTCGGTCCCGGAGCAGTCAGTTCGACCCGGAACTGTTGGAGCCGGTGTTCAGGCCCACCTACTGACAGAGGTCCCGAAGGATCTCCAGCTGCCCTTCGCCCAAGCGAGGGGCAGCTTTCGCGTGGGCGGCGGCCCATGCCTCGATGGCGCGCGAAATCGGTTCATCTTCGGTCCCTGGAGGCAGACGCTCCACCTCCAGGGCCGCCGTCATTCCCACAACTCACCTTCGCTCTTGATGCGTTGCCGTTCCGCCTGTTCGTGGCGGACCTGGGCGGCGATGAGTTGTTCGCCGGGGGTGTATCCGAGGCCGAGGAAGGTCCAGTCGGAGACGACGAAGGTGACGTCGTCCAGGTTCTCGGTATCGTTCGGCTGCTCCACGTCCTCGAGGACGAGGTGGTCGTCGTGGTGGGCGCGGCGCCAGGCGCGGCGTTCCTCGCGCAGGGCGCCGAGGGTGGTGGAGTAGCGGCGGGATTTGGTGGAGAAGTGGCCGCGGAAGCCAAGCATGTGCGCCCATTTGTGAAGCTTGAAGGCGGCGAGTTCGGGGATGGTGGCCAGGTCGAAGCAGGTGCGGATCATCTGGCGGACGTGGGCCGGGAGCCGCAGGTGGTCGAGGGGTTCGCGGCCGTTTCCGTCGCAGGTGGGGCAGGGAGCGGGGTGGCCGGCGGGGGTGGTGGTCTGTCCGTTGCCGTGGCAGTCGCGGCAGTGCAAGGGGCGATCGAGGGCGCCGGAGTCTTCGGCGCCTTTGGTGGCGTACTTGGCGATGTATCCGGCGACGGCTTCGGCGGTGAGGCGGCCTTCGCCGGTGTCGGGGGTGATCTGGCGTACGTCGATCTGCTGGCCCCAGCGCAGGGTGCGTTCGCCGAGCTGTTCGGCCTGGACGTGCAGGGTGGCGTGGCGGGCCGCGAGTTTGACGGCCTTGGTGAGCACGGCGGCGGTGGCCTTGGGAGGCGGGGGCTGGGTGCTGCCTTCGGGGCCGTCGAAGCGGATGATCGCGTGGTAGTGGACAACACCGCGCTTTTGGAACTCGGCGACCTTGGCGAAGGAGACACGAAGGATCTCGGCGGCTTCCTTCTGGGTGAGGTCCAGGAGGCGGGCGACGTAGCGACGCAGGTAGGTGGTGAAGCGGCCCCACAGGAGTCCGGCGTGGGCGTTGAACAGGACGGCGCCGGTGTAGTCGTAGCGGGCCAGGTCGAGAGGTGCGCCGAGGGCGGGGGCGTTGTCGGGATGCTGAGTACCGCAGCGGCAGCGGGGCTGGCCGCGCCAGGTGGTGCCGTGGACAGGGCCGAAGCTGGGCGCGGTGAGGGTCGCGAACACCCTTGGGTGAGTGGCGACTTGTGCTGTGATGTTCTTGCCTCCTGCGACTCCGGCCTTGATGAGCTGGTAGGTGTCGCCCGCATAGGTGCGGGAGCAGGAGGGGCAGCGGGAGGCGCGGCGGTTGTTGCAGGCGACCAGGAGGCCGCCGGTCGCGTGGTCGGCGGTGTTGAAGCTGTGCAGGATGCGGCCGGTGCGGGCGTGGACGGTTTCGGTGTATCCGGCGAGCCTGATCGGGTTGGTGCAGCCACGGGCCGCGCGGACCTGGTTGCGGACCTGGTCGAAGCGCTCGTGGTGAAGGTGAGTGAGCAGTTCACGGAGGGCAGGGCTCTTCACGTGGCCCAAGTCGGCGGCGGGTCGAGGCTCAGGGGCGGGCATCGGGCGAGTGCTCCTCTCGATATACGCGGTGGTGAGGGTGTGGGGCCCCGAGCCGCGCCTGTGGCAGAGGAAGCCGCAGGCATGGCTCGGAGCAGGGGGAACCGTGACCTCAAGGGGCCATCGGGAATGTGGTGTTCGGTGTGCGCCCGACGCGAGTTCAGGCCGTGAGCTGGGCGTGTGCGGCCGTGGCGATCGGCTGCGCGACACCGAGGCGGGCGCGGAGCTGTACCGAGGTGATGGGTTCGCCGTGGGCTGCCAGGTGGGAGGCGGC
The DNA here is from genome assembly GCF_044460595.1 of Streptomyces sp. NPDC050085. Taxonomy (NCBI): domain Bacteria; kingdom Bacillati; phylum Actinomycetota; class Actinomycetes; order Kitasatosporales; family Streptomycetaceae; genus Streptomyces; species Streptomyces sp. NPDC050085. Next base: position 121,444 of record NZ_JBITJZ010000008.1, on the reverse strand, counting down.
GATGGAGCGGGCCGCATCCAGCAAGGGGGCCGGTACGGCGGGCGTCGGGCCAAGAGTTGACGCCATAGGCGCAGGCTCCGGGGCGCGGATGGGAGTGGGCTGCGCTTCGGCCGTCGCAGCGTCGACGACCGGTTCGGGCGTAGGGGCGAGTTCCTGCACGGGAGCCGGGTCGGGGTGGGTGACCGTGTGGAAGTGGCGGAGCAGGGAGGGGCCGACACTGCCCCAGCCGAGCAGGAGGAGCGGGGCGACCGCGTCCACGCAAGCCCGGCCGTAGTGTCCGGCCAGCAAGGGTTCGGCGACGTTGAGAGCGAGGGTGAACAGGCCGGACAGGTGCATCAGGCGCGTGGCGGGGCGCAGTTGGTCATCGGGGACGCCGCGCAGGGCCAGGTAGCGCTGGGCGATGAGGAGACCGACCACGGACAGGTCGACCATGGGGGCGATCAGCGGGGCGACCAGGTGGGGCACTCCCAGGCGCAGGGCGAGGTTCCAGACGTTGCCGAAGGAGAACACGAACGCCAGGGCTGCGATGACCATCATCACGACGGTGACGGTGAGCTGCGTGATCCGATCCTCTGCCATGAGTAATTCACCTCCCTTCAGAGGCTGTTGGGGACTGATGGGGGCGGATCAGGCCGCGGTGGGCAGGTCGTCCGGGGGCGGGGTCTTGTCGAGGCTCAGGTGGCCGTAGCGGGCCAGGAGCTTGGCGGGGTCGCGGGTGAGGTGGGCCGTCTGTTCGGCGACGCGCTCCGCGTCCGCGTCGGCGACGTAGGGGGTGCGGATGCGCACGAAGCCCACGCGGTTCTGGGCGGCCATGACCGCGACACCGACGTACTTCGGGTCCTGGAGGGTGATGGGGTTGACGTCGTCCCACTTGCGGATGTCATCGCCGAGCGCGGCGACGGCGGCGTCAGTGGTCTTCTGCGCGAAGGACAGGCCGACCGGGCACACGTCGCGGATGAAGGTAGGCAGGGCGTCGCCGGTCGCCTTCTGGGTGGCCGGGATGGTCAGCATGCCGACGCTGCGGCCCTTCTTCGTCAGGTCCTCCACGAGGCGGGCGTTCTCGGCCGACAGCGCCGCGAGCTTCTTGGTGGCGGGGTCGCTGCCCTTGTAGTCACGGAAGAACGTGTGGGCCTCGTCCACGATGACAATGACCAGCGGCCAGTCCTCGGTGGGGCCGTGGTGCCACATGTTGGACGTGCCGAACACTGCCTTCACCAGCGCCGTGCGGTCCACGCGGAGCTGGACCATCTCCTTGAAGAAGCGATTCGCCGCTTCAAGGTCGTCGCCGACGAACCGGAACAGGCGGGGCGCGACACTCGCGTAGTCGCCGTGCTCGGCGCGCGCGGACTTGCCGTCGACCACGGCGATCTGCACCAGCGGGGAGGGTGCGAAGTCGCAGATGAGCCGGTTGATGAAGGAGGTCTTGCCGTAGCCGGGCAGGCCGGCCACCGTCACCCCGGGCACGTTGGCCAGGTCGATGGCGATGGGGGTGGCGTACTCGTCCCACCCCAGTTCCCAACGGGTGATGTCGGCCGGGGGCTTGCCGGAGGGGGTGTGGGTGGTCTTGGTGGCCAGCGGGTCCTGACGCACGGCGCGAAGGATGACCTGTCCCGGGTGTTCGGCGGGGGCGACGGAGACCCGCACGCACCGCCAGGCGTCGGCGAGGAAGCGGGCGGACTTCTGGAATTCCTCCAGGCCCACCTGGGGAAGGCAGTTGGCATGCACGATCACGCCGAACCGGTCCGGGGTGGTCTTGACGGCGGGGATCAGCACCCGGGGTTCGGGCTTCTGGCCGTCCTTGGCGGTCAGCGAGGCCATGAAAGTCGGCGTCTTGTCAGTGACGGACAGGTTCGCCATCCGGGCCAGACGCTTCCAGCCCCACCGGATCCTGCGCGCCTGCCGGATGCTCTGGCGCGTCAGGGGATCGGCCCGGGCATAGCGCACCAGCACGATCACGGCCCACACCAGCAGGACGGCTATTCCCAGGCCCGCCCCGTACGGGGCGTAGCCGAAAACTACGTCGAGGTTCATGCGGTTCCTTCCTTCAGCATGCCGCCATCGGCGGCGAGTTGATGACTGCGGGAACGGTGGAGGCGGGAGAAGAAGAGCACCAGCTCATAGCGCTCCCGGCTGGTCAACGGCTGGTACTCGTGCGCGAGCCAGCCGCGCTCCACCTCGTGGACGAGGGAGGGGAAACGGTCCTGCGGGCCGATGGCCCGGGCGGGCGAGGGCATGTGACCTCGCCCGCCCCAGGCGCCCACTACGCGGCCTTCTTCGAGGAACCGACCGCCGCCTCAGCCCCGCCCCCCGGAACGGCCGTACTGGCGGGCTGGACCAGTTCCAGGCGCTTGACCCGATAAGCGATGCCATCGGAGAGGTTGCCGTTGAAGACGCGCGCCCACGGAATGGCGACGAGTTCCACCGGCCGCACTGCCATGCCCGGCATCAGACCTTCGGGCAGGCCCGAGGCCGGAAGCGTGATCTTCAGGAGTTCGGCGCGGCCGTCCTCCATCTGCATCACCGACAGGACGTAGAGGGTTTCGTTGGTCTCCCGGTCGACGGCGATCTCTCCCGTTTCCGGGTTCTTGATCTTCGGCACGGCCGCGGTGCCGGTGAGGAAGCTGGTGGTCTCGGGGGTCGCTACGCGGATGACAGCCACAGAAGGCTCCTTCGTTCTTGTTGGTTCGGCGGTCGAGGCGACCGCGATGGATCAAGTAGTACCCAGCCTAGCTAGCTAAGTCAAGTGGCTTCAGTGACTTAGCTATCCAGGTGGATCAGAAGAGGGTGTTAGCCGGGCTAGGCCGGGCTACCCTGTGAGGTATGACGAAGCCGACGACGGATGCCCGCCCGCCCTATCAGCGGGTCGCGGACGTACTGCGGCAGGAGATCACCGCCGGCCGTCTCAAGCCGGGCGAACAGATGCCCTCGCACCGCGAGCTCCAGGAGCGGTTCGAGATCGCGAACATGACCGCCCGCAGTGCCTTGCGCGTCCTGCGCGAGGAAGGACTGATCTACACGGTCCAGGGGCGCGGCAGCTTCGTCATGGACCAGGCCGCCCCGGCAACGGGCGAGTTCAGCATCAAGTACACGACGCCCGCTTGGTGGCGCGCGAGCACCGACACTCCACCAGCCGACAAGGATGGCAAGTCCGGGGAGAGCGGAGCCCCAGAGGGTGAACTCGTCCAGATGCTGCGCGGAGCGCTTGGGCAACTGGACGCGCTGACTTCGGAGATGGGCGAACTCAGGCATCAGGTGTCCCAACTGCAAGCGAAGGTCGAGAAGCTAGAACATCCAGACGGGCGTTGAGCTCTTCCGCCCGTTCGTGCATCTCCCACACCTGCCCGCGCAGATCCGTTGTCCGCTGCATGATCTGCGCCAGCAGACCGCTCACGTCCTCGCTCATCCCCGTCGTTCCCCTCATCGCGCTGTCGTTCATGTCAGCCATGTCGTTCACGCTCCCTGCGGCACTCACCACCCCACTCACCAACTCCGGGATCCGCGGCCACAGTTCGGCCACGAAGTCCGTGGTAAGGGCCGCGGCGAGCAGGCTCCAGACCCGCTGAGACCAACTTGCCTCCTGATCGATGGCCGGCGCCCCGCCCTGCCCGCCAGGTGGGCAGCCGCAGCCGGATCTCCCGCCACGCGGACAATCGACGCGCCTTCCCGTCCCGCCATGCGGGCTGCACCCACTTCCTCATCTGTTGCGCTGCGGCCCAGGCGCCACGGCGACAGGGAAAAGGATCCGGAGAATCGCCGGTTTGGGTAACCGGGGAATCTCCATACAATGCGCGGCCGTATCACGCGCACACCTCCCCGACCGGCCGCGGACCGGGTGTCGCGGCGAGGCATAAATGAAGCCCCGGGATCAGCCGTTTCCCTAACGGCCGGAACCGGTATATAAGTGCACCCCTCACCGGCCGCACCCTGCGCCTGCGCCGAGGAACGGCCCTGGAATCCCAGCCCCATCCTTGCGAGCGGCAGCCTGCCGCAAAAGTCCGCAAGCCAGTCAGAGGCAATCAAAATTCTCTCTTTTCGATGTTTTACCAGGTCATGAGGCACAAATGGACTTCCCGCCCTAAAGCCTCCCCATAGCGGGAAACCGGGGATTTCGAACGCAGCCACAGGCCACTCCCCGCGCATTCGCCCTCGAGTCACCGGCGCACGGGTAGTGCGACGGCCGTGGCCACACCCGCCGATCACCCGACATGCAGCGGCAGGCACATTCCGCTCCATCAAGGCCCTCCCGATTGCAGTTCCGCCATCACCAACTCAAGGAGAGCCAGAGCCCCAAACGTGACCATCGAGGTCGAAATTTTTCTGACACTCGCCCACCCAGGGGGCACATACGGACCCAAAGGGATGTTTCCGCCAGAGCGTTAGAAAGTGCACGTTCGCCGCATCTCATGAAGCAGACGTTAAGCCCACTTGCCTGTGGATAAATATCTGCGGCTCGAAGAACAGATCATGATGTTCTCTGCAAACAAGGAGAAATCGACGCACTGAGCCGCAGCCCTGCCGAAGCGGGCACGCAAGAACCCGGGCGAGGCAGGCAGCCCCGTAGCCACCCGAAGGCGCCAGGCCGAACTCGACAGGTCGGCGGGCCTGTTCAGACTTTCTCTACTTGATCAAGGCGGCCCGCTCACGCGGGCCGCGGGGCGGGGGGGGCGGGGCGCCCCCCCCCCCCCGGGGAACCCCCCCCCCCCCCCCCCCCCCCCCCCCCGCCCCGCCGCCCCCCCCCCCCCCGAAGCCCGCCCCCCGAGCT
>NZ_JBITJZ010000008.1:0-116672 GCF_044460595.1 Streptomyces sp. NPDC050085 | reverse complement strand
CCCGGCCCCGCCCACCTCGGCTGGGGGGGGGGGTTTTTTCCTTCGCCGCCCCCCCGGGGGGCCCCCCCCGCGGGGGGGGGGGGGGGGGGGGGCGGGCCCCCCCCGCCGCTCCTGTCTACCGCCCCGCTCCGCGACGCCCCCGCCGCTCGCGCCGCAATGCCCGACAAGTGGGCAGCCGAGCCCAGTAGAGAACTCCGCACAGGACGCTGCCAGTTGAGTACGGCCAGCCGCAGCGAGTGGCATCGGCGATGCAGCCAAGACCAGGACCAGCGCACCGACTCCACAGGGCATCGCCACACTCCGCGATGCCCTGCCCACTTGGTCAGGGCCTGGTGGCTGGGGCGGTCGGTGGTTCGGGTCTTTACCCACCTGTTCGGGCCGGGGCCCGCGTCGGGCAAGGACAGGGGGCCACTCGTGCTAATTCCGGGCAGCTCCAAAGCCTGCCCGAGTTGCCGGTCAGCGTACGGCCCCCTGCCCATGCCCGACCCCAACCCCAACAGGACACCGGGCAAAGACCCGAACCACCGACCGCGTGGGCAGGCGCACCGCTCACGGGGCCTGACATCTACCCGAACAAACCTCTGGATGCTGGGACCGGAACCAGCCATCTTCCCCGAAACGGAACGTCACATTCACGCTTCCGTTTCACACTGAGCACACATCTTCCACCCGCTCAGAAGCATCACCGATGCCCGAAAGCCGTTGGCTCCGGCCAGGGATCAATTTCAAGCCATCACTGTTCTCGCCATCGCTTGTGAAGCAACCTGCGGTCCAGACCACCACTTACAGTGCTTTCGTTCAGCGGGCTGGCCACTGGCCAAGCACCAAGAAAGCGCTCTCGCTGTCCCCTCGATAGCTGAGCACAACGTCGTGCCAGTCAGCCGTGAGCCATCCAACTCCGCTTCACGGAAGGACCGATGCCCCATGCCCAGATCCACTACGTCTCTGCGCACCACTTCCTCCACGCGGATCTTGGCTCACTGATGCAGACTTCACGCGCCCATCGATGGTCAGGGTGCTAAGGACCTCGAGGCCTCACTGCAGCCCTGACAGGCGTGCTCTGCAATCTCCAACAGCCCGTCATGCAACAAGGATCTGCCCTGTTCACATTCGGGGTGCCTATACATCCCTCACGCCTCTACAGCGAGGCTGACACCACGCCTCAACGAGAAGGCAGCTGTAGCCGCGGCACGGAGCCCAAAACCAGGGCGCGCCCTGCCCACCCGGTCAACGCGCCCAAATACCTCTCATCCCCCTGTCAAGGAGAGCACCTGTGGCCGACGAGATGGTGAAGCTAGCTCAGAAATTCATCAACACAACCTACGGAGATGGCGCCACGCTCGGCATATCCAAATTGGAGGAGAACGGCCAGACATCCTGGACCGTCATGTACGCCCTCACTCGGGCCCTCCAATATGAGATGGGGATCACTTCCCTGTCGAATAGCTTCGGGCCCACGACCTTGACCACACTGCAGTCGAAGTACCCGAAGTTGGACGCCTCCACGGTGCCGTCCGCGAATTTCTGCAGAATCATCCAGTCGGCGCTTTACTGCAAGGGCTACGACGGCGGGAACATCGACGGGACGTACAGCTCCCGTGTCGAGGCCGGCGTCACTAACCTGAAGACGAATATGGGCTTGGACCGAAGATTCCCAGGCGGCAGCCTGGAGCCGAAGGTCGTCAAGGGTCTGATGAACATGGACGCTTACGTCACCGTCAACGATGGTTCCGAAGCCATCCGCAGTGTCCAGCAGTGGCTGAACTGGCGTTACGTTGACCGTCAGGACTTTTACGTCATCCCGTGTGACGGGCACAACTCCCGCGACGTGTCCAAGTCCATGCTCTATGCCATTCAGTACGAGCTCGGCATGGCCGATGGTGTAGCCAACGGCGTCTTCGGACCTGGCACGCAAACCGGCCTTAAGGACCACACTGTCGCTGTCGGTTCTACCACCACCTTTGCCTCACTGTTCACCGCAGCAATGATTCTCAACAGGCGACCGGTATCTTTCGGAACCTTCACCGGCGCGGTGCAGACCGAGACCGAGAAGTTCCAGTCCTTCGCCAAACTTCCTGTCACCGGCATCGGCGACTTTTCCACCTGGGCATCCCTCCTCGTCTCCTACGGGGATCAGACCCGAAAGGGAGAAGCCTGCGACGGGGTCACCCAGATCACTGCGGCTCGGGCGGCGACTCTGAAGGCCAACGGCATCAAGTACATCGGCCGCTACCTGAGCAACGTCGACCCTGTGCCCAGCGGGTCCACCAAGGAGAAGGAGATTCAGCCCGGCGAGTTGAAGACGATCGCTGACAACGGCCTGCGCTGCTTCCCCATTTACCAGACCTACGGTCGTGGAGCTGACGGCTTCAACTACCCGCTCGGCCGTGCCGCGGCGCAGGCCGCCATCAACGCTGCTCTCGACCATGGCTTCAAGACCGGGACGAGGATCTTCTTCGCCGTCGACTTCGATGCCCTCGACTATCAGGTCACGGACAACGTTCTCCCTCACTTCAAGGGAATTCAGGACGCCATAGCCGACGACGGCAATCGGTTCGAGATCGGTGTGTACGGGCCTCGAAACGTGTGCACTCGAGTCAGCGAGGCCGGACACTCCACAGCCTCGTTCGTGTCCGACATGTCGTCCGGATTCTCCGGAAACTTCGGATACCCCCTGCCTCCCGACTGGGCCTACGACCAGGTCGTCACACGCACCATCGGCTCCGGTGACGGGGCAATCAACATCGACAACAACATCGCCTCCGGACGGGACACCGGCCAGGGCTCCTTCGACGCGCCTCGTTCGGCCAAGCCGGACGTCCGCCTCAACTCCGCACTCGTCGAGTCGATGCAGATAGACGTCGGCAAGTACATGGAGTCCATCGGCTACCCCAACGACGGTGGAACCCGCACCTATCAGCACTGGAAGTGCTTCGAAACGGTCTGTGTCGAGCACGACGAACTGATCACGAGCCTGTCTACTACGCACAACATGCGCAAGGCGCTGATTCAGGCTTCCGCCTACTGGGAGATGCGGCACATCGACGCCGTCGACCAAGCTGCCGAAGCGGCCGTCATCACCACCTTCAACACCACCGGCAAGTTCATCAAGGATCCCTCTACCGGGATCGCTCAGCAACGAGCCCAGACGTTGATCCCCGCATGGAACCACGCCCTCGACAAGGGTTACGCGACAGGCCAACCGCGGCGTGACCCGGCTAGCGACCAGGACAAGTACGACATCTGGAAGAAGGCCCATGACGACGAGGAGTTCGCCCTCACCAGTGTCGTCATGATCGACCGATGGGACATTGACGGCAAGCCCGGCGGCGACGACGACTCCGCCGCGCTACGCCAGCCCACAATCGCCTACACGGATTACGAGATCTACGAGGTCCTGCGCCGCTACCAAGGACCCGGTGAACCGGCTCTCACCGACGCCAAGAAGCGAATGCCGCTGTACTACCTCCTGGAGAAGTACCACTCCATCTCTCGGAACATGTAAAGCAAGGCAGGAGCCATGGCAGCAGACGCCCCCTTCGCCGGACACGACCCGGCCATCATCATCCTCTTGGCGTTCGCCGGGTTGATCGCCACCGCATGCCTCAGCGTCTTCGTTCTAGTACGTGCTGTCCGCACTCTGCGCGGACAGCACCGAGGGCAGACCTCTTGGCTGCGGACAGCCGGTCTAGTGGCTTTGACCGGGGCAATCGGCATGTACACATGGGGAGTTCTGCACCTAGCCGTGCTGGACGAGAGCTCCCAGGCGGAAGCATGCCGCAGGGCACTGGACGGCAAGAAGCTAGTGGCCTACGACCCGACCTACATCCCGTTGGCCTTCGGATGCGTTGCCGACAACGGCAAGACCTACGACATCGCCGTACCCGGATATGTAACGCCCGTATCGGGACTGCTTGGCATCGCCGCCTTCCTCCTGACCGCCTTCAGCTTCGCCGAAGCACACAACGACAAGAAGGAGAACGTCACGTGACAGCACATATATCGCGCCGCACGGCCCTACTCCGCGGCGCGGCCATCGCCGCCGGCGTGGCACTGGGCTCGCAAGCGTTGGTCCGTCCCGGGTACGCGGCGGACACCAGACCTTCCGCGACCGATATCCGCACGGCGATGCAGCAGGCGAAGGAACGCAGAGACCATGCCTTGGCTGGGCAAAAGTCGCTGAACGGCTGGGAGATGGAGAAGGTCACCGACAATCGAGGCAACATCTACACCCGGCCCGTGCCCGGAACCGGCCTCGATGCCAAGGTCCGTATGGGCGATGTCGAGACCGTTCTCACCTACGTGATCCGACGCTTCCACTACGAGATCGACGAACTTCGTCGCGGGGACGTAGTGGGGTGGCTGGCGCCGGACCAGGTCAATCACAAGCGCGCGGAATCCAACCTCGCCTCCGGCACCGCAGTGCGGATCCGGCCGGGCCACTATCCGCCCGGTCAGAGTGGCGGCTTCTTCCCCACCCAGAAGCTCCTGGTCGGCGACATCCTCGCCCAATGCGACGGCATCGTGGCCTGGGGCGGCGAGGACAGGATCCCGGACGAGAGCCTCTTCTCCATCAAGGTTGGCCCAGACGACAAGAGACTGGCTTCGACCGCCGAGAAGCTCCGTGTCTGGGACCTCACCCCCGGCAAGGGCGCGGGAGCGGAAGCCGACATGAATGTACCGGCACAGCGCGCCCGTGCCCGCCAGCATCTGTGACCGCTCCATGAAGACAACCGCTCCTGGCAACCGGATCTCCCGGTCGCCACATTCAGCTTCCGACGCTCTGTGCAGAGTCGGATCAGGTGGCGCTATGAGATGCCCCAGCGGCGGCGCCGACAGAAAGATAAAAGAACATCACGCGAGGAGGAGAGACTTAATGTCAGCCCGCAGAATAGCGATCGCCAGTATCGCCTTGGTGCTTTCACTTATGGGGGCAGCAGGCACAGCGAACGCCGCAACACACGACAACGGAGTGTGCGAGAGCGGCGAGATGTGCCTCTGGTACAACTCCTACTACAAGGGGGGCGTCTGGGACAGTTACTGGTCGGATGCGGAATACACAAGCGCCGACGTATTCCATGGCACCGGGGGCCAGATCAACAACAATAGTGCCAGCGTCAGAAATAGGGATGCAACGCACAACACGATCCATTATCAGTACTACAACTGGACAGGTTGGGCCTTCCTGGTACTGATCGCCGGGGATCCGCAAGATCGCTTGACCCTGCCATCTGAGTATAAGAACCAGTTCAGCTCATTCCAGTTTTCAGCGATAGGCTAGTTGAAATGATGGCCGCCCGAAAATACAGGGCGGCCATCTCGCTAATCAATCCCAAAAGGTTACCGCATGCGACAAACCACGAAAATAGCTTCCATCGGAATGATTATCGCAATATTCTCCGCCGCTGGCTGCTCCACAGCCAGCGGCGGGAAGTCCCTCGAATCCAAAAAAGAGCCCTCCGTCTCATCATTTCCTGCAGTCGAGAACCCTAAAGATCTCTCGTTTCCGCTCGACAAGTACCGTCTACTAGCAGACAATACAGGGCGCAGGACAGTTGCATCTGCTACGAAGATCCTGCGAACTGACTGCATGAAACGCTTTGGGTTCGACTTCCACGACGCCGAGACGACAGCGCCACTGGATTTTAGCCACGCCCGGCTTTACGGTGTCGCTGATAAGCGTACGGCAAGCCTCTATGGATATCACAATCCGAACGCCATATCCACGCCGAAGAAGCAAGCATCGGGCCTGACACCTTCGGCTGAGGCCGTGCTGGTTGGAGATGTAAATCAATACAAAGGAATTGACGTTCCCAAAGGCGGCTGCGCGGGCGATACGGCACGCAAACTGCACCGAGGATCTCCCGGCATGAGCAGAGAGAGCTCTCAGCTGCCAGACAGGCTCATTATAGATGCGAGTCAGCGATCACAGACCGATAGCAGGGTAAAGAAGGTATTTGAGCGTTGGAGCACTTGCATGAAGGAGTCCGGATATCAGTACGCTGATCCGGCAACAGTTCTGAGGGATCCCCGATTTGCACAATCGGGGCAACCAAACCAAGAGGAGATCGCGACCGCCCAAGCAGACGTTTCCTGCAAGAAGAAGTACAACGTAATTGGAATATGGTCTGCTGTCGAATCTGCATACCAGCGGCGACTCGTGGAGGAGAACCAGTTGATCCTCAGCAAAATCGAGAGCGACATTTCCGCGCAGATCAAAAATGCGTCGAAGGTGATCGGGGCCGAAGGGTGAAGCATCCACGTGGGCAGCTACTCAAGCACTTTGGTGCGCGATCCCTGGCTATCGCAGGTGTGCTTTGCCTTCTCTGTTTGGTTCCTGCGTGTAGTTCACCCGATGTAGATGGAGATCGCCAAAGTTCGGTGGCTACACAACCACCGGAAAAGGTGGCCGACGTATGGGCGAGACTGCAATCTGCCATGTACGACGGCTGTGGAAATTCTGACTGCTCAGAATATCTAGGTCGAGTACTCACCGACCTTCGAGATCTGCGCAAATCCATGGAGGTGCGTTCTGATTCCTTCGAGACACCCATCAAAATTGTGAAAGAGGTGGATTCTGAAGTCGATTCACGCGGGGAGGCAAACCTGAATAGGTCAAGAGAGGTAATTCTCAAGGCGCTCAAAGACCTTCAGGCATGGATGGCGAATCATCGCAATTCACTCCGCCAGTGATCCCTCATCATCTGGGAAATTCCAAGCCGATAGTTCACACACATAGAAATATCTCGTATGGAAGTATCGTGGATAGTTTCAGAGAGGGGGCTCTATGCCCAAGAACAGGGAAGGCGCTCCGCTCGACGGAACCGCCCGAAATCGTAGGCGAATGATCTGGGGGATGATAGGGGCAATCTTTCTGTCGGCAACAGGTGCAGCTGCGGGACATTTTGTAAAGTCCCCAGCGCAGGCCATAGCGGACTCCTCAGCCCCGCCACCTAGCACAATGACTGCCCCAGTCGAATACCGAGTCCTTAGAGACTCCGTGATACAGCGCGGCAAGGTAGAGGCGGCACAGTCTGTGGATGTTGCCCCAACAGGTGGTGGAGAGGCAGCGATTCCTGTGGTGACGAAGCTGCCAGTCACGGTTGGCCAACAGCTCAAGCCTGGTCAGCTTCTACTGGAAATCTCTGGGCGCCCTGTTTTCATCCTACGAGGCAAGCTTCCGGTATATCGCGATTTGAAGCCCGGGGCTGAAGGTGATGACGTTGCACAACTCCAGTCAGCCCTCAGGGAATTGCACTTCGACGTCGCTGGCGACCGAAGAGGCACCTTTGGTGCTGGTACTAAGTCTGCACTATCTGGGTTCTACAGGAGCATTGGATACGATCCGTTGCCGGCTCAAGCAGATGAAAGCTCAGCGGTTCGAGACGCGGAGGAGGCAGTGACCGCTGCTGAGCGAAATGCTGAGGACGCGCAGAGCGCGTTGGAGGAGAGCAACGCACCAAAATCCCCTTCTCCTACCTCTTCCCCCACTGAACGAGAAACCGCTTCCGCAGACACAAAGGAAAAATCTCCAGCTTCTTCAGGAGGAACTGCAGGGGCGGATCTTCGCAAGCAAGTGTCGCGTGCGCGAGAGGACTTGAAAAAAGCCCAGGAGCAACTGGACCGTGCGCGTACGGAGGCGGGGCCGATGTTGCCTGCCAACGAGGTTGTCTTCGTCAGCAGCTTTCCAGCGCGTGTGGAGAAAGTGAATACACGGGTTGGTTCGAAGATATCTGGCAGTGTGCTGACAGTGTCCGCCGGCCAACTAATGATCACTAGCTATCTACAGGAACCAGAAAAGGGGCTAGTAAGACCCGGGCAGCATGTTGAAATCCTCTCTGAGCTGACAGGTACAGCAGCATCCGGAAAGGTTCTGTCGGTCGCCAACAGCATTACGCAGGACGCCCCATCGAGTGATGGTAGCGAAACGAGCGACCAGCAAGAAGAAGCTAACGGCTATCTAATGTTGATTAAGCCAGAGGAGAATCTTCCTACGCAGTTGGCGGGACAAGATGTGAGGCTCACTATCCGCGCCGCATCAACCCGGGGGAAGTCGCTCATTGTTCCGGTATCAGCGATCTCAGCTGGTGCCGATGGCAGAACCTCGGTGACCCTTCTCGAGGAGGACGGCAAGCGACGGCGCGTTCCAGTCGTTACCGGGACGAATGGCGATGGTTACGTAGAAATCCATCCCTCTGTAGGAGCTCGCCTAGTCAACGGGGATCGAGTTGTAACAGGGGTGCAAGCCGGAACTGCAATGGCGGGCCGTTCGAAATGAGTGCAGGTGACGCACCTACGCCCGTGGTCGAATTGCGGCAAGCGGCGCTCACGTACCCAGGGACACCTCCGGTTCAGGCCCTTCTTCCCTGTGATCTGTCTATCCATCGCGGTGACTTGCTCACAGTCGTGGGACCGTCCGGCGCGGGAAAGTCCACGTTCCTGAATGTACTGGGGCTACTCGATATCCCCACTGCAGGTACCTACCTTCTGGATGGTATAGACGTCGGTGAGCTTCGAGACGGAGAGAGAACGACAATCCGCGGCCGAAAAATCGGTTTCGTATTTCAGTTCTTCCATTTGTTGCCTCATCGGCCGGCTTGGGAGAATGTGGCGCTGGCACTGGCATATCAAGGTATCCCTAGCCGGCAACGTCAATCACTCGCTCACGAGGCTCTGGAAAAGGTTGGCTTAGCTCATCGCCTTCACTCGATGCCTACAAAGTTGTCCGGCGGTGAGCGCCAAAGAGTCGCTATCGCTAGGGCGCTAGTAGGTCGACCATCACTATTGCTCTGCGACGAGCCCACTGGGAACTTGGACACCATGAATGCTGAGGCGATTCTCTGTCTTCTCGATGAGCTGAACCGCTCGGGAGTGACGATTGTGGTAATCACTCACGATTCTTCGGTTGCCAGGCACGGAAGAAGAAGCGTCGGTATCAAAGATGGCGTAATGACTGAGCTGGTTCAGATATGATAGGTCCCTACTCTCGGCTTTCCCTTAGTCAGCCGAAAAAAATCGGACTTTCACGGATATCATGGCGTGATCTACTGGCGGAATCCGTGGCTGGAATTCTGCAGCGCCCCGGACGTTCCGCGCTCACAGCAGTCGGCACTGTGCTTGGAGTTGGCACATTTGTGGCCATCCTCGGATTGACCGCAACAGCATCATCGCAGATCGACGGACGGTTCAATGCTTTGTCAGCAACCGAAGTCAGCGTTGAGGATATATCCCAGGAACAGAACCCGTTTGCGAAGCTGGGATTCCCTGAGGATGCCGATAAACGTGTGGAGCGTCTACATGGCGTAGAGCATGCAGGCGTATTCTGGCCGGTAGATCTCAAAATTGGCCAAAATGCCCGGCCGGCTCCCATCGGAGGTAATAGAGGCCAAAGCGAATTCGATGTTGTTGCTGCATCCTCCGGTGTTCTGAAAGCTGCAGAACCGACAATGCGCCAAGGGCGGATCTTCGATTCATGGCACGACCAGACTAAGCAACGTGTCGCCATCATTGGAGCGAGCGTCGCATCTCGTCTGGGTATTTATACACTGGAAACACAGCCGGCAGTCTTCATCGGCAACACCGCATTCACGGTTATCGGGGTTATCGGCGATGTTCGGCGGGATCCAGATGTCCTGCTGTCTATTGTCGTCCCGAACTCAACAGCTAAAGAAATATGGGGGCCACCTACCAGCAACGCCCAGATGCTTATTTCTACCCGGTTGGGGGCTGCCCAGCAGGTGGCATCGGAGGCGCCCGTCGCCCTGGACCCAGCGCACGCTGAATACTTCAAGGTAACCCCGCCACAAAACCCTAGAAAATTACGCAATGAAGTTAACTCAGACATGAATCAACTCTTCATCTTGCTCGCAATAGTCTGCCTCCTCATCGGCACGCTCGGAATTGCCAATACCACGCTCGTCTCGGTTCTGGAGCGCACCAGCGAAATTGGACTGCGTCGTGCGCTCGGCGCCCGGGGCCGACATATAACGACCCAATTTCTCATGGAGTCCGGTGCACTAGGCGGATTGGGTGGACTACTTGGCACTGCTGTGGGAACGGTCACCGTCGTTCTGGTGGCGGTGGGACGCGACTGGACCCCTATAGTCCACCCTGTGGTCGTTGCGAGCGCCCCCATCATCGGGGCTGCCACCGGCGTTTTCGCCGGTATCTATCCTGCTTGGCGCGCTTCCCGGATTCAGCCCGTGGAGGCATTGCGGAGATGAGCTTTCTTACCGCTGTTCGAATTTCACGACCTTCTTGACGAACGCGAAAGCTTCGCCCGCGGGCACGTCCACTGCATGCTACTCGACGAACTGCGGTCGATATCTGTTCCGAGCCGACGCGTGTACTCATCGCGCCGTAACCTAGTAACGGGAGAACACTGATGCTGTCTAGCATTTCCCTTGCTCGTAGCGTTGTGGCTGGAGTAGCTGCATTTATTGGCCTCGGGATTTTGAGCCCGACGTCAGCGCAAGCCGACAGCCCGACCCTAACTCCTACGTGCGCCAACGCATGCGTTCTAGCGGCGCGAGCAGGCGCTCATACAGACTTCGACAGGATTGTTTTCGATTTGTCAGGCGGGCAGCCCGCAACTCAGGCTACCGAGTCGGAGAGCCCATCTTATGGGCTCCCCAACGGGGAGTCTAAGAACTTGCAGATATCGGGGAAGTCATATCTGTTTCTCGACCTGCGAGGAGCGGATGTATTGGACACTAGCGGCAATCGAATATACGCGAACCCGGACGTTCAGAGCCTCGATCTACCATCGGTCAAGGGTGTACAGCGGATTCCCGACGCGGAAGGGCAGGTCCATTTTGGCCTCTCTCTCGGCGACCATGCGCGATACAGCGTTTTCACCTTGGCTGCGCCCGATCGAATCGTGGTTGATATATACCACTGAGTGCTTCTCATAAGACGATCCCTAAAGGTGCGTTGTCTTCCGTGCTTCTGAATGAGAGGCGCGATCGCCAAGCGGGAAGCCGATACCCCCTACAGCGTCAGGCCCTCTCTGGCTGGTGCCATCAACCAGAGAGGGAGTCTGGCCCCGCCCGTTCGCCGAGCCTTCTCCGTCGGGGGGAGCCGGAGGGTCACGGTCGTCGGCGAACGGACGGGAGTTCAGGGAATCGGCGGGGCAGAGGAAATGGTGACGCCGAGCACGAAACCGACCGCACCGGAAATCGCGGCGATCAGCAGCAGTCCGGCCAGGCGCCCTAACCAGCCCACCGCACGGGAGATCACGCCCGCCACCAGGCCCGCCACGGCCGCGTGATGACCTCCCGGTAGGAGTGGTGCGAGGGGTTTGCGGCACCGTGTGCCAGCACCCACTGTTGCGGATCACCAAAGTCGACGCTCGTGTCCGAGGCCGCTCCACACACCGCACACTGCATCGCATACGTGCTCGCTTCGGCGTCCGGCTCGCGGTCCGGTTCCAGCGTCCACGTCACCGTCGACAGCACCGATCGCACGCTCACCTGCCCCACCTGCCGTTGGCCACAGCCACCTTGGCGCTCATACCTTCGGCAGCAGTGGCCACTCGCAGCGTGCTCGGCGGGGCATCCCACTCCTTGCCGCCCTTCACCGGTCGGAGCTGGGTATAGGGACCCTCGTTGCCCATCACTTCGCCGACTCTGTTCGTCCGCGTGTCCACCATCAGGACCCCGACCTCTGGGCGAGTTGCTTCGGTCACGTCCGCCGCCTCCACGCTGTGCTTGCAGTGCGCCCCGGAACAGGGCAGCGCGAACACCAAGATCACGCGATAGTGACCGTGCGATCACTCCACGCAACCTGCCCATCCAGAATGCTCTCCACACTCAGGCGCGCGCAAGCGGTTCGCTTCAAGTGCACGTGCACTTATGGGAGTTGATGTGTCGCAGGAAGACCGCACGACATACTGTGACCAGCGACGAGTCAGGGGAGGTGGACCGGATGGCCGCAATTCCGACCATGCGCCGGCGGATGCTCGGTGCCGAGCTGCGCAAGCTCCGTGAGCGCCAGGGCCTGACGGGGGACGAGGTCGCCGAGCAACTGAAGTGGCACCCCTCGAAGATCAGCCGAATCGAGGGCGGACGCAGCGGACTTCGACCCCATGAGGTGAAAGACCTCCTCGATCTGTACGAGGTCGAGGACGCGGAGACGCGCACCGGCCTTGAGACCTTGGCCAGGGAAGGTAAGCGCCGGGTCTGGTGGCAGCCCTACAACGACGTACTCACCCCGCGCTATCTCGACTACATCAGCTTCGAGGCCGAAGCGTCATCGGCCCGCAGCTTCGAAACCACGCTGGTACCAGGGCTGTTGCAGACGCCCGACTACGCCCGCGCCGTGATCCGAGCACTGAAGCCCGAGCGCGCCCCGGACGAGGTCAACGCTCTGGTTGACGTGCGGCTTGGCCGCCAGAACTCCGCGCTCAACCGCGAAGATCCCCTTCAGCTCTGGGCCATCATGGACGAGTCCGTTCTACGACGTGAAGTCGGCGGCAGGGACACCATGAACCGGCAACTCAAGCGCATCCTGGACGCGTCGGAACAACCCAACGTGACCTTGCAGATACTGCCGTTCGGCGCCGGTGCCCACGCCGGGATGCTCGGCCCGTTCGTGATCCTCGGCTTCCCCGTGCAAGCCGACCTCGACGTGGTGTATTCAGAGGGACTGGCGAGTAGCGTCTACCTCGAACGAGATGACGACCGGATCGCCTACGGCCGCACCTTCGATCGGCTGATGGCGGCCTCGCTGGACGTAGATCCGTCGCGTGACATGATCGCGAGCCTAGT
The DNA here is from genome assembly GCF_044460595.1 of Streptomyces sp. NPDC050085. Classification (NCBI taxonomy): domain Bacteria; kingdom Bacillati; phylum Actinomycetota; class Actinomycetes; order Kitasatosporales; family Streptomycetaceae; genus Streptomyces; species Streptomyces sp. NPDC050085. The sequence goes on along the minus strand of NZ_JBITJZ010000008.1, from coordinate 103,905 downwards.
AAGGGAACAGACGTGAAGCACATCAACGGGCCCCACGTGGACCTCAGCCGCGCGACCTGGCGCAAGAGCAGCTACAGCGGCGACCAGGGCAACTGCGTGGAGATCGCCGACGGCTTCCACGACATCGTCCCGGTGCGCGACAGCAAGACTCCCACGGGTCCCTCACTGCTCTTCTCGCGCACCACATGGGCCGCGTTCACCACCGCGGTGAAGCCCGAGTAGCCACCCACCAGCACGAGGAAATGCCCCCGGGGTCGACCCACCGGGGGCATTCGCGTTCTCTCCGTAACTCAGCACACTGCGAAGCGTGCTAGCCGATCACGTGCAGCCCCACGCGGCCACCGCAACGCCCCCGACGAACATCGCAGTCCCAGCCGTGCTGGCCGACGAGAACACCGTCCAACCAAGACCGACTGCGCACTTCGCCACCTGCTGCCTCTGCTTACTCGTCAGCGCCGGTCCGCCCACGTACACGTAGTTCTTGCCCTTGTACGAGACGCAGCCCATGGAGGAAGAGCAGTAACCCGAGTGCTGGCGATACAGCTTCTTACCGCAGCCACTTCCCGGGTTGCAGTACTTCTTCTTGTTGTTGGTATCGACCTTCACGCACTTCTTGGGAGCACAGACCTTCTTGGTAGCAGCCTCGGCGGGGGTCGAGAGCGCCAGCGTCATCGCGAACAGGGCGAAGATCGAACCGAGCGCCAGCAGCCACTTCCGCCTCCCCTTGGCGGACGGTGCGCCAACAGCATGCACATTGGAACCCACGAGTACCTCCCGACGAGCGTCACCAGGCCCTCAAGGCAACTTGGGGCCGAATGCGTCAGATATTCGCATATGAGGCATGGGTAAATAAAGAGATCTTCAAGTCAAAGAGGACTAACTAGACTTAAGTTGACGCAAGGCATCAACTTCCGCCCCCTGAGCGGTAGTCCCATCCCAGTCGAGACGCGAAGCGGCCCCCATCGAAGGAACTCGACAGGGGCCGGACGCGAGAGTGTCACTCGGGGAGTTCGATACCCAAACTCTCCGCCAGGTCGCGGAGCGCTTCATCGGAGAGAGTCGGAGCCTTGGCCGCCTGTGCGGCCACCCAGCGTTCCAGGATTTCGTCCATCGGGCGTCTGACCTCCACTTTCTCGAAGTGTCTTGACACATATAACTGACGCCCGACATCAGCCACTTGCGCAGCTTCGTCCCGTAACCGTCCTCGGCGTCGCCCGCATTGTCCACAGGTGTGGATGACGCGGCGGGTGCGGAGACGTCGCCGCGGGCCGCCTTTTCGCGGACCTCGGTGATGAGTTCCGCGGGGCGGTTGATGCCCGCCTTCACGCCCACGTCGACCGTGGGCTTTCCGGCGAAGCGGGACTTTTCGCGGACCGGGACGTCGTGCGCGAAGATCACGCCGTCCGCCGCCTCGATGACGGCCGGGTCGAGGCGGGTGAAGCCCGCCGATCCCTGTGTCTCGACCACGAGTTCTACGCCGTCGGTGGCGCGGGCCGTGTTCTCCAGGGACTCGGCCGCCATGTAGGTGTGGGCGATGCCGGTGGGGCAGGAGGTGACGGCGACGATCTTGAACGTGTCCTCGGGCGCCGGGACCTCCTGCGGCGCCTCCGGCTCGGGGGCCGGCTGGGCCGGGTCGTCGCCGCGTATCAGCGCCGCCGCCTGCTCCGCGTCCCGCGCCGCGCGCAGGGCCGCCTTGAAGTCCTCGTCCATCAGCTGGCGGGCCAGCGAGGACAGGATCGTGAGGTGGGCGTCGTCCGCGCCCGCCGGGGCCGCGATCAGGAAGACCAGGTCGGCGGGGCCGTCGGGGGCGCCGAAGTCGATGCCGTGTGCCGCGCGGCCGAACGCCAGGGTGGGCTCGGTGACGTGGGCGCTGCGGCAGTGCGGGATGCCGATGCCGCCGTCGAGGCCGGTCGGCATCTGGGCCTCCCGCGCGGCGACGTCGGCCAGGAAGCCGTCCAGGTCGGTGACCCGGCCGAGGGTGACCATGCGTGCGGCCAGGGAGCGGGCCGCCGCTTCCTTGGTTTCGGCGGACAGGTCGAGGTCGACCAGGTCCGCGGTGATCATCTGGGTGGTCATCGCGGGCTCCTTTGCCTAAGCGACTGGTGGGGGGCTTGCCGGACGGTGAGTGCGCGGGTCATGCCACCGGCTCCTTCAGCGGGCGGTCCAGCGGGATCTGCGTCGTCAGCGTCACCGCGTCCGGGCGCAGGTCCGCCGGGGTCGGCATGGCGCTGCCCGGGAGTTGGACCGCTGCCGCGCCGTGCGCGACCGCCGAGGCCAGTGCCTCGGGGCCGGTGCCGCCCGCGATCAGGAACCCGGCCAGGGACGAGTCACCGGCGCCGACGTTGCTGCGTACCGCGTCGACCGGGGCCGAGGCGAAGTACGTACCCGTCGCGTCGACCAGGAGCTGGCCGTCCGCGCCGAGCGAGGCGAGGACGGCGGCCGCGCCCAACTCCCGCAGTTCTTCGGCCGCCTTGACCGCGTCGCCGATCGTGGCCAGCGGGCGGCCCACGGCCTCGGCGAGTTCCTCGGCGTTGGGCTTGACGACGTCGGGGCGCATCCGCAGGGCCGCGAGCAGTGCCGGGCCCGAGGTGTCGAGGGCGATCCGGGCCCCGGCCGCGTGCGCCCGGGACACCAACTCGGCGTACCAGGAAGGGGCGAGGCCGCGCGGGAGGCTGCCGCAGCAGGCGATCCAGTCGGCGCCCGCCGACCTCTCCCCCACGGTCGACAGGAGCAACTCGGCTTCTGTGTCCGACAGTTCGGGGCCGGGCGCGTTGATCTTCGTCAGCGTGCCGTCCGGTTCGGCGAGCGCGATGTTCGAGCGGGTCTGGCCCGCGACCGGGACGGGGGCGACGGCGATGCCCTGGCCGTCGAGGAGTTCGGCGACGAGGGCGCCGGGGGCGCCGCCCAGCGGGAGGACCGCGAGGGTGGGGGCGCCGGCGGCGGCGACGGCGCGCGAGACGTTGACGCCCTTGCCGCCCGGGTCCATGCGCTCGCCGTCGGCGCGCACGACCTCACCGCGGTCGAGGGCGGGGACCTCGTAGGTGCGGTCGAGGGAGGGGTTGGGGGTGACGGTGAGGATCATGCCGCTGTCCAGTGCTGTGGGGGGAGTACCGGTGTTCAAGCTGGTCGTGCTGGTCGTGCTGGTCGTGCTGGTCGTGCTGGTCGTGCTGGTCGTGCTGCTCATGCCGTTCGTGCTGCTCACGCGCGGACGACCTCCGTGCCGGCCGCCTCGATCGCGGCCGCGTCCTCGGGGTCGAGGCCGGTGTCCGTGATCAGCAGGTCCACGTCGGTGAGGTCGCCGAAGCGGGCGAAGTGCTCCTGGCCGTGCTTGCCGGAGTCGGCGAGCAGGACGACCCGGCGGGCCGCGGCGACGGCGGCGCGCTTGACCGCGGCCTCGGCGAGGTCGGGGGTGGTCAGTCCGGACTCGGCGCCGAATCCGTTGGCCGCGAGGAAGACGACGTCGGCGCGGATCTCGGCGTAGGCGCGCAGGGCCCAGGCGTCGACGGCGGCGCGGGTGCGGTGGCGGACGCGGCCGCCGACGAGGTGGAGCTGTATGCCGGGGTGGTCGGCGAGGCGGGCCGCGGTGGGCAACGAGTGCGTGACGACGGTGAGTTCGGACTCCAGCGGCAGGGACGCGGCGAGGCGGGCCACCGTCGAGCCCGCATCGAGGACGACGCTGCCCTCGGCCGGCAGCTCGGCGAGCGCGGCGTGCGCGATGCGGTCCTTCTCGTCGGCCGCGGTCGATTCGCGCTCGGCGAGATCGGGCTCGAAGTCGAGCCGTCCGGCGGGGATGGCGCCGCCGTGCACCCGCCGCAGGAGTCCGGCCCGGTCCAGGGCCTTGAGGTCGCGGCGGATGGTCTCGGCGGTGACCTGGAAGACCTCGGCGAGGGACAGCACGTCGACCCGGCCGCCGTCGCGGGCGAGGCGGAGGATCTCCTGCTGACGCTCGGGTCCGTACATGCCCGTTTACCTCTGCTCTCATGCCCGAATCTGTTGCTCTGCCGTCGACAGTACGGCCGCATTTCAGGAAAGTAAACAGAGTCGGGCACCCAGCGGACACAAATGGGCATTGGTCCCGGCGTCGGGCATGACGAAGGGCCCGGCCTCCGGGGAGGAGGACCGGGCCCCGCGTCGAACGCCGAGGACTACTGGCCCATCACGTACTTCACCGTCGGACCCGTGGTCCAGCCGCCGTCCACCGCCAGTTCGGCGCCGGTCACGTACGAGGAGTCGTCGGACAGCAGGAACACCACGGCCTTCGCGATCTCGTCGGCCTCGCCGACCCGGCCCATCGGGGTGTTCGGGTAGCCGCCCTCACCCTGCTGGATACCGAGTTGGGACGTCATCGGGGTGTACGTCATGCCCGGGTGCACGGAGTTCACGCGGATCCGCGCCGTGCCCTGCTCCACCGCGGCGATCTTGGTCAGGCCGCGTACGGCCCACTTCGAGGCGCCGTACGACGAGGTGAGCGCGAGGCCCATCAGGCCCGCGGCCGAGGAGATGTTGACGATGGAGCCGCCGCCGACCTCCTTCATCGCCGGGACGACGCTCTTCATGCCCGCGAAGACGCCGACGAGGTTGACCTCGATGACCTGGCGGAAGCGCTCCACGCTCTCGGTCTCGAAGGGCGCGCCGGTGGAGATGCCCGCGTTGTTGACGAGGCCGTCGACCGAGCCGAACTCGGCGGTGGCGTACGCGACCGCGGCCTGCCACTCGGCCTCCGACGTCACGTCGAGGTGGACGTAGCGCGCCCGCTCGCCGAGCTCCGCGGCGAGCGCCTTGCCCTCCTCGTCCAGTACGTCGCCGATGACGACGCCCGCTCCGGCGGCCGTGGCGATGCGGGCGATCTCGGCACCGATGCCGCGGGCGCCGCCCGTGATCAGGACCGTCTTGCCGGTGAGGTCGTTCATGAGGGGGCTCCACTCCATCGGGGATTCAGGGGATTCAGGGGATTCAAGCGGGATTCCGGCGCGGACTTCGTCGGGGATTCCGGCGCGGATTCGTCGCGGATATCGGCGGCCACAACTGCCGCACGGGCATGGTATGACTGTGTGGCACAATTTGCCATCAAGTCATCAACTGAAAAACGATGTGAGCGGGGCGACAGCGGTGCGGCGGCGACGGTTCCTTCTTCAGACGGCGGGCCTGACCGGGGCGGGGGCCCTGGCACTGAACGGCTGCGGCTCCGGCTCCGGCGACGGCACCGTCACGCTGAACCTGCTGGTCGCGAGCTACGACAAGAGCGTCGGCGCCTCCATCGGCGACCAGTGGGACGACGTCGCGAAGGCCTTTGAGAAGAAGCACCCGGACATCCGGATCGCGATCGAGCGCGTCCCGTTCCTCAAGATCGACGCGACGCTCGCCCGCCGCGTGAAGGACGGCCGCGCCCCCGACATCGCCCAGGGCAACGTCTTCGCGCCGTACGCCGAGAGCGGCGACCTCTACCGGGTCGAGGAGCTCTTCGCCATCCCGACCCAGGCGGACTTCATCGCGTCGTTCGCCGACGCGGGCAAGGTCGAGTACGTCCAGTACGGCGTCCCGATCCTGGCCAGCACGCCGCGCCTGTTCTACGACAAGGCGCTGTTCCAGCGGGCCGGGCTGACCGGGCCGCCCACGTCCTGGGCCGAACTCCGTGACGCGGCAAAGGCGTTGAGGAACACCGGCGTCCCCACGCCGTACGCGCTGCAGTTCGGCCCCGAGTCCGCGGAGGACGAGCTGCTCACCTGGCTGCTCGCGGGCGGCGGCGGCTACTCGGACGTCGGCGGCTACGACTTCGCGTCCGCGGAGAACGAGGCCGCGCTGACCTGGCTGCGGGACGAGCTCGTCGCCCCCGGCCTCGCGGGCGCCGACCCCTCGAAGCTCACCAGGACCCAGGCGTACGCCGACTTCCTCGCGGGCAAGGTCGGCATGCTCATCGCGCACCCGGTCCTGCTGGCCGCCGCGGACAAGGCCCGCATGTCGTACGCGCACGCCGCCTTCCCCAGCAGGGACGGGGCGGATCCGGCGCCGCCGGTGGGCCTGAACGACTGGATGATGGCGTTCACGAAGGGCGGCCACGTCGAGGCGGCGGGGGCGTTCCTCACGTTCCTGTTCAGCCGCGCCTCGGCCGGGACGTACGGGGCCGGGCAGACCACGCTGCCGGTGACCGTGTCGGGCTCGGAGCAACTGCGGGACGACGCCTCGCAGCGGGAGCTGTGGGCGTTCGTCGATCAGATGCCGGACGCGGAGTTCCATCCGGTGGGGCTCGGGTCGTGGCCGACCGTGCGTTCTGCCGTGCGTGAGCGGATCGGTCGGGCTGTGCTGCCCGGGGGCCGGCCCGCGGATGTGCTGCAGGCGCTGGACCAGGTTGCCCGGTCCAGCGCCTGAGGCTCAACTACCCGGTTCAGCCGACCAGTTCGGCCTTCCGCTCGCCCTCGTCCGAGTCCTTGTCCGCGTCCTTGTCCGCGTCCGCGACGGCCATCTCCTCGACCCCTGCTGCCGGGTTGCGCGGCAGCGCGAACATCAGGACGAAGATGCCGACCAGGATGGCGGCGGCCCACAGCAGCGAGTTGGTGAAGCCGTCGATGAAGGCCGCGTTGCCCTCGCCCGCCTTCAGCTTGTCCTCGACCACGTTGAAGAAGACCACCGAGACGAGGCTCAGACCGAGCGCGTTGCCCATCTGCATCACGGTGTTGATGAGGCCGGACGCCGAGCCCGCGTGCTCACGCGGCACCTCGGAGAGCACCGCGTCGGTCAGCGGGGCGACGATCAGGCCCATGCCCAGGCCCATCACGACCAGCGGCAGCGCCATCTGCCAGGAGGCGATGTCGAGGCCGTAGTGCTTGGACTCGTACACGTAGATCAGGACACCGGCGGCCATCAGGAGCGCGCCCGCCTGCAGCACCTTGCGGCCGAAGAGCGGGACGAGCTTCTGTACGGAGATGCCGGCCGCGACCGAGACCGCGATCGAGAACGGAACGCCCGTCAGACCCGCCCGCAGCGCGCTCCAGCCGAGGCCGATCTGCATGTAGAGGGTCCAGGTCAGGAAGAAGATGCCCATGACCAGGCCGAAGACGGTCTGCACGGCGATGCCCGCCGCGAAGCTCTTGACCTTGAAGAGGGAGAGCTCGATGAGCGGGGAGCCGTCGCGCCGGGTCTTCGCCTTCTCGTACGCGATGAGGACCGCGACGATCACGACGGACGCCGCCATCATGAGGAAGCCCCAGACCGGCCAGCCGTTCTCCCGGCCCTGCGTGAGCGGGTAGACCAGCGCCAGCATGGCGAGCGTGACGAGGACGACGCCGACGAGGTCGAGCTTGAGGGCCTTGGGCGCCTTGGACTCGGCGATGACGCGCGAGCCGAGGATCAGGGCCGCGATGCCGACGGGCAGGTTGATCAGGAAGATCGGGCGCCATTCGAGACCCGCGATGTTCCACTCGGTGAGCAGCGCGCCGAGCAGCGGTCCGGTGACCGCGCCGAGGCCGACTATCGCGCCGAACAGGCCGAAGACCTTGCCGCGCTCGTGCGCCGGGAACGTCGCGTGCACGATCGACAGGACCTGCGGCACCATCATCGCGGCCATGCCGCCCTGCAGGAAGCGCGAGGCGACCAGCATCTCGGGGTTGGCGGCGAAGCCGCACAGTGCCGAGGCGATCGTGAATCCGCCGATGCCGAGCAGGAAGAGCCGCTTGCGGCCGAAGATGTCACCGAGCCGCCCGCCCGTGATGAGCAGGGCCGCGAAGGCGAGGGCGTAGCCGGCGGTTATCCACTGGATCTGGCCGGTGGTGGCGCCTTCGTCGTGCTGGATGGTGGGCAGGGCGACATTGACGATCGTGACGTCGACGAGGTCCATGAACGCCGCCGTCATCACGATGGCGAGCGCGAACCAGCGTCGGCTGTCTGTGTTCTCCGGTGCTGCGGTTGTGGTCATGGGAAGAACCGTAGGGGGAATGTAGGTCAGTACGCGTCCTAATTAGGCGGCATTCTGGAACGCATGACGACGACGAGTACGGACACCCCCGCACGGTTGCTCCAACTCCTGTCCCTGCTGCAGACCCCGCGCGAATGGCCCGGCGGCGAGCTCGCCGACCGGCTGCACGTCTCCCGCCGCACCGTGCGCAGGGACATCGACCGGCTGCGCGACCTCGGCTATCCCGTGCAGGCCACGATGGGCGCCGACGGCGGCTACCGGCTCGTCGCGGGCAAGGCGCTGCCGCCGCTCGTCCTCGACGACGAGGAGGCCGTCGCGATCGCGGTGGGCCTGCGGGCCGGGGCGGGCCACGCCGTGGAGGGCGTCGAGGAGGCCTCGGTGCGGGCTCTGGCCAAGCTGGAGCAGGTCCTCCCCTCGCGCCTTCGCCACCGGGTCTCGACCCTGCAGGCGGCGACGATTCCGCTGACGTTCGGGGACGGTGCGACCATCGCGCCCGAGACGCTCACCGTCATCGCGTCCGCCGCGGCCGGCAGCGAGCGGCTCCGCTTCCACTACCGCGCCGCCGACGGCTCGGAGACGCGCCGCCTGGTGGAACCGGCCCGGCTCGTCTCGACGGGGCGCCGCTGGTACCTCGTCGCGTACGACATCGACCGCGAGGACTGGCGTACGTTCCGGGTCGACCGGGTGTCGGAGCCGTTCGCCACGGGTGCGCGGTTCGCTCCGCGGGAGGTGCCCGAGGGGGATGCGGCGGAGTTCGTGCGGCGGGCGGTGGCTTCGCGGGGCGGCGGTTCGTACGAGGTCGACGTGGAGTTCTCGGCGCCGGTCGAGGCCGTCGCGGAGAAGGTGCCCGAGTCGGTGGGGCGGCCCGAGTCGATGCCGGGGGGCGGGTGCCGGCTGCGGATCACTTCGTCGGTGCCGGTCGAATGGGTGGCCGTCCGGCTGGCGATGACGGGGTTCGACTTCTCGGTGCGGGGGCCTGAGGAACTGGCTGTTGCGGTACGGGAGTTGGGGGGCCGGATGGTGAGAGCTGCGGGGGCGTGACCCGGCTCATGGGGCTGCCGCCCAGTGCCCGTCGCCGACTGCGGGCCGTGGTCCTGCTGCGCGCGGGGAACTGCGCGCTCAGCCACGACGAAAGCCGCGGACGCCCCGCCCGGCGAACCAGGCAGACGCGTCCGCGGCCTTTCTCACGCCCCGGGCGGAGCCTTACGCGGCCGCGTCGAAACCCGTATCCCGGGCCAGCTTCTTCAGCTCAAGAAGCGCGTGCTTCTCGATCTGGCGGATCCGCTCGCGGGTCAGACCGTGCTCCTTGCCGACCTCCGTCAGCGTCCGCTCACGCCCGTCCTCGATGCCGTACCGCATCTTGATGATGGACGCCGTGCGCTGGTCGAGGCGGCCGATGAGGTCGTCGAGCTCCTCGGAGCGCAGCAGGGTGAGGACGGACTGCTCGGGCGAGACCGCCGAGGTGTCCTCGAGGAGGTCGCCGAACTGGGTGTCGCCGTCGTCGTCCACCGACATGTTGAGCGAGACCGGGTCGCGGGCCCAGTCCAGGACGTCGATGACGCGCTCCGGCGTCGTCTTGTCGAGCTGGGCGGCGATCTCCGCGGGCTCCGGATCCCGCCCGTTCTCCCGGTTGAACTCGCGCTGGACCCGGCGGATGCGGCCCAGCTCCTCGACCAGGTGGACGGGGAGGCGGATGGTGCGGGACTGGTCGGCGATGGAGCGGGTGATGGCCTGGCGGATCCACCACGTCGCGTACGTGGAGAACTTGAAGCCCTTGCGGTAGTCGAACTTCTCGACGGCGCGCACCAGGCCCGCGTTCCCCTCCTGGATCAGGTCGAGCAGGGGGAGGCCGGCCCGCGGATAGCGGCGGGCGACCGCCACCACCAGGCGCAGGTTCGACTTGATGAAGATGTCCTTGGCCTTCTCGGACTCCGCGACAAGGGCCTCGAGCTCCTCGCGGGACGCCTTGCCCGCGGCCTCGCTGGCCGGGAGATCACCGAGCTCACCGTCGAGGATCTGCTGGGCGTACACGCCCGCCTCGATGGTCTGGGAAAGCTCGACTTCCTTGGCGGCGTCGAGCAGCGGTGTGCGCGCGATCTCGTCGAGGTACATGCCGACCAGGTCGCGGTCGGCGATCTCCCCGCCCACGGCGCGAACACTGCGTGCCGCATCAGTCTTGCCGGCGGACGCGGCGGACTGACGACGGGCTACGGCACGGGTTGCCATGCGTGCTCCCTTGCGATGGTAGGTCGGCTGGGCCGGACGGCTCGTACACCCTCTCGGGTGCCCTGCATCCGATGGAAACAACGACTGGAATCCGGACAGAATTCCCAAGCCGACCCATCTTTTTTGTGATCATGCAGTACCCTGTCGCGCCACACGGCGTGAAAAGGGGAGACGGGATGTCATCGGAACCCACAGAGGTGCAGGTCAGGCCGGGAGTCGAGGGCGACCTCGAAGCGCTCACGCATCTCTACAACCACTACGTACGTGAGACGCCGATCACATTCGACACAGCGGTCTTCACTCCGGAAGAGCGACGTCCTTGGCTGCTCTCCCACCCTGAAGACGGCCCCCACCGTCTGTTGGTTGCCCAGGAGCAGCGAGAGGGGACTTTCGGCCCGCTGCTCGGGTACGCCACGTCCAGCCCCTTCCGGCAGAAGGCCGCGTACGCCACCTCGGTCGAGGTGACCGTGTACGTCGCCCCGGACGCGGGCGGCCGCGGCATCGGCACCCTCCTTTACAAGGCGCTCTTCGAGGCGCTCGCCGAGGAGGACCTGCACCGCGCCTACGCGGGCATCACCCAGCCCAACGAGGCCTCCGTGCGCCTGCACACCCGCTTCGGCTTCAGTCATGTGGGCACGTACCGGGAAGTGGGCCGCAAGTTCGGCGCCTACTACGACGTCGCCTGGTACGAGAAGGAGCTCGGCCCTGCGGACTAGGTCCCAAGGCCGTTACGCGGCGCACGGGCCGGTGCCTACTCTCCGGGCATGACCACGACCTCGGGTTCCACCTCGCGCGACACCACGGGCACGCTGGACGAAGCACTGGAGCGGCTGCACACAACAGGGCCCGAGCGGCTCGGGCGGCTCACCAATCACGCCCCGATGGCCGTCGAGGCCCTCGCCGCGCGCGGACAGGCCGGGGCCGTGCACCGCTGGCTCGACCTGTACGCGCCCAAGCTGGAGGAGTTCCCGGCCTCCCTGGAGCCCGTCACCGGCGCCAACTGGCAGGCGGCGCTGGGCGATCCGCGCCGCGCCGCCGACTGGATCGCGTACTTCACGCGCGAGACCGCGGAGCGGCCGTGGCGCGACGTGCTCGCCGAGTGGTGGCCGCGGCTGCTGCCCGGCATGTACGGCGGCTCGACGCACCCCGTGATCCGCGTCGGCCACGCCGTGCGCACCCTGCTGGCCGGCGAGGAGACGGACCCGCGCGTGGCGGAGCTGGCGCACGGGCTCGGCTACTGGGCCGCCCGGCACCACACCGTCAGCGTCACCCTCACCGGCGCCGCGGCGCTGCCCGGCACCACCGCCGGTCCGGCGGCCGCCCTGGCCCTGGACGCGGTGACCCCGATCGCGGAGCGGGACAGTGGCGGCTTCCCGACGCGGCTCGCCCGGGTCACGGCCCTGCCCCGGTGGGCCGACGCGGTGAGCGACCCCGACACGGCCAGGCTGCGGCTGACCGAGCTGGTCGCGGCGGCCACGCACCGGTACGCCACCCACGGCCACGGCGAGGAGACCATGCTGGTCCACGCGGCGACCGCACCCAACGCCGTACTGCGCACCCTGCCCGCGCTGCCGCGCACCCTGTGGGTGCCGAGCCTCGCCGCCGCCTGGACGGCCTCGGCCGCGGTGACCGCGATGTACGCGCCGGACGCACCCGTCGACTACCAGGCGCCGGGCACCTTCACCGCCGAGGAGGTCGTCGAGCGGGCCCTGGCCCACGGCGACGAGCACGTCATCAAGTTCACCGACACCGCCCTGGACGTCGGCGACGAGCGCGCCCTGACCGCCGCGCTGCGGGCCGTCGAGATCAGCGAGCCCCTGGTCTGAGCCCGGGCGGGGCCCCGGACCCGGCTCAGCCGAACTGCACCGACCTCTTCGCAAGGCCCAGCCAGAACCCGTCGATCACCGAGCGCTGCGCATCCAGTTCACCGGCGGCATCCGCCGCTCCCATCGTCACGAACAGCGGGGCGAAGTGCTCGGTGCGCGGGTGGGCCAGGGTGCCCGCCGGGGACTTGTGCGTGAAGTCGAGCAGCGCGTCCACGTCCCCGGCCTCCAGCGCGCGGTGCCCCCAGTCGTCGAACTCCGCCGACCACGCCGGGACGCCGCCGCCGGTGTGCCGCAGCGCGGCCAGGTTGTGCGTGAAGAACCCGGAGCCGACGATCAGCACGCCCTCGTCCCGCAGCGGCGCGAGCCTGCGCCCGATGTCCATCAGCCGCTGCGGGTCGAGCGTCGGCATGGAGACCTGGAGCACCGGGATGTCGGCGTCCGGGTACATCTCGACGAGCGGCACGTACGCCCCGTGGTCGAGCCCGCGGTCCGGCACGTCCTGCACCGGGATACCCGGGGCGCGCAGCAACTTCCGTACGGACTCGGCGAGTTGGGGTGCGCCCGGCGCCGCGTACGTCACCTGGTAGTAGTGCTCGGGGAAGCCCCAGAAGTCGTACACGAGCGGGACGGTCTCGACGGCGCCGAGGGAGAGCGGGGCGTCCTCCCAGTGCGCGGAGATCATCAGGATCGCCTTGGGGCGGGGCAGGTCCGCGGACCAGGCGGCGAGCTGGCCGGTCCACAGGGCGTCGTCGGCCAGCGGCGGGGCGCCGTGGCTGAGGTAGAGCGCAGGCATGCGCTCGGCCACGGAAGCAGATTCAGCGGAAGCGGATTCAGTGGACACGGCGGCGGACCTCCTTGAAGTTTCAAGCTTTAGCTGGCACCAAAGTAACCGGTGTTTGTTTAAGATTCAAGAAGGAGGTCTTTACGATGGAACGCATGGTGACCGAGAACAACGCCGGGCCGAACGCCGGGCCGAACGCCGAGCCTCAGTGGCTGAGCGAGGACGAGCAGCGCACATGGCGGGCGTACCTCCATGCCACCACACTCCTGGAGGACCACCTCGACCGGCAACTGCAGCGCGACGCGAAGATGCCGCACATCTACTTCGGGCTGCTCGTGCAGCTCAGCGAGGCGCCCCGGCGCCGGCTGCGGATGACCGAGCTGGCGATGAGCGCGAAGATCACCCGCTCCCGCCTCTCGCACGCGATCGCGCGCCTGGAGAAGAGCGGGTGGGTGCGGCGCGAGGACTGCCCGTCGGACAAGCGCGGCCAGTTCGCGGTGCTGACACAGGAGGGGCTCGAGGTGCTGCAGCGGACCGCGCCGGGCCATGTGGCCGCCGTCCGCCAGGCCCTGTTCGAGCGGCTCACCCCGCAGCAGCAGAAGTCCCTCGGCGAGATCATGCGGATCGTCGCCGAGGGACTTCAGCCCGAGGAGGCCGGGGCGGACCTCCCCTGGCTCAGGTGAGGCCGGGCCCCGTGACCGGGGTCAGTGCGCGACCACCGGGATCTTGAACTCGTCCTCGACACCGTCGGTGTCGTCGGAACCGGAGGCCGCGGGCGCGCCCGAGCCGGGGACACCCGTGTTGATGAGGGTGAAGGCGATGGTCGCCGAGACGACCAGGATGCCGACCGCCCACCAGATGGCGTGGGTGTAGCCGTTGACCATGGCCTGGGCCTGGAGCAGCTGCTGGTTGGTCGCGCCGGCCGCGTGGTCCGCGATGTACGCGGTGGTGGCCGAGGCCGCGATCGTGTTCAGCAGGGCCGTGCCGATGGCGCCGCCGACCTGCTGCGAGGTGTTGACCATCGCGGAGGCGACACCCGCGTCACGCGGCTCGACGCCGATCGTGGCGAGCGACATGGCGGGCATGAACGCCGTACCCATGCCGAGGCCGAGCAGCAGCTGGGCGGGCAGGATCAGACCGGCGTACGAGGCGTCGACCGAGAGCTGGGTCAGCAGACCCATGCCGAGCCCGGCGACCAGGAAGCCGGGGCCCATCAGCAGGCGCGGCGGCACTCGGGTCATCAGACGGGCGCCGATCTGGGTCGAGCCCGTGATCATGCCCGCGATCATCGGCAGGAACGCGAAGCCGGTCTTGACCGGCGAGAAGCCCTTCACGATCTGCAGGTAGTAGGTCAGGAAGAGGAACAGGCCGAACATCGCGATCACGGCGAGGCCGAGGGACGCGTAGACACCACCGCGGTTGCGGTTCGCGACGACGCGCAGCGGCAGCAGCGGGTGCTTGACCTTCGACTCGGTGAACACGAAGGCGGCGAGCAGGACCACCGCGGCGACGAACAGGCCGATGGTGGAGGCGTCCGACCAGCCGTTGGACTCGGCGCGCGTGAAGCCGTACACGAGCGAGACGAGACCGAGGGTGGACAGGACCACGCCCGGGATGTCGAGCGGCGAGCGGTTGCGCGTGCCGGCCGGCTCACGGATGACGGAGACGGCACCGAGGACGGCGACGGCCGCGAACGGGATGTTCACGAAGAACGTCCAGCGCCAGTTCAGGTACTCGGTGAGGAAGCCGCCGAGGATCAGGCCCACGGCGCCACCGCCACCGGCGATCGCACCGTAGATGCCGAACGCCTTCGCGCGCTCCTTGGCGTCCGTGAACATCACGGCGAGCAGGGAGAGGGCGGCGGGCGCGAGCAGCGCGCCGAACAGGCCCTGCAGGGCGCGGGCGCCGAGCATCATGGCCTCGTTCTGCGCGGCACCGCCGAGCGCCGAGGCGAGGGCGAAGCCGATCAGGCCGGTGACGAAGGTGTTCTTGCGGCCCCACAGGTCGGCGATGCGACCGCCGAACAGCAGCAGACCACCAAAGGCGAGCGCGTAGGCCGTGATGACCCACTGCCGGTTGCCGTCGGAGATGCCGAGGTCCGTCTGGGCGGAGGGCAGGGCGATGTTCACGATGGTGGCGTCGAGGACCACCATCAGCTGGGCGAGCGCGATGAAGGCGAGTGCCTTCCAGCGCCTTGAGTCGGGCGCCGTTTCCGGCAAGGGGGTACCCACAGCAGGACTCCAAGTCGTGAATAAGCGTGAGAAATCGGTTCTGTGCTGATCTGTGGTGGCAGATCGGTGGTGCTGCGTAGATGAGGTGGGCCGGACCTCAGTCCTGGCGGAGGTCCTCCAAGGTCGCGGCCTCACCCGGGAGTTCCGAGCGGGCGGGTGTCATCAGGCCGTCGAGGAACAGCTGCAGATGGCGGTGGACGAACCGGTCGAAGTTCAGGCACGCGGTGCCGGGCAGCGGCCGGGTGAGCTGGGACAGGGCGACCATCAGGTCCCCGACGCCGACATCGGTGCGCAGCTGGCCCGCGCCGCGGGCCCGTCCGATGAGGTCCTCGATGGCGACGGTGAGCCGGTCGAGGGCGGCGACGACGTCCGGGTGGTCCTTGTCGAAGGCGGCGTGCAGCGTCGGGCACAGGGCGCCGATGCGCTCGTCGGCGGCGGCGTGCACGAAGGTGCTCAGGGCGTCGAAGGCGGTGGCCTCGCCGGCTTCCTCGGCGGCGAGTGCCTTCTCGGCGTGCTCGGTGACGTGGTCGGTGACCGTGAGGACCACGTGGTGCATCAGCTCACCGCGGTCCTTGAAGTTCCGGTACAGCGTGGCGTTGCCGACCCCTGCACGGCGCGCGGTCTCGTCGAGCGGGAGCTCCGTCCCGTACTCCACGAGCAGCTCGCGTGCGGCGGCGACGATCCGCTCCCGGTTGCGCACGGCGTCGGCCCGCGGGCGCGGGGCTCGGCGCAGCGGCTGTTCGGTTGCGGTGGCCACGGCGGTCTCCTTCGGTCGGTCTGTCGGCTGTGCCGGTCTGTCGGCTGAGCCGGTCTGTCAGTTGTGTCGGTCCGGGTGTCTCGCGAACCGGGCGCCTCGCGAACCGGGGAGCAAGTCCCCGCTTCATCCGGACACAGGGCTAAACGGGGAACCCGTCCCCGCTTATTTCCCGCACATCATGTGACCTGACTCACACCCCCCTGGCCGCAGAAACCCACGATCGGCGCACCCAGCGCGCGACCTGCGCCGCCTCGACACAGGGTGATCGAAACGGAGCCGAGCGTGAGGCGGAGGCGGATCGGATGCGGCAGCGGATACGCAGGAGCCGGCGCGGTGCGCTGCTCGCCGGGGCCACCGCGGTGGCCCTCGCGCTGACCATGACCGCGAGCACCGGCCGGCTGCTCGACAGCTCGCCCACCGCGGCGGGCCCGGTGGCGCTGGCCAGGGCGACCTCGCTCGGCCCCTGCATGATCCGCGGCGCGATGGGCGTCCAGATGTCGGAGGGCGTGCCCACCACCCCCGGCTACGCCCGTTCCACCGGCACCGTCCGCGCCCTCAACCTGATGATCGACTTCCCGGACGCGCCCGGTGAGGGCACGGCGATGAGCCGGCTCGGGGAGTTCTTCCCCAAGACCCAGGACTGGTTCCGCACCGGCTCCTACGGCCGCCTCGACTACGTCCCCGAGGCCCCCGTCAAACACTGGCTGCGCATGCCGAAGCCGTTCACCGCGTACGGGATAGAGCGCGGCGCACCCTTCGACCCCGGCTACCGCGAACTCGTCGACGACATCGTGGCCGCGGCCGACCCGGACGTGGACTTCCGCCAGTACGACCTGCTCAACATCCTGGTCACCCCGAACGCGGGGCCCTCCGCCCTGGACACGGTCCTGTCGGTGACGTTCGCGGGCAACCACGACGCCCCCGTCGCGGACGGCGTGCCGCTGTCCAACGCCTCCTTCGTGTACTCGCGCCAGGACGACGGGTCGGGTTCGTACGCCGAGACCGGGTACCGGGTGCTCCCCCACGAGAACGGGCACGTCTTCGGGCTGCCGGACCTCTACACCCAGGACGGCGGCGGGGCCGTCGGACACTGGGACATCATGAGCGAGGACTGGGGCGTCGGGAACGACCTGCTCGGCTGGCACAAGTGGAAGCTCGGCTGGCTCGACGACTCCCAGATCGGCTGCGCCGCCACCCCTGGCACCACGGAGCACCTGCTGTCACCGCTGTCCCGGCCCGAGGGCGGCGGCACGAAGATGGCCTTCGTCCCGCTCACGGAGAAGAGCGGGTACGCGATCGAGGTGCGCACCCGCGAGGGCAACGACGAGGCGGTGTGCCGACCCGGGGTGCTGATCTACAAGGTCGACGCGGACGTGGACACGGGGCACGGGCCCGTGACGGTGGAGGACGCGACGCCGGACAGCGGGGGCTGCACGCGGCGGCCCAACGTCCACGCGGAGCTGTCCGACGCGCCCTATCGACCCGGTGAGGTGTTCCGGGACCGAAAATCCGGGGTCCGGATCTCTGTCGCGGGGGCGGATGCCTCCGGCGATTACCGGGTGTACGTCACTCGGCGGTAGCGCGTTCGCGTCTGCCGGGTGCGGTGCGTTCGCGGCTGCGGGCCGGAGGGGCTTCTCGCGCAGTTCCCCGCGCCCCTGGATGGCCTGCGGCCATCAGGGGCGCGGGGAACTGCGCGACCAGCCACGACGGCGCAGCAGTCGGCGACGGGGTGGCGAAGTTACGGCGATGGGTGCGGCCTCAGCCGAAACGTCGCCGCACCTCTCTCTTCAGGACCTTCCCCGTCGCGTTGCGGGGCAACTCCCCCTCCTGCAGAAGGACATGCTCCGGCACCTTGAACCCCGCCAGCGACTTCCCCACGAAGGCTCGGAGCGTATCCGGGTCCACGGCGGAGCCCTGGCGGAGGCGGATCAGGGCTGCGACCTCCTCGCCGAGGACCGGGTGCGGGACGCCGACGACGGCCGCCTCCAGGACGTCGGGGTGGTCGTGCAGAGCGGCCTCGACCTCGACGCAGTAGACGTTCTCGCCACCCCTGACGACCATGTCCTTGATGCGGTCGACGACGCTGACCCGGCCTTCGGACAACACCGCGAGGTCACCCGTGCGGAACCAGCCGTCCGGGGTGAACGCCGCCTCGGTCGCCGCCGGGTCCTCCCAGTAGCCCCGGATGACGCACTGGCCGCGCAGCCACAGCTCGCCGACCGCCCCGTCGGGCAGGGCCTCGCCGCCGGGTCCGGCGATCCGGGCCTCGACGGCGGGCGCCGGTTTGCCCACGCTGCCGGGCCAACTGCGGTACTGGGCACCGAAGTTGGCGGTGACGCCGCCGAGGGTCTCAGTCAGGCCGTAGCCGTTGCGGGGTTCGATGCGCTCGCCGTGGCGGGCGGTGAGCCGGGCCACCAGGTCCGGCGGGGCGGCCGCACCACCCGTGTTGAACATCGTGAGGGTCGGCAGGTCGTCGCCCAACTCCTCGGCGCGGGCCAGGAGTTGCAGCGCCGTGGTGGGGACGCCGCCGAACGAGCCGACGCCGTGTTCGCGGATCGCGGCGAGCGCCTTGTCCGCGTCCCACTTGCGCAGCAGCACCAGCGTGCCGCCCACCGCCATGGCCGCGTAGAACCCGGTGAAGGCGGCCACGTGGAAGAAGGGGAAGGTCATCAGGCCCGGCAGGACCGGCGCCTGGCCCGGCACCAGGCCGCGGCCGAGGGCCGAAAGGGCCGCGAAATAGCGGGGGTTGGTGATCGCCCCGATGTGTGCGTGGTGGGTGGCGACGGCGCCCTTGGGGCGGCCGGTCGTCCCTGACGTGTAGAGGATCGTGGCGTCGTGGCCGGGCAGGACGTCCACGTCGGGCGGGCCGAGCAGGGGATCCGCGGCGGGCAGGTCGGCGTACCGCTCGACGCGCTCCCCCGCGACGGCCCGGCCCTCCTCGTGGCAGACCAGCGTCCAGGGCCTCTCGGCGGTGCTCGCCAGCCAGGGCGCGACGCGGTCGTAGCGCTCGCCGTCCACGACCAGCACCCCGGGGCGGCAGTCGTCGAGGGCGTACGCGCACTCGGCCGCGGTCCACCACGCGTTCAGCGGCACCGCCACCAGACCCGCCAACTGGGCGGCCCAGAAGGCGATCTGCCACTCGGGGTGGTTGCGCATCGCGATGACGGCGCGGTCGCCGGGCCGCAGACCGTACCCGTCCTCGGGGTCGAGGAAGCGGCGGGCGAGTGCGCTCGCCGCCGCGAAGAACTCCCCGTAGGTCAGCCGTCCGGTCTCGGTCAGGAGGAAGGGGGTGTCGCCGTACGCCCAGGTCGTCTCGGCGAACTCCCGCAGCGTGCGCGGCCCTTCGGCGTACGCGAGGCGTCCGTCGTCGCCTCGTACGACGGCGAACGGGGCGCCCGGGGCGGTGAGCAGCGCTTCCAGGGATTCCATTTCCGGACGGTACGTCCGCGCACCCGGCGCGCGTCAAGGAACCGGACTTCAAAGACTCTCTTCGGCTTCTCCGTGGCGTCCGGGAGTTGGGCGTACGGTCATCGACATCAAAGTTCGACATTCGTAGAACATCGAAATCTGCTCCCTACACACCCCAATCCCTGGAGCTGTCATGCCTGTTCAGACACCGGCCGCGGCAACAGCCCCCGCCGTCGCGGCGGAACGCCTGGCGACCAAGGACGTGCTGACCATCGCGGGGATGTTCCTCGCCGTCTTCTGCATCGGTGCCGACTCGTTCATCATCTCCCCGATCCTGCGGCCCATCAGCGAGGCGCTGGGCTCCTCGCTCGCCGCGGCGGGCCTGGGCGTCACCACGTACGCCATCTGCTACGCCGTCGGCGCACCGCTGCTCGGCCCGCTGGCGGACCGCTGCTCCCGCAAGCGCATGCTGCTCACCGGCATGACGGTGTTCGTCGCGGCCACCGTGTTCAGCGCCTTCGTGTCCGACCTGGTCACCTTCTGCGTGGCCCGCGGCCTGGCCGGCGTCGGCGCCGCGATGGTCACCCCGAACGTGATGGCCCTGATCGCCACCACCTACAAGCCCCCGCTGCTGCCGAAGGTCATCGGCATCGTGATGTCCGCGCTCTCCCTGGCCATCGTGATCGGCGTGCCGATCGGCTCGTACCTCGCGCAGGCGGCCGGCTGGCGCTCCAGCTTCTCCTTCGTCGCGGTGCTCGGCCTGGTGGCCGCGCTCATCCTGACCTCGGTGCTGCCGAACACCCCGGTCGCCCCCGGCCCCAAGAAGTCCTACGCCGCCGCCTACGGGGCCGTGCTCCGCTCGCGCACCGCCGTCTTCGCCCTCATCACGACCCTGGCCTGGATGACCGGCTTCTACGGCGTCTACACCTACCTCGGCACCTACCTCGGCGACTCGCTGGCCGTCTCGACCGCCACCGTCGGCTCCCTGCTCCTCGCCTACGGCGCGGGCAACTTCATCGCCAGCTTCCTGGCCGGCTGGACCGTCGCCAAGCTGGGCGCACGCAAGACGGTCCTGGTCAACGGCGTCCTCTCGGCCGCCATCGTGCTCGCCCTGACCACGGCCGAGCCCGCCGAGTGGGCCGTGCTCGTCCTGCTCGTCCTGTGGGCCTTCACGCAGGGCTTCGCCGTCACCGCGATGACCACCGTCTCCGCCGGTGCGGTCCCCGGGTCCCGTGCCACCGTGATGTCCCTGAACAGCTCCTGCATCTACCTCGGCCTCACCCTCGGCTCCGCGATCTTCGGCGCGCTGTTCTCCCACGCCTCGTTCGGCGCCCTCGGCATCGCGGCCGTCGTCGCGACCGCGATCGCCGTCGTCGCCAACGCCGCGGCCACCCGTGCCTAGGGCCCGTCCTCCGGGGCAGGAGGCACTCGGTCGTCGCCGCACGTCCCTGTGCGACCCTCGTCCCAACGCGGAGCAGGCGCTCACCGTCATTCACCGCTTCCGCTCGGGCCCAACACCGCGGCCGTGACGACCAGTTGACGAGGAGGACAGGCGTGCGAGGCGAACTCTTCCACCCCGCCAGGGAGGACATCTCCCTGGACAAGGTGCTGCACGCGCTCAGCGACCCGATCCGTCGGGACATCGCTCGCACCCTGCACACGGAGGGGCCACGTGTGTGCGGTCAACTCAGCTACCCCCTCGCGAAGTCCACTCTCTCGCACCACCTGAAGGTGCTGCGCGAGTCCGGCCTCATGCAGACCGAGATCCGCGGGACCTCCCGCGTCATCTCGCTGCGCCGGGACGACATCGATGCCCGCTTCCCCATGCTGCTCGACGCGGTTCAGGTGACGGCGGCGCCGGCGGAAGCCCTCGTATGAGGTGAGCCGACTCCGCGGTCCGTATGAGG
This sequence comes from Streptomyces sp. NPDC050085, assembly GCF_044460595.1. NCBI lineage: Bacteria > Bacillati > Actinomycetota > Actinomycetes > Kitasatosporales > Streptomycetaceae > Streptomyces > Streptomyces sp. NPDC050085. Next base: position 82,860 of record NZ_JBITJZ010000008.1, on the reverse strand, counting down.
TGAGCCGGCTCCGCGGTCCATATGAGGTGAGCCGGCTCCGCGGTCCGTATGAGGTGGGCCGGTTCCGCGGTCCGCCATCAGCCGCACGGCGTGCGCCGTCGACGCCAGCGTGAGGTGGCGGTGCCAGCCGCCGAAGGAACGGCCCACGAAGTCCCGGGCCCCCGTCTGCTCCACACCCCGCTGCGCGTCCAGCGCCACCCGGCGCGTCAGCTTCGTCAGGTGCAGCAGCGCGGCCGGGGACACGTCGGTGAGATGCGTGATCCACACCTGGGCCGGGGTCGCCCGGTCCGCGCGCCACTCGCCGAGCAGCACGAGGGAACGGTCGAGGCCCGGCGCGGCCCCCGGGATCCGCACGCGCACCGCGGCGACCTGCGACGTGGACAGCTCGAGCGGCAGCGCCGGGTCCAGCCACTCGACGCCGCGCCGCGCGCTCCCGACCGCCCCGAGGATCCGGCCGGCCGGCCGCACCGTCGACCTGGCCGACTGCAGGGCGACGTCGTCCACGACGAGCGGGGTCGTCGGCGAGATCCGCGCGAGCGCCGGCATCCCGGCGGCGGCGAGCCGGTGCATCGCGCGCCAGTCCCGGTGGCCCCGCAGATCCATGAGGACCGGCCGCGGCGTCGTACCCCACATCCGCGCCGGGTCGGCCACGACGTCGGCGGCGCACTCCTCGGGGGACGCGTAGCCCACGGTGCGCGGGATGTCCGCGCGGATCCGCAGGGCGTCGTCGCTCAGCCAGTGCTGCGGCAGGTACAGCTTCCAGTTCACCGGAACGCTCACGTCCGGGTTCGCGAGCCAGGCGCCGAACGCCCGCTGGCCCGTGGCCGTCTGACCGGCCTGCGCGTCGAAGAACCGGTCGACCCCGACGGTGTGTTCACCGGCCTTCGGGATCGTCACCGCCTGCACCACCCACGCCTGCGGCGGACCGACCCGGCCGACCCACCCCGCGAGGGCGGCGCGCATCGTGTCCCAGCTCCAGGTCGAACCGCTGATGAAGTGGTGCAGCCGCTGCTCCTCGTCGGGCAGCCCCAGGCACGCGGCGATGTTCCGGATCGACTTGCGCCCGTCCGCGGACAGCAGCCCCCGCACGTACCTCTCCGCACGCTCCCGCTGATCCCGCCGGCTCAGCGAGCCGAGGACCTCCTCCAGGAACTGCTCCTGTTGCCCGCGCACGGCGGATCTATGACTGCCGTTCATATTTAGACTCTGGATCAAGATTGTTCGAAAGTCTAGATAAACATGTACCCTGGTCCATGTTCCGCATCGGCCACACGAAAGCGAGGCTGGCATCCATGGGCGTGGACCTGCCGGGGACGACGACGTCACCGGGCCGTCGCGAGCGCAACAAGCAGCGCGTCAGAGAACGCCTGTACAGCTCGGCCATGACCCTCTTCGCCGAGCGCGGCTACGACCAGACGTCGGTCGGCGAGATCGCAGAGCACGCGGATGTGGCGCGCGGGACCTTCTTCAACTACTTCCAACGCAAGGAAGACCTGATCAGCGCCTGGGGCGAGCGGCGCCGGGCCGCGCTGGAGGAGTCGTTGGCGCTGGCCCCGCCCACCGCCGAATCGGACACGCGCAGCCAACTCGACCACTGCATGGCCACCCTCGGCCGGATCAACGAGAGCGAGGGCGGCCTCGTCATCCCCATGCTCACGGCCTGGGTGAAAGCGGGACACCCGCTGGTCGAGGAACCGTACGTCGCCAGGACCTTCGCCAAGATCATCGAGCGGGGTCAGGCGAAGGGCGAGATCGACGCCGCGGTGGACGCGTCGCGCATCGGCTTCATGCTGCGGGACATCTACCTGGGCACCCTGTTCCGCTGGAGCCAGACCGCCGAAGACGACCCGGCGTTCTCCCTCGGAGACGACCTCCGCGCCTCCCTGGCGGTCCTGCTCACAGGCATCACCACCGGCCCTCACTCCGCCCTGCCCAGGCAGGACGCCTGACCCCGCCCCCATCCGCTACGCTGTCCGAGGCTGCTAGCCGCCTACGCCTTCGTAGCTCAGGGGATAGAGCACCGCTCTCCTAAAGCGGGTGTCGCAGGTTCGAATCCTGCCGGGGGCACCATGCTCGCAGCGGACGGCCCCCGGAGTCCGACTCCGGGGGCCGTCCTGTCTGGCGTCGGGCCGACTAGTCGCTGAAGCAGCCGAAGTCCTCGTCGTCCCGGTCGTCGTACGCGCTGCGCGACTCCGCTTTCCCCGAGTTGAAGACGATGCGCCCGGCGCCGAGCTGCCGGGGCCGGAAGGTGAGGAAGCCTGCGACGAGATCGTCCGACGCCATGTTGGTGCGCAGCGCGTAGGTGGTGGTGGGGTCCAGCTTTTCCGACAGGGGGAGCCTCGTCGTGAAACCGTGCGGGGCACTTCCGAGAAGTACTCGACGCACCGCGAGCCCGTGGGAAGCCTTGATGTGCCACAGCAGTTCGCCCGGATCATCAGCAGTGCCGTCGTCATTCCACCGATACAGGCCGACCTCGTCGATGCCGTCGGGCTTGGCCCCCGGACACTCACGCCAACCGATCACCGGACCAGAGCTGCCGTGCTCGACGAACAGAGGGTCGAACTTCGCACCGCAGGCAGTCAGCAGCAGTGCGAGAGCGGCGACTCCTGTTGCTCTTCCCCACTTCACCCGGCGGGGGGTACGAGGGAACCGGCGGGAGCCGACAGCAGTGAGCGTCATTCGGTCACCCCAGTAGTCGCGTGATCAAGCGGGCCGGGTCGGTTTCCGCGGGCAGGTCGCTGACCTGGGCGTCGCCCAGCTCGATCACGCGCCAGGTGCCGTCGGTCCTGCGGGCGAGGTCCGTGGTCACGAAGCGGCAGTCGAGCGCCCCGACCCGCTGCCGAAGGCCGTCGAGGGCGGGGTCCGGCAGCAGGTCAGGGGTGTCGGGGTGGGCCGTGGTCAGCACGTGCTCCCCGTCCAGCCACCACACCCGCGCCTCGCCCACGGTCCGGTCGAACGGTTCGAAGGCGCGCAGCACGATCCCGCCGGCCAGGTCGGCGCCCTGGAGCTCGACGAAGCGGGACACCACTCGGTGCACCGCTGCCGTGTCGGTGAGGTCGGGGATGTAGCAGGCCTGGTTCCAGTCGTGCTTACGGGACTTGACGAAGTCCTTCACCACTCCGGGACCTGCGGGCAGGGTCGCCGCGAGCGCGGCCAGCTCGGCGGCGCCCGGGGGCTCGTCCGGGGCGCAGGGCGCGTAGCCGCTGAGCGGGGTGAGATCCGCGAACGTGCCGTACCAGCCCGGGAGTTCGTGTGCCGTGCGGTACATCGCGCCCGTGCTGCACAGGTGGGCGCCGCGCCGGTCCAGTGCGGACTCCAGGTCCGCGTACCGCGCCGCGGGGATCATCCATCCGCGGTACCAGACAGGGCCGATCCCCCGAGGGACGCGGCGCACGGCCTCCTCCGCGCGGCCCGCGAGCAACGCGTCGTGGTCCAGCAGCGCCACCGCCGCACCCGCCCGGCGCGCCGCACGGGCCTGCGGAGCGAAGTGCGGGTCACAACTCGCCGTCCGCAGAGGGTCGTTGCAGAGGAGGAGAGCCGTGGGAGTCGTGGGAGTGGCGGGAGTCGTGGGAGTGGCGAGCACTTGTTCACCGTAGCCGGATCCCCATTGCGTGCGCCGTCCCCAATCCCCTTGCCCTCAGCCGGATCCGTCGGACAGGAAGCCCTCACGCCCATAGGCAACAGAATCGGGCTCCAAGGTCCAGCCGCCGGCCGAGTTCGACAGCTTCACGAACGTCGTGCACTTGCCGGTCGGCAGGATCGGCTCATCGCAGTACGCGCAGAACCGTCCGCCCTCGCTGCTCGCAGGACCGACATGGTCGATGAGCTGGGTGTAGACCGTCAGCACGGTGCAACAGGCGCAGGCCCGGGGGAAGATCCGGCGACCGGTCTCCGTGTCGTCGCGCTCGCCGAGATCCACACTCGCTCGTGCTGTCAGCGATCTCCCGCACCACACGCAGGCCCGAGCCCCTCCCTTCAACCAGCAGGTGGGACAACCCCGTTGGCGTCAGCGCGTGACGATCTCCACGAGGTCCATGAGGGAGTTGACGCGGTAGTCGGCCGCCGCGATCACTTCTGGGTCCTCCGCCCACAGATGGCCCCACGGCCCGCGCCGAAGGTGCGCCGTGCGCAACCCGGCCGCGCGGGCAGGGAACACGTCGTTGTGTGGATGGTCACCCACGTAGAGGATCTCCTGAGCAGGTACGTCGGCTTCAGCGACGAGCCGCTCGAAGAACTCTGGTGACGGCTTGGCGACGCCCCACTCCCCGGACGTCGCGATCTCGTCCGCGGGCAGGTCCAGCTCGCGCAGCAACTCGGCCGCGCGGGCGGTCTGATTGCCCGCGACGATGACGCGGACGCTCGCCTCGCAAAGTGCAGCGAGCGCAGGCCGGACGTCCTCGTACACGTCCGACTCGTCGAGGTACTCGCCGCGACCGGCCGCCTCCCTGGCCTGGTACGCGGAGGCGATGTCGATGCTCGGCCGGATCAGGCGCAGCGCCTCGGCGTTGTCCTGGCCGCGCGCGACGACAGCGCCGACGAGCGCTGACATCGTGTGCCGGGGCACGTGCAACCAATCGGCCCACGCTGCCCAGTAGCGGTCGTCCCGTACGAGGGTTTCGCCTACGTCGAATGCGATGGTGCGGATCACACGTCGACCCTAGTTGCATGAACCCGTGGGACACGGACGCCCCGCTCGGGGCCGTTGGCAACGTGCCGGCGTCGCCACGCCTAGTCGTCCGGGCACTGCGTCGTGCCATCCATGCCATCCGTTCCGTCCGCCCCGTCCGTCCCGTCCATCCCGCCCTTGCCGTTCTGCCCCGTGAACCCCAAGAGCTGCGCGGCCCTGGCGAGGGCGTGACCGTGAGGCGTTCTTCCCGAACCGTAACTCGCCGAAAGCACACAGAAGTTGATGTGCGAAGCTGGCGCCGATCTGTTGATGGAGCGGAGCGCCTTGGGGTGGCGCCGGAGGGAGTGCAGTGTGACGCAGGACGACGGTGGCGGCGGGGCGATCGACACCAGCAAGCCGCATCCCGCACGCATCTACGACTACCTGCTCGGCGGCAAGGACAACTACCCGCTGGACCGGGAGGCCGGTGACGCGCTCGTGGCGGCGGCGCCCGAGGTCCTGGTCAGCGTGCGGGCCAACCGTGCCTTCATGGAGCGCGCCGTCCGGTTCGCCGTCGGCAGTGGCGTACGGCAGATCCTCGACATCGGCACGGGGCTGCCCACCGCACCGAACGTGCACGACGTCGCGCGGGAGGTGGCGTCGGACGTGCGGGTCGCGTACGTCGACAACGATCCGATCGTGAAGGCGCACGGTGACGCGCTGCTCAGCCGTTCCGGGGCGACCAGCATCACGCTCGGGGACCTGCGTGACCCGCGGGCCGTCCTGGAGCACCCCGGTGTCCGCCGGGTCATCGACTTCGACGAGCCGGTCGTGCTGCTGCTCGTCGCGGTCCTGCACTTCGTCACCGAGAGCGAGGAGCCCGAGCGCATCGTCGCCGAGCTCAGGGAGGCGCTTCCCGTCGGAAGTCACCTGGTCCTCTCCCACGTCACGGGCGACTTCGCCGACGCGCGCAAGGACGTCGCCGCGGCCGTCTACAACCAGGCCACCGCCACGATGAACCTGCGGTCCCGCGCCGAGGTGGAGCGGTTCTTCGGCGACTTCGAGCTGGTCGAACCCGGCCTGGTCCAGGTGCCGTTCTGGCGCCCCGACGCCGAGCCGTCCGCCCGGGCCAAGGAGATCGGCTTCTACGGCGGTGTGGCCCGCAAGGTGTCCTGACGGTCCGCGACGGCCTTGCCCGCGCACTGGCGGCGGCCGTCCCTCGCCGTCCACGGGTTCGTACGGGCAGTACGTCGAATCCGTAGCCACCTTCAGGACCTCACAGGGAATCACGGTTGTCCACAGGCACCGCGTACGTCGAAGGCCCCGACCGATGTTCCTGGTCGGGGCCTTCAACATGCGCGGTGGGTATGGGATTTGAACCCACGGTGCCTCGCGCCACGACGCGTGCAGCGTTGAACAGACGCAGACAAGACCGACACGCACCGGGTGCAGCAGCCAGACGCGTCTGCGCAGCGGAAGCCGTAAGGTTCCGCCCATGGTGACTGCGACCGTCCGCGAGTGGGACGACGAGCAAGGGTGGGGCGTTCTCGACTCCCCTGAGACCCCCGGCGGTTGCTTCGGCCACTACTCCGACATCCAGGCGACCGGCTTCCGCACGCTGTCAGCAGGACAGCAGGTCGACCTCACGTGGGAAGCCCCCGGCTTCAAGCAGGACGGGTACGACTACCGCGCGGTGAGTATCGTGCCTCGGCCCGCCTGACATCTACGGCGGGCATCAACGACGGGCATACGTCGGTCTCCATCAGTGCGCAGGGTCACCGTCCTCTCCACGGCAACACCCAGGAGCTCCTCAAGCGGGTGTCGCAGGTTCGCATCGTGCCGGTGGCACAGGAGCGCTGATCCGCCGATTCGGCCTCGGACCTGTCGTCCAGGGGCGTTCGCGTGTTCTCAGCCGTCGCAGAAGACCTCCGTGACGAGCCTCTGCTTCACCGTCTCGAACGCCCCGGACATGGCGGCGAGGTCGAGCTCGGCGTCCCCGGTGGTCAGCGAGCCGGTCAGGGTCCTGCTGCCGTCGGGCGTGCTGTACATCAGCGCCGCCCAGCCCCAGAAGCCGCCGTTGTGGTGGAGGACGGTGCCGCCGGCCGTCTCCTCCACGAACACCCCCAGGCCGTAACCCACCTTGGGGTGCGGCGTGCGCATCTCGGCCAGCAGCCCGGCCGGCAGGAGCTTGCCGCCGTTGAGCGCGGAGAAGAACGTGTGCAGGTCCTGGGCGGTCGAGATCATGTCACCGGCGGCGGAGATCCAGGAGGGGTTGAAGTCGGTGGTGTCGACCACCTTCCACTGACCGGAGTCCTCATATCCGTAGTAGCCGTGCGCGTGCGGCTCGGGGATCTCCGGCGAGGCTTCGGGCACCACCGTGCCGGTCAGTCCGAGCGGGCCCAGGATCAGCCGCTGCATCTCCTCGGGGTAGGAGCGGCCGGTGGCCTTCTGGACCAGCAGCCTGGCCAGTACGTAATTGGTGTTGGAGTAGTTCCAGTCCGTGCCCGGCTCGAACCGCGGCGGCTTGGACAGCGCCGGCCGTACCAGCTCCTCCGGCCGGTAGGTGCGGAACCGGTTGCTGTCCACCCACTCCTTGCCAAGGCCGGGGACCCCGCCCGGCGCGAACGACCCGTCGTCGTAGTACTCGCCGGTGAAGTTGAACACCCCGCTCGTGTGCTGCAGCAGCATCCGCACCGTGATCCGCCGGTCGAGGCCGAGCTCGGGCAGGTAGTCGTCCGCCGGGGTGTCCAGCCCGATCACGCCCTCGGCCACCAGTTGCAGCACCAGGGTCGCGGTGAAGGTCTTGGTGACGCTGCCGATCCGGAAGTGCCCGTCGACCGACGGCTCGGCGCTCTCGCCCAGCTTCCGCACCCCGGCGCTGCCGGCCCACGCGCCCCGCTCGTCGTGCACGTGCAACTGCACCCCGGCGACGACGCCGGATTCGACGATCTCCTCGATGGCCTTCTGCAGCTCCGGGCGATCCTGTCCGGTCCTCGGGGTGACCTCGTCCTGGTCGATCGGGGTCATGGCCATGGCTGTGTGCTCCTTCGAACCAAGGGAGACACGACACGTGCCGTGTCGTGTAATTGCGCCCAGCCTGCAGCGCCCGCGCTGTGACTGTCAACAACACGGCACGTTCCGTTTCCCGTAACCTGGGCGCATGACAGGCTCACCGAACCCGGACAGGCGAAGCCAGCGGAGCCGCCAGGCGATCCTGGACGCGTCGCTCGAACTCTGCGGCGAGATCGGCTACGGGCGTCTCACCATCGAAGGAATCGCCGCGCGGGCCGGCGTGAGCAAGAAGACGATCTATCGCTGGTGGCCGTCCAGGGCATCCGTGGTCGTGGAAGCGCTCAACGAGGCGATCGATCCGGCCCTGACCCACCCCGACACCGGCGACCTGGCCGAGGACATGCACCGCCAGATCACGGCGCTCATCGACCTGCTCACCCCGCCCGAACGATCACCGCTGAGCGCCCTGATCGCCGAAGGCCTGCAGCACCCCGACGTCGCCGACGAGGTCCGGGACCGCCTCGTCCAGCCGCGCATCGACAGCTTCAACGCGCGCATCCAAAAGGCGCAACAGCGGGGCGAACTCCCGCCCGGCACCGACCCCGCCGTGGCACTGGACCTCTTCTACGGCCCGATCTACCACCGGACCGTCCTCCGCCTCGGGATCCCGGACCCGACGGAACTGCGCGTACTCGTCCGCCACGCGATCCGCGCACTCACCTGCCCGGACCCGGACGCCCAGGACGAGGTCGCCTCCGGTCGCTGAAACGGCGCGGGTCCCCCTTCCCTTGCCGTCCGCCGGGCCCCTCGGATAGGAAGCCCTCATGCTCATAGGCAACAAGATCGGGCTGCGGGCCCGGCGCGAGGACGACATTCCTGCCCTGCAGGCCGAGTTGTACGACGACGTGGTCACCCACTCGCGGGCCCAGGCCGTGCCGTGGCGGCCGATCGCGTCGGGCACGACGCACCCGCTACTCGCGGTGAACGACTCGGAGCAGGGCCATGTCGCCTTCTCCGTCGTCGAGTTGGACGGGGGTGCGCTCGTCGGCACCGCGACGCTGTGGGGCATCGACAACCACAGCCGGGCCGCGCACATCGGCCTCGGGCTGCTGTCGTCCGCCCGCGGCAAGGGGTACGGCACCGATGTGGTCGGGGCGCTGTGCCACTACGGGTTCGTCGTACGCGGCCTGAACCGGCTGCAGATCGAGACGCTGGCGGACAACACCGCGATGCTGGGTTCGGCGGAGCGCAACGGGTTCGTCCGCGAGGGCGTCCTGCGCAACTCGGCCTGGGTGATGGGCGAGTTCCTGGACGAGGTGGTGCTCGGTCTCCTCGCCCAGGACTGGAAGCCGGGACCCACGGCCCAGGACGCGCCCAGGCCCTAACCTCGCAGCGAGCCCACCGTCTTCAGCAGGCGGTCCGCCCGCTCCCGCAGCGCGGGGTGCGCGAGGACCGTGTTCCGCAGGCCGCGCACCGGGCGCCGCCACAGGCGGTGGGCCGCGGCGACCGGGTGGGGGCGGGTCGCGAAGCCTTCGCAGACGCGCAGTTCGCGGGTCTTGAGCCAGTCCTTGTACTCCTTCTCGCCGCGCCCCCAGTCCATGAGCCGGATGCCCCGGCGGCCCGCGGCCTCGACCATGCGCAGGTGCATCAGCAGGCCGGGCGAGTAGTAGCTGAACTCGGGGTCGTACGCGGTGAACCAGGCCGCGAAGACCGTACGGGACGTCGGTCCGAAATGGGCCGCGACCGGGCGGTCGCCCGCGTAGACGACGGAGAGGACGCCGGTGAAGTGGTCCTCGCGGACGTCGAAGAGGTGGTCGACGAGGTCGACGATCCAGGGGCGGGCGAAGCGGTCCATGCGGCCCGTCCTGCGGTACTGGGCCGACTTCCACGTCATGAGCTGACGCAGCACCTCGGGGTCGCGCTCGTCGTAGACGAAGCGCATCTCCCCCACGTTGCGGGTCAGGCGGCGCTCCTTCTTCAGGGTCGTCTTCGCCTGGCCCGGATAGGTCGCCTTCAGCCACTCCTCGTACGACTCGTGGCCGGGGTCCTTCAGGTCGAGCACCGGTGAGGCGAACGTGCCGGTGACGTAGCGGCCGAAGGGCTTCTGCTCCTCGACGAGGTGGTCGAACTCGAAGACCGACAGGCCGCAGGCGCGCAGCAGCTCCTGCGGGTCCCAGCGCACCCCGGGTCTGTGCACCAGCGCCTGGCAGTCGGACAGGCCGAGGCCGATGGCGCGGCCCACGCCCAACGGGCCCCTCTCGTACGGGAAGAAGCCGACCGGTTCGCCCCCGTCGTGCAGCACCGCCACGTGCGCGCGGCCGCGGTGTCTGCTCACGCCGACCGCGAACTCCGGTGCCAGGAACGGATTCTGGTAGTCCGGCGACTCGTCCATCGTCTCGTGCCAGGCCTCGCGGAGCGCGGTGCTCAGCTCCTCGGGTCTGCAGGTCGTGATCTTCACCTGAGGATGCCCCCCTGTTCCCCCATGGGGCTCAAAGGTCGCGAAACAGTACGCACGCTGTCAAGAGTGCTTCGGGCAGGATCAGTTCCAGAAGTTTTTCCCGCGACGTGTCACATTCCGGCGGGCTCGCGTTTCAACCAGGCAGCGGATCAAAACCGCACCCGAAAACGCCAGTTGAGGGGCTCCGGCCCCCGTTGAGGAGAGTCCGATGTCCGCGGTCCACACTGCCCACACCATCGTCACCGTCGTCGCCGCCCTGATGGCCGGTTTCTCCGCGTACTCCGTCTTCGCCCGCGCCGAGTGGGTCGTCAAGCCGATGGCCGACTACGGGGTGCCCACCTCATGGATGACCTTCCTCGGCACGGCCAAGGCGGCGGGCGCCGTCGGCCTGCTGGTCGGTCTGGCCGTGCCGCCCATCGGCGTCGCCGCCGCGATCGGTCTCATCCTGTACTTCACCGGGGCCGTCATCACGGTGGTGCGGGCGCGCTGGTTCTCGCACGTGCCGTTCCCGCTGGTGTACGTGGCCCCGGTCGTCGCCGCTCTGGTCCTGTCCTGAACTCACGAACCCTGGAGATCCCGCACACCCTGGATACGGACGTGGACGTGCATGTCGTGCCAGCCGTCCGTGTGCAGCGCCGAGCTGCGACGGATGCCCTCCAGCGGGTACCCGGCCTTGAGCGCGACCCGGCACGACGGCTCGTTGCGCGTGGAGTGTTGCAGGTCGAGCCGGTGGAAGCCCAGCTCCAGGGCCCAGTCCGTCATCGCGGTCAGGGCCCTGGGGGCGACGCCCCGGCCGCGGGCCGCGGGGAGCATCCAGTAGCCGATCTCGCCGTAGCCGTCCATGAGGTCGAGGTCGCGCAGCCCCATCCGGCCGAGCGGCGTCCCGTCGTCGGCCCGGGTCACGAACCACTGGGCCGCCTTCTCCTCGCGCCACTCCGCGTGCGTGCCCTCGATCCAGTCGAGCGCCTCCTGCGGGGACTCCATGGAGCGGACGTGCCAGTAGCGCAGCGTCGGATCCTGGAAGGCCTCGTGGACGGTGCGGGCGTCGCCGGGCTCGAACGGCCGCAGGAGCAGTTCGCCGTCAGCCGTGTGCAGGGTGGGCTGGGGCGTGGCGGCAAGGGTGCCGGGCGTGATGGTGGGCGAGGTCTCTATCGGCATGATCCGCATCATTCAGGGATCGCCGGGCCCGCGCATCCATAAATCCGGGGCTGTTGCACCATGTGCACACTCGTTGCACAGGCGCTGTTACGGTCGCACGGCCGCTCGACACCGGCCGAAAGGACAGGACCCGCCATGGACACGCAGGCCGCACAGGCCCGCCCCGAGGTGATCTGCGTCGGCGAGACGATGGCCCAGGTCACGCCCGCCGACGGGGAGCGGCTCGAGCACAGTCGCGCGGTGCGCCTCGCCGTCGCGGGCGCCGAGTCGACCGTCGCGCAGCACCTCGCCGACCTCGGGCACCGCACCGCCTGGGCGAGCCGGGTCGGCGACGACCCCTTCGGGCGGCGGATCACGGCGGCGGTCGCGGCCCGCGGGGTGGACGTCACCGGCGCGGTCACGGACCCCGACGCCCCGACCGGCGTCTACTTCAAGGACCCGGGGCCCGACGGCACGCGCGTGCACTACTACCGGGCGGGCTCCGCGGCCTCCCGGATGGGCCCGGCGGACGCCGACCGCATCGACCTGACGGGCGTACGCCTGCTGCATCTGAGCGGGATCACCCCGGCCCTGTCCGCGGGGTGCGCACAGCTGGTGCGGCACCTGATGGAGCGGGCGGCCGCGACCGGCACGCTGGTCTCCTTCGACGTCAACTACCGTCCCTCGCTGTGGAGTTCGGGCACGGAGGCGGCCGGCGCACTGCGCGATCTCGCCGCGCGTGCCGACATCGTGCTCGTCGGGCGGGACGAGGGCGAGTCCCTGTGGGGCGCCGCCACCGCCGACGAGCTGCATGCGTTTCTCGCGCCCCGCGGCACCCTCGTCGTCAAGGACGGGGCGGTCGGCGTCACCGAATTCGCCGACGGGACAAGGGAGTTCGTGCCCGCGCCCGCCATGGAAGTGGTGGAGGCGGTCGGCGCGGGGGACGCGTTCGCGGCCGGCTGGCTGAGCGGGCTGCTGCGCGGCGCACCCGCCGCCGAACGGCTCGCCCTGGGACACCGCCTCGCCGGCCGCACCCTGCGCAGCATCGAGGACTACGTCCCCGCCGACTCCCTTTGTACAGAGGGGAATTGAGAGCATGTCGCAGACAGTGAGGCGGGCCATCGACATCCTCGAGTTCGTCGCCCGGCGTCCGCGCACCCAGTCCCAGGTCGGCGAGCACCTGGGCGTGCACCGCTCGACCGCGCTGCGCATCCTGGAGTCGCTGACCGACGGCGGGCTCGCGCGACGGCTGCCCGACGGGCGCTACGCGGTCGGGCACCGGCTCGCGGGACTCGCCCAACTCGCCCTGGAACAGTTCGGGTTGAGGGACATCGCGGGCGAGCACCTGCGCGCCCTCGGCGAGCGCTGCGGGCACACCGTGCACCTGGCCGCGCTCGAGGGCGGCCGGATCGTGTACGCCGACAAGGTCGACCCGGTGGACGGGGTGCGCCTGTACGCGGAGATCGGCCGGCCCGTGCGTCTGCACACCGCCGCTGTCGCCAAGGCGATCCTCGCGCACCTGCCGCGCGACGAGGCCGAACTCCTGCTCTCCGACTGTGACTTCACCGCGTACACCGCCACGACCGTGACCGATCCGGCCGCCTACCGGAAGGCGCTCGACCGGGTCCGGAAGCGCGGCTGGGCCGTCGACGACGGCGAGTACGAGGACTACGTGAACTGCGTCGCCGCCCCCGTGCGCGACGGCGGCGGCGAGGTCGTCGCCGCCGTGTCCGTGACCGCGCTCAAGGCGAAGGCTGACCTCGCCGCCCTCACCACCCGCGTGCTGCCCGATCTGCTGACCACCGCCGAGACGATCTCCAAGGAGCTGGGATGGCGCCCGTAGGACCCGCGAGCCGGCAGGCACTCACCTTCGACGAGCTGTTCGCCGGGGCGCCCGTCATGGCGATCCTGCGCGGCATGCCCGTCGAGCGCACCCTCGAACTCGCCGTCCGCGCCTGGGACCTGGGCATCGACTGCATCGAGGTGCCGGTGCAGTCCGAGGAGGCCGCGCGGGTGCTCGCCGCCGTCGTGGCCGCCGGGGCCGAGCGCGGCAGGGCCGTCGGCGCGGGCACGGTCACCAGCGCCGAGCGCCTCGCGTGGGCGGTCGGGGCGGGCGCCGCGTTCACCGTGGCCCCGGGACTCGACGAGGCCGTGGCGCGGGCCAGCGTCGCGGCGGGGCTCCCCCATCTGCCCGGGGTGGCGACGCCGACGGAGGTGCAGGCCGCGCGGGCGCTCGGGCTCACCTGGCTGAAGGCGTTCCCGGCGAGCGTGCTCGGCGTGGACTGGTTCCGGGCGATGCGGGGCCCGTTCCCGGAGGTGCCGCTCGTCGCGACCGGGGGCATCGACGCGGGCAACGCCGCCGCGTACCTGGCGGCCGGGGCCCGCGTCGTCGCCGTCGGATCGGCCCTGGAAGACCCGGCTCAACTCCCCCGTTTGGCCGAGCTGTTGGCACCGGCCACGGTTGAAAAGCCCGATGAGTGACAAATGCGCCGAACCGGTGAAGCAGCGCGACCCCTGCCCCACCTGCCCTGTTACGGGTGTCGGCAGGAATGACCTGCCCCATCCGAAAGGGACACCGAAGTGAAGATCGCGAAGGCTGCTGCTGGAATCGCTGGAATCGCCCTTGCTCTCGGGGCCGCTTCGCCCGCCCTCGCAGACGCCCCGGTCGTGTCGGGCGGCAGTGACGAACTGCTCAACTCCAACACGGTGACCAAGACCACGGCGAAGAACCCGCTCCACTCGCTCAACGCCAAGGTCGTCATCGACGCCGTCAGCAAGGCCGCGGACAAGCTGGCCACCAAGAACGACCTGGCGTCCAAGACCAACGCGCTGCAGGGCGCCCAGGTCGGCCGCTGACGTTCCGGCCCCCACGGCACAGCACGGCGCCCCCTGCCCCACCGGCAGGGGGCGCCGTGCTGTGCACCCGCCCCGGGTCTGTCGGACACCGGCCCCCCGCACCTACCCTGGGTCGGCATGGAGGGGGACTCCTCGGGGCCGCTGATCGTCATGCCGCCGCCCGACGCGCCGCGGGACGCCGATGTCGGCCTGCCCGGGGAAGGCGTCGACGTCACCGCCCTGCCGGAGATCCGGCCCCGCGCTCCGGCGGGCCCCGACCCGGTCGACTCCCGGCCGGGACTCGTCCCCGGCGAGCTGCTCTCCGGGCAGTACCGGGTGGTGCGGCGGCTCGGGCTCGGCGGAATGGGGGACGTGTACCTCGCCCGCGACGAGAAGGTCGACGAGCGCGAGGTCGCCGTCAAGACGCTGCGCCCGGGGCAAGTGGCCTTCGCGGCACGGGCGCTGGAGGAGGAGCGGCAGGCGTTCGCCGACCTCAACCACGAGGGCATCATCCCCGTCTTCAACTACGGCACCCACGAGCGGGTCGGCGACTTCCTCGTCCTGCCCTACGTCGACGGGCTCAACCTGGACGAGGTACGGGCCCTGGCCAGGATCGACCCGGACCGGTTCGGCGGGTCCCGCTTCCACGAGTTCGTGCTCGCGTACGGCGTACGGATCCTGTCGGCGCTCGAGCACCTGCACGCGCGGCCCGGTTCCGACGCGCTCGTGTACGGGGATCTGAAGCCGCAGAACGTGATGCACGACGGCGCCGCCATCAAGGTCGTCGACGTCGGATCGATCCGGCCCGCGGGGGCGCCGGGGCTGACCACGTACGGCTTCCGCGCCCCGAACGTGCCGCTCAGGCCGAACGAGGTGACCGGCGCGTCCGGCCCGCAGGACGACCTGTTCAGCCTCGGCGAGACCCTGCGCGTCCTGTGCGGGCTCGGCGACGGCCACCGCGACCTGGGCCCACTCGGCGCGCTCGACCGGCTGCGCGCGGGCGACACCTTCGCGGCCCGCGCCGCCGCCGGGACCACGACCCCCGCACCGGACGGCCTCGGGCTGCTCTCGCTGGCCCGGGTGCTGCGCCGCGCCACCCGCTCCACCCCGGCCGACCGGTTCGCCGACGCCCGCGAGATGGAGGACCAACTGCGAGGCGTGTGGCGGGAGTTGCGCTCCCTGCGCACCCGGGCCGAGACCTTCGAGCCGTCCCCGCTGTTCCTGCAGTCGCCGTACGCCCTCGACGGCGGCCTGGGCGAGGCCCCCGCCGTGCCGCGCTGGGCCGTGCCGCCCGACGAGAACCCGCCGGGCCCGCTGCACGAGGCGCCCGGCACCGCCGACGCCGCGGCCCGCCTGCCGGTCCCCCGGCCCGACCCGCACGACGCGCACCACGCCGCGCTCAGCCGGCTCGCCGACGCCGACCCGGCGGCCCTGCTCCAGCACACCGCCGACTGGCGCGACTCGCCCGAAGTGCACCTGCTGCGCTGCCGGTTGAGGCTGCGCGTCGCCCTGCGCACCGAGCTCGACGACGCCGGTCTCAAGCTCGCCGAGCAGGAGCTGCGGGCCGCGGCCGACAGCATCGGCCGGGAGCGCTCCCGGCACGACTGGCGCATCGACTGGCACCTGGGCCTCATCTCGCTCGCCCGCGACGACGTCACCTCGGCCCGCGACCACTTCGACCAGGTCTACGGCGCGATCCCCGGCGAGTACGCGCCCAAGCTCGCCCTCGGCCTCTGCGCCGAGCGGCTCGGCCACCACCACGAGGCGCTCACCTTCTACGAGGCGGTGCGGCTGCGCAATCCGTCCCTCGGCAGCGCCGCGTTCGGCGCCGCGCGGACCCGGCTCGCCCTCGGTGAGCCGCGCGCCTGCGCCGCGGCCATCGAGGCGCTCGACGCGGTTCCGCAGCACTCCAGGCACCGCACCGCCGCCCGCACCGCGACGGTCCGGATCGCCGTCGAGTACGCGGCCTGCACCGACACCCTGAGCACCGTCCTGGTCCGCCTCGCCCGCCTGTTCAACGAGCACGGGCTCACCGACGAGCGGGCCAGGGTGCGGATGAAGGCCGAGGTGTGGGAGGCGGCCCAGCGGCTCGCCGCGGGCGGCATCGTGGACGCGGCGGCCCTCGGACAACTGGCCCGCGAGACGGCGGCCCGCGACGACGAGGCGCGCGACGCCGGTGCCCGCCTCGAATTCCCTTCCTCCGAGCGGGCGTTGGGCCGTGACCTGTCGGGCTTCTACCTCCTCCTCGCCCACCAGGCGGCCCGCGACACCGACCTGCCGCACGCCGACGGGATCGCCGAACGCCTGCTTGACCGCGCCTACTTGGTCCGCCCCATGGCCCTGCGCCACCACCGCGAGCGCCGCCCGCTGCCCGCACTGCTGCGCCCGCTGTTCAGGCGCGGCGGATGAGGCGGGCCGGATGAGTCGGCCGCGACCGTTACCCGCCTGGGTGCCCGCCCTGCGCCGCGTGCTGTGGCCGCCCGCTGCGCGCACCCACGGCCACCCGCGCAACCGGAGCTACCTGCGCGACCGGCTGATCGCCCTGCCGCTGCTCGCCGTCGTCGGCTTCGCCGCACTCGGCTGGGCCTACACCGACGTACGCGACGACTCGACGTACATCCGCACCCAACTCGCCCCGGCGCTCGGCGACTTGGCCGACGCGCGCATCTCCCTCCTGATCGCCCAGCGCGAGGCCGAGGTCAGCCTGGACGCGGGCGACGCCGTCGGCCTGTCGGGGCTCGGCCCGCGCTACGCCGCCCGTACCGGCGCCGCCGCGCAGGACATCGCCCGGCTCTCGCGCGGCGGCGCGTTCGGCGAGGCCCAGCGCCAGGAGCTCGACGTCGTCTCCGGACTGATCGACGGCTACGAGGAGTGGATCGCCTGGGCCAGGACGAACGTCGCCACCCCGGCGCTGCGCAAGGCCGGACTCGCGTACGCGCAGAGCATGCTGTGCTCCGGCGCGAGTGCCGCACCGGCCACCGACCGGGACGCGCCCTACCCGCCCTGCGAGGCCGAGCGCGGGACCGACGCCACGACCGTCGTCGACCGCATCGCCGCCCTCGAACGCGATCTGCACGACCGCCTCGCGGAGCGCGCCGCGCTCGGCCCCGACGTCCTCGCGGCCACCGCCCTGGCCCTGCTGTCCTTCACGCTCCTCGCGGTGGGCCTGTGGCGCACGCACTTCTTCCTGCGCCGCCGGATGCGGATCAGGGCGAGCGTGCCGCTGCTGGCCGCCGCGCTGCCGCTGCTCCTGGTGCCGTGGGCGGTGGCCGACGGCGTACGGGCGTGGGTGGCGCAGCGGGACGCCGTCCCGTACGCCGACGTCCTCGCCGAGCAGGCCTCGCCCCGCACGGAGGTCGCGTTGGACGAGGACCCCCTGGCGACGCCCGCCCCGGCGGCGATCCACCCGGCGACCGCGCGCATGGAACACACGGTGGGCCAGGGCGAGTTGGGCGGCATCGGGGCGGTCGCCGGATGGGTGGCGCCCGCCGGTCTGCTGGCCGCCGGGGTCACCGGCGGCGCCCTGTACGCGTACCGCCGCGAGTACCTGGCGGTCGGCCGCGGCGGCGCAGGGAGCCGGCCATGAGGAGAGCGACGAGAACAGCCGCGAGGAGAGTCTCAAGAAGGGTGGTGCAACTCCTGCTTGCCGCCTGCCTGTTGGCCCTCGCCGCGCTCAGCGGCGGCTGCTCGTCCGGCAGCGGAAGCGCCGTCGTGGTGCTCGGCCCGTGGACGGGACCCGAGGGCGCCGCGTTCGAGAGCGTGCTGCGCGAGCTGTCCCGCGGCTCGGGCCACCGCTACGTCTACAAGGGCACCCGCTCGCTGCGCGAGACCCTCGTCGCCCAGCTCGCCGCCGACGCGCCGCCCGACGTCGCCATCCTCAACAGCATCGGCGAACTCACCGAGTACGCCATCCAGAACAAGCTGGAGCCGCTCGACCCGTCCACCGCCGAGCGCGCCTACCCGCCCTGGTCCCCCACCCTCAAGGTCGACGGGCGGCGCCGCACGTACTGGGTGCCGCTGAAGGTCGACCTGAAGAGCCTGATGTGGAGCCGCGCCGGATCCTCCGACGCCGACCCCCGCTGGTGCGTCGGCATGGCGGCGCAGGCCACGTCCGGCTGGCCGGGCACCGACTGGGTCGAGGACATCCTGCTGCACCAGGCGGGCCCCGCCGTCTACACCCGGTGGGCCACGGGCCGCCTCGACTGGGCCACGTCCCCCGAAGTGCGGCGGGCGTTCACCACCTGGGCGCGGCTGCTGAAGACGGGCGGCCCGAGCGACACGGAGCGCGCCCTGACGATGTCGTTCTGGGGCACGCCCGACCCGAGGCACCCGGACGGCGACCCGCGCGGGCTGCTCGGCGGTTCGCTGCCGGGCTGCACCCACGAGCACCAGGCGTCGTTCGTACGGTTCGTGTACGCGTCCCGCGGCGACGTCCGCGTCGAGCCGGCGGCCCGCTACCTGTCGGGCTCGGCCGCGTACAAGAACACCTTCGAGGTCTCGGGCGACATGGCCGCCGTGCTCACCGACAACCCCGGTGCCCAGGAGCTGGTGCAGCGGCTCACCAGCGAGAGCGGCCGCGAGCAGTGGACGCGGGCGGCGCGCCCGCACCTGCGCCCGTTCTTCCCCGACCGCACCGATCCGCAGCCCGACGACAACGCGACGGCGCGGGAGATCGCGTCGTACCTCGTCGACGACGCGAACACGCTCTGCTTCGACGCGTCGGACGTGATGCCGCCGGTGCTGCGGGACGCGTTCTACCGAGCGGTGCTCGAGTACGTCCGGTCGCCGTACGCCGCGACGCTGGACAAGCTCCTCGCGCAGCTGGAGACCGTGCGGACGCGGATCGCGGGCACACAGGAGCCGGCGGGCGTGCGCCTGCAGGGCGACATCTGCTGACGCCGCCCGGACCCCGCTGCTACTTCAGCTCGTCCGGGCAGGGCGTACCGCGGGACCACTTGTAGGGCGCCGCCAGGTGGTACGTGCCGGCGCGGGGTGCGAGGAGCTCGGTCCACTGGTCGCCGGACGCGTCCTCCGGGGTCTCCAGGAGACACCCGTGCACGTTGGCGAACTCCTTGGGCAGGCTGTCGTCGTCCTCCCGCGCCCGCTTCGACGCGTCCGTCTCCTTCGGGGCGTCGAGCGACTTGCCGTCCGCGTCGACGACCGACAGCCACGGCGAGTACGGGACGCGAATCAGGATCCGGCCCGGCTTGCTGACCTCGATGGTCAGCTCGGCCTGCTCGGCGGCGTCGACCGTCGCGTTCGGCTCGGCCATCGGCGTCGGATCGGTCACGGCGAACAGCTGCCAGTTGGCGTCGCCCCACACCTGCTTGAGGTAGGGCAGGCCGCGCTGCAGCAGCTGCCGTTCGCGCTGGCCGCCGTCGCCGTCCGGCTCGCCCTTGGGGAGCACGACGTAGTGCACGGCCCAGCGCTTGAGCCACTCGTGATAGTTCGCCGAGTTGAGCGTGTCGTCGTAGAAGAGCGGGTTGCGCTTCATGTCGGCCTGCCGGGTCCAGCCGCGCGCCAGGTTCACGTACGGGGCGAGCGCGGAGGCCTCCCGGTGCGAGCGGGCGGGCACGACCTCGACGCGGCCCCGCTCGGCCTTGTTCTCCTGGAGCTGGTTGACGAGCGGCGCGAGTTCGCGGGCCCAGGAGGCGGCCGGGGTGGTGTGGATGACGTCGTCGACGGACTTGACGCCGACCCAGAGGTTCATCCCGGCGAACGCGACGACGATGACGTACCACTTGCGCGTGCGCGGCGCCGTGAACGGCAGGGCGGCCAGCAGCGCGACGCCCGCGAACAGCATCGGGAGCCGGCTGATGTTCGTGCCGATCTGCGAGCTGATCAGCCACACCAGGACCACGGCCAGGGTGTAGACGGCGGCGGTGATCCGCACCGTCTTCCACTCCTTGGGCACGAGGACGTAGACCAGTACGCCGTAGACGACCGGCAACAGCGCCGACCAGAACGACATCGGCTGCGTCCCGGAGAACGGGAACAGCAGCGCGGACAGGCCGACCACCGCCGCGGGCGCGAGACCGAGCGCGTACGCACCGGGCCGCCGCTTCTGCAGGAACAGCGCGACGGCGACGAGCCCCACGAACAGTCCGGCCACCGGCGAGCAGGCCGTCGCGAGCCCGGCGAGCGGCGCGGCGGCGGCCGCCTTCGCCCAGCGCTTGCGGCGCCAGCGGTAGGGCCAGCAGAACACGGCCCCGACCGCGGCGAGCCCGAACGCCATCCCGAGGCCGAAGGTGACGCGCCCCGACACCGCGTTGCACAGCAGCGCGAAGACCCCGGAGAACGCCAGCCACATCGGCTTGGACACGGCCCGGGAGCGGACCAGGATCAGGGCGAGGAGTCCCGCCGACGCGGTGCCCGCGATCATCATCGTCGTACGGACACCGAGGATCGACATCAGATACGGCGAGACCACGCTGTACGAGACCGGGTGCATGCCGCCGTACCAGGCGAGGTTGTACGCGGAGTCGGGGTGCCGGCCGACGAACTCGGCCCAGGCGTCCTGCGCCGCGAGGTCGCCGCCACTGTTCGCGAACGTGAAGAACCAGATGATGTGCAGCACCGCGGCGACCGCGGTGACGACGAACACGGGGTGCCGCTCGGCCCGCTCCGACCACGAGGAACCGGACGGTTCGCCCCGGCCGGGACCCGCGGGCGCCGGCTCCTGGTCCGCGCCGTGCGCGGGCTGGGCGGGTACTCGTATTCGTACGCGACCCGCACCCGGCTCCGCGTCGTCGTCGGCGCGCGTCGGCTCCGCTGTGGCCACTGCTGACACTCCCGTACGTACGTCTCAAGCGACCGAGGGGACGTCCCGGTCCTGCCCCGGTGGTCTCGCGACGCTAGCACGGCGCGTTCGAACAGTCGCCGCGGGAGGCCGGGGTGACCGACCTCCCGCGCGCGGCTCCTGCCGGGTCAGCCGACCCGGGTGATCTTCGGCCCGAAGCCGGGCTCGGCGAGGTCCTGCTGCAGGGCGACGGGGATCTCCACCGCGTCGTTCTTGCCGTCGCCGACGCTCAGCACGCCGACCACGGTGCCCGCCTTCGCCGAGTGCGGGATCTCCTGGCCCTTCTGGGCGTCGAGCTGCAGCTTCACGGTCAGGCCCGACCAGCCGACGGCGGAGACGTCCTTCGTGGCGACGACCGGGGTCGTGCCGCCGAGCCCGTCGTCGACCTGTCCGACGACGTCGCCCTTCTTCACGACCTTCTTCGCGGTCAGCGCGTCCTGGCCCGACTCGATCAGCTTCTTGGTGACCGAGGTGACCAGGTCGATGTTGGCGACGCCCTGGCTGCCGTACTGGCCGAGGACCGCGCCGATGATCGTCTGGGTCTTGCCGTCGACGGTCTTCTCCGCGGCGAACAGGATGTTGCCGCCCGCCGCGGTGGTCGTGCCGGTCTTGATGCCGACGGCGACGGTCGGGACGAGGCCGAGGAAGTTCTTCTGCTCGTCGCCGTTGAGGTCCGTGTACTTGTTCTGCCGGGAGATCTCCTTGAAGACCGGGTCCTCCATGGCGGCGCGCCCCAGCTTCACCAGGTCCTCGGCGGTGGACACGGTCGTCTTGTCGAGCCCGCTGGGGTCGGTGTAGGTGGTGTTCTTCATCCCCAGCTCCTTGGCGGTCTTGTTCATCTTCTCGACGAACGCGTCCTCGGAGCTGCTGTTGGTGTCCCAGCGGGCGAGCAGCTTGGCGACGTTGTTGGCCGACGGCAGCATGACCGCCTGCAGCGCCTCGTACTCGCTGAGCTGCTGGCCCTCGGTGACCTTCACGACGGACTCGTTCTCCGCCTTGCCGGTCTCGTAGTGCTTCTGCGCGGCGGCGTCGACCGGGATCTTCGGGCCCTTGTCGCCGCCCTGCTTCAGCGGGTGGTCCTTGAGGATCAGATAGACCGTCATGACCTTGGCGATGCTCGCGATCGGTACGGGCTTCTGGTCGCCGGACGTACCGAACGTGCCGATGCCGTTCACGTCCATCGCGGCCTGGCCGTCGGCGGGCCACGGCACGGTGGGCTTGCCGCCGTCGAAGGAGACGGTCTCCTGCGCGGTGAGCTTCAGCGACGGGGTCGGCAGCGGGCGCACGATCTGTACGACTGCAAACACGACGGCCAGGAGCAGGACCAGTGGCGTCCAGATCTTGATCCGGCGCACCGTGGTGCGGACCCGGGTCTCCGGGGGCGGCGGGGTGTTGGTCAGCTCGGCCAGCAGATCGAGCGGCGGCTTCGGCGGCAGCGGCTGCTGGGTGGTCCGCTCGGGCTCGACGGGTCGCTCCGCGGGTCGAGCGGATTGAGCGGGTCGAGCGGGTCGAGCGGGTTCAGCAGTCTTGGGCTTGGGCTGCTCCGCGTCGTCGAGCGGCTTCAGCGGTACGAACTTGCTGGTGCGCTCGGCCGGCGCCTCGGGCACGTCCTTCGCGGCCGGGAACTTCAGCATGGTGGTGGGCTGGTCGACCGGGGGCGCGACGGCCTTGAAGGCGGTGGTGGCCTGATCGACGGGCCCGGAGGAACTGCCCTTGGGCTGCTCGGACTTGGGCTTGGCGCCGGGGGTCGAGGGCTCGGCGTCCGCGTCGGCCTTCGGCTCGGTGTCCAACCCTGTGTCGGTGTCGGAATCGTTGTCCGCAGGCGTGGCCTCGGCCTCGGCGGCATCCTCCGGTTCGGCATCCGCCACCGGCTCGGCGACAGCATCAGTCTCGGCCACCGGCCCGGCATCAACCTCGGCGGCACCCTCCGGCTCGGCACCGGCCTTCGACTCGGCATCCGCAACCGGCTCCGACCCTGGCTCGGACGTCACGGCGTCGGCATCGGCGTCGGCAACCTCGTCCTCCGGCCCGGCGCTCGACTCCGCATCCGCATCAGCCACCGGCTCCGCACCAGCGGCCTGAGCCCCGGAGTCGGACGCCTCGGCGTCAGCCACCGGCTCGGCGACAGCATCAGTCTCGGCCACCGGCCCGGCATCAACCTCGGCGGCATCCTCCGGCTCGGCACCGGCCTTCGGCTCGGCATCCGCCACCGGCTCCGACCCGGGCTCGGACGTCACGGCGTCGGCATCGGCATCGGCATCGGCATCGGCGTCGGCGTCGGCGTCGGCAACCTCGTCCTCCGGCCCAGCGCTCGACTCCGCATCCGCATCCGCATCCGCATCAGCCACCGGCTCAGCGTCAGCCCCGGCCCCGTCCTCCGGCTCGGCATCAGCCACCGGCTCCGCACCAGCGGCCTGAGCCCCGGAGTCGGACGCCTCGGCGTCAGCCACCGGCTCGGCGACAGCATCGGCCTCAGCGTCGGCCACCGGCCCAGCGTCAACCCCGGCCGCATCCTCCCGCTCGGCCCCAGCGGCAGCATCCGGCTCGGCGGAGCCGCTCGCCACCCACGCCGCCACCGCAGCCCGCAGCCGCGCGTCGTCGCCCGGCTCCGCCGGGGAACCGGAAGACGCCGCGGCGACGTCCCGGACCGAGAACACCGCCGTCGCCTGGTCCACGCCAGGCGCCGGCTTCGGCGTCTCCCGGGCCACCGCGAGACGCGGGTCCCGTTCGTCCGGGGTCGGGCCGCCCGACGCCTTCTGCTCTTCGCCCGACCTGTCGGGGGTCCCCGCCACCGATGCCTCCTCGACCGCTAACCGCTAACCGTTGGCCCTGTCCGAACCATGTACCAGTGTCCTGTGTGGGGGCTTAACCCCCGTGGTAGACGAGAACGACATACCTACTGGTTCCCGCCCAAAGCCCCCACGCACTCTCGACAGACCAATGTGAGAGGGGTCACCCTGTCATTCATCCACGCGGGGAGGCATGGATGGGCAGGAGCCGCAGAACACTTCCGGAGGAGCTTCTGCTGCTGGCGCTGGACCCGGCCACGGGTACCACCGCACAGCCGCAGTCGCTCGACCTAGGTCTGGCCGGAGCACAGCTAGTAGAGCTGGCGCTGGCCGGACGGATAGCCCCAGACGGGGATCGTATCGCCGTGGTGGCACCACGGCCGACCGGAGATCCGACTCTGGACTGCGCGTTGGAGTTGCTGCGAAGGCGCGGCGCTCCTGTGCGGGCGGTCCACTGGATTGGCGGGCCGCGTCTAGGGCTGCGCCAGACCTATCTCTCGCATCTGGAGCGGTGCGGCATGGTGCATGCCGTGGCGGGTCAGATGTGCGGGGTACTGCCGACGACTCGCTATCAGGCGACGGACACGGCGATCAGCCGGGAGATCAGGTCCCGGCTGGATTCAGCGATCCGTACCGGCGTTCCGCCGGACCCACGGACCGCGGCGCTCGCCGCACTGGCCCACGCGGTCGGACTCGGCAAGCACCTGTACCCGGGCAACGAGGGACGATCGTCCCGCTCCCGGTTGCGGGACCTGATCAGGCACGACCCGATGGGCGGCCTCGTGGCGCACGCCGTGATGGACGTTCAGAACGGGGTGGCCGCTCAGCCACGCCGTTCGCCCGCCACCGCGGCGGGCCGGGCGGCACCGGAACCCTCACGGGGCGTTCCGATGCAGCCGCACCAGCAGCACCAGCCGCACCGCGGTTCCATGGCTCGCGCCGTGGCCCACTAGGCGGCAGCCCCACAGGCACCACCCGCAACAGCGCCGCACCGCAGTCCCCATGACCCGGTTCGGGAGCCGCTGTACCGCGCGGGGCGATGCACCGGACGTCCGTACATCAACGGGTACCCCGGCCATCGCCCCGCGCGGTCGCGTTTGCGCTGCGTAGCCCGCAGATATATCCGCTGTTTCCCAGCGGCGGCCCCTGCGGAGTGGCAATCTGCTGAACAGCAGATACGCAACGTACACAGAACGAAAAAGGCACGTAGCCGGAGGTGCACGTCCCGTGGCGTCCAACGTCAATCCCACTGTCAGGCGACGCCGGTTGGGCCAGGAGCTGCGCCGGCTCCGCGAGCTCAAGGGCATGACGGCCGAGGAGGTCGCCGAGCGCCTGCTGGTGTCGCAGTCGAAGATCAGCCGCCTGGAGAACGGGCGGCGCAGCATCAGCCAGCGCGACGTGCGCGACCTGTGCGGGGTGTACGAGGTCGAGGACGTACGGATCGTCGACTCGCTGATGCAGATGGCCAAGGACTCGCGCCAGCAGGGCTGGTGGCACTCCTTCGGCGACATCCCGTACAGCGTCTACATCGGCCTGGAGACCGACGCCGCGAGCCTTCGCGTGTACGACCCCCAGGTCGTCCCCGGTCTGCTGCAGACCCGCGGTTACGCGGAGGCGCTGATCAACGGCGCGCTGCCGGAGACCACTTCGCAGGACATCGAGAAGCGCGTCCAGGTCCGGATGCGCCGCCAGGAGCGCATCCAGGCGCCGGACAACCCGCTGCGCCTGTGGACGGTGCTCGACGAGGCCGCCCTGCGCCGCACGGTCGGCGGCAAGAACGTGATGCGCGAGCAGCTGGAGCACCTGGTCGAGCAGTCCCAACTGCCGCACGTCACGGTGCAGGTGATCCCGTTCGAGATGGGTGCGCACCCCGGGCTCAACGGGCAGTACGCGATTCTGGAGTTCCCCGATGCGGCGGATTCCAGCGTGGTCTACATCGAGGGCGTCACCAGTGACCTTTACCTGGAGAAAGCCAATGATGTACAGAAGTACAGCGTCATGTACGAGCATCTGCGCGCACAGGCACTGAATGTGGAGCAATCCCGACAGTTCATCTCGGAGATCGCCAAGGAGTACGCGCGCTGAACTCCGGACGGGGTGGGCACGGAAGGCTGGATTCCGCTCAGTCGTTCCCCCGTTTTCGTGCCCCCGAGGCAAAGGTGCCGCACGGTACACCTTCACCTCGGGGGAATGGAAGACCCCTATGGAATATGCCATCCGGTTGGGTGAATGGCCGCTTCATGCACCCCAGTTGGCGAGTAGCGTCGATCACGCCATCAAGACAACATCGTTGGCGAGAACCGCACTGGACCTCCAGGGCGGGGATGTAATTCGACCACTGGCTCACACTGGCTAAACCGGAGCAAACATGGCAATTCAGCAAGGCGCCACGGAATCCTGGATCAAGTCCTCGTATTCCACGGGGAACGGCGCATGCGTAGAGGTCAAGTCGCCCGAACTGCGCGCGATCGCGGTGCGGGACTCGAAGGTCGTTCAGGGACCGTCGATCGACTTCGCCCCCGAGACCTGGAATGCGTTCGTGCACAAGGTCAGCACGGGCTCCTTCTGAGCACATCACGGCACAACAACCACATATGCGTCACATGCACCACTCAGCACCACAGTAGGAGCCCTCTCGACTGGCCCGCCGTCCCGGCCGAGGGGGCTCGGCCTTGTCCGGAGCCCCGTCCAACCCCCGCCCGGATCAGCGCAATTGATCCACGTAGCGATCAGTGCCCGGCACCGTCGGAACGAACGGCGCCATGAGTTCCACCCGCGCCCCGAGCCCCGCCCCCGCGACCTGTTCGCCGAGCCCCGCGAAGTGCTCGTCCCAGCAGGCGCGCGGGTCCTCCTCCAGGAACCAGAGCAGCGTCAGCCGGGTGTCGACGCCCTCGACCTGTTTCACGTACGTCATGCGGTCGCCCGGCAGCGGCGTCGGCCGGAAGATCGTGACCATCGCGGCCGGCGAACCGGCGAGCGCCTTCGGCAGGTGCCGCGAGCGCAGCCACTCCAGCAACTCGGTGCGCTGCTCGGCCGGTTCGACGTCGATGACCTCGACCACGAGGCCCGCGTACGGGTGGTCGAGCGCGTGGTAGTCGCGTGGCCCTGCGGCACCGTCGCGGTAGACCGTCGCCTCGTGGTCCTGGAAGGCGGTGAAGACGTGCGTGCGGTCCTGGTAGACGCGCCCGTCGCGGTTGAGCCGCTTGTTGATGCCGACGGTCCACTTCATGTGGTCGTCGTAGCGCCCTTCGGTGACCCAGTACGTGGAGATGTAGCAGCCCGCGGTGACCGGCTCGGCGACCGCCGACTTCTCGGGGTAGCGCAGGAGTTGGAGGTCGCGGGTGGCGACCCAGCGGCGTCCCGCGTACATCCAGGGCATGGCCATCGCGCCGGCGTAGTAGTGGTCGTCCTCGTACCAGCGGTTGTACGCGTACTCGTGCCCGGCGTGCGGCTCGACCATGGTGATCAGGGCGTGCCCGGGGCGCACCCCGTACGGCCCGACGGCCGCCAGTTCCGCGTAGGTCTCGCTGTGCGTGTCCATACCCGACCCTTCCCTGCCCGTGTCTTCCATCCTCCGTGCGACGCCCCTACTCTGACGCCCCGTCAGATAGATGGCCAGAGCCAGGAGGCGACCGATGGGGAATGGAACGAGCGGGCTGCTCGCCGGAAAGACCGTGCTCGTCTCCGGGGTCGGCGCCGGGCTCGGCCACCAGGTGGCGGCGGCCGTGGTGCGCGACGGCGGCAACGCGGTGCTCGGGGCGCGCACGGAGGCCAATCTCGCCAAGTGTGCGGCCGAGTTGGACCCGACGGGCGAGCGGACGGCCTATCGGCCGACCGACATCGGCGACGAGGCGCAGTGCGAGGCGCTGGCGGCGCTGGCGCGGGAGCGGTTCGGCGGGGTCGACGCGGTGGTCCACGTCGCCGCCTGGGACAGCTACTTCGGGGGTCTCGAGGACGCCGACTTCGAGACCTGGAGCCAGGTCATCGACGTGAACCTGCTCGGCACGCTGCGGATGACCCGGGCCTGCCTGCCCGCCCTGAAGGAGCGTGGCGGCTCGGTCGTCATCATCGGGACGCAGTCGGCGGTGGCCGCGCCGTCCCAGGTGTGGCAGGCGGCGTACGCGGCGTCCAAGGGGGCGCTGACGAGCGCGATGTACTCGATGGCGCGCGAGCTCGGCCCGCACCGGATCAGGGTCAACACGGTGCTGCCGGGCTGGATGTGGGGCCCGCCGGTCCAGGCGTACGTGCAGTTCACGGCGCAGACCGAGGGCGTCGGGGAGGACGAGGTGCTGGGGAGGCTCACGGAGCGGATGGCGCTGCCGGAACTCGCCACCGACGGCGACGTGGCCGACGCCGCGGTCTTCCTCGCGTCGGACCGGGCCCGCGCCATCACCGGACAGCAACTGCTGGTGAACGCCGGTGAGTTGATGCGGTGACGTTGATGCGGTGAACAGGTACTGAGGCCGAGAACCACTCCCTTCCATTGCGCGACCGCACGGGACCCGCATCCCGTGCGGTCGTTCGCGTTTGTGCGACCACTTGCGACTACTTGCGGCTACTGACGAAGTGCCCGCTCATCGTGTGTCGGAGGTCACGTTCACGACAACTCCCCGCCTGGTCACGAAAATGCAAAATCGTTCGACTTGCTGATCTCGGTTCACATCTGTGACCAACGAGGCTCTTGACCGGCCCACCGAACAGGCGGTTCAATCCCGGAAGTCCCCACTCCCGCACGGGGGCGCCCGCTGACACGGACGTACTGACGAAGAGCCGCAACGTTCACAAGGCGGACCCCTGGAGGGGGCACATGAACAGTCTCGACTGGGCCGTGCTCATCGGCTACTTCGGCGTGATGGTCGCGATCGGCATCTGGTCACACAAGCGTGTGGACGATGTCTCCGACTTCTTCACGGCCGGCGGAAAGATGCCCTGGTGGCTTTCCGGCATCTCGCACCACATGTCCGGCTACAGCGCGGTGATGTTCACCGGCTACGCCGGCATCGCGTACACGTACGGCGTGACGTCGTTCATCACGTGGTCGTTCCCGATCGCGCTCGGCATCGCCATCGGCGCCAAGCTGTTCGCGCCGCGCATCAACCGGCTGCGCTCACGGCTGCACGTGGCGTCGCCGCTCGAATACCTGAAGAACCGCTACAACCTCGGCACCCAGCAGGCGCTCGCCTGGTCGGGCATGCTCCTGAAGATCGTGGACGTGGCCGCCAAGTGGGCCGCCATCGCCACCCTGCTCTCCGTCTTCACCGGCATCTCCATCAACCAGGGCATCCTGATCACCGGCGTCATCACGGCCGTCTACTGCACCATCGGCGGCCTGTGGGCCGACGCGCTGACCGAGCTCGGCCAGTTCGTCATCCAGCTCATCGCCGGCATCGCGATGTTCGTGACCGTCGTCGGCAAGCTCGGCCCGTTCGGCGGCTTCTTCGGCGTCTGGGACGAGCCCGAACTGCACGGCCACGGCAAGCCGCTCGTCGGCCCCTACGGCACGGTGTTCCTGCTCGCGTTCCTCTTCATCAAGCTCTTCGAGTACAACGGCGGCATGCTCAACCAGGCCCAGCGCTACATGGCCACCGGCTCCGCCCGCGAAGCCACGCGCTCCGCCCGCCTCTCCGCGATCCTGTGGCTGGTCTGGCCCGTCGTGCTGTTCTTCCCGATGTGGGTGTCGCCGCTGCTCGTCCAGGCGAAGAAGCCCGACGGGTCGGACTCGTACGCCCTGATGACCGAACAGCTGCTGCCGCACGGCCTGTTGGGCCTCGTCATCGTCGGGTTCTTCTCCCACACCATGGCCATGTGCTCCTCCGACGCGAACGCGATCGCCGCCGTCTTCACCCGGGACGTCGCCCCCGCGATCTCGAAGAAGGCGAAGGAGCAGTGGGCCGGCAGCAAGGGGCTGCTCGCCGCGCGCCTCACCACGGTGATCTTCCTCGGCCTGTCCATGGCGGTCGCCACGCAGGTCAACTCGCCCACCTTCAAGGACATCATCACGGTCGTCATCAAGTGGGTCGCCGGTCTCATGGGCCCGATCGCGATCCCGATGATGCTGGGTCTGCTCCGCACGTTCCGCAAGTCCGGACCGACCGCGGCGCTCACCAGCTGGGCCCTGGGCCTGCTCGCCTTCTGGCTGGTCAACTACCCGATCAGCTGGAACGTCGACGGGGGCGTCCCGCTCCAGTACCAGGTGTCGATCCCGCTGGCCGTCTCGCTCGTCCTCTACATCGTCATCGGCTTCGTCAAGCCGGAGGACACGCCTGAGCGCGACGCGCTGATCGAGCGCATCAACACCGACGACGACGGTCCTGGCTCGGCCGGCGCGGCAGCGGCCGTGCCGTCGCCCGCCGGGGCGCAGGACGATGTGCAGCGGCTGTAGTTGGGCAGGCACGTGATGCGGGCCCGCAGGTGACCGATCACCTGCGGGCCCGCATTCTGCTCAGAGCAGGGAGGCGCTGGTCAGAGCAGGGAGGTGCTGGAGGTGACGTTCGACGACACCCCGCCACCGCTGCTGCCGGAGCCGCACGGGCAGCCGGCGGCCGCGCGGTCGCCCTCCTCGAGCGGCATGTAGGCGAACCAGCCCTCGTCGGCGGCGCCCTCCTGGTGGAGCTGCGCCCGCGTGAAGAAGTCGTCGTAGAACGGGTCGGAGGAGAACGGGTCGCCGAACGGCACGGCCGACGGGGCGCGCGTGCCCTGGTCCCACTGGGGCCACGGGTCGCTTGAGGTGGCGGCGCAGGCGCTGCCGGCGCCGAAGCCGAGGAGGGCGAGGGCGATCAGGGGGGCGGTGAGGAGGCGGGGTGCGTTCATGGGCTGACCATGGCGGAGCCGACTCGACGGGGTCGACGAGACACGCGGACCGTTCCCCCGCTTGGCCCGGGGTCGGAGTGGTGGATTCGGCCGGGTTCGGTGCGCTGTTGCTCTCGTCGTGGGGCGGGGGCTGACTGCTAATACCCGGCCGGGTTCGTTGCGCTGTTGCTTTCGTCGTGGGGCGGGGCCGGGCTGCTGAAACCCGGCTGGGTTCGGTGCGCCGTCGCTCTCGTCGTGGGGCGGGGGGCTGACTGCTAATACCCGGCCGGGTTCGTTGCGCTGTTGCTTTCGTCGTGGGGCGGGGCCGTGTCGGGGTACCTCCTCGGCCGGGCTCCGGTCACCGTCGCGTGTGCGCCTACGGCGCGGCATCCCGGGTACGGTGCCTGCGGTGTCCTGCGGGGGCACCCCGACACGTCCCCTCCCGCCGTCGAGCGTCTGACCCCCGGTGGGGGTCACCCCCGCCTTGGGCAGTCTGCCGCCTGGGGCGGCACGGGTGGGCTGGGGGTCCCCCCGGACGGAGTCTGGGGGAGGCACCCGAGCGCCGGGTGCGCGATATACCAGGGGCCCGCCCCGACCCCGGTCGAAGACACAAGCGCCGGGCAACCGTTCAAACAGGCGCCCAGCCCGACCCGGTCGAAAGCCCGGACCCCGGTGGAGGATCGTCACGCCCGGGGGTATCGGGCCAGCCAACCCAGGGACGCCGCCGCGGGGCCGTGGAGAGCCGCCCCCTGCGTCATCTCCATCGCGAAGTCGTCCGCGAGCTCCAGGATCGTCGCCCGCCCCTCCAGCTCCGCCACCCAGGCCGGCGGCAACGCCGTCTCCCCGTGCAACGCCCCGAGCAGCCCACCACAGAGCGCCCCGACATCCGCGGACGGCCCGTCGTGGTGGACCGCGAGACCCAGCCCGTGCCGGACGTCCTCACCGACCAGCGCGCAGTACACCGCGGCGGCCAGCGAACCCACCGCCCCACCGTCGGCGACCAGTTCACCGACCCGCGCCGCGTTCGGCATCCCCTGCCGCACCGCCCCCAACGCATGCTTCAGCGCATCCGCGACGGGCCCGTGCCCGGGCCGTGCCGCCAGCAGCGCGAGCGCCCGCTGCACCGCCGCGTCGAGCGAGTCGCCGCGCGCCAGGGCGTGCACGAGCACGGCGTACGCGCCCGCGGCCAGATACGCCTCCGGGGCACCGTGCGTCTGGACGGCGCACTCCACGGCCAGTTGGAGCACGAGCTGCGGCTCCCACCCGACGAGCAGCCCGAACGGCGCCGAGCGCGTCACCGCCTGCGGCCCCGTCGCCTCCGGGTTCTTGGGCTTGTCGAGGGTGCCCATGACGTCGTTGCCGAGCCCGAGCAGACAGGCCTGGGACGCGCCGCGCCGCGAGTACAGCCACTCCTCGCGCGCCAGCCAGCCGTCCTCCTTGCGCCGCTCGTCGGGCCCCCAGTCCCGCTGCGTCGCGGCCCACCGCAGATAGGCCCGGTGCACGTCGGTGGGCGGGTGCCAGGCGCCCGTGTCGCGGCGCACCTGAGCGCGGATCAGCCCGTCCACGGTGAACAGCGCGAGTTGCGTCGCCGCGGTCACCGCTCCCGTACGCCCGTACGCGGGCGCGAGCCCCAACAGTCCCTCCGCGCCGTGCGCGTCCCGGAGCGCCTCGAGCGTGAGGCCCTGGACCGGGGCGCCGAACGTGTCGCCGAGCGCGCTCCCGAGCAGCGTGCCGCGCACCCGGCTGCGGAAGTCCTGCTGCTCCGCGCGGCCCCAGACCGCCGCGGCGGCGACCGGTGCGCCCATGGAGCCCCTCCCCTTCACGCCCTCACGATCGGCCCTTCGACTGGCAGCACTGTAATCGACCGAGCCCGACCGGGAACGTTCGCTTGCGCTACTCATGCGACCTCAACTGGTATGCGAAGAGACGCCCTTGAGGTTGTTTTGCGTGTGATGTGCGCGCTTTGCGAAGGTGTATGCGGCCGGGGCCCACATGATCCGCGCCGGCCCGCGTTCCTCCTCCCGGGTTCGCCCGCGGCCTCCGCCCACCCCGGGCACCGTGTCCACTCGAACCGCATCCCGTTCACGCAGGCCACCGTCGTAGCGGCGGCGAGCCCGGGAACGTACGAGATCGGTTGGCACGCTCCCGGTGCCGGGCGCGTGTCCGTCGAGGTCGCGGGGCGGACGGTGGCGCGCGGTGGGGCGCAGGGGAAGGTCACCGTGCGCGGGCTGCCCGCGGACGTCGACCGGCAGTGGTTCGATCTGGTGCCCGAGCGCGGGCGCGGGCTGCACCTCGCGGACCGGCTCGTCAAGCTCGACGGTGCGGTCAACTTCCGTGACGCGGGCGGCTATCGGACCGCCGCCGGGCACTGGGTGAAGATGGGCGAGGTGTACCGGTCCGACGCCCTCGACAAGCTGACCGCCGCCGATCTCGGCAAGACCTCCGAGGCGGGTGCGGTCGCGATGATGACCGAGGGCGAGTGGTTCACGGTGAGCGGCGACAGCGCCAATGGGCGGGCGCCGCCCTGCTGACCGCGCTCGGCGTCCCGCGCGAGACGGTCATGGCCGACTACCTCGCCTCGAACGACTACCGCGCGGCGGCCAACGCGGCGGCCCTCGCCTCGATGCCCGCCGAACAGGCCAAGATCTACAAGCCGTTGCTTGACTTCAGGCCCGAGTACCTGAACTCCGGCTTCGACGAGGTCGAGGCGTCCTTCGGTTCGTTCCGGGCCTGCGAGCGTCAGGCGCTGGGGCTCGGCGAGCGCGAACTGCGGCGTCTGCGCCGGGAGTTGGTCGTCTGACGCCGGCTCGGCCGGTCCGGGATAGCGTGACCCGTATGAGCGGGCAGGGCGCGGCGTGGGCGTCGCAGAGCAGTTACGGCGTGCGGTTCGAGTGGGGGCGGGCCGGGGCCGCGGCCCTCGCCCCGCAGGCGGCCTGCCTGGTCGTCGTCGACGTCCTGTCCTTCACCACCGCCGTCTCGGTCGCCGTGGAGCGGGGCATCCTGGTCCACCCCTACCCGTGGCGGGACGCGTCGGCCCGCGCGTACGCGGACTCGGTCGGCGCCCAACTCGCCGTGGGACGCGCGGAGATGAGCGACGCCGAACCGTGGTCGCTGTCCGCCTCCGCCCTGCGCAGCGCCCCGCACACGGACCGGCTCGTGCTGCCGTCGCCGAACGGTTCGACCATCGCGGCGGCCGCACCCGACGGCGTCCCGGTCGTCGCCGCCTGCCTGCGCAACGCCGGTGCGGTCGGCGCCTGGCTGGAAGGTGAGGGCTTCGGCACGCCGGACCGGCCCCTCGCCGTGATCGCCGCGGGCGAGCAGTGGCCCGGCGGCGTACTGCGGCCCGCGCTCGAGGACCTGCTCGGGGCGGGCGCCGTCCTGACCGCGCTGGGTGCGGGCGGCGCCCGGTCGCCTGAGGCCCTGATGGCGGCCGCGTGCTTCGCCGCCGCCCCCGATGTCGCCGCGACCGTCCGCGACTGCGCCTCCGGGAGGCAGTTGCACGCGTACGGATTCGACCAAGATGTCGCTGTGGCCGCGGAGTTGGACAGCACGGACGTCGTGCCGGTCCTGCGCGACGGCGCCTTCCGCCCCGTCACGCGACCTCGCCCGCGTCCTGGAAGTCCTGGAAGTCCTGGAACGCCTGGCGGGGCGCCAGGGGCTGCCACCACCGACTGAGGCGGCAGCCCACCGCGCAGGACGCGTCAGTCCCCCAACACCGGCAACAACTCCGGCAGATGCCCGTCCGAAGCCGCCGCCGCCCGTACCCGCTCCTCCGGGACGGACCCGTACAGCGTCGTCCGCGGTTTCGCCGGGCGGCCTGCCGCGTCCGCTACCGCCACCAGGTCCTTGACCGACTTGTACGAGCCGTACGACGAGCCCGCCATCCGGGAGATGGTCTCTTCCATGAGCGTGCCGCCGAGGTCGTTCGCCCCGGAGCGGAGCATCTCGGCCGCACCCTCCGTGCCCAGCTTGACCCAGCTGGTCTGGATGTTGGGGATGTACGGGTGCAGGAGGATGCGGGCCATGGCCGTAACTGCCCTGTTGTCGCGGGCCGTTGGGCCCGGGCGGGCGATTCCCGCCAGGTAGACGGGGGCGTTCGTGTGGATGAAGGGCAGGGTCACGAACTCCGTGAAGCCGCCCGTCTCCTGCTGGATGGACGCCAGCGTGCGGAAGTGGCCGAGCCAGTGGCGCGGCTGGTCCACATGCCCGTACATCATCGTCGAGGACGAGCGGATGCCGAGTTCGTGAGCCGTCTTGATCACCTCGATCCACGTCGCCGTGGGGAGCTTGCCCTTGGTCAGGACCCAGCGGACCTCGTCGTCGAGGATCTCCGCGGCCGTGCCGGGGATCGAGTCGAGGCCCGCCTCCTTGGCCGCCGTGAGCCATTCGCGGATGGACAGGCCCGTGCGCGTCGCGCCGTTCACGACCTCCATCGGGGAGAAGGCGTGCACGTGCATGCCGGGGACGCGTTCCTTCACCGCGCGGGCGATGTCGAAGTACGCCGTGCCGGGCAGGTCCGGGTGGATGCCGCCCTGCATGCAGACCTCGACCGCCCCCACGTCCCAGGCCTGTTGGGCGCGGTCGGCGACCTGGTCGAGCGAGAGCGTGTACGCGTCGGCGTCCGTGCGGCGCTGGGCGAACGCGCAGAAGCGGCAGCCGGTGTAGCAGACGTTGGTGAAGTTGATGTTCCGCGTGACGATGTACGTGACGTCGTCGCCGACCACCGTCTTGCGGATGTCGTCCGCGATCGCGCAGACCGCGTCGAGCGCCGGTCCGTCCGCGTGCAGCAGGGCCAGGGCCTGGTCGTCGGTGAGGTGCGTCGGATCGTCGGCCGCCACCGCGAGGGCCTCGCGGACGTCCGTGTCGATCCGGGACGGCACCATGCCGGGCGCCGCCTGTTCGCGCAGCGCCTCCCAGTCCCCGTACACCTCGTCGAAGTCGTCGCGCCGGTCGGACGTACGGCCCTCGGTGTCGATCGTGCGGTGCAGGTCCGTGCGGCCGCTGCTGGTGAACTGCTCGTCCGGCTCCTGCCACGGCCGGCCCACCACCGGCGCGTCCGCGATCGCCAGGCCCGTGGCCGGGTCGGCGAGCGCGCGCACGTGCGGCAGCAGCCGCGGGTCCAGCCAGGGCTCGCCCCGCGTCACGAACTCCGGGTAGACGCAGAGGCGTTCGCGCAGCTCGAAGCCCGCCGTCGCCGACCGGGCCGCCAGCTCCTCCAGCTTCGGCCACGGCTTCTCCGGGTTCACGTGGTCGATCGTCACCGGGGAGACGCCGCCCCAGTCGTCGATGCCGGCGCCGATGAGGCGCACGTACTCGCCGTCGACGAGGTTCGGCGGGGCCTGGAGGTTGCCCGACGGGCCCATGATGTGGCGGGCGACCGCGACCGTCGCCACCAGATCGTCGAGGTCGGCGTCCGGCATGCCGCGCATCGCCGTGTCCGGCTTGGCGCGGAAGTTCTGGATGATCAGCTCCTGGATGCCGTGGTACGAGCGGGCGACGCGGCGCAGCGCGAAGAGGGACTCGGCTCGTTCCTCGTACGTCTCGCCGATGCCGATCAGGAGTCCGGACGTGAACGGGACCGACGAGCGGCCCGCGTCCTCCAACACCCGCAGCCGCACGGCCGGTTCCTTGTCCGGCGAGCCGTAGTGCGGCATGCCGGGCTCGGACCACAGGCGCTCCGCGGTCGTCTCCAGCATCATGCCCATGGACGGCGCTACCGGCTTGAGGCGCTGGAAGTCCGTCCACGTCATCACGCCCGGGTTGAGGTGCGGGAGCAGGCCCGTCTCCTCCAGGATGCGGATCGATATGGCGCGCACGTAGGCGATGGTGTCGTCGTAGCCGTGCGCGTCCAGCCACTCGCGGGCCTCGGGCCAGCGGTCCTCGGGCTTGTCGCCGAGGGTGATCAGGGCTTCCTTGCAGCCGAGTGCGGCACCCTTGCGCGCGACGTCCAGGACCTCGTCCGGGGACATGAACATCCCGTGTCCGGCCTTGCGCAGCTTGCCGGGCACGGTCACGAACGTGCAGTAGTGGCACTTGTCGCGACACAGCCGGGTGAGCGGGATGAAGACGCTCTTCGAGTACGTGATCACGCCCGGGCGGCCCGCCGCCTCGAGCCCCGCGTCGCGCACCCGGGCGGCCGACGCGCTGAGGTCCACCAGGTCCTCGCCCCGCGCCTGGAGGAGGACGGCGGCCTCGGTGACGTCGAGGGCGACGCCGTCCCTGGCGCGTTTCAGCGCGCGGCGCATCGCGTTGGCGGTGGGACGGTCACGGGGGTCGTCCTGGGGCCGGTCATGACGGGCTGCCTGCGGTACGGCGTCCTGATCACTCATGCAGCGAGCATACGAGCGCTTGTGCGGGCTCACACAGTGCCCGTGTGGTGACGTACGTCCTGGCCTGCGTACTGGCTCACGTACGGCGCGAAGTCGTCGAGGACCTTGAGGACGGCCGCCTCGTCGCCTGGCGGCAGTTGCAGCACCACCTCGTCGAAGCCCTGCTCCGCGTAGTGCGCCAGCTTGCCGGGGGTCGGCTGCACCGCGTACGGCACGACCTGCAGCGTCTCGGGGTCGCGCCCCGCTGCCTGCCACTGCTCCCGCAGCCCGGGCAGCGTACGGCCGAGGCCGCCGCCGCCGATGGGCGCCCAGCCGTCGGCGTACGCGCAGATGTGCTCGAACAGCTTGGGTCCTGCCGCGCCGCCGACGAGGATGCGGGGCGCTCCGCCGCGTACGGGCTTGGGGTGGGCGTGCGACGCGCGGACGGAGACGCCCGCCAACTCGCTTGTGTACGCGGTGGGTTCGGCGGCCCACAGCGCTCGCATGACCTGCATCCGCTCCATGGTGAGGCGGCGGCGCGTGCGCCATA
This sequence comes from Streptomyces sp. NPDC050085, assembly GCF_044460595.1. Classification (NCBI taxonomy): domain Bacteria; kingdom Bacillati; phylum Actinomycetota; class Actinomycetes; order Kitasatosporales; family Streptomycetaceae; genus Streptomyces; species Streptomyces sp. NPDC050085. The sequence goes on along the minus strand of NZ_JBITJZ010000008.1, from coordinate 45,577 downwards.
CGACGCCATGGTCGTCGGCCTCCTCCTTGTTCCAGCCGAAGCCGACGCCCAGCGTGAACCGGCCGCCGGAGAGGTGGTCGAGCGTGGCGATCTGCTTGGCCAGCGCGATCGGGTCGTGCTCGGTGACGAGCGTGACGCCCGTGCCGAGCAGGAGGTGCTCGGTGACGGCGGCGGCCTGGGCGAGCGCCACGAACGGGTCGAGGGTGCGGGTGTACTCCCGGGGCAGCTCGCCCTCCGGGTCGTTGGGGTACGGCGAGGTGCGCTCGACGGGGATGTGGGTGTGCTCGGGGAGGTAGAGCCCGCCGAAGCCACGCTGTTCGAGCTCGCGCGCGAGGCGTACCGGGGTGATGGTCTCGTCGGTCAGGAAGATCGTGGTCGAGATCCGCATGCGGCATTCCTAGCGGCGGGGCTTACAGGAGTCCATGGGCACGGCTAGGCTCACCCGGGCCATTCTCGACGGGGGTTTGTCATGATTCTGCGGATACGTCCACACACCCGCCCCACGACGGTGCTGCTCCTGCTGGGGGCGCTGCTCCTCGGCGGCGCACCGGCGGCCACGGCCGCTCCGGTGAGCTCCGCGGCCGCGCCCACCGCTCAGCAGCCGGGTCAGGCGCACAAGCCGCTGGCGAAGCCGACCAAGAAGGTCTCGAAGTCCAGCAGCACCGGCAAGAAGAGCAAGAAGAGCAAGAAGAAAAAGAAGAAGGGCGGATCGTTCGGGGCGCTCGGCTGGATCCTGATCGTGCTCGTCGTGATCGTGATCGTGGTCGTCGCCTGGCGGTTCCGCAGGCGCGGTCGCTCGTAGCCAAGCCGTACGTCACCCGTCGACCCCCTTCCCTTTGGGGGCCGTTCACGGCTCAATGCCAGGGTCGCACACGTCACACCCGACCCTGGGGAGCCGCATATGTGCACGGATGACGAACACGGGGCTGAACACGGCATGGGCAGACGGGCGTTGCTCGTGACCGGTGCCGCGACGGCGCTTACGCTCACCACCATGAGCTTCGCCGGCGCCGCGGACTCCGCCGATGGCGCGCAGTCCACCAAGACGCTCAAGGGCACGCTGCCGCCGGGCGCGCCCGACTTCGTGTACCTGCCGGTCGAAGTGCCGCGCGGGGTGCGGGAGATCAAGGTCTCCTACACGTACACGAAGGCGACCGTCCCGGCCGGCACGCAGAACAACGCGCTCGACATCGGCATCTTCGACGAGCGCGGCACGGCGCTCGGCGGCAAGGGATTCCGCGGCTGGTCGGGCGGCGCGCGCACGGAGTTCTTCATCCGCGCCGACGACGCGACGCCCGGCTACATCCCGGGCCCGGTGCGCGCGGGCACGTGGCACATCGCGCTCGGCCCGTACACGGTGGCGCCCGACGGCCTGCCGTACGAGGTGACGGTGACGCTGACGCACGGCGAGCCGGGTACGACGCCGAAGCCGGTGTACCCGCCGCAGCGGGCCCGCGGCCGGGGCCGCGCCTGGTACCGCGGCGACTGCCACCTGCACAGCTGGCACTCGGACGGCCGCCGTACGCCGCAGGAGATCGGCGCGCTCGCCCGTGCGGCGGGCCTGGACTTCATCAACACCTCCGACCACAACACCCATTCCTCGCAGGCACATTGGGCCGACGTGGCGGGCGACGACCTGCTGGTGATGCTGGGCGAGGAGGTCACGACGCGCAACGGGCACGTCGTCGCGCTCGGCGTCGACCCGGACACCTTCGTCGACTGGCGCTACCGGGCCCGCGACAACCGCTGGGCCAAGTACGCCGACCACATCCGCCGCGCGGGCGGCCTGGTCGTCCCGGCACACCCGCACGCGACGTGCGTCGGCTGCGGCTGGAAGTTCGGCTTCGGCGAGGCGGACGTGGTGGAGGTGTGGAACGGCGCGTACACGCCGGACGACGAGATCTCGCTGGCCGACTGGGACAACACCCTTGTCTCGTACGCCCGTTCACGCGGCAGCGGCAACGGCGGCGGCAGGGCGGGCGGCTGGCTCCCGGCCATGGGCAACAGCGACGCGCACCGCGACCCCGACCGGGTCGGCGGCCCGCAGACCGTGGTCCTGGCCGACGACCTGACCCGGGACGCGATCCAGGCGGGCCTGAAGGCGGGCCGCTCCTACGTCGCCGAGTTCGCGTCCGTCGAGGTCTCGTTCACGGCGACCGGCGGCAAGGGCAAGGTGGCGGGGCTCGGCGAGCGACTCCGCGTCGACGCCGACACCCCGGTCACGGTCACGCTGGACGTCAAGGGCGCACCCGGCTGCACGCTCCACATCGTCACGGACCAGGGCACCCTGTTCACCTCCGCACCGCTGCCCGACTCCGGTGCGGGAAGCGCCAGTTGGCACACGACGCCGTCGTACGCGGCGTACGTACGGGCAGAGGTCAGGCACGCACCGGCGGTCCCGGGACTGCCCGGCGCGCTGACCGCGTTCACGAACCCGATCTTCCTGGGCGACTGAGCGTCCCGGAACGGGTCCCACCGGGTCCAACCGGGTCCCCCTGCGGGCGGGTGCTAGCGGAGCGGAATGTCGCTCCCGCGCTCGTCCGCGGGCCGCGGCCCGTGAATGCGGCGCTCGCCCTCCTCGATGGCCACGTCGTTGATGCTGGCCTCGCGGCGCCGCATCAGCCCGTGCTCGTCGAACTCCCACAGCTCATTGCCGTACGAGCGCCACCACTGCCCCTGCGCGTCCCGGCACTCGTACTGGAACCGCACCGCGATCCGGTTCCCGTCGAAGCTCCACAGGCTCTTGCGCAGCGCGTACTCGTGCTCGCGCTCCCACTTCCGCGTCAGGAACGCGACGATCTCCTCGCGGCCCCGCACGAAGACGTCCCTGTTCCGCCACTCCGAATCGGGCGTGTACGCGAGGGAGACGCGCTCGGGATCCCGGCTGTTCCAGGCGTCCTCGGCGGCCTGCACCTTCTGCAGGGCGCTCTCGCGGGTGAAGGGCGGGTAGGGCGGTCGCGACTCGGGCGCGTCGTGTGGCATGGGTACCTCCTGGAATACCTTACTGGTCAGGGCAGTTGGGCCCGGCATGAGGATCAGTGAGGCGGCCCGGCTCAGCGGGGCCAGCGCGCGTTCCCTGCGGCACTACGAGGACGAGGGCCTGATCGTGCCGGGGCGATACGGCAACGGGTACCGGGACTACTGCCCGTCCACCCTCGACCGGGTCCGCACGGTCCGGGCCCTGCTGGACTCCGGTCTGCCGGTGCGGCTGATCAGGGAGATCCTGCCCGATGACGGCGGGGCCGCGACCGGGGTCGGGCCCGGGTTCCTGGACGAGGTGCGGGACTATCGCGACCGGGTAGCGGACCGTATCCGCGCACTGACCGAGCAACAGGACGCCCTGGACGCCTACTTGGCCGGAACCGAGCGGACCCGGACTTGACCTTGACATGTGTGTGAAGGTCCTAGCGTCCTTCCCATGCGAGCCCTGATCCAGCACACGAACCGCGGCCCCGCCGACCTGACCCTGGCGACCGACGTCCCGCGCCCCGTACCGGGGCCGGGCGAGTACCTCGTCCGGGTGGGCGCGGCGGGCGTCAACTTCGCCGACGTCATGCAGACGTACGGCACCTACCGGGGCGGCCCGACGGCCCCCTACCCGGCGGGATTCGAGGCAGCCGGCGAGATCGTCGGGGCCGGACCGGGCATCGGGCAACCGCTGCCGTCCGGCACCCATGTGATCGGCGTCGGCCGCGGCGCCTTCGCGCAGTACATGACGATGCCGGCCGCGGAAGTCCTGCCCGTGCCCGACGCGTGGACCGACGCCGAGGCCCTCGGCATGGTCCTGAACTGGGCCACCGCCCTCGCGGCCCTCACCACCCTCGGGGGCCTCGCGTCCGGCGAGACGGTGGTGATCCACGCGGCGGCCGGCGGCGTCGGCCAGGCCGCGGTGCGGATGGCCCGGCACTACGGGGCGCGGGTCATCGCCACCGCGTCCCCGGCCAAGCACGCCACGGTCTCAGCGCTTGGCGCCGACCACGTCCTGGACCGCAGTGACCCGGAACTGGCCGCCCGGATCCGCGCGCTCGCGCCCGACGGCGTGGACCTGGTCCTGGAGTCCAACGGCCGCACCACGTTCGACACGAGCCTGAGCGTGGCGAAGCCGTTCGTGGGCCGGGTCGTGGTCTTCGGCGCCGCGTCCGGTGATGCCCGACTCACCACGCACGACCTGATCTTCACGCACCACGCGCAGCTCAAGGGCCTGCACATCGGCACGCTGGCGCAACGCGCACCGGCGCTGTACGCAGACCTGCTGACGGAACTGAACTCCCTGATCAAACAGGGCGTTTACCCGCCCGGCACCCCCGAGCTCCACCCTCTGGCGGACGGCGCGGAGGTGCTTCGCCGCCTCGAAGAGGGCGGAACCCGGGGGAAGTTGGCGCTCGACCCGCATCGCCAGGAGTGACGGGCCGGGCGCCGGGAGCGGCTATCCGGGCCAGACGATGGACTGCAGCTCGCTGTACGCGTGCAGGGCGTACGAGCCGACGTCCCGGCCGACCCCGCTCTTCTTGAACCCCCCGAACGGCGCTTCCATGTTCCGTCCGATGGTGTTCACGCCGACGCCGCCCGCCCGCAGCTGCCGCGCGACGCGGAACGCGCGGGCGACGTCGCCGGACCAGACGTAGTCGATGAGGCCGTAGTCGGAGTCGTTGGCGAGGGCGACGGCCTCGTCCTCGTCGCCGTCGAAGGGGACGACGGCGACGACGGGGCCGAAGATCTCCTCGCGGACGACGCGCATGTCGTTCGTGCAGTCGGCGAGGAGGGTCGGCGCCACGTAGAAGCCCCGCTCCAGATCCGGCCGTTCACCGCCCGCGACCACGGTCGCGCCCTCCTTCTTCCCCAACTCCACGTAGGACTCGACCCGTTCGCGGTGCGCGCCGGAGATGACGGGCCCGACGATCGTCCCCTGCACCCGCGGATCGCCGACCTTCATGAACCCGATGTACGCGGTGAGCTTCGCGACGAACTCGTCGTACACGGACCGGTGCACGATCGCGCGCGTCGGCGCCGTGCAGATCTGCCCGCTGTAGAAGGCGTACGTCGTTCCGATCCCGGCGACGGCCGAGTCCAGGTCCGCGTCGCCGAGGACGACGGCGGCACCCTTCCCGCCCAGCTCCATCAACTGCCGCTTCAGGGAACGCCCGCACACCTCGCCGATGCGCTGGCCGACGCCCGTGGACCCGGTGAAGCTGACCATGTCGACGTCCGGCGAGTCGACGGCGGCCTCGCCCACGTCCACGGCGGCGCCGCTGACGACGTTCACGACGCCGCGCGGCACGCCCGCCTCCTCCAGGGCGGCCGCCATCCGGTACACGGACAGCGGGTCCTGCGGTGCGGGCTTCACGACGACGGTGTTGCCCATGGCGAGGGCGGGGGCGACCTTGCCCGCGGGGTTGGCCCACGGGTTGTTGTACGAGGTGATGCACGTGACGACCCCGACGGGCTGCCGCACCGCGAGCGCCCCGGTCACCCCCGCCTTCCCCATCGGCCCGGCCTCGCTGATCTGCGGCGGCAGCCCCTGCTCGACGGGCTCCAGGGCCCCCTTGGCGTACCGCTTGAAGCGTGCGACACCGACGGCGACCTGCATGCCGCGCGCGGTGCCGGTGGTGGCCCCGCTCTCGGCCTGTGCGAGCTCGGCGTTGGAGACGAAGTCGCGCTGCATGAGTGCCGCGGCCCGGTCGAGGATCGCGGCCCGCTCCTCGGGCGTCGTGCGCGACCACGTGCCGAAGGCCTCGCGGGCGGCGCGCGCGGCGTCGTACACCTGCTGCCGGGACGCCTCGGGGGCGCGCCCGACGACCTCCTCGCTCGCCGGGTCGACCACGTCGTAGTAGCCGCGGTCGGGCTCCACCCACTCGCCGCCGACGAACAACTTCGGCGCGCGCCCGGCCGTACTGCTGTCAGACGTACCGCTGCTCATCGCGTACTCACCGTCCGTGTGTCCTGCCCCGACCGCAGCACCTTGCCGGGTACGGCCCCGCTCACCACGTCATCGCGCATGGCTTCAACTCCGTTGACCCATACGGCTTTTATGCCGATCGCCTTCGAGTCGAGCCGGGGGCTGTCGCCGGGCAGGTCGTGCACCAGCGTGGCCTTGCCCGCGTCGATGGTCTCCGGGTCGAACAGCACCAGATCGGCGTGCCAGCCCTCGCGGATCCGCCCCCGCTCCCGCAGCCCGAACAGCTGGGCCGGGTCGTCGGTCAGCATCTTCACGGCCTGCTCGAGGCCCAGCAGCTTGCGCCCGCGCAGACAGTCGCCGATGAACCGCGTCGTGTACGGCGCCCCGCACATCCGGTCCAGGTGCGCGCCCGCGTCGGATCCGCCCAGCATCACGTCCTCGTGGCTCCAGGTCTCGGCGCGCAGCGCCCAGGAGTCGGGGTCGTTGTCGGTGGGCATCGGCCAAAGCACCGTCCGCAGGCGGTCGTTGGCGCAGATCTCGACCAGGCACTCGAAGGCCTCCTGCCCGCGCTCGGCGGCGATGTCCCGCACGACGCGCCCGGTCAGCCCTTCGTTCGCCCCGGAGTACGTGTCCCCGATGACGTAACGCCCGAAGTCGGCGAGCCGCCTGAAGACGCCCGCCTCCTTGCTGTCGGCCCGCCGCAGCATCTCGGCGCGCACGTCCGGATCCCGCAGCTTCGCGATCCGCTCGTCGACCGGCAGCCCCAGCACCTCGCCCCAGCCCGGAATGAGGTTGAGCGCGCAGAAGGTCCCGAGCGACATGTTCATCGGGGTCAGGATCGGCATGGTGAGGGCGACGATGCGCCCGCCGGCCTTCCTGGCGCGCTCGCTCGGTATCAGCTGGCGCGGTACGCGTTCGGGGACGGAGGCGTCGATGGTCAGCACGTTCCAGTTGAGCGGCCGCCCGGCGACGGCGCTCATCTCGACGAACAGATCGATCTCGTCATCGCTGAACTGGTCGAGACACCCGGCCACGATGGCCTCGATCTGCGTGCCCTCGTGCTCGCCAACTGCCTTGCTGAGACTGAGCAGTTCGGCGGGAAGGGCGTGTCGTGAGGCGACGGGCTTGCCGTCCCCGTCGGAGTGGGTGGACGACTGGGTGGTGGAGAGCCCCCAGGCCCCGGCCTCCATGGCACCGTGGAAGAGGTCGAGCATGGCCTGCATCTGCTCGTCGCTCGGCTGCCCCCCGACGGCGTCCGCGCCCATCACGTACCGGCGCAGCGCGCAATGCCCCACCATGAACCCGGCGTTGACGGCGATCCGCCCGTCGAGGGCGTCCAGATACTCCCCGAACGAGTTCCACGTCCAGGGCGCCCCCTCTTCCAGGGCGACCAGCGACATCCCCTCGACCTTGGACATCATCCGCCGCGTGTAGTCGGCGTCCTCGGGCCGCTCGGGGTTCAACGGGGCAAGGGTGAAGCCGCAGTTGCCGCCCGCGACCGTGGTCACCCCGTGATTGAGCGAGGGCGTGGCATACGGGTCCCAGAACAACTGGGCGTCGTAGTGCGTATGCGGATCGACGAACCCGGGCGCGAGCACGAGCCCGGCCGCCTCCTCATGGGAAGCGGCCTCTTCACCGACCTGTCCCGGCGGTGCGATGACAGCGATCCGCCCGTCACGAATTCCGACATCGGCGACATAGGAAGGGGCACCGGTCCCGTCGACAACGGTGGCACCTTTGATGAGATGGTCAAGCATGTGCCTGCTCCTCATGGATCGAGCTCCGCTCCAACCAGCCCCGCACTGGTACGAGAGGCAGCGGGGTCCGGGGCAGCGCCCCGGGACAGCAACAGAAACGGGCCCCGACCTTCCTGTCCGGGAGGAGGAAGGCCGGGGCAGCTCAACGAATCAGACCCCGGCCGACCTGAACCGCGTCGTCCGGTGGACCGGATCCGTGTCGATCTTCGGAATGACGTGCTCCCCGATCAGCTTGATCGAGTTCAGCGTGTCCTCGTGCGACACCCCGATCGGCAACCCGAACGACAGCTGATCCGCCCCCGCCTGCTCCCACCGCTTGCACTGCTGGAGCACCTCGTCCGGGTCACCACAGATCATCAGCTCCTCGGCGATGAGCATTTCGATGATCTCGGCGGTGTACTCCGGCAGGATCTCCGGCCACTCGGGGATCCCGGCGGGCCGCGGGAAGGTGTCGTGGTAGCGGAAGACGAGCGACTGCAGGTAGTTGAGCCCGCCGCCCACGGCGATCTCGACGGCCTTGTCGTGCGTCTCGGCACAGATGGCGGTCGAGGTCACCATGACGTTGTCGTTGACGAAGTCCCCGATGGGGTCGGGGTCCTGGATGGCGGTCTTGTACTGCTCGAGGACCCACTCCATGTCGGAGACCTTCTGGACGCTGAAGCCAAGGACCCCGAGCCCCTTCTTGGCGGCCATGGCGTACGAGGGCGGGGACCCGGCCGCGTACCACATGGCCGGGTGCGACTTCCCGTACGGCTTGGGGAAGATCTTGCGCGGCGGCAGCGACCAGTGCTTGCCCTGGAACCCGACGTACTCGTCCTGGAGCCACATCTTCGGGAACTCGGCGATGGTCTCTTCCCAGATCTCCTTGGTGTAGTTCATATCGGTCACGCCCGGTATGAACCCCAGGATCTCGTGCGATCCGGCCCCGCGCCCGCTGCCGAACTCGAACCGCCCCTCGCTGAGGTGGTCCATCATGGCGACCTTCTCGGCCACCTTCACGGGGTGGTTGACCTGGGCGAGCGGGTTGAAGATGCCCGAGCCGAGGTGGATGCGCTCGGTCGCGTGGGCGAGGTACCCGAGGTACACGTCGTTGGCCGAGAGGTGCGAGTACTCCTCCAGGAAGTGGTGCTCGGACGCCCAGGCGTACTTGAAGCCGGACTTGTCCGCCTGGATGACGTACTCGGTCTCGTTCATGAGCGCGCGGTGCTCGGCGGTCGGGTCCGTCAGCGCCTGCTTGCCCACGTATCCCTGTACAAAGAGCCCGAATTCCAAGGAGGTTCACCGTCCTCGTCAGTTTCTGACGGATCGTCAGATTGGATGCATCGACTGTTCCACTACGGGTGGGGACCGTCAATAGCTGACGCATCGTCAGCTAAGGTCAGGAAGCCCCGCGGGAGCCCCGTGGGTCGGGGTCACAGCACACTGACCCCCGCGAGCCAGCCCCCGTCGATCACGAACGGCTGCCCGGTGATGTACGCCGAGTCCTCCTCGGCGGTCAGGAACAGCGCGAGCCGCGCGACCTCCTCAGGCCTGCCCACCCGGCCGAGCGGCACGAGCTTGCGGTACAGCTCGCCGAGGGCCTGCGCCGCCTCCTCGGTGTTGGCGTCGGGGTCGAGCTGCGCCGGGTTGCTCATGGCGGTGTCGATGGCGCCCGGGCAGACGGCGTTGACGCGGATGCCCTTGGCGGCGAGCTCCAGGGCCGCGACCTTCGTCAGGCCGACGATGGCGTGCTTGGTGGCGGCGTACGCGCCCACGTACGCCATGCCCGTCACACCCGTGTACGAGGCGGTGTTGACGATCGAGCCGCCCCCCGCCCCGGCTATCTCGGGCGCCACGGTCTTGATGCCGAGGAAGGCGCCGACCTGGTTGACGTTGACGATCTGCTGGAACTCGTCGAGCGGGGTGGACACGAGCTCGTTGAACCGCAGGATGCCGGCGTTGTTGACGAGCCCGTCGATCTTCCCGAAGGCGGACTTCCCGGCGGCGACGGCGCGGGCCCAGTCCTCCTCGTTGCTGACGTCGAGGTGCACGTACACGGCGTTGCCGTCACCGAGGTCCTTGGCCACGGCCTCGCCCTGGTCGTCGAGCACGTCGGCGACGATCACCTTCGCCCCTTCCGAGGCGAAGAGGCGCGCTTCCTGCTCGCCCTGCCCGCGCGCCGCACCCGTGATGAGAACGACGCGCCCGTCGAGCTTGCCCATGTTCCTTGCTCCTCCGGTGAGTTGGGGGTTCGGGAGATCGGGGTGTTCAGAAGATCGGGGTGTTCAGGAGGTCGAGGCGTTCAGGAGATCGAGGCACTGAGGAGATCCAGGTGTTCAGGAGAGCTGCGGCGCCACCTCGGCCCCGAAGGCCTCGATCTGGTCGACGAGCTCGGCCCGGCTCCGGCTGCGGAAGCGGACCTGGATCTGGTGCACGCCCATGGCGGCGTACGCGCGCAACGACTCGGCCACGGCGTCCGGCGCCCCGGACACGGTGCGCCGCCCGACCTCCCAGCCGGGCACGCCCACGTACAGCGTCTCGGTGATGGCGCCGATGGTGAGGGGCGCCTCGATGCCCGCCTCGGCGCGCAGCCGCCGCAGCGTCGCGATCTGCTCCGGCAGCCGGTCGCGCGGGTCGCCCTGCGGCAGCCATCCGTCGCCCTTGAGCGCGGCCCTCCGCACGGCGGGGGCCGATGATCCGCCGACCCACACCGGCACCCGGCGCTGCGCGGGCCGCGGCCGCTGCCCGAGCCCCTCGAAGGCGAACAACTCACCTTTGTGGGAAGGGAATTCCTCCGGCCCGAGGGCGGCCTTCAGCGCGTCGACACTCTCGTCGAGCACGGCCCCGCGCCGCGCGAAGTCGACCCCGAGCGCCTCGAACTCCTCCTGTACGTGACCCGCTCCGACGCCGAGGATCAGCCGCCCGCCGCTCAGGTGGTCCAGCGTGGCGTACTGCTTGGCGGACAGCAGCGGATGGCGCAGGCCGACGACCGCGACGTGGGTCAGCAGCCGCACGCGTTCGGTGACGCCGGCCAGGAAGGACAGCGTGGCGACCGGGTCGTACCAGGTCGTCGACATGGCGTCGGCGAGCCGCCGCGGGATCCCGACGTGGTCGCAGCAGGCGACGTAGTCGAAGCCGCTGCGGTCGGCTGCGCGGGCGACCTCGGCGAGGTCCGCGACGTCCGCGCCCGCCTCCCAGGATTCCGCGTAGATGGTGCTCTGGGACTGGATCGGGAGTTGCATCCCGTACGCGAGCCGCGTCATACCCGGACCCCTACCTGACGGACCGTCAATTATGGACGAGGCTCATCCTCGTACCTGACGGGTAGTCAGACAAGGGGAGTGCACGGCCGAAGCGAGAGTGTGCGCCCGGCCCGGCCATCCGCCCGTGCGGCAGAACATGAACATGGTTCAATTCCGAGCGTGATCGGATCCACGGGGGGTGCGGTCTTCGACGGACGCGGAGGATTCGAGTAGCCCATGGTCGAAGCACTGAGCCCGAACGACCCGCGCCAGGTGGGCCCCTACCGGCTCGACGGGCGGCTCGGCGAGGGCGGCATGGGACAGGTGTTCCTCGCCGTGTCGCCGTCCGGGCGGCAGGTCGCGGTCAAGCTGATCAAGCGCGAACTGGCGTCGACGCCCCGCTTCCGGGAGCGGTTCGCGCGGGAGGTCGAGGCGGCCCGGCGCGTGGGCGGCTTCCACACCGCGCAGGTCGTCGACGCCGACCCCGAGGCCGAATCCCCCTGGCTGGCAACGGAGTTCATCCCTGGGCCGACCCTCCAGGAGCTGGTCACCGGGCAGGGCCCGCTCGCCCCCGACGCCGTGCTGCGACTCGGCGCGGGCCTCGCCGAGGGGCTCGCCGCGATCCACGCCTGCGGCCTGATCCACCGCGACCTGAAACCCGGCAACGTCATCCTCGCCCCCGACGGCCCCCGCATCATCGACTTCGGCATCGCGCACGCGCCCGAGGCGACCGCGATGACCCACACCGGCAGCGTCATCGGCACGTACGCCTACATGTCGCCGGAGCAGATCCGCACGCCCGCCCGAGTGACCCCGGCGACCGACGTGTTCTCGCTCGGGTCCGTGCTGGCGTTCGCGGCGACCGGCCGGGGGCCCTTCGACGCGTCGACCGTGCCCGGGATCCTGCACCGGGTCACCGCCGAACCGCCCGAGCTCACCGGCCTCGACCCGGCCGGGCCGCTGCACGCCGTGGTGACCTTCTGCCTGGCCAAGGACGCCGCCGAGCGCCCGTCCGCCCCGAACCTGCTGCACCGCCTCTCGGTCACGGCGGACGCGGCGACAACCCCCGCTCCCGCCAAGCCGGTTGGGCGGCGGAACCTCCTCATCGGCAGCGTCGGGGCCGCGGCCCTGGCCGCCGTACCCGCGTACTTGCTGTGGCCGGATTCCGGACCCGACTCCACGTCCGGGCCCAAGTCCCCCGACGCGAAGGGCGGGCCGGAGAAGAGCCCGAAGCCGAAGCCCTCCCCCACCCGCGACGCCACCAGGCCGGTCCTCCAGCTCAAGGGCCACACCGGGGAGATCCTCTGCCTGGCCTTCTCCCCGGACGGCAGAACGGTCGCCACCGGCAGCTTCGACCACACGGTGCGCCTGTGGGACGCGGCCGCGGGCCGCCTCATCACCACGTACGAGGGCCACACCGACGAGGTCCTGGCAGTGGCCTACAGCCCCGACGGACGGACCCTGTACACCGGCGGCTACGAGAAGACCCTGCGCCGGTGGGACGTGCGCAGCGGCGCCGCCAAGGGCGTGCTCCAGACGTACACGGGCGAGTTCGACGACGTGAACTGCCTGGCGTTCAGCCCCGACGGCAAGACCCTGGCCGTGGGCGTCGGCAGCGAGGTCCGGCTGGTGAATCCGGCCACCGGCAAGTCGAGGGCGAGACTCACCGGGCACTCCGGAAGCATGAACGGGGTCGCGTTCAGCCCGGACGGCACGACCCTGGCGAGCGTGGCCAGCGACGTCAAGGAGGGCACGATCCGGCTGTGGAACGCCCGCACCGGCCGCCTCACCAAGACCCTGACCGCCGACGGCGAGAAGAAGAACTACTCCGAGGTCCGCTTCAGCCGCGACGGCACCACCCTCATCGCCAACGGGCCCGGCGTGCGCCTCTTCGACCTGGCCACGGGCCGCGTCACGCGCACGCTCAAGGACGGGCACGACTACGTGAACTCATCGGCGTACGCACCGGACAGGTCAGGGACGGGCGGGGTGATCGCGGGCGCGGGCGGCTTCGTCGAGATGGAGGGCGTCGACACCGTGGGCCGCACCGTCACGCTCTGGGACATGTCCACGGGCAAGACCCTCACCACGCTGGTCGGCGGCCCGCCGAAGACCGAACTCACGGCGTCCATCGGCGCGGTGGCCTTCGGCCCGGACGGCAAGACGGTCGCAGGCGTGCTCAACCCGACGGACTCGGACGACGGCGAGCCCACGGTGCAGCTGTGGAAGCTCGCCTGAGACCGCTCCCCCACCCTCTCCCGCTCCGCCCTCTTCTTCGAACCGGATGGTGACCGTACGCATGGACGCGTTGAAGCCCGACGACCCGCAGTGGGTCGGCCCCTACCGCATCGAGGGCCGGCTCGGCGAGGGCGGCATGGGATCGGTCTTCCTCGGTACGTCACCGGGCGGCCGGAAGGTCGCGGTGAAGCTGATCAAGCGGGAACTGGCGGCAGCACCGCAGTTCCGCCAGCGCTTCGCCCGCGAGGTCGAGGCGGCCCGGCGCGTGGGCGGCTTCCACACCGCGCAGGTCGTCGACGCCGACCCCGAGGCCGCGTCCCCGTGGCTGGTCACCGCGTTCATCGCGGGCCCGAACCTGCACGAGGTCGTCGCCGCCGACGGTCCCCTGTCCGCGGACGCCGTCCTGCGCCTGGGCGCGGGCCTGGCCGAGGGCCTCGCCGCGATCCACAAGAGCGACCTGGTCCACCGCGACCTCAAGCCGGGCAACGTCATCCTGGCCGAGGACGGTCCCCGCATCATCGACTTCGGCATCGCCCGTGCCGTGGACGCGAGTTCCCTGACCGCCACCGGCACGGTCATCGGCACGTACACGTACATGTCGCCGGAGCAGATCCGCGCGGACCGGGCGGGCCCGGCCAGCGACGTGTTCTCGCTCGGCTCGGTCCTCGCGTTCGCGGCGACGGGGCAGGCGCCCTTCGACGCACCCACGCTGATCGAGGTGGTCCAGCGCATCCTGGACCAGCCACCCGCGCTCGACGGCGTGGACGACCGCCTGCGCCCGGTCCTCGCCGCCTGCCTGGCCAAGGACCCGGCGGCGCGCCCGTCCGTCGGCGACCTCCCGGCCCTGTTCGCGGGCGGCCCCGCGGCCCCGGCCGACCCGCGCGTGCCGTCGGCCCCGCAGGACGGCACGCTCGTCCTGACCACGCCCCCGCGACAGCCGTCGTACGCGCCCACGGCCCCGGCCGAGTCCCCGGCCCCGCCGGCGTTCGGGCCACCGCCCGCCGGACCCACCGTGCCCGCGGCGCCGACGCCGGGCCGCCCGTCGCGGCGCGCGCTGCTCATCGGCGGGGCGGGCGCGACGGCGGCCGTGGCCGTCGGGGCGGTGGCGCTGCTGCGCAGCAAGGGGGACCCGGACGACGCGAAGGGCGCGGACGGCGGCAACTCGCCGTCGCCCTCCGCCAGTTCATCGGCCGAGCCGTCGGCCGGATCGTCTGCCGGGCCGAGCGAGACGTACGTGGCCCTCGAAGGGATCGAGTCCGTACGCGCCCTCGCCTTCTCCACCGACGGCACGTCCCTCTGCGCCACCGGCAACAACGCCGTCTGCCGCTGGGACCTGGCCACGCGGGAGGCCACGCCCGCGCACATCGGCACGCCGGAGTTCCTGCAGCCGACCCTGATCAGCCGGGACCTGAAGTACGTCGTGCGGGCGGAGAAGACCGACGTCCGGGTGTGGAACACCAGCACCGGCAAGACGGTCCGCACCTTCGCCGGGCCGAAGAACACCAAGGACCAGGACGGCTGGCCCACCGGCCTGGCCATCAGCGCGGACAGCGCGACCGTGGCCGTCACCAGCTCCCGCGGCCTGCACCTGTGGAACGTGGCCGACGGCAGCTCGAAGGCCGTGCTCGGCGGCTTCGACGGCGGCCCGGTGGCCTTCCGCAGCGACGGTCTGGTGCTGGCCGCGGGCAGCCCGCTGGCCACCCGCGCCCCGAACGGTGCGCCCATGAACACCGTCAAGGACGGCGAGGCCGCCGAGCTCGTGGTGTTCAGCCCCGACGGCCAGGTCCTCGCGTACGTCCACCGGGACGACACGGTCCGGGTGTGGAACACCGACTCCGCCGAGGAGGTCGTCAAGCTCGACCCCGAGGAGTCGATGATGCACGCGATCGCCTTCCACCCCGGGGGCCGGCTGCTTGCCACGGGCGGGCAGGGCGGGCTCGCCTGCGTCTGGGACACGGTGACGGGCAGGCGCACGGCGAAGTTCACCTGCCCCAACTCCGTGGAGGCGCTGGCGTTCAGCCCCGACGGCAAGACGCTGGCGACGGGACTGATGAGCGCAGTGGACTTCGGCGGGACCAACACGGTCCTGCTGTGGAAACTGCCCTGACCGGGTCCGCCCTTGGCACGCGGAGGGCGGAGCCGGCCAGGCTCTCGGGGGGACGTCTACTGGGCGGACGGCGTCCACAGCCCCTCGTCCGTGAGCCCGAGCAGATCGATGGCGTTGCCCCGCACGATCCGCTCGACGGTCGGCCCGTCCAGGTGCCCCATCTGCGCCTGGCCGACCTCCTTCGACTTCGGCCAGGTGGAGTCGGAGTGCGGATAGTCCGTCTCGTACAGGACGTTGTCGAGACCGATGGCGTCGAGGTTGCGCAGCCCGAAGGCGTCGTCGAAGAAGCAGCCGAAGACGTGGTCGGCGAAGTACTCGCTCGGCCGCTTCTTCACCTTGTCGGCGACCCCGCCCCAGCCACGGTTCTCCTCCCACACCACATCAGCACGCTCGAGAATGTACGGAATCCAGCCGATCTGCCCCTCGGCGTACATGATCCGCAGCTCGGGGAACCGCTCGAACTTGCCGCTCATGAGCCAATCCACCATCGAGAAGCAGCAGTTGGCGAAGGTGATGGTGGAGCCGACGGCGGGCGGCGCGTCCGCGGACGTCGAGGGCATCTTGCTGCTGGACCCGATGTGCATGGCGATGACGGTTCCGGTCTCGGCGCAGGCCGCGAGGAACGGGTCCCACTCGTCACCGTGGATGCTGGGCAGCCCGAGGTGCGGCGGGATCTCGGAGAAGGCGACGGCACGGACGCCGCGCGCGGCATTGCGCCGCACCTCCGCGGCCGCCAGCTCGGCGTCCCACAGGGGTATGAGGGTCAGCGGGATGAGCCGCCCCTGCGCCTGCGGGCCGCACCACTCCTCGACCATCCAGTCGTTGTACGCGCGCACGCCGAGCAGCCCGAGTTCGCGGTCCTTGGCCTCGGTGAAGGTCTGGCCGCAAAAGCGCGGGAAGGTCGGGAAGCAGAGGGCGGACTGCACGTGGTTGACGTCCATGTCGGCGAGCCGCTCGGGGACGCTGAACGACCCGGGCCGCATCTGCTCGTACGTGATGACCTCGAGCTTGATCTCGTCCCTGTCGTAGCCGACGGCGGTGTCGAGCCGGGTGAGCGGCCGGCGCAGATCCTCGTAGACCCACCAGTCGCCGATGGGTCCGTCGTCGCCGGGATGGCCCATGACGGGCGCGAACTTCCCTCCCAGGAAGGTCATTTCCTTCAGGGGTGCGCGGACGATCCGCGGTCCGACATCGGCGTACTTCTTCGGCAGCCGGTCGGACCAGACGTTCGGGGGCTCGACGGTGTGGTCGTCGACGGAAATGATCCTCGGGAAGTCGCCCGATTCCAGGGCGCTTTGGGTGATTCCGGTCTCCGTGGTCTCCATGGACTCACGTTAGCGCCGATCTGACGACCCGTCAGCTCCCTGTCGGGCAGCGGGTGTGGGCGGATGTTCCGGTGCGTACGCGTGAGATGTCTGTGATGGCTGTCTCCCGCTGCTGACGTATCCGCCATGAACAAGGCAAACTGACGGAGTTGTCTGGGATGGCAAGCCGCGAGGGGGCAGCGACGATGGACGGTGGACCGCGGGTACCGGAGCAGCGCCGGTCCGGCACGCCCGGGGACACCCCGGCAGCGGAGCCGGCCGCCGTCTCCGACCTGCGCTTCAGCGTGCTCGGCCCGGTCCGGGCCTGGCGCGACGGCGAGCCGCTGGCGACGGGCTCCCCACAGCAGCGGGCCCTGCTCGCCGCGCTCCTGCTGCGCGACGGCCGTACGGCGACGGCGGCCGAGCTGATCGACGCCGTCTGGGGCGACGAGCCCCCGCAGCAGGCGCTGGCCGCGATCCGCACGTACGCCTCCAGGCTGCGCAAGGTGCTCGACCCGGGCGTCCTGGTCAGCGAGTCCGGCGGGTACGCGATCAGGGTGGCCCGCGACGACGCCCTGGACCTCGCGACCGCACAGACGCTCTGGTCGGACGCGGAGAAGGCCCGGCACACCGCCGACCTGTGCCAGGCGCGGGCCCTGCTGAACAAGGCGCTCGGCCTGTGGGACGGCGAGCCCCTGGCCAACGTGCCGGGCCCGTACGCCGAGACCCAGCGCGCCCGCCTCGGCGAATGGCGCCTGCAACTCCTCGAATCCCGCCTGGACATGGACCTGGAACAGGGCTGCCACGCGGAGGCGGTCTCGGAACTGACAGCGCTGACGGCGGCGCACCCTCTCCGCGAACGCCTACGCGAACTCCTCATGCTCGCCCTCTACCGCTCGGGCCGCCAAGCGGAAGCCCTCGCGGTCTACGCGGACACGCGCCGCCTGCTCGCCGACGAACTCGGCGTGGACCCGGGCCCCGGCCTGTCCGAACTCCACCAGCGCATCCTCCAGGCCGACCCGGCCCTGGCAGAACCCTCCACGCCGGCGACAGAACGGGTGGAAGCTCCGGTCCGCCCGGCCCAACTCCCGGCGACGGTCCCGGACTTCACCGGCAGAGCATCGTTCGTCACGGAACTCAGCGAGGTGCTGTCCTCGGCGTCGCCGGAGTCCGGCACGGGTTCGGTGATGGCGGTGTCGGCGGTGGCAGGCATCGGAGGAGTGGGCAAGACAACCCTGGCGGTACACGTCGCGCACGCGGCCCGTTCCTCCTTCCCCGACGGCCAGTTGTACGTGGACCTGCAGGGCGCGGGCTCGCGTGCGGCGGAACCGGAAACGGTCCTCGGCTCCTTCCTCCGCGCCCTCGGCACGGCGGACGCGGCGATCCCCGACTCCCTGGAGGAACGAGCGGCCCTGTACCGCTCGACGCTGGACGGCCGCCGCGTCCTGGTCCTCCTCGACAACGCGCGAGACGCGGCACAGGTCAGGCCGTTGTTGCCCGGAACTGAAGGCTGCGCGGCACTGATCACGGGCCGCGTCCGCATGGTCGACCTGGCAGGCGCGCACCTGGTGGACCTGGACGTCATGTCCCCCGAGGAGGCCCTGCTCCTGTTCACGCGCATCGTGGGCGAGGAACGGGTCGCGTCGGAGCGCGAGGCGGCCCTGGACGTGGTGGCGGCCTGCGGCTTCCTCCCCCTGGCAATCCGCATCGCGGCGTCCCGCCTGGCGGCCCGCCGCACCTGGACGGTCTCGGTCCTGGCGGCAAAACTGGCGGACGAGCGGCGCCGCTTGGACGAACTCCAGGCCGGCGACCTGGCCGTGAAGGCGACGTTCGAACTCGGCTACGGCCAGCTGGAGCCGACCCAGGCCCGCGCCTTCCGCCTGCTGGGCCTGGCGGACGGCCCGGACATCTCCCTGGCGGCGGCCGCGGCGGTCCTCGACCTGGAGGTGGACAAGACCGAGGACTTGCTGGAGTCCTTGGTGGACACGTCCCTCCTGGAGTCGGCGGCCCCGGGCAGGTACCGCTACCACGACCTGGTCCGGCTCTACGCGCGTGCGTGCGCGGAGAGGGACGAACTGCCGCCGGTGGAGCGGGAGATGGCGATGTCGCGGCTGCTGGATTTCTATCTGGCTACGGCGGCGGGGGTTTATGCGATGGAGCGGCCGGGGGATCGGTTGGTGGATCACCTGGAGCCAACCTCGTACCGCGGACTGTCGTTCGCTGACCGTCACTCCGCCCAGGACTGGCTCTACTCGGAAGCCATCGCGGTGCTGGCATGCGTTCGGCAGTCCGTCTCCGACTCCCGTCTCCGACGCGCCGTGGACCTTCTCTGGGCAGCAAAGGACCTGGCGGAGTCCGGCGCCAACTCCCGCGAGTACGAGGTCGCCGCATTGGCCTCCCTGGACGCCGCACGCACCGCGGACGACTCCAGAGCTGCCGCTCGAGCCCTCACCACACTGACCGATGTCCACATGGTCGCAGGGCGGTTCGACGAAGCAGACGCGGCAGCAGCAGAGGCGATGGACCGCGCCGGGCAGGCGGACGACCCGGTCGCACGCTGCTGGGCCCCGAACACCCGGGGGATCGTCGCGATCTACCAGGGGCGCCACGCAGAGGGCGAGAAGCAACTTCGGCTGGCCATCGAGAACTTCCGCAGTGACCTGAACCAGGCCGGAGAAGCCAGCGCCCTGTGCAACCTGTCGCGCATTCATCTTGCGACGAACCGCACGTCCAGCGCTGTCACCCTCGCTCAACAGGGCATAGACATCTACGAATCGACGGGCAACGCGCTTCGCGGAGCCAATGGGCGATACGCCCTCGGCCTTGCTCTCACTCAGAGCGGCCAACTCGGCGCCGCCAAGGACATCCTCACCGAGGCCCTGGAAGTCTTCCGCGACAGCCGACAACGACTTTGGGAAGGTATGACGCTCTTCCGCATCGCAGAGGCCGACCTTGCCGCTTCACGCCCCGGCGCAGCCGCTGCAAACGCCGAGCTCGCCCTGACTGTGCTGCGAGGTATCGGAGGCGACTGGCGTCGAGGACTGGTACTCACCGTCCTCGGCCAGTCACTCCACGGGCTGGGCCAGATCGACCGGGCACGCGTCTGCTGGCAGGAAGCCTTCGGAATCTACGAACAGTTGGAGTCACCGGAGATCGAGGTCGTGCGAGGCCTGCTCAACCCGCTGCGGGTTGCCTGACGCTGGGGACGTTCATCGTTCGTTTATCGCATCCCGCCATGCTCATTCCTAGTCGATCCGTCGCGTCGGGGGGCAGACGGGTCACCGCCGAGGGCCTCTCGTTCACGAACTAATGTGAGCGGCCCAGAAGGGCCCGCCCGGCCGCCCACGGGGGAGCAGCCGGGCGGGCCTCGCCGATTGACGACCATCCGCCTCACAGGGGAGACAAGCGTAATGAGCGAGAAGAACACCGATCCGGTCATCGACAAGCCCGAGGACCAGCACGCGACGGACGAGCCGGTCACCACGCTGGACCAGCACGCGACCGGCGGCGGCGTAATCACACTCGACCAGCACGCGACGGACGAGGAGATAGCCCCCCTCGACCAGCACGCGACCAGCGAGCCCGCCAACTGACCTTATTCCCGACGGGGATCGGCCGCGGCGGCGCGGAGGGGGAGCCGCCGCGGCCGAGGCGTGTCCGGGCACGGTTCAGGCCAATCGGTGGCGCGATCCGTTCGACACCCTCGAACAATCGCCCCCCGGCGCCCGAGATGTCCGCGCTGGAGGCCGCCCGCGAGCGCAAGCTGTACCTCTCGGCCTGCTCGCCGACCAGGGGCTCGCGGACGCCCTCCGGGCCGCGCGAGCAGTCGGCGCGCACTCCGCGAACCAGCTGGCGGACTACGTGTACCCGGCCGTGTCCCGGCCGATCGCCCTTCGCATGATGCGATAGTCACCCTCGCCCGTGGTAGAGGGGAAACCCTTCATGATCAATCTCAGCGCCAACCACGGTTCCGCTGATCCCCGACGCCGTCCTCGGGGCAACGCCCCCACCCGCCCTCCCTTCCCGCTCCGGGAGGGAGGGCGGGTTCTTTTACCCGGTTCTTTCTATAGGGCGTCAGCATCACCGGACGCCGGTCGACCGGCGTCCGGTACGACCTGCGCGGACGCGGCACGCCGGGCCCGCGTCCGCGCCGGTCGGGGCCGCCGCCTCGGGCAGGACCTCCGCAACCCAAAGACGATGCCGAGCGAGCTGCGCGGCTGACGGCATCGGAGCCCGCCACCCGCAGCCGGTGCGCGGGCCGAAGGGCCCGGTCGCTCAGGTTCTGCCGGGTTTGCCCGTCGAGACCAGCAGGAGGACGGACGAGCCCGGTGCCACCGGTTCTGCGCCGCCCCGGGGGGCACTGCTGATCACCTGCCCGGCGGGAGCGTTCCAGTCCGTGTGCCGCATGATCGTGCAGCTCAGTCCGAGTCCGCGCAGCAGGCTTCCGGCCTGTTCGACCGGCATGCCGGCCAGGTCCGGCAGCGCGATGCCCGCTCCCGCGGTCTGCTCCTGCTCCTGCTCCTGTGTCGGAGTCGCATCGGCGCTTCCGCTCTTGGGGGTGCCGGTGGCGAGCGGGGTGCACGCCCCGTTCGCCGGTGTGGACAGGGACGGGGAAGCGCCGGGCGCGGGCGGCACGGGCTTCAGCGCGAAGAACCCCACCGTGGCGCACGCCAGCACGCAGCACGCCGCAGCGGTGCCGAGGAGCGCCCGGCGGGTGCGGCTGCGGCTGACGACTCGCTCGATCGCGGCCGCGTCGACGACCGGCGCCGTCGGCCCGTCGGCGAAGGAGGCCACCGCGGCACGCAGCTCGGCTTCGAGGCCCGGCTCGAACGGGGCGGGTCCGGACGACGTGTTCCTCACTTCGTACCTCCGAAAGCGGCCGACGGGGTGTGCGGCGCCTGGGCGCCCGATACGGAATCGCGCAGCTTGGCCAGGCCGCGGGCGAGCTGGGACCTCACCGCACTCGAAGAGATGTCCAGGACGCCGGCGACCTGCCGGACGTCCAGATCGTGCAGGTAGTACAGGACCACCACGCTGCGCATGCCCATCGGCAGCCCGAGCAGTGCCTCGATCAGTTCCGCGCGCAGATCCACCTGCCCGAACCGGTCCCGGGGGTCGGCCGTCTCGGGCACCCCTGACAGCCCGGGGCGCTCGCCCAGGCGCGACAGCCGCCGCCAGCGGTCGTTGGCCAGGTTGACCAGCACTTTGCGCACGTACGCCTCCGGCGAGTCCGCCACCTCGACCTTCCGCCAGTGTCGGCACGCCCGCTCCAGCGCCTCCTGCACCAGATCCTCGGCCACGTGCACGTCACCGGTCAGCGCATACGCGGTGCGGAACAACGCTCCCGACCGATGTGCGACGAACTCCGTGAATCCGTTGCCCGGACCTCTCCTGCGAAACCTCACCCGCCGACCCCCTCTCCTCGTCCCGTCCCGATCACTGCCCCCATGACGGCGGAACGGGGCCGGGTGCTGCACCGAGCCGCCGGAAGTGACGTGAATCACAGCTGGGACGGAAGGGTGTCCCAGGACCTCGCGCCACTGCCGCCCGGGGTGGGGGCGGGGCCCGGCGTCCCGCGCGGGCGGACGCGACGCCTCTCTCGACCTCGGCGAGTTCGCCCCCGCCGGCCCCGTCCTGCGGGTCATGCCCGGCGGCCGGGACAACCGGCCCGGGTCGGCAGGGTAACGGCCGGCCGTCGCCTTCGCCGTGCTCTCGGAGCCACTCGGCGACATCGTGCACCTCGTACACCCGGCGCCCGGTGACTTCCTCGTGCAGGTCCATGTCCTCGGTGTCGAGGGCGATCAGGATCGCGGTGCCGCGCAGGGCGGAGGCGACGTTCAGCAGGTCCTCGTCGCGGTAGTCCTGCATCCGCCAGCCGAGATCGCCCATCCGCTCGACCAGCAGCCGCAGGCCGCCCGCGGCCGCCACGGCCTGGCGGGCGAGAGCGGCAAGCTCGGCGTTCCGATCCTCAGCCACACCTCCAGCGTGCGCCCGTTCTGGCCGGGCCGCCCCGGCAGCGAAGATCATTCCTTAGCGCTAACCGCTGTACCGCTGCTACTCGCGACCGGTATACACCACCACGTTCCCGCCCTGCCCTCCGGCGATCACCGCAAGCGCCGCATCGATCGCGTACTTGTGCCCGTGCAGCCCCGTCTCCCCGAGCAACCGCACCGCGCCCTCGGCGACCTCGCGGGTCACCGGCTCCACCACCACCCTCGACATGGCCCACGTCCAGGCCTCCCGCCGCGCCTGCCCGTGATACGCCTCGATCAGCGTCATGGAACTGGTCACCACGCGGATCCCCTGCGCATGCGCGGCCGACAACAACGCCGCCATCCGCCGCTCGCGCCGCGCCGCCCGGGAAAGCCATTCGCTGTCCAATACCAAGCAGTCGACTGCCATCAGCCCGCCAGGGGCAGGCCACCGCGGCCCGCGCCATGACTGCCGGAGTCCGGCGCAGCGAACTCCCGCCCTGCCTCCCGCAGCTCCGCCTCGGCCTCGGCGAGCTCAGCCTCCGTGAGGGGGCCGCCTTCCTCCTGCATCCAGGAGACCAGTTCCCCGAGCCGCCCCTGCTCCCGCTGCCGCTCTATGGCCCGCGTGACATAGGCGCTGAAGCCCCCGGGCCCGACCTCCCGTCGAATATCCTCGGCGAGTTCCTCAGGCAGCGTCACGGTGTACTTCTCGGTTGCCATGCCCATCACTATGTCGAGGCCTCCCCAAGATCGCCCGCCATCTCACACCACACCGTCTTGCCACCCGCCTCCGCCACAACCCCCCACCGCAACGCCGCCGCACCGACGACCGCGAGCCCCCGCCCGCCCTCGTCATCCGTCCCGGCATCCCGAAGCACCGGCAGCACCCGGGGCTCCGGATCCCACACCTCGACCCGGATCAGCCCGCACCCACCCCTGAGCACCCGCACACCCACGGGCACTCCTTCCCCCACGTGCCGCACCACATTGGCGACCAACTCGCCGACGCACAGCTGTACTTCAGCAACCGGCCCATCCCCCAGGAACCCCTCAACCTCCCTCCGAAGCCCGGCCAAGGCCTTCGCCGATGCCACGAACTCCCGTTCCAGCAGTACGACTTCGGCACCCCCAATGGCCTCCACAAGCCGCCGCGCCGTCCCCGGATTGCAGTTGCCGAGTACGACGAGCCCGGCAGGTTCCGCGTACGCCCCGGCGAACGACGGCAGGTCGACGCCGAGCGACGGCAGCGTGACACCCCGGGCCGCGAGGACCCGCCGCAGGTCCTCGACGCAAGTCTCCAGCTCCCCCGCTGACGGTCGATGCGAATACATGAGCACGACGCCTCCTGTACGTTCCGTGATGATTCCCTCACAGATTGACGCGAGGCCGCGTACCGTAAAAGGCGTTTCCGTTACGCGCAGCAACTGGCAAACACCGGCGGTGAGTTGTGCCCTCACGCAAAGACCCCGACGCCTCGGCGAACGTCCCCTCCTTCTACGGCGCCGAGTTGCGCTACCTCCGCGAGAGAGCGGGGATGACCCTGGAGCAGCTGGCCGAAGGCAGCTTCCGCGGCGTCCCCTTCCTCAGCCAGATCGAGCGGGGCGAACGGCGCATGCCGATAGACCTGGCCCGGCACGTGGACAAGAGGCTCGACACGAACGGCTTTTTCACGCGGCGCTGTGAAGACGCCCGCAAGGCGAGGCAGGACGGGCACGCGGAATACTTCGCGGACGTCGTGGAGATGGAGCAGCACGCGGAGACGATCGACGAATGGGCGCCCATGCTGGTGCCCGGCCTGCTCCAGACGCCCGCCTACGCCGAAGCGCTCGTCCAAGCCGCGATGCCCAGGGCCACGGACGAGGACGTGACCAAGAAGGTCCGGGCCCGGATGTCTCGGGCGGCCCTCTTCGCATCGGAGAATCCACCCGCGCTCTGGGTGATCCTGGACGAGTCCCTGCTCCACCGCAGGGTCCTCCCGGACCTCGGAATGGCCGAACTCCTCGACCACATCGCCACGGTGGTGACGGCAACGCGCGCCATTCTGCAGATCGTCCCGCAAACCTCGGGAGCCCACCCGTTCATGATGGGCATGACCAAGTTCATGACCTTCACGGACGCTCCCCCGGTGGTCTACGCCGAAAGCCTCCACAGCGGCCAACTCATCGATTTCCCGGCGCTCGTGAAGCAGTACCAGGAGTCGTACGATCTGCTGAGGGCCGCCGCACTGCCGCCTGAGGCGTCCCTTGCCATGATCCAGGCTGCGGCAGAGGACTATCGAAATGGCAAGCAGCAACAGTGAATTGAGCGCCGCCCGCTGGCACAAGAGCTCGTACAGCAACGGCACCGGCGGCGACTGCGTGGAGGTCGCCACCGGCCTCTCTCACACCGCCCCCGTCCGCGACACCAAGCACTCCGGAACCGGCCCCGTCATCACCTTCGGTGCCACCGCGTGGACCGCGTTCCTGACGGAGGCGAAGGGCGAACGCTGAGCGGAGGCCGGCTTCTCGGGTACCCCGGTTCGGTCTCGTTGCCGGTGGGCAGACCGGTGGGAGTGTGGCTCCGTCGCTTCGCGACGGTGGGGTGGTGGCGGTGGTTCGAAGTCGCCTCTCCGCCGGTGGGCGCCTTTTCTTGGATTACGTGGCTGGTGTCCGGTGGTGGGTTGAGCTACCTCCGCTTCATTCGTTGTCGTCGAACGGCCGTCTTGGGCTGGCTTTCGTCGGCTGAGGAGCGTGGGTGGAAGGCGGAGAGTCACCCGTTGCCTTAAAGGCCCTTCGGTCGTGCCCGCCACATGGTGGGGAGGCGGTCTGTTGGCTGATGGTGTGTGGGTGGCTGATGTGACGGCAGTGGTGCTCTCGAAGGGTGAGTGGGGGGGGTGGGGGCCCCCCCCCCCCCCCCCGGGGGGGGGCCCCACCCCCCCCCCCCCCCCCCCCGACCACAGAGACGGACGAGTCACATGTGACTCGTGTGACGACCGCTACCACCCACCGCCCCCACCTGACCCACGCACCCCACCACCCCGGCCCGCACCCTCGTCGACCTCCTCCTCTCCAGCCCCCGCGAACTCGCCCTCGTAGCCGTGGAATCCGCCCTCACATACCGGACCGTAGATCGGCGTCGTCGGCCTCCGCTGCTCGCGCTCCATGACGTCGTCGGCGCCTTTCCTCCCCGTCATCGCCATGCCGCCAGGGCGCGCGAATGGCTGGCCCTCGTCGACCCGACGTCGGACTCCCCCGCCGAGACCGTGGCCCGGCTGCACATGGCCGACGCCGGACTGCGGCCCGAGAGTCAGGCCGAGGTCTTCACCGCCGACGGACGGCAGGTACTGCTGGATTTCCTCTTCCGCGCCGAAGGACTCGCCGTCGAAGTCGAGGGTTACGCGTACCACGGCACCCGCGAGCACCATCGCCGCGACATCGACCGCTTCAACCGCATCCAGAGCTGCCCCGAAGTCCGGGCCCTACTGCGTTTCTCCGCACTCGACGTCTTCCGCCGACCCGCCCACGTCGTCGCCG
The DNA here is from genome assembly GCF_044460595.1 of Streptomyces sp. NPDC050085. Classification (NCBI taxonomy): domain Bacteria; kingdom Bacillati; phylum Actinomycetota; class Actinomycetes; order Kitasatosporales; family Streptomycetaceae; genus Streptomyces; species Streptomyces sp. NPDC050085. The sequence goes on along the minus strand of NZ_JBITJZ010000008.1, from coordinate 19,570 downwards.
AGATCCGCGCCGCCCTCGTCCGCAGTCCCCGGTTCCGGTAGCGAACCGGGAGGCAGCAGCCACCCCGCAAGCCGCGCGATCGGCCTACCAATACGCGCCCCTACCCCCCACCTCTGCTTTCCATGGAGCCACCGGTCCGCCCGCCGCCCCATCGAAACGGAGCCCGCTGATGCGCGCCGCCGCACGCCCCGTAGCCGTAGCCGCCCTCACCGTTCTGGCCGTCACAGGGCCTGCCGCCTCCGCCCACGCCGAGAATCCGCCGGGCTGGCCGGACAAGCCGTCCCTCTCCATCACCCCGGACCCGGCCGTCCCCGGCTCCACGGTCATCGTCTCCGTGTCCGGCGGCTGCACCGCCACCTCCGCGACGGCCACCTCGACCGCCTTCTCGGAGGCCGTCCAGCTCTCCACCGGTTCCGCCGGCGCCTACACCGGCACCGCCACCATCTCCGAGTCCGCCACCGGCACCCACACGGTGAACGTCTCCTGCGCGAGCGGCGGCACCTCCACACACTCCATCAGCGTCGGCCGGGGCGGCAGCGGCCACACCGGCTGGCCCGCCACGACCATCGACAAGGGCGTGAAGGCCGGTGTCGGCAGCGACGACGGACTCTCCGCGACGGACATCACCCAGCTCGTCCTCGGCGGACTCCTGATGGCCGGGGCCATCGGCGGCGGCGTGTACGTCGTACGGCGACGGAGCACCGACTGACCGGCAGCCGACCGGATCCCGAGGGCTACCCGGCGAGCACCCGCGACTCCACCACCGGCAACCCCTTCACCCACCAGTGATCGTACCGCCGATAGGCCCCCGCATCCCGCTCCCCCAGCAACCCCCACAACCCCCGGGCCTCCCCCTCGAGCTCATCCCAGACCTCCCCGGGCAGCGGCCTGAACGCCCCCACCTCGATCCCGCGCCCGCCCTCCGCGACCCGCCACACCCCGGCCACGTACCCGTCCACCAGAACCGTCGGCAGGACGTCCCCGTTCACCCGGGTCACCTGCTTGCGGTACTCGGGCGGCAGGGCCCGGCCCCGGTCCGCGTACGCGAGGAGCACGCTGTCCCACATCGCCATCAGCCGCGGCGGCGCGGGCTCCTCGCCCGTGAGCCGCAGCGCCCCCGGCAGGTCGTACAGCACGGTCTTCCCGTCCGGCCCGGCGAACTCCTCGAAGTCCTGCCCGAGCGCGGCCCGCACCCGCCCCTTCTGGACCAGCCCGAACTGCGCCATGTCCGCCACCGACGCCGGCCCGAACCCCTCCAGGTAGCGCCGGATCAGGACCCGCAGGCCCTGCGCCACCTCCTCCGGATCGCCCAGTTCAGGCCGCCGCACCGCGTCCGCCGCCACGAACCCCTGCCTGCCGTCGGAGGTGTACGCCCACAGCGCCCCCTCCACCGGCGCGTGCCACAACGGCGCCCACTGCCGCAACATCCGCCACGCGGGCCGCGCCAACTCCGCGTGCACACCGGCCCGTTCCCCGAGCCACTCCCCCAACTCGGCAGCACCACAAGGGCGTTCCGTACGCGCCAACAGCTCCGGCAGCAGCGCCGCCGCATCCGCCTCCGTGAGCCCCGACCCCCGAAACCGCGCGTCCCGCAGCCGCGCACCGCGCACCGTCGGCTCCACCGCCGCCCGGAAGTCGCGGTAGTCGTCGGCGTGCACCGCGTGCAGCGTGATCCGCATCAGCGTCGACTTCACCACCCGGAAACCGGCGAGCAGCGCGTCGAGGTCCGCCGCCTCGAACCCCGCCACCCGGTTCCACAGCGCCACATACGGAGAAGCGGGCTGCTGCGCCTGGAGCGCAACAACCCGCCGTACCGCGTCCTCGATCCCGCCCGACGACCGCTCCAGCAGCAACTGCCGGTCCAGAGTCGTCCGGTTGAGCGCACGCGCCGTGATCGTCGTCATGCGGGGATTCTCGCCGCTGGAGACCCCGCGCGAAAACCCGATGGCCTCAGCGCAGGCCCTGCGCCACCTCCGTGGCCCAGTACGTGAGGATCATGCTCGCGCCCGCGCGCTTGATCCCGGTCAGCGACTCCACGATCGCCTTGTCGCGGTCGATCCAGCCCCGCTCCGCGGCCGCCTCGATCATCGCGTACTCGCCACTGATCTGGTACGCGGCCACCGGCACGTCCGACGCCTCCGCGACCTTCGCCAGGACGTCGAGGTAGGGCCCGGCCGGCTTCACCATGACCATGTCGGCGCCCTCCTCCAGGTCGAGCGCCAACTCCCGCATCGCGTCACGGACGTTGGCCGAGTCCTGCTGGTACGTCTTGCGGTCGCCCTGCAACGACGAGGCGACGGCCTCGCGGAACGGGCCGAAGAAGGCCGACGCGTACTTCACCGAGTACGCGAGCACCGCCACGTCCTCACGGCTGATCTGGTCCAACGCATCGCGTACGACGCCGATCTGACCGTCCATCATGCCGCTCGGCCCGACCACGTGCGCACCCGCGTCCGCCTGCACCTGCGCCATCTCGGCGTACCGCTCGAGGGTCGCGTCGTTGTCGACCCGGCCCTGCTCGTCCAGCACACCGCAGTGGCCGTGGTCGGTGAACTCGTCCAGGCACAGGTCGGACATGACGAGCAGGTCGTCACCGACCTCGGCCCGTACGTCGCGCAGCGCGACCTGGAGGATCCCGTCGGGGTCGGTGCCGACCGTGCCCGCCGCGTCCTTCTTCTCGTCCAGCGGCACGCCGAACAGCATGATCCCCGAGACGCCCGCCTCGGCGGCCTCGACCGCCGCCTTCTTCAGGGAGTCCCGCGTGTGCTGGTAGACGCCCGGCATCGAGCCGATCGCCACCGGGGCATCGATCCCCTCGCGCACGAACGCGGGCAGGATCAGGTCCGCCGGATGCAGCCGCGTCTCGGCGACCATGCGCCGCATGACGGGCGTCGTGCGCAGCCGCCGGGGCCGCGAACCGGGGAAGGAGCCGTACCGAGTCACTGGACTGTCACCTCGTACTCACGCATGCCTACGTCCACGCATGCCGCCGTCAACGGAAAACGAAACGGGGCGGGCGTCCGGTGCACAGCACGCCACCGGACACCCGCCCCGACTCTCTTACGGAGCCGCGCGCCTGCGCCGCGCCCCCGGCCGCCGCTCACTGGGCCGGGTCACAGGATCCCCGGCTTCAATGGCGGCGTCCCGCCGCTGCGCGCCGAACTCGGCGAGCGCGGCAGCCAGCTTGTGCACCGACGGTTCGGGAGCCATGACGTCGACCCGCAGGCCGTGCTCCTCGGCGGTCTTCGCCGTGGCGGGGCCGATGCACGCGATCACCGTCACGTTGTGCGGCTTGCCGGCGATGCCGACCAGGTTCCGGACCGTCGACGAGGACGTGAAGAGGACCGCGTCGAAGCCGCCGCCCTTGATCGCCTCGCGCGTCTCGGCCGGCGGCGGCGACGCGCGCACGGTGCGGTACGCCGTGACGTCGTCGACCTCCCAGCCCAGCTCGATGAGCCCGGCGACCAGGGTCTCCGTGGCGATGTCGGCCCGCGGCAGGAAGACGCGGTCGATCGGGTCGAAGACCGGGTCGTACGGCGGCCAGTCCTCGAGGAGACCGGCGGCGCTCTGCTCCCCGCTCGGCACCAGGTCCGGCTTCACGCCGAAGGCGATCAGCGCACTGGCGGTCTGCTCGCCGACCGCGGCAACCTTGATCCCGGCGAAGGCCCGCGCGTCGAGCCCGTACTCCTCGAACTTCTCGCGCACGGCCTTGACGGCGTTGACCGACGTGAAGGCGATCCACTCGTACCGGCCGGTGACCAGGCCCTTGACCGCGCGCTCCATCTGCTGGGGCGTGCGCGGCGGCTCGACGGCGATGGTCGGCACCTCGTGCGGCACCGCGCCGTACTCCCGCAGCTGGTCGGAGAGCGAGGCCGCCTGCTCCTTGGTCCTGGGGACGAGCACGCGCCAGCCGAACAGCGGCTTCGACTCGAACCAGGACAGCTGGTCGCGCTGGGCGGCCGCGGAACGCTCACCGACCACGGCTATCACCGGACGGTTGCCCTCCGGCGACGGCAGCACCTTGGCCTGCTTCAGCGTCTGCGCGATCGTGCCGAGCGTCGCCGACCAGGTCTTCTGCCGCGTCGTCGTACCGGCGATCGTCACGGACAGCGGGGTATCCGGCTTGCGACCGGCCGCGACCAGTTCGCCCGCGGCCGCGGCCACCGAGTCGAGCGTCGTCGACACGACGACCGTGCCGTCGGACGCCCCGACCTCGGTCCAGCAGCGCTCGGAGGCCGTGCGGGCGTCGACGAAGCGGACGTCCGCACCCTGCGCGTCACGCAGCGGCACACCGGCGTACGCGGGCACGCCCACGGCCGCGGCGATGCCGGGTACGACCTCGAAGTCGATGCCCTCGGAGGCGCAGGCGAGCATCTCCTCGGCCGCGTACGTGTCGAGCCCGGGGTCCCCCGTGACCGCACGCACGACCCGCTTGCCGCTGCGCGCGGCCTCCATGACAAGATTGGCCCAGTCCCTCAGAGCCGGGACCGCGACGGCAGTTGACGCCTCGTCAGCGGAGCCGGTCTGCCCCGGCGTGTCCGCGTCGAGCACGGTCACGCCCGACCTGGCGTGCGTGCGTACGACGTCGAGCACTTCGGGCTCGGCGATCAGCACATCCGCTCGGGTCAGGGCCTCCACGGCCCGTAGTGTCAGCAGTCCTGGGTCACCGGGACCGGCACCCAGGAAGGTGACGTGCCCCAGTGCGCAGGCGGTCGATTCAGCGGTGGTGGGGCTCAAAGTGCTCGCTCCCCCATCAGACCGGCCGCACCCTTGGCCAGCATCTCGGCGGCGAGTTCGCGCCCGAGAGCCAGCGCCTCGTCCTCGGACGAGGGCACGGGACCGGTGGTGGACAGCTGCACCAGCTCGGAGCCGTCGGGGGTACCGACGACGCCGCGCAGGCGCATTTCGTTGGCAATCTGCCCGTCGGCCAGAAGGTCGGCCAGCGCACCCACAGGTGCACTGCAGCCGGCCTCCAGGGCGGCGAGCAGGGCTCGCTCGGCGGTGACGGCGACCCGGGTGAACGGGTCGTCCATCTCGGCGAGCGCGGCGGCGAGTTCACCGTTGGTCGCGGTGCACTCGACTGCCAGTGCCCCCTGGCCGGGGGCGGGCAGGACAATGTCGGTGGAGAGGAAGTCGGTGACTTCACCGCTCCGACCGATGCGGTTGATGCCGGCCGCCGCGAGTACCACGGCGTCCAGCTCCCCCTTCGCCACGTAGCCGATGCGGGTGTCGATGTTCCCGCGGATCGGCACGGTCTCGATCTGCATCCCGTGGCTGCGGGCGTACGCGTTCAGCTGGGCCACCCGGCGCAGCGAACCCGTACCCACCCGGGCGCCCGCGGGCAGCTCGGTGAACGTCAGTCCGTCACGGGCGATCAGCACGTCCCGCGGGTCCTCGCGCTGCGGCAGGGCCGCGAGCACCAGGTCGTCGGGCTGCGCGGTCGGCAGGTCCTTCAGGGAGTGCACGGCGAAGTCGATCTCACCCCTGGCGAGCGCGTCCCGCAGCGCGGTGACGAAGATGCCGGTGCCGCCGATCTGCGAGATGTGCTCACGGTTGACGTCACCGTACGAGGTGATCTCCACGAGCTCGACCTCGCGGCCGGTCAACTGCCGTACGGCTTCGGCGACATGCCCGGACTGGGTCATGGCCAGCTTGCTGCGCCTGGTGCCCAGCCTCAGGGCTTTCTCGGCGGTCATGCCGGGCCTCGATTCTTGCCTTCTACGCTGTCGGGGTTGGCCCGGGAAACGGCTGCGACCGTGTCCTGGTCCAGGTCGAACAGGGTCCGCAGCGCGTCCGCGTACCCGGCACCGCCGGGCTCGGCCGCCAGCTGCTTGACCCGTACGGTCGGCGCGTGCAGCAGCTTGTCCACCACGCGCCGCACGGTCTGGGTGATCTCCGCGCGCTGCTTGTCGTCGAGGCCGGGAAGGCGCCCGTCGAGCCGCGCGATCTCGCTGCTCACCACGTCCGCGGCCATCGTGCGCAGCGCGACGACGGTCGGCGTGATGTGCGCGGCGCGCTGGGCGGCACCGAACGCGGCGACCTCGTCGGCCACGATCGCCCGCACCTGGTCCACGTCGGCGGCCATCGGCGCGTCGGCGGAGGCCTCGGCGAGGGACTCGATGTCGACGAGGCGCACCCCGTCGATCCGGTGCGCGGCCGCGTCGATGTCCCGCGGCATCGCCAAGTCGAGGAGGGCCAGGGCGACTTGGCGCACCGGCTCGGGCGCCCGGCTCTGCCGCATCTCGGGCACCCGGCCCGCGACGGCGAGCGCGGCGATGGCCCCGGCCTCCGAGGGACGCACGCGCTCGCCCGGGGCGTTGTCCACCCAGACGCCGTGCTGCTCGAGGGCGGCCGCGTCGAACCCGGCGACGGCGGCCTCACCCTCGACGGAGAACCCGCCGCGCACCGCGTCGACCGGGCAGGTGTCCACAACGGCCTTGCCGGAAGCGGGAGTTGACGTGGCGGGCACGTCGCCGCCCGCGGTCGGGGTGCGCCCGGCGACGGCCGCGCGCACCGCGTCGGCACTCAGCACGAGCCCGGTGGCGCCGGTGCAGGAGATGGCGATGTCGGCACGTGTCAGTTCGCCCGCCACGGCGTCCATGGTGACGGCACGAGCGGCGGTACCACCGTCGCCCAGGATCTCCACCAGCCGCTCGGCGCGCTCCAACGTCCGGTTGGCGACGACGACTTCGGCGACCCCGGCCCGAGCGAGGGTGGCCGCCGCGAGGGACGACATCGACCCGGCGCCGATCACCAGCGCGCGCTTGCCCGCGGCCCACGCGTCCACCGGCTGCCCGACGGCGAGCTGCTCGAGGCCGAAGGTGACCAGCGACTGACCGGCCCGGTCGATGCCGGTCTCGGAGTGCGCGCGCTTGCCGACCCGAAGGGCCTGCTGGAAAAGGTCGTTGAGCAGCTTGCCCGCGGAGTGGAGCTCCTGCGCCCGGGCGAGCGTGTCCTTGATCTGACCGAGGATCTGGCCCTCGCCGACCACCATCGAGTCGAGCCCGCACGCCACCGAGAACAGGTGGTGCACCGCCCGGTCCTCGTAGTGCACGTAGAGATGGGGAGTGAGCTCTTCCAGGCCCACACCACTGTGCTGGGCGAGCAGCGTCGACAGCTCGGCGACACCGGCGTGGAACTTGTCCACGTCGGCGTACAGCTCGATCCGGTTGCAGGTCGCGAGCACTGCGGCCTCGGCGGCCGGCTCGGCGGCGAGGGTGTCCTGCAACAGCTTGGCCTGGGTGTCCGCGTTCAGCGCGGCGCGCTCCAGGACGCTGACCGGCGCGCTGCGGTGACTCAGCCCGACGACGAGGAGACTCATGCCGGCATCACGGCGGGCACGTCCCCGTCGGGTCCCTTGCGGTGCTCTGCGACGGGCTTGGTGACCTTGGCGGCGGCGCCCTCGACGCCGACCGCGCCCTCGGCCCCGTCGGATCCGTCGGTCTGACCGCTGCCCTCGCCCGCCTTGCGCTGCTCGTGGAAGGCGAGGATCTGCAGCTCGATGGAGAGGTCGACCTTGCGTACGTCGACACCGTCCGGCACGGACAGGACCGTCGGCGCGAAGTTCAGGATGGAGGTGACACCGGCGGCGACGAGCCGGTCGCAGACCTGCTGCGCGGCACCGGCCGGGGTGGCGATGACGCCGATGGACACACCGTTGTCGTCGATGATCTTTTCCAGGTCATCGGTGTGCTGCACGGGCATGCCCGCGACGGGCTTGCCCGCCATCGCGGGATCGGCGTCGATCAGCGCCGCGACCCGGAAGCCGCGGGAGGCGAAACCACCGTAATTGGCAAGCGCCGCACCGAGGTTGCCGATACCGACGATCACGACCGGCCAGTCCTGCGTGAGGCCCAGCTCACGGGAGATCTGGTAGACGAGGTACTCGACGTCGTAGCCCACGCCACGGGTCCCGTACGAACCGAGGTACGAGAAGTCCTTGCGCAGCTTCGCGGAGTTGACCCCCGCGGCGGCCGCGAGCTCCTCGGAGGAGACCGTGGGCACCGAGCGCTCCGACAGAGCGGTGAGGGCTCGGAGGTACAGCGGAAGCCTGGCGACGGTGGCCTCGGGAATCCCTCGGCTGCGGGTCGCCGGTCGGTGAGTTCGGCCAGTTGCCACGGTGCTCCTGCGGGTAGAGCGGGGCTGTGGGCGGCTGTTCGTTCCAAGACCGCCCCGTCGGATGCAGGCTATGTCTTTGTGAACGCGTGCACAAAGATGGTGTCCGATTTGCCCGGCCAACGTGACCGGGGTCACGCAACCCCCGCGCACTCGACTGGAACCGGCGCGCAGGCAGCTTCGTTGCTCACCTGTCGGGGGCAAAACCGCACACCTTCCTTACGATCCACGCCCCCGAGACCAAAACCGCCCCCGATCCTAAGCGACTTTCGGGACCAGTTGGACTGCTCGGTCAGTGACTTCTGCGACGGAACACGACGGAGCACGGCGGTGCACAGGACGACGGTGTACAGCGGGTGCGCGCGGGGGGTCAGCGCGTGAGCGCGGACCGCAGCCGCTCCTCCTTCACCCGCCAGAAGTCGTGCTGTTCCCCGTCGACGAGGACGACCGGGATCTGCTCCCAGTACTTGCGGTACAGCTCCTCGTCCTCATTGATGTCCTTCTTCTCCCAGGACGCGCCGACCTCGGCACAGACCTTCTCGATCACCACCTGTGCGTCGTCGCACAGATGACACCCGGGCTTGCCGATCAACGTGACGACCCGGTCCGACGGATTCTTCTTCTCACCACGGCGAAAGATGGGGCTCATACCGGCCATTCTGGCCCCGCCCGCACCCCTGGCAGAACGCCTGGATTTCACACGCCGACAGGTTCCCGAAATCTGCTCGACTCCGGAACCACCGAACAAACTGGCTATGCTCGCCGCATGGCCGCTCTCGGATGGCTCACACCCCGTAGGCGCTCCGCCACCGCGCGGAGCGTGCTGGCAGGCGAGGCCTCGGCTGAGGCAGCGCGCAAGTCCTCCCAGGAGCTGGAGGACCAGGCGCCCCCGGGCGATGACAGTGGTGACAGTCAGGACCCGGAGTTCCCGGTCGTCGGCGACGACAAGGCCGCCGCCTTCTTCGACCTCGACAACACCGTGATGCAGGGCGCCGCGATCTTCCACTTCGGCCGGGGCCTGTACAAGCGGAAGTTCTTCCAGCGCCGCGAGCTGACCCGGTTCGCCTGGCAGCAGGCGTGGTTCAGGATCGCCGGGGTCGAGGACCCCGAGCACATGCAGGACGCCCGCGACAGCGCGCTGTCCATCGTCAAGGGCCACCGCGTCGCCGAGCTGATGTCCATCGGCGAGGAGATCTACGACGAGTACATGGCCGAGCGCATCTGGCCCGGCACCCGCGCCCTCGCCCAGGCCCACCTCGACGCCGGGCAGAAGGTCTGGCTGGTCACGGCGGCCCCCGTCGAGATCGCCACGGTCATCGCCCGCCGCCTCGGCCTGACCGGCGCCCTCGGCACGGTCGCCGAGTCCATCGGCGGCGTCTACACCGGCAAGCTCGTCGGCGAACCGCTGCACGGCCCCGCGAAGGCGGAGGCCGTGCGCGCACTGGCCTCGGCGGAGGGCCTGGAGCTCGGCCGCTGCGCCGCGTACAGCGACTCCCACAACGACATCCCGATGCTCTCCCTCGTCGGACACCCGTACGCGATCAACCCGGACGCCAAGCTGCGCAAGTACGCGCGCGAGCGGGACTGGCGGCTGCGCGACTACCGCACCGGCCGCAAGGCGGCGAAGGTCGGCATCCCCGCGGCGGCCGGCGTCGGCGCGGTCGCGGGCGGCACGGCAGCGGCGATCGCCCTGCACCGCCGCCGTCGCTGACGCCATTCCGAACGTCTTACCCCCACCGGCTTCCCGCCAGTCACGCGGATAGCACTCGGCCACAACCCGTCACGGCCGCAGCCGGAACATGACCTAATCCGATCAACAAGTGGTCACTCTCTGGTACTTGAATCATCGGCGATCAGCTACAGAAGTGACGTAATCGATGATTTGAGCAACTCGGTGTAGCGCTCCCTGCACGAAGCGTTATTCTCCTCAGACGCAAACCGGTACCCACGCGTCAGTACGACGGGTGAACGGTCCCGCACTGCACGTGATGGAAGCTCTGCCTCTGGGAGTCCCGTGTTTCAACACGTCGGGGTTGACGCCTCGGGCCTGGCTACGCTGCGCGCAACGGTCGTCGACCGCTTGCGCGGCTTCGTCCCCACCGCGTACGCCGTCCCCGCCCTCGCCGTCCCTGCGCCGGTCGGTCCGTGCTTCGCCATGGCCGACAGCGGCGCCGCCACCGTCGGCAGACGCGCACGCTCCGGAGCCGCCGGTGCCTCCGGTACGGCGGCCGCGCCGACGCCCCGCCGCCCCGCCGCGGACAGCGACAGCGCCCGCATGATGGACCTGGTCGAGCGCGCCCAGGCCGGCGAGGCGGACGCCTTCGGCCGGCTCTACGACCAGTACAGCGACACCGTCTACCGCTACATCTACTACCGCGTCGGCGGGAAGGCGACGGCCGAGGACCTCACCAGCGAGACCTTCCTGCGCGCGCTGCGCCGCATCGGCACCTTCACCTGGCAGGGCCGCGACTTCGGCGCCTGGCTGGTCACGATCGCGCGCAACCTGGTCGCCGACCACTTCAAGTCGAGCCGCTTCCGTCTCGAAGTGACCACCGGCGAAATGCTGGACGCGAACGAGGTGGAGCGTTCCCCCGAGGACTCCGTCCTTGAGTCCCTGTCGAACGCGGCACTCCTGGACGCCGTACGACGTCTGAACCCACAGCAGCAGGAGTGCGTCACGCTGCGCTTTCTGCAGGGTCTGTCCGTCGCCGAGACCGCGCGCGTGATGGGGAAGAACGAGGGAGCGATCAAGACCCTCCAGTACCGGGCCGTGCGCACGCTCGCCCGGCTCCTCCCCGATGACGCACGCTGACACCTCCCGACCGATTCCGTCACCGCCCGCGACCCTCAACTCACCTACGGTGAAAGGTAGATGCGTTGGCGGTCGGATCATCTTTCGTCCGTAACCCAAGTGCCGCGCCGCTCGTTGTGCGGGATGCAGGCTCCCTGTGGTCACTCCCGGACCGTGCTCCGCTCACTCGATCGTGTGCAAGCGGCCCGGGCGTGCAACCCTCAGGACCCCCTGGGGAGTCGACATGGGAGTCGACCGTCATGACGAGAGGAGGTGCCGCCAGTGATCGCGAACGTATCGGCACACCGGCGGGCGAACGCCTTCGCCCAGGCCCTGGAGGACCAGTCCGACAGGGACCCGGCGGCGCAGCAGCCGGAGGGACCGGCTGCTGGGCAGAGCGACCAGGCCGATACCGAGCAGGGCAGACTGCTGTCCCTGACCACCGGTCTCGGCGAGCTGCCCGCACCGGAGCTGGACCCCGAGGTCAAAGTGGTGCAGCGGGCGCAGCTCGTGGCCGCGATGGAGGCCATGTTCAAGGAGGGCGCGGCACCGTCCGTGCCGGAGCAGCGGGGCAAGGGCAAGGGAGCCCACCGGGCGACCTCACTGCGCAAGCTCCGCCCGCGCTCCCGCCTGTCCAAGGGCCTCGCCGCGGGCGGGCTCACGGTGGGTGTGGCCGCGGGAGCGTTCAGCGGCGTAGCAGCCGCGAGTTCGAACGCGCTGCCCGGTGACTCCCTCTACGGCCTCAAGCGCGGCATGGAGGACCTCAAGCTCGGCATGGCCGACAGCGACTCCGACCGCGGGCAGATCTATCTGGACCAGGCGTCGACGCGGCTCAACGAGGCGCGGCGGCTGATGGAGCGCGACCGCAGCGGCCACCTGGACCACGAGTCCGTGGGCGAGGTCCGCCGCGCCCTGTCCGGGATGCAGTACGACGCGTCCGAGGGCCACCGGCTGCTCAGCGAGGCGTACAAGCGGGACGGCTCGCTCGGCCCGATCCAGGCCCTGTCCGCGTTCTCCGAGTCGCACCGGCAGAGCTGGAGCTCCCTGAGCAACCGACTGCCGGTCCAGCTCGGCGACGTACGGGACCAGGTGAGCTCGGTCTTCGCCGCCATAGACCAAGAGGTCGACCCGCTGCGCTCGCTACTGCCACAGACGCCCACCACGGGCGGCTCCCACTCCGGTGGCGGTACGTCGCCGGGGACGTCCGGCACCGAGCGCTCGACCCCGTCCGGCTCGTCCGGCACGGATCACCGCGGCGGCAGCTCCACCCAGCCCAAGCCGTCCAGCTCGGGCACGGGCCAGGACGACAGCGGCCTCCTCGGCGAGACCACGGGCGGCCTCCTGGACCCCCCGAAGTCCGACGCGTCACCGACCCCGTCGGACGGCAAGTCCGGCTCCGGCACCCCCAGCTCCACCAAGCCGGACGTCACCCTGCCCCCGCTCCTGCCGGGCCTGCTCCCCGGCTTGGGCATCGACGGCGAGGACGCCAAGTAGCCCCACCGACAGCATGAGGGGCCCGGGGTCATCCCCGGGCCCCTGACTGCTAGTTGCTGCTAACTGCTGCTAGAAGAACACCGACCTGCGCTGCACCAGCAGCTTGTACAGCGTGTGCTGGATCTGCTCCCGCACCTGATCCGTCAGGTTGAACATCAGCATCGGATCCTCCGCCGCCTCCGGCGGATACCCGTCCGTCGCGATCGGCTCCCCGAACTGGATCGTCCACTTCGTCGGCAACGGCACCGCACCGAGCGGCCCCAGCCACGGGAACGTGGGCGTGATCGGGAAGTAGGGGAAACCGAGGACCCTGGCCAGCGTCTTCGCGTTGCCGATCATCGGGTAGATCTCCTCCGCCCCGACGATCGAGCACGGCACGATCGGCGTCCCGGCGCGCAGCGCGGTCGACACGAACCCGCCCCGCCCGAACCGCTGCAGCTTGTACCGCTCGCTGAACGGCTTGCCGATGCCCTTGAAGCCCTCCGGCATCACCCCGACCAACTCACCGCTCTCGAGCAGCCGTTGGGCATCCTCCGCGCAGGCCAGCGTGTGCCCGGCCTTACGGGCCAGCTCGTTGACCACCGGCAGCATGAAGACCAGGTCGGCCGCGAGGAGGCGCAGATGGCGACCCGCCGGGTGGTTGTCGTGGACCGCGACCTGCAGCATCAGCCCGTCGAGCGGCAGCGTCCCCGAGTGGTTGGAGACGATCAGCGCACCGCCCTGCGCCGGAATGTTCTCGACGCCCTTCACCTCGACCCGGAAGTACTTCTCCGCGATCGGCCGCAGCATCGACATCAGGACCTGGTCAGTGAGTTCCTTGTCGTAGCCGAACTCGTCGACGTCGTAGTCCCCCGTGATCCGCCGCCGCAGAAACGCGAGCCCGCCCGCGATCCGCCGGTCCCAGCCACCCCGCGACTCGGGCACCGCCGGCTCCGGCGCCCCGCGTTCGGGCTCCGGCTCGGGCCGCGTCTGCGTCGGCAGCGCCTTGACCTCGCGCACGTCCCGGGCAGCCGACGGCTCACCCTTGCGCCGGCCGGCACCGGGTCCCCTGCGGCGCGCGGCACCCTTCCCGGTGGTCCCCCGCGACCTGTCGTCGTCGAACGGAATGACCTTGGCATCCGCCATCGTTCATGCGCTCCTCAGTTGGCGCTCTACGTCGAGGGGTGGCCGGCCGCGCGCCCGCCCACGAAGGGCAGTGACGCGACCTTGTCCACGGCTGACGCCAGGGCCTGGGGCGGCAGCAGTCCGGGTCCCCGTCCGCGTACGAAATCCGCGAAGGTCTCCGCGGTCGTGTACTTCGGCCGGAACCCCAGTGTGTCGCGCATCTGGGCCGTCGACACCACCCGCCCGTGCGTGAGCAGCCTGATCTGCTCGGGCGAGAAGTCCGTCGCACCCAGCGTACGCAGTGCGCCGCCCACCCAGGTCACGGCGGGCAGCAGCACCGGGACGGTCGGGCGGCCGAGCCGGCGCGAGCACTGCGAGAGCAGCAGGACGCCGTCGCCCGCGACGTTGAACGTCCCGCTGTTCAGCGTCCCGCGATCCGGGTCGTGCGCGGCGATCCGCAGCACCTCGATCACATCGTCCTCGTGCACGAACTGCAGCCGCGGGTCATAGCCGAACACCGTCGGCAGGACCGGCAGCGAGAAGTACTGGGCGAGCGGCGAATCGGCCGTCGGGCCAAGGATGTTGGCGAAGCGCAGCACGCACACGGCGACGTCGGGACGGCGCCGGGCGAACCCGCGCACATACCCCTCGACCTCGACGGTGTCCTTCGCGAAGCCGCCGCTCGGCAGGGACTTGGGCGGCGTCGTCTCCGTGAACACGGCCGGGTCGCGCGGCGCGGACCCGTACACGTTCGTACTCGACTTCACCACGAGCCGCTTGACGCTCGGCGCCTTCTGGCACGCGCCGAGCAGCTGCATCGTGCCGATGACGTTGGTCTCCTTGACCGAGCCGCGGCCGCCGCTGGCCAGCGGCGTCCCCGTCACGTCCATGTGCACGACGGTGTCCACGGAGTGCTCGGCGAGCAGCCGCGCGACCGTCGGCTGCCGGATGTCGGCCTGCAGGAAATCCGCCCCGCCCAGATGGTGCGCGGGAGGCACCGCGTCCACGGCGATCACCCGGTCCACGTCCGGGTCCCGCTGGATACGTCGAACGAACCGGCCCCCGAGTTGCCGGGCCACCCCGGTCACGAGCACGACCTTGCCCAAGATCAGCGCCTACCTTCCGTGCAAGACCTGCCGCGCTCCGCACTCACTGCTCGCGGGCCACGTTAGCGGTTCGATGTTGCGCTGTGATGACCGGACGATGCATGAAGTGACGACAGCCACAGACGCACGTACAGACGGTTGCCCCGTAAACATCCACGCAGGCCAGGGACGGACACGTCCGCGAACGCACTGTGGCCCTCCCACCGAACGGTGAAAGGGCCACAGAAAGCGCTGTGCTGCAGCGGTCGCTTACTTCTTGTTGCGACGCTGAACGCGCGTGCGCTTCAGCAGCTTGCGGTGCTTCTTCTTAGCCATCCGCTTACGGCGCTTCTTGATAACAGAGCCCACGACTACCCTCGCTCACTTCTGGGACAACCCCTGCGATGCAGGGACAATCACTCGGTGCGGGGCTGAATTGGGGCCCACACGACCTACGAGGGGCTAGCCTACCCCGCCCGAGTGCCGAGCCAGAAATCGAGGGCGATCGGAGCTACGGATCAGCCGGCATCCACCCCCACATAGGACTCGCGGAGGTACTCGTGGACCGCTTGCTCCGGGACGCGGAAGCTCCGCCCGACCCGGATCGCGGGCAGATGACCACTGTGCACCAGTCGGTACACGGTCATCTTGGACACTCGCATGACCGAGGCGACTTCCGCCACGGTCAAGAACTGCACCTCGTTCAGAGGCCTACTCTCACCAGCAGCCATGACACACCTGAACCTTCCGCACTCGACGGCCACCGGCTTCCCCTTCCGGTGACTCAACGTCGTTGCGTGCTCACTCCCCAATGTAGGGGCGTGTGGTGCGAGTGGGGAAGAGGAGCAGCGATCGGCCGCCTACTGTGACAGACACGCTCGATTGAGTACATAGCGAGTAAGCGGTCGGTAGTAATCAGACCGCACAGCGTCATCAAGCGGAACGACGACGGACACCCGCCCCTCGGCCTCACCGACGAACAGCGCGGGATCATCCGTATCCGCCAGGCCGATGGCATCGAACCCCAACTGACCTGCACCGCAAGCCCATCCGTGGTCCCCCACGACCAGATCGGGAAGCGGTCCGCCGGCCTCCGCGCAGGCGGCCAGAGCGGTACGAACCGGGAGTGGCGAATGCGTGTGCGCGCCGGTCTCACTTCCGGGGGGCCACGCGCCGGGTTCGCGCACCAGCGCGACTCCTTGTACGTAGTCAAGGTTGTACGTGCGTAGGCCGAACCGGGTCGTTATGTCGACACTGCAACCCATCGCGGGGGTGAGGACGGGGCACCCGGCCGCCGACAAGGCGTCCGCCAACGCGGCGTAGAAACCGAGCAATCGGTGCGGATGTCCGGTTCCGAAGAGTACCGGGGCACGCGATTCGGCGGCCCTGCCGAGCCGGTCCGCGAACGCGTCGAGCGCGGCGAGGGTGAGCTCCGGGTCGATCACGTCGTGCCCGGAGGTGTGCGCGGGATCCCCCGAGACCCCGCACTTGTCGGCCATCAGCGCGAGCAGGTCCCGCTGCGCCCACCGCCATTCGGGATCGAGCCCGAGCAGCACACGCGGATCGCGCGCCTCGAACAGCCGGTAACTGCGCAGACTCTCCTCGCGGGAGGTCGCCACGGGCCCGGCAAGCCGAGCCGCCAACAGATGCGCACGCAGGGCGCCGGTGCTCAACACACTTGAAATGCTGGTGCATTGGCCGCGAGTACGCCCGTAAAACCCCGAAACACCGCACAGTTGGAGTAACACCCCTTACCGTGTGCGGGCGCTCGCCCCTGGCACATGCCTCTAGGGCAAAAGGCCCCGCAGCGGGTAGGCCGCCTTCCGCGTAGCGAGAATCGCCTGATCCAGCCGATCCGCGGGGTCGTACCCCGCCTCCCAGTCCTGGTGCGCGACGGGCCACCGCCCGTCCGTCATCCGCGCCGGCGCCAACTGTCGCGTACGGGCGAAGACTTCCTGCCGCCACCCGTCCGGGATCACGGTCTCCGGCGCGATCTCCCGCCCGGCGGCGATGGCCACCAGATGCGTCCACGAGCGGGGCACCACGTCCACGACCGCGTACCCGCCGCCGCCGAGCGCGACCCACTTCCCGTCCGCGTACGCGTGCGCCAGCTCGTGGCAGGCGACCTGTACGGCCCGCTGCGCGTCCAGCGACACCGCGAGATGCGCCAGCGGATCCTCGAAGTGCGTATCGGCCCCGTGCTGCGTCACGAGCACCTGCGGCCTGAACTCCGCGACCAGCTCGGGCACGACCGCGTGGAACGCCCGCAGCCACCCCGCGTCCCCCGTCCCGGCGGGCAGCGCGACGTTCACGGCCGTCCCCTCGGCGGGCCCGGCGGCCCCGGTCTCCTCGGGCCATCCGGTCTGCGGGAACAGCGTCCGCGGATGCTCGTGCAGCGAAACGGTCAGCACCCGCGGGTCCTCCCAGAACGCCGCCTGCACGCCGTCGCCGTGATGCACATCCACGTCTACGTAGACGACGCGCTCGGCGCCGAGTTCGAGGAGCCGCGCGATGGCGAGGGCCGCGTCGTTGTACACGCAGAACCCGGAGGCCGCCCCCGGCATCGCATGGTGCAGCCCGCCGGCGAAGTTCACGGCGTGCAGCGCCTCACCCCGCCACACGGCCTCGGCCGCACCCACGGACTGCCCGGCGATCAGCGCAGACACCTCGTGCATCCCGGCGAACGCGGGGTCGTCCGTGGTGCCGAGCCCGTACGCCTGGTCGGCCGCGCCAGGGTCGGCGGACGCGGCCTTGACCGCGTCCACGTAGTCCTCGCGGTGCACGAGCCGCAGCGTCGAGTCCCCGGCCCGCTTGGCCGCGACGACGTCGAGCTCCCGCTCGAGCCCGAACGCCCCGACGAGGCTCCGGGTCAGCTCGAGCCGGACCGGGTCCATCGGATGCCCGGGGCCGAAGTCATACCCCGCTACCGCCGGGTCCCACATCAACTGCGCGCGGCCGCTCATGCCTGCCACCGTATCGGTCCCCTCCCGAGCCGAACGAAGGGGCGTACACGAGCGTCACCAGGACCAACACCATGGGTACGAGCATGGCGCCCCGATAGCTCCACGCATCCCCCAAAGCCCCCACCAGGGGCGAACCCACCAGAAAACCAACGTAGTTGAAGATGTTGAGCCGGGCGACCGCCGCGTCCGACGCCCCGGGGAACAGCCGCCCGGCCGCGGCGAAGGTCTGCGGCACGATCACACAGAGCCCGAGCCCGAGCAGCGTGAAGCCGAGCATCCCCACCCAGGGCCCCGGCGCCACGGCCACCACCGCGAAGCCACCGGCGGCCACCAGCGTCCCGAGCCGCACCACGACCACGGCCCCGAACCGCCGCACACCCACGTCCCCGACGGCCCGCCCGACGAGCGTCATGACCATGTAGACGTTGTACGGGACGGTCGACAGCTGCTCCGAACTGCCCAGCACGTCCTGCAGGTACTTCGCGCTCCAGTTGGAGACGGTCGAGTCCCCGATGTACGCGAACGCCATCACGAGACACAGCGGCAGCAGCAACTTGAAGACGACCCCGCCGCTGCCCTCCTTCGCGGCGGCTTCGTCCTCGACGGCCGCGTTCCCGTCGACGTACCACCGGCTGGCCAGCAGGCACGCCGGCAGCAGCACGGCCACCGCCGGCAGATACGACACGAACAGCGACAGGTCCCAGTGCGCCCCCACCCAGGCCAGCGAGGCACCGACGATCCCGCCGAGGCTGTACGAGGCGTGGAACCCGAGCATGATGCTGCGCCCGTACGACCGCTGGAGGCTGACCCCCAGCATGTTCATCGAGGCGTCGAGGGCACCCACGACGAGCCCGAACGCGGCGAGGGCGATCGCCACCTCCACCATCGTGTCCCCGGCTCCGACGCCCAACAGCGCCAGCAGCGCCACGGGTTGGGCCCACCGCAGCACCCGGCTCGGCCGCACCCGCTTGACCAACTGCTCGGTGCAGACGCTGCTGACACCGGCGAGGATCGGCACGGCCGCCAGAAAGACGGGCAGCAGCCCGTCGGAGATCCCGTACTGATCCTGGATGGCGGGGATCCGCGTCACGAGCAGCGCGAACGCCGCCCCCTGCGCGAAGAAGCTGAACCCCAGCGATCTGCGCCCCCACCGCAGCACACCCGGTATGCCGCCGCTCCCACCGTTACCGTCGCTCATGGCGGCTCAGCGTAGGCCGCATCCTTACTGCTGGGTAGATGGATCAAGCCACCAATTGCGGCAACTCCCGCATGTCCGCGAAGAACCCGGTGGCCGCACCGAGCCCCGCCGCGGGCGTCATGGCGGTGAACCCGTACACGTCCATCCCCGCAGCCACAGCGGCCTGCACCCCGAGCGGACTGTCCTCGACGACCACACACTTCTCGGGCGCTACGCCCATGCGCTCAGCGGCGTACAGAAACAGATCGGGCGCCGGCTTCCCACGCCCCACGTCCTCGGCACTGAACACATTGCCGACCGGGCCCCTGCCGACCCCGAACCACCGATCGAGCCCCGTCTTGCGGTGCCCGGCCGCAATCCGCTCGTGCCGCCCGGAAGACGCCAGACAGAACGGCACCCCGTCCGCCTCGAGCTTCTCCAGCACTTCGACGACCCCGTCGACCGGTTCAAGCGACCGCTCGAACGCTTCCAGGGTCCGCCGCATCAGCTCCTGGTCGAACTCCTCGGGCAGCGCCCGCCCGGTCCGCTCCCTGACGGTGTCGTGCACGCGGTGCAACGCCCCGCCCATGTAGTCCCGCAAGGACTCCTCGTACGACGTCGGATGCCCGACCTCGGTCAGATAGGCGGCGAGAACGGTATTGGCGATCGGCTCGCTGTCGACGAGCACACCGTCGTTGTCGAAGATGACGAGGTCATAGCGCATACCACTGACCCTAAATGACCCCAAACGCAGAAAAGCCCCGGACCGTATCCCGGTCCGGGGCTTTCCATTCAAAAATAGTTCGGCGGCGTCCTACTCTCCCACAGGGTCCCCCCTGCA